>CAZOHI010000020.1:21722-50893 GCA_964579695.1 uncultured Caulobacter sp. | reverse complement strand
CCACGGCCTCGGCCAGGTCGTCGGCGGTCGGGGCCACCTTCATGCCGCGCCCGCCGCCGCCCGCCGCCGCCTTGATCAGGACGGGGAAGCCGATCTGCTCGGCCGCCGCGAAGGCTTCCTCCTCCGTCTCGACCGCGCCGTCGGAGCCGGGGACGACCGGGATGCCGGCGTCCTTCACGGCCTGCTTGGCGGTAATCTTGTCGCCCATCATGCGGATGTGCTCGGGCTTGGGCCCGATGAAGGTGAAGCCGTGGGCGTTCACGATCTCCGCGAACCGGGCGTTCTCGGACAGGAAGCCGTAGCCGGGGTGGATGCCCTGCGCCCCGGTGATCTCCGCCGCCGCGATGATCGAGGGGATGTTCAGGTAGCTCTTGGCGGCCGGAGCCGGGCCGATGCAGACGCTTTCGTCGGCCAGCCGCACCCACATGGCGCCGGCGTCGGCCTCGGAATGGACGGCCACGGTGGCGATGCCCATTTCCTTGCAGGCGCGGTGAACCCGCAGGGCGATCTCGCCCCGGTTGGCGATCAGGATCTTGTCGAACACGGCGCTACTCGATGACGACCAGCGGCTCGCCGAACTCGACGGGCTGGGCGTCGGAGACCAGAATTTCCGTGATCTTCCCGGCGCGGGGCGCGGGGATGGGGTTCATCGTCTTCATCGCTTCCACGATGAGCAGCGTCTGGCCGGCGGCGACCTGGGCGCCGACGCGGATGAAGGGCTCGGCGCCCGGCTGCGGCTGGAGATAGCAGGTGCCGACCATCGGCGAGGGCACCACGTCGCCGTTGCGCACGGGCGCGGCCTCGGCGGCGGGGGCCGCAGGGGCGGCCGCGGCGGGAGCGGCGGCGGCCACCGGGGCCAGCGCCACGGGGGCGGCGGCCTGGACGGTCAGCTCACGGGCGACGCGGATCTTCAGATCGCCGCGCTCGACCTCGATCTCGCTCAGGCCGGTGTCCTTCAGGATGTCGGCGAGCTTGCGGACCAGCCGCGTGTCGATGGGCCGCGCGTCGGGGGAATCCGCAGGGACCTGGGGGTTGGACATGAAAGCAATAACCTCTGTTCAGGCCGGGGGGTTCGCTGCGGCCGCCAGATGGGCGGCGGCCTCGACGGCCAGTTCATAGCTCTTGGGCCCGAAGCCGGAGACGATCCCCGTCGCCGCGAGCGAGACGTAGGTCCGATGCCGGAAATCCTCGCGGGCCGCCGGGTTGGACAGGTGGCACTCGACGACCGGGATAGTCAGGGTCTTGAGCGCGTCGAGCAAGGCCACGGACGTATGGCCGTAGCCGGCGGGGTTGATGACCAGGGCGCAGGCGCTCATCCGCGCTTCCTGCACCCAGTCGATCAGCTCGCCCTCGTGGTTGGACTGGCGGAAGACGACCTTGCGGCCCCTCTCGCCCGCCAGCGATTCGCAGCGCGCCTGGATGTCGGCCAGGGTGTCGCGGCCATAGATTTCGGGTTCGCGGACGCCTAGAAGGTTGAGGTTCGGCCCGCTCAACACGTAGATCGGTTTCGACATTCGGCCCCGCCGCGAGTTCCGCCGTCTTGTATAGCCCGGCGGTCGGGGTCACAAGCGCGGGGCTCAAGGTGAAGTGAAATGAACATTTCAGTGAACGGCGAGGAGCGGCGGTTCGAGGGCGTCGCGGATGTGGCCGCGCTGGTGGCGGCGCTTGGCCTGGAGACCCGCAAGGTGGCCGTGGAGCGGAACCTGGAGATCGTCCCGAGGTCGGCCTACGCGGCGACCGAGCTGGCGGACGGCGACCGCATCGAGATCGTGACCTTCATCGGCGGGGGGTGAGAGTCTCCTGTGCCTGAGCTCTTGGAATAAGCCTCCTTTCATCGTCATCCCGGACGGCCCGCAGGGACGATCCGGGACCCAGGGGTGGTGCGCAGGGCCCCCTGGGTCCCGGCTCTCCGCTGCGCTACGGCCGGGATGACGATGAGAGTGTGCCTCCAAAAGCCGGGGCGCGGACAACCGTCTCGGGAGTGGCGATTCCGGGGGCGAAAGTCTCGCGAAGACATGTCTTGCAGTGTAGTCATTCCCCCATGACCGATACCCAAAACGACACCTGGACCGTCGCCGGACGCACCTTCACCTCGCGGCTGATCGTCGGGACCGGAAAGTACAAGGACTACGCCACCAACGCCGCCGCCGCCGAGGCGGCGGGCGCGGAGATCGTCACCGTGGCGGTGCGGCGGGTGAACCTGTCGGACCCGACGCAGCCGCTGCTGGTCGACTATGTGAAGCCCGACCGCTTCACCTACCTGCCCAACACGGCGGGCTGCTTCACCGGCGAGGAGGCCGTGAGGACGCTGCGGCTGGCGCGCGAGGCGGGCGGCTGGGATCTCGTGAAGCTGGAGGTGCTGTCCGACCCCAAGACCCTCTATCCCGACATGGAGGAGACGCTGCGGGCGCTGAAGCTGCTGGTCTCCGAGGGATTCTCGGTGATGGTCTACTGCTCGGACGACCCCGTCTACGCCCGCAAGCTGGAGGAGGCGGGGGCCTCGGCCATCATGCCGCTGGGGGCGCCCATCGGCTCGGGACTGGGCATCCAGAACCGCATCAACATCCGGCTGATCGTCGAGCAGGCGAAGGTGCCGGTGCTGGTCGACGCAGGGGTGGGCACCGCCTCGGACGCCGCCATCGGCATGGAGCTGGGCTGCGACGGCATCCTGATGAACACCGCCATCGCCGAGGCCAAGGACCCCATCCGCATGGCGACCGCCATGAAGCACGCGGTCATCGCCGGACGGGAAGCCTACCTCGCCGGGCGGATGGCCAAGCGGCTGTACGCCGACCCGTCGTCGCCGCTGGCCGGGCTTATCTGAACGGCGTTTACTTATCGCGTGACGGACGCTAGCCTGACCGCATGAGCGAACATTTCGATGTCCTGATCGTCGGCGCCGGCCTGTCGGGCGTGGGGGCCGGATACCACCTCCAGGCCAACTGCCCGGACCGGACCTATGCGATCCTTGAGGGCCGCGACCGGATGGGCGGCACCTGGGACCTGTTCCGGTATCCCGGCATCCGGTCGGATTCGGACATGTACACCCTCGGCTACGCCTTCAAGCCGTGGCGCGAGGCGAAGGCCATCGCCGACGGGCCGTCGATCCTGAACTACATCCGCGAGACGGCGGCCGAGAACGGCATCGACCGGCACATCCGCTACGGCCACCAGGTCGTCGGGGCCGCGTGGTCGAGCGAGGACGCCGCCTGGACCGTCGAGGTGAGGCGGGACGGGGAGAGCGCGACCTTCACCTGCAACTTCCTGTTCCTGTGCGGCGGCTACTACAGCTACGAGGGCGGCTACACGCCCGACTTCCCCGGCGTGGAGAAGTTCAAGGGCGTGCTGGTCCACCCGCAGAAGTGGCCGGAAGACCTCGACTATGCGGACAAGCAGGTCGTGGTGATCGGGTCGGGGGCGACGGCGGTGACCCTGGTCCCGTCGATGGCCGAGACCGCTGCGCACGTGACCATGCTCCAGCGCTCGCCGACCTATGTGGTTTCGCGCCCGGCCAGGGACGGGGTGGCCGACTGGCTGCGCGCACGGCTGCCGGCCAAGCTCGCCTACGCCATCACCCGCTGGAAGAACGTGGCCCTCAACATGTTCTTCTTCGCCCTGTCCAAGTCCCGGCCGGACAAGGTCAAGGAGCGCATCGTCGGGATGGTGCGCAGCGAGATGGGGCCGGATTACGATGTCGATACCCACTTCACGCCCAGCTACAAGCCGTGGGATCAGCGGGTGTGCCTGGTGCCCGACAGCGACCTCTTCCAGTCGCTGCGCGAGGGCTCCTCTTCGGTGGTCACCGACCACATCGAGACCTTCACCGAGACGGGCATCCGGCTGAAGTCGGGCAAGGAACTGCCTGCCGACGTCGTGGTGTCGGCGACGGGCCTGACATTGCAGGTGATGAACGGCCTGACGTTGAGCGTGGACGGCCGCGTGGTCGAGCCCGCCAAGACGCTGAGCTACAAGGGCATGATGTATTCGGATGTGCCGAACCTCGCCTCGGCGTTCGGCTACACCAACGCCTCGTGGACGCTGAAGTGCGACCTGACGTGCGAGTACGTCTGCCGCCTCTTGAACCACATGACGCGGACGGGCGCGCGGCAGGCCACGCCGCGCAACAGCGACCCGTCGGTGGGCGAGGTCCCGTGGCTGGACTTCTCGTCGGGCTACGTCCAGCGCTCCATCGCCAAGTTCCCGAAGCAGGGGACCAAGGCGCCGTGGAAGCTGCACCAGAACTATGCGCTCGACCTGATGAGCCTGAAGTTCGGGTCGGTCGAGGACGGGGTGATGGAGTTCTCCAACCCAGCGCGGCTGAAGAAGAGCGCCTAGCCCTTCTTCGCCGCCGCGATCGCCTCGCGCAGGGCCGCCGGGTCCGCGCCCGGGATCAGCGTGTCGCCGATCACGAAGGCCGGGGTGCCCTGGATGCCCAGTTCGGCGGCCAGGTCGTGGACGTCGGAGATGTATTCCTTCTGCGCCTCCGACTGCTGGATCGTCCGGGCCGCCGCCGCGTCGCCGCCGTGACGGGCCAGGATGTGCTCGACCCCCGCGTCGTCGAGCGGCTTGGCGGCCATGAACTCGCCGTGGACGGCCAGGTACTTGCCGCTCTTGCGCGCCTCAGCAGCCGCAGCGGCGGCGAACTCGGACGTCTCGCCGAAGATGGTCATGTCCTTGAAGACGAACCGCACGTCCGGGTGCTCGCGGACCAGGGCCATCACGTCCGGGGCCACCACCTTGCAGTAGCCGCAGTTGTAGTCGAAGAACTCGACCACCGTGACCTTGCCCTTCGGATTGGCCACGAAGTCGCGGCTGTCGCGCTCCAGCGCCGCCCGGTTCTTCCTGATGGCGTCGCCTGCGGCCGCGAGCTTGCCGGCCGCCTCCTTCTGCTGGAGTTTGGCGTAGGCGTCCTGCAAGACCTCGGGATTTTCCAGCAGGTAGGCGCGGACCTTCTCGCCGAACTCTCGTTCGACGGCGGGCGGCCTGTTGCAGGCGGCGAGGGCGAGGAGGGCGACAGCCAGTACGATGCGCTTCATTTCAGCCCTTCGCGGGCGATGGCCCGCAGGTCGTCGTCGCTCGGCTCGGACACCAGCACGATGTCGGTCGCGCGGCGCCAGTCGATGGTGTCCTTCTTGAGCAGCTCGCGGGCGCGCATGGCGAAGACGCGGGCCTCGCGCACGGCGCCGACGGCGTAGTAGCCCTCGGCCGTGGCCAGCCGCGCCAGCCCGTCCTCGCCCTTGCGGTCGTAAGCCTGGGCCAGCAGGCGCCAGGCGAAGGAGTTGTCATCCTCGAACACCAGCGCCTTCTTCAGCTCGACGATGCCCTCGTCGCGCTTGACCGGGTCGTCCAGCGACACCAGCGTCTGGCCGAGGTTGACCCGCAGCAGGGGCGCGTCGGACTTCAGCTCGACGGACTTGCGCTGCGGCGCCTCGGCCTCGGCGGCTCTACCGAACTCGAACAGGATCTGGCCCTTCAGCTCCCACAGGTAGGGGTTGTCGGGATAGTCGGCGAGCAGGCCGTCGAGCAGCTTCAGCGCCCGGTCGGCGTCCTTGGTCTGGTAGTAGGCGATGGTCCGCGCGTAGCGGGACGTATAGGCCGTGTCCTTCTCGGAGTACTTGATCAGCGACTGCTGCGGATTGAGGAAGCCGTCGATCTTGGCCTTCATCACCTCGTGCTCGGCGAGGTCCTCAGGGGAATCGACGGCGTCGTAGTGCTTCTGTTCCTCGACCCGGCGGCGCAGCATCTCGATGCGTTCCGACGACAGCGGGTGGCTGCGGAAGTAGGCGAAGCGGCGGGCCTCCTGGAAGACCTCCTGGTAGCGGAAGTTGTCGAAGAACTCGACCAGCCCCTTCGACGACTGGCCGGTCTTCTCCAGGAAGCCGACGGCGGCCTGGTCGGCGCGCGATTCCTGCTCGCGGCTGTAGCCCATCGCCCCGATGGTCCCGAACTGGCTGGAGCTGGCCAGCAGCGCCGCGCCCGCGTCCGGCGCCCCCGCCAGCGCGGCCAGCACGCCCAGCCCCATGGTCAGCAGCATCGGGCGCAAGCCCGCCCGCATCAGTTCGTTGGAGCGGATCGGGTGGCCGCCGGACAGGTGCCCCGTCTCGTGGGCGATGACGCCCTTGAGCTGGTTGGGGTTCTCGGTCTGGAGGATCAGGCCGGTGTTCAGGCCGATCTGCAATCCGGCGGTGGCGAAGGCGTTCAGGTCCTTGTCGCCGACCAGCAGGATGCGGACCTCCTTCGGGTTGAAGCCCGCGATCGCGAACAGGGGATCGGCCTGCTTGTGCAGGATCTCCTCGATCTCGGTGTCGCGCAGCAGCGAGATGCCCTGGGCATGCGCGGGCAGGGCGGTCAGCAGCGCCGCCGCGAAGGCGAGGGCGCGGCCGAATGCCCTGACCGGACGGAAGGAGGTCATCCTCGGATCTCCAGTTCGCGCCCCCGCGCTTGCGACATCCTAGCGGCTACGCCTCAGCGCCGCCACCAGCCCTTCCTTGGAGCAGCCGGCGGCGCCGAAATTTCGGCGGGGTCGGGCTCGCGCGGAGCGGGGGCGGGAGCGGGCTCGGCCTCGATGACGGGCTCGGGCGCGGCTTCGACCTCGGCGGCGATGGGCTCCGGTGCGGGCGCGGCGGCCTTACGCGCGCGGGTCCGCTTCTTGGGCGCGGCGGGTTCCGGCTCGGGCTCGGGCGCGGCTTCCACGACGGGCTCGGGTTCGGGCGCGGGCGCCTCGACCACGGGTTCCGGCGCGGCTTCGGCTTCAGCCTCGACGGGCGCGGCGGCCTTCTTGCCACGGCTGCGGCGGGACTTCTTCGGCGCCTCCTCGGCGGGCGGCAGCTCGACCCAGATGTCGACGTCGGACGCCGGTTCGGCGGCGACAGGCTCGGGCTCCGGGGCCTTCACGGGCGCGGGCTCGACCGGGCGCGAGGCGGCGGCCAGCGCGCTGTCCAGGGTCGCGGGGTCATGCCAGACGAAGGGATCGTCGCCGAACGGCACGCGCGGGCGCGACCAGCCGAAGGCGTCGGCCGGACGGGCTCCGTCCTCGCGCATCCGGCGTCCGCCGCGGCGGCCCCGGCGGCGGCGGCGTCCGCCGTCCTCGCCTTCGCCGCCGTCCTCGTCGGAAGCGCGGGCTTCGGGCTCGGCGCTGTCGGCGTCAGCGGCGCCTTCGGGAGCGCGCTCGGGGCGCTCATCGCCCCGGCGGCCGCGGCGGCGGCGGCGGCGGCGTCCGCCGCGGCCTTCCTCGTCGTGAGGCTGGTCGTCGCGGCGGGCGCGGGGCGCTTCGCCCGCATCGCCGTCTTCCTCGTCCTCATCGCCCTCCTCGGAGAAGACCTCCTCGTCTTCCTCGTCCTCTTCATCCTCGACCGCCTCGAACTCGGGGTCGGGTTCATAGACGCGGGGACCGGCGGCGGGGATTTCCAGGCGGTGCATCGACTGCTGGCCGAGCAGGGTGCGCTCGATCTCGTGGTCGGCCTGGCCCAGGGCGTCGTCGATCTGGATGGTGACGAACAGGCCGTGGGTCTGGTGGACGCGGGTCAGGTAGCCGCGCTTTTCGTTGAGGATGTAGAGGCCGACCGCGCGGCTGACCTTCAGGGTCACCTCGCCGCCGCCCTTCAGGGCCTCCATCTCGACCGCGCGCAGGGCCGCCAGGGCGCTGGACTCGGTCGAGCGCACCCGGCCCTGCCCGGCGCAGTGCTCGCAGACGTGGGTGGTGCCTTCCAGCACGCCGGTGCGGCGGCGCTGGCGGGAGATCTCCATCAGGCCGAAGGCGCTGATCCGGCCCATCTGCACGCGGGCGCGGTCGTCCTTCAGGCAGTCCTTCAGCTTCTTCTCGACGGCCCGGTTGTTCTTGGACTCGTCCATGTCGATGAAGTCGATGACGATCAGGCCGGCCAGGTCGCGCAGGCGAAGCTGGCGGCAGGCTTCCTCGGCCGCCTCCATGTTGGTCTTCAGCGCCGTCGCCTCGATGTTCCGCTCCTTGGTGGCGCGGCCCGAGTTGACGTCGACGGCGACCAGCGCCTCGGTCTGGTTGATGACCAGGTAGCCGCCGGACTTCAGCGGCACGACCGGCGAGTAGATCTGCGACAGGTGGTCCTCGACCCGGTGCGCCACGAACAGCGGCGTCGGCTCGCGGTACGCCTGCACCTTCTTGGCCTGGGACGGCATCAGCATGCGCATGAAGTCGCGCGCTTCCTTGTAGCCGTCCTCGCCCTCGACCCAGACGCCGTCGATGTCCTTGTCGAACAGGTCGCGGATGGCGCGCTTAACGAGGTCCTCTTCCTCGTAGATCAGCGCCGGGGCGATGGAGTGCAGCGTCGTCTCGCGGATGTTCTCCCACAGGCGCAGCAGGTACTCGTAGTCGCGCTTGATCTCGGCCTTGGTGCGCTTGGCGCCCGCCGTGCGGACGATCAGGCCCATGCCCTGCGGCACGTCCAGGCTCTGGACGACGGTCTTCAGGCGCTTGCGGTCGGTGGCGGTGGTGATCTTGCGGCTGATGCCGCCGCCGCGCGCCGTATTCGGCATCAGCACGCCGTAGCGGCCCGCCAGCGACAGGTAGGTGGTCAGCGCCGCGCCCTTGTTGCCGCGCTCCTCCTTGACGACCTGCACCAGCATGATCTGCCGGCGCTTGATCACTTCCTGGATCTTGTACTTGCGCATGAGGCGACGGCGGCGCCGGGCGACTTCTTCCTCCATGACGTCGTCGTCGTCATGGCCGTTCCCGCCTTCGTCCTCATCGTCCTCGCCGCCATTGCGGGCGGGGGCGTGATGATGGTCGTCCTCGTCGTCCAGCTCGTCGCGCATGAGGGCTTCGCGATCGGCGTGCGGGATCTGGTAGTAGTCGGGGTGGATTTCGTTGAAGGCCAGGAAGCCGTGGCGGTTGCCGCCATACTCCACGAACGCGGCCTGCAGGCTCGGTTCGACCCTCGTCACCTTGGCGAGGTAGATGTTCCCCCGGAGCTGCTTCCTCGACTGGCTCTCGAAATCGAACTCTTCAACCCGGGTTCCATCCACGACGACGACGCGCGTTTCTTCCGCATGCGCCGCGTCGATCAGCATCTTCTTTGACATTAAGTGGGTCTCCACGGCGCGCGTCGGGCTCTCGGCCCGGGCGCCGGCTTGTGATGAGGGCGCGCGCGACGGACCCGCCTGCCGCAGCGCCGTCTTGGGCGGAGCGGAGGATCGAATGCCGAATGCGGGCGTGTGCGCAGCCCATTGGACAATTCCCTGTCGCGCCACTGTTAAAAGGCGCGGATTGGATGATGCGCCGCCGCCTGGATTTCAGGCATGGGGCGTCCCGCGAAGCGGGGCCGCCTGGAGCGCGCCGGACTTTACCCACATCCGCGACCAAAAGGAAAGCGACTGGGCAGGCGCCAAGGGGGTTACCGTCGCTTAACGGATTTGCCACACCTGCGCCTCCATAATCCGAGGTTCGGAGAGTTCGGTTCGTGGGGCGAAGAATGCGCACACGCTTGGCCAGCAAGACCAAGGCGAGAGTCGCCGCCGCGGTGTTCGCGGCGGTGTGCGCCGTCGGGCTGGGCGCCGTGCAGATCGCCGAGGCGGCGGGCGGCGGCGTGCTGAAGGTGCGCCTGGGCGGCGACGCCGCCGAGACCCGCGTGGTCCTCGACCTGGACCGCGCCGTCACGGGAAAACTCATCGAGGACGGATCGGAGGGGCGCATCGTCGTCGCCCTGTCCGAGGTCGACGCTCCCTTCACGCTGGAAGGCGAGGGGCAGGGGCTGGTGCGCCGCTGGTCGGTGGCGCGCAAGAACGGCCAGGCCCGGCTCATCGTCGAGCTGGCGGGCGAGGCCGAGGTCCGCCGCCGCTTCCTGCTGCCCCCGGGCGACGGGGTGGAGAACTACCGCTACGTCGTGGACGTGAGGGCGGCGGGCGATGCGCCCGTCCTGACCAAGGCCGTGGCGCCCAAGGTGATGGTGGCGCAGGGCGCGCCCCGCACCGGCAAGCGGGTGATCGTCATCGACGCCGGGCACGGCGGCAAGGACCCCGGCGCCAAGGGCGCGGAGTCGATCGAGAAGGACATCACGCTGGCCTCCGCCCGCGCCCTGAAGGCCCGGCTGGAGAAGTCCGGCAAGTACAAGGTGGTGATGACCCGCGACAGCGACGTCTTCGTGCCGCTGGAGCAGCGGGTGCGCATCGCCCGCAAGGCCGACGCCGACCTCTTCCTGTCGCTGCACGCCGACGCGGGGCCCAGCAGCGATACGCGCGGCCTGTCGGTCTACACCCTGTCGGAGAAGGGGGCCGAGCGCTCGACCAAGGTGATGAGCAAGGACGACTGGCTGATGAACGCCAGCTATGCGGGCGACAACCGCGCCGTCGGCCAGATCCTGTTCGACCTGACCCAGCGCTCGACCAAGAATCGCTCGGCCCAGTTCGCCGAGATCCTGCTGGAGAAGGTGGGCGACCACACCGCCCTGCTGCGCCGCAGCCACCGGGACGCGGGCTTCGTGGTGCTGCTGGCGCCGGACGTGCCCGCCGTGCTGCTGGAGATGGGTTTCATCACCAACGGCGAGGACGAGAAGCTCCTGGCCAACGCCAACGGCCGCAAGAAGCTGATGGGCGCGGTGGGCGATTCCATCGACGCCTACTTCGCCGAACAGACGAGACTGGCCTCGCGCTGATGTCCCGCAGGGGGTCGGGCGTTGGCGCCCGGCGATTGGCGCGCTAGAGGACGGATGCGGGGCCTGGGGCGTCCGCCGGAGGTCCGTCAGTTTGAAACCCCTGGAAAAATGGGTCGCGGTCGCGGGCATCGCGGTGCTGAGCGTGATCGCGGTGGCGGGCTTCGCCATCGCCATCTACGCCGCATGGCTCTTCCATGACATGCCCGACGCGGGGGACCTGGCGGACTATCGCCCGCCGACCGCCACGCGCGTCTACGCCTGGGACGGCACCCTGATCGGCGAGTTCAGCCGCGAGCGGCGCATCTTCATTCCCTACGACCAGATGCCGCCGCACCTGGTGCAGGCTTTCCTGGCCGCCGAGGACCGCAACTTCTTCCAGCACAGCGGGGTCGACGTGCAGGGCCTGGGCCGGGCGATGGTCAAGAACGTGCTGAACGCGGTGCGCGGGCGCAGGCTGGAGGGCGGCTCGACCATCACCCAGCAGGTGGCCAAGAACGTCCTTCTGACCTCCGACGCCACCATCGGCCGCAAGCTGAAGGAAGCCATCCTCGCCCGGCGGCTGGAGCAGACGCTCAACAAGGAGCAGATACTAGAGCTGTACCTGAACGAGATCTGGCTGGGCTACCGCTCCTATGGGGTCGGGGCGGCGGCCTTCAACTACTTCGGCAAGTCGATCAACGACCTGAACCTGGAGGAGGCGGCCTATCTCGCCGCCCTGCCCAAGGGGCCGCAGAACTACCACCCCATCAACCGCAAGGCCGCCGCGGTCGGGCGCCGCGACTGGATCATCTCCGAAATGGCCAAGCTGGGCTGGGTCAGCCGCGCCGACGCCGACAGGGCGCTGGCGAGCGACCTCAAGGTCCAGAGCGCCCCGACCCGCGCCAAGTACCGCGACGCCGACTTCTTCGTGGAAGAGGTCCGCCGCCGGGGCCTTTCCACGCTCGGCCAGCGGCTGAACGAGGGCGGCTACTACATGCGCACCACCCTCGACCCGCGGCTCCAGACCGCCGCGCGGGTGGCGTTGATGAACGGGCTGGAAGCCTATGACCGCCGCCACGGCTGGCGCGGGGCCTGGGGGCGGGTCAGCGAGATCGCGCCCGGCTGGGAAGCCGCCGCCCTGAAGAAGACCCCGCCGTCGGAGCGCCGGGCCTGGCGCGCCGCCGTCATCGAAAGCATCTCCGGCAATACGGTTCGGGTGCGCCCGGCCAAGGACTACGGCCCCGGCGTCCTGGTGGCCCGCGACGTATCCTGGGCCAGGGCGGGCAAGGGACTGGACGTCGGCGACATGGTCTTCGTCGAACCGGCGGAGGATGGCGACGGCTATCGCCTGCGGCAGGTGCCGCTGGTCAACGGCGCCCTGGTGGCGATGGAGCCCCACTCCGGCCGCGTGGTGGCCATGGTCGGCGGCTATTCCTTCTCGCTGTCGAAGTTCAACCGCGCGACACAGGCGATGCGCCAGCCGGGCTCGGCGTTCAAGCCGTTCGTCTACGCGGCGGCGCTGGAGAACGGCTACACCCCCGCCAGCTACGTCACCGACGCCCGCATCACCCTGAAGGGCCGCGACGGCGAGGACTGGTCGCCGGAGAACTACAACCGCGAGTACTACGGCTCGATGCCGCTGCGGCGCGGACTGGAGCTGTCGCGCAACGCCATGACGGTGCGCCTGGCCCAGGGCGTCGGCATGAAGAAGATCGCCGACATGGCCGAACGCACGGGCGTGGCCTCCGACATGGCCCCGGTGCTCGCCATGGCGCTGGGGGCGGGTGAGACGACGCCCTTCCGGCTGACCAGCGCCTATACCTCGTTCGTCAACGGCGGCCGCAAGGTCGAGCCGCACCTGATCGAACTGGTCGAGGATCGCGAGGGCAAGGTCATCTACCGCGCCGACAAGCGGGGCTGCCCGCGCTGCACCGCCGGCTTCAACGGCGAGGAAAGCCCGCGCATCGCCCCCGGCGGCAAGGAGGTCATCGACCCCATCGTCGCCTTCCAGGTCACCTCCATGCTGGAGGGCGTGGTCCAGCGCGGCACGGCGACCGCCGCCCGCGTGCTGAACCGTCCGGTGGCGGGCAAGACCGGCACCACCAACGAGTACCGCAGCGCCTGGTTCGTGGGCTACACGCCGCAGGTCGTGGTGGGCGTGTTCGTCGGTTTCGACGACAACCGCTCGCTGGGCGAGAGCGAGACGGGGGGCGTGGCCTCCCTGCCGATCTTCATCGAGTTCATGCAGGAGGCGACCAAGGGCCTGCCGACGACGCCGTTCAAGGCGCCCAAGGAGGCGAAGTTCGCCATCGTCAACGGCCAGCGCGAAGCCTTCCGTCCCGGCCAGGAGCCCAGGCCCCGGGCCGTGCAGGCCCAGCCCGACGCGCCGCTGCCCTACAGCCAGGCCTGGCCCGGCGGCCAACTCAACAACGCCCCGCCGCCCCAGCCCAAGGCCCCGCCGCCGGCGAGGGCGCCCGACGACCTGAGCGGATTGTATTGAGGGGCCGGGCGCGCTATCTGGCCCGCCCGTTTCGCGGAGTTGAATCATGAGACCGGATGTCGAGGCCGCCGCGGCCGACATCGAGCAGTCCGTCGGACTGCTCAGGAGGCGTCTTTGACTGGGACCCTGCCCTAAGACGACTGGACGAACTCGACGCCCGGGCGGAGGACCCGACCCTCTGGGACCGGCCCGCCGAGGCCCAGGCGCTGATGCGCGATCGCCAGCGGCTGGCCTCGCAGGTCGAGGCGGTGCGTTCGCTGGAGCGCGACCTCAAGGACGCGGTCGAGTACGCCGAGCTTGCGGACATGGAGAGCGACGAGGCCTCGCTGGAGGACGCGCGCGCCCAGCTCAAGGCCATCCGCGAACGCGCCGCCCGGGCCGAGCTGGAGGCGCTGCTGTCGGGCGAGGCGGACGGCAACGACTGCTACGTGGAAATCAATTCGGGGGCGGGAGGGACGGAGTCCGCCGACTGGGCCTCGATGCTGCTGCGCATGTACTCGCGATGGGCGGGGGCCCACGACATGGGCGTGGAGGTCATCGAGGAGACGCCGGGCGAACAGGCGGGCATCAAGTCGGCGACCCTGCACGTGAAGGGCGCCAACGCCTATGGCTGGCTGAAGACCGAGGCGGGGGTCCACCGGCTGGTGCGCATCTCGCCCTACGATTCCAGCGCCCGGAGGCACACCTCGTTCGCCTCGGTCTGGGTCTATCCGGTGGTCGACGACACCATCGAGATCGAGATCAACCCTTCCGACGTGCGCACCGACACCTACCGGGCCAGCGGCGCGGGCGGCCAGCACATCAACAAGACGGACTCGGCCGTGCGCCTGACGCACATCCCGACCGGCATCGCGGTCGCCTGCCAGATGGGCCGCTCGCAGCACCAGAACCGCGAGGAAGCCTGGAAGATGCTGCGCGCGCGGCTCTACGAGGCGGAGCTTCAGAAGCGCGAGGCGGCGCAGCAGGCGCTGGAGGACCAGAAGACCGACATCGGCTGGGGCCACCAGATCCGCAGCTACGTGCTGCAGCCCTACCAGATGGTCAAGGACCTGCGGACGAGCGTCGAGACCTCGGACACGCAGGGCGTGCTGGACGGCGACCTGGACGAGTTCATGGGCGCGGCGCTCGCCCAGAGGGTCGGCGCGACCCGGGACGCCGTGGAGGCCTGAGGCTCTTCTCCTCCCCTGCGAAGCGGGGAGGAATCAAGCCTTCGCAGGCGCCGGAGCCGGAGCCGCCGGCTGCTGCGCCGCCACCGCTGCGGGGCGCTGGAACTTCAGGCTGCGGCCCTGGAAGAACGCCCCCGTCTCCATCGCCAGTTGCTCATGGGTGATGTCGCCGTCGACATAGGCCGTGCCGTACAGACGCACCTGCTTGGCCGTCACCGCGCCGATGATGCGGCCGCGGATCTCGGCGGCTTCGGCATAGACCGAGCCCTCGACGTGGCCCGTCTCGCCCACCGTCAGGCGCCCGACGCGGACGTCGCCGCGCACCACGCCGTCGATCTGGAGTTCGCCGTCGCCGGTCACGCCGCCCTCTACCGTGATGTCGCCGCTGATCAGCGAGGCGACCTTCGGCTTGCGCGGGGCTTCGGGCGCGGGCGCGGCGGCGGGCGGCATCTCGATGCGGGGAGGGGCCTTGGATGCGGACTTAGTTGGCTTGCTGAACATAATCGCCGGCTTTCAGGAAACGGTTCGGGTTCTGGGCGCGGCCGTTCGCCCAGACCTCGTAATGCAGGTGCGAGCCGGTCGAGCGGCCCGTCGAGCCCATGCCGCCGATCCGCTGGCCGACCGCCACCCGCTCGCCGACGCGCACGCCGATCTTCTGCAGGTGGGCGTAACGGGTCTTGAAGCCGTTGCCGTGGTCGATCTCGATGGTGTTGCCGTAGCCCGAGCGGACGCCCGTGAACGACACGATGCCCGGCGCCGTGGAATAGATCGGCGTCGACAGCGCGCCGGGGAAATCCAGGCCCGAATGGAAGGCCGGGCGGCGCGTGAAGGGGTCGAGCCGCACGCCGTAGCTGCTGCTCTGGGCGGCGGCCTGGGTCGGGCGGGCGAAGGGCAGCTTGCGCGCCGCCGTGTTCAGCGCCCGCATGTCCGACATGTCGGTCGAGGCGCGCTGGATGCGCACGGCGAAGTCGACGTCGACGTCCAGCACGGCGGCCAGGGCGCGGGGGTCCTTGGCCTCGATCAGCGGACCGCCCAGGGCCGAGCCGCGCGCGGCGTAGCTGTCGGGGTTCAGGCCGGCGAGGCGGAAGGCCAGGCGCAGGCGCTCGGCCCGGCTCTTGGCGAAGGACTCGGCGGCCTCGATCAGGCGCTCCTGGTCCATGCGGATCGACTGCACCCGCTCCATCGGCGCGGCGCCGGCGGCCAGCAGCTTCGGCCTGGCGGGGGCGAGCGCCGCCTGCGCGCCCGGCGCGCCCTTGAAGTCGGTCAGCAGCATGGCCAGCGCCGCGTGGCGCTTCTCGACCGAGACGGCGAGGTCGTCGATGGACTCGTCGGTGGCGTTGAGCTGGGCGACGGCGCTGTTCAGGCGCGCCTGGCGGTCGGCGATCCAGCGCTCGTACTTGGCCTGGGTGCGGGCGATCTCCTGGTCGGAAGCCGACAGCGCCATGGCGTTGACCATCATCGCGGCCGTGCACACGCCCATCCACAACGCGGCGGCGCCGACGGCCGAGGCCATCATGAGCTGCTTGCTGGTGGAAAGGACATAGCCGCGCATCTCGCCGCCGGAGCGGACATAGAGGTGCCGTTCAGGGAACAGCTCCTCCAGATTCCGCCGGACTCGCTTGAAGAAGCGTGTGACGCGCATGGCCCCCGAAACCCGCCATTTCAGTACGGGGGCGATATGCAATCATCTGAACGGAATGCGCAAGGGCCTTCGCGCCGCGGGTGAGCGCAAAACTGGCAAGTTGCTACTTTGCGACCCAATCGTTAACGCGACCTGAACAACTTCGCCAGCGGGGCGAGCGACTTCGCCTGTGAGTAATCGCAGGTTCTGTGGGAGCGCGGCGTTTGTGCAACACTTGGGGGTTACACGGCGGTGGGGCGCATCGCCGCACGCGCCCTGGCCGTTGCATCTCAGCCGATTTCGCGCGCGGCGGCCAGCACCTCCTCGACATGGCCGGGGACGCGCACCTTGCGCCAGATGCGGCGGATGGTCCCGTCGGGGCCGATGAGAAAGGTCGAGCGGTCAATACCCATGTAAGACCTTCCGTACATGCTCTTCTCCACCCAGGCGCCGTAGCGTTCGATGACGTCGCCCTCCGTGTCCGACCCGAGGTCGATCGTCAGTTGGTGCTTGGTCCTGAACTTCCCGTGTTTGGCGACCGTGTCCTTCGAGGCGCCGATGACGCGCGTGTTCGCCGCCGCGAAGTCCGCCTTGGCCTGCGAGAAGCCGATGGCCTGGTTGGTGCAGCCGGGCGTGTCGTCCTTGGGATAGAAGTAAAGCACGACCGCCCGGCCCTTCAGGTCGGCCAGCCGGACGGTCCCCTGGTCGGTGGGAAGCTCGAAATCGGGCGCCTTGTCCCCGGCCTGAAGTTGCTGCGTCATGTGCCTGATTTCCTTGTCGGCCTTGTTCGCGCCGGAAATTGGTGCGTCAAACGGAGTTCGTCCATAGGGATCCCGCCCCGCATGAGTTCCCACGCATGGTGAAGCCCGCCATCCGGTACGGGCTATTGACGCTTGCGGCGGCCCTCGTCCTCCTGGCGGCGGCCGTGGGCGCGTTCGCGTGGCGGCTTTCCTCCGGCCCGATCGCCGCGCAGGCCCTGCGCCCGGCGGTCGAGCGGCTGCTGGCCGCCCAGGTCGAGGGCGGGCGGGCCAAGGTCGGCCGGGTCGAGGCGGTGTGGTTCCCCAGGGAGCGCGCGGCGGGCCTGCGGCTGAACGCGGTGTCCCTCGTCGACGGGCGCGGGCGTCCGGTCCTGCGGGCGCGCACGGTCGAGGCAGGGCTGGCGCTGGACTCCGCCGCCCTGCTCAGCCCCGCCGCTGGTCGGCTGACGGCGCGGGACTTCTTCGCCGCCCTCAGCGCCTCGAAGGAGGGCCGCTACGCGCTCGGCTATGACGCGGCGGGCAAGCCGGTCCCGGTGAACCTGGAAACGATCCTCAACTCCCTGACCGGCGAGGCGCGGCGGGGCCGCCCGCTCAGCTACCTGCGCAGCCTGGAGCTGGACGACGGCGTCATCCTGATGCGCGAGGTCGGCGGCCCGGTCGCCTGGCGCGGGGCGGTGGAGACCTTCGCCTTCCACAAGGCGCACGGCCGCGTGGACGCCGCCGCCCAGCTCTCCATCGACGACGGCGCGGGCGAGGCGGTGATGAACGGCCGCCTGCGCGGCGCGGTGGGGCTCAAGGACCTGACGGCGGTCGGCGGCGCGACGGGGCTCAATCCGGCGCGGGTGTTCCCGGCCGTGGGCTTCACCAGGCCGCTGTCGAAGATCGACGCGCCGGTCCATGCTCACGCCCGGCTGCAGTACGCCGCCAGCCGGGGCATCACCTCGGCCGACGTGACCGCTGGGGCGGGGCAGGGCTTCCTGCGCGCGGGGCGGTTCGTGCAGCGGCTGGACGGCGCCAGCTTCGTCACCCGCTACGACCCGGCGACGAAGAAGGTGCAGCTCCAGGCCTTCCACCTGAACGGCGAGCGGCTGCGGCTGGACGCCACCGGCCAGGCGTGGCTGATCCCGGAGAAGGGCAAGGGCCCCGCGCAACTGCGCTTCGAGGTGGCCAGCAACGAGAGCCTGCTGACCATCGCGCCCACCGCCGAACCGCAGCGGGTGTCGAACGCCGTGGCGCGCGGGCGCTACGTGCCCGCCGAGGGCCGGTTCGAGATCGAGAGCGCCGACATGCTGATCGCCGACGCCCCGGTGAAGGCCACCCTGGCCATGCTGCGCGGGCCGGACCCCAACGCCTCCTGGGCGCTGAAGGCCGCCGTGGACAGCGACGGGACCATCGGGCCGCAGCAGGCCGCCGCCTTCTGGCCCGAGCACGCCGGGCGCGGGGCCCGAAACTGGTTCGTCCGCAACATCCACGGGGCGCACGTCACCAACTTCCGCCTGCGGGCCGACGTGCCGGCGGGGCAGCGGGGGCGGCCGAAGCTGGCGAACCCGATGCTCAACATCGCCTTCGACTTCACCGAGGCCAGCGCATCGATCACGTCCACCCTGCCGCGGATCGAGCGGGGCGCGGGCTCGGGCGTGGTGCAGGGCGACCGCTTCGACCTGACGATGAAGAGCGGCCGGATCCTCGACATCGCCCTCAGCGAGGGGACCATCGAGATTCCGCGCTTCAAGCCCAAGGGTGTGCGGGCCACCTTCAAGGCCCGCGCCGTGGGCGACATCGGCCAGATGCTGACGGTGGTGGACAAGCCGCCGCTGCGGCTGATCACCCCCACGGGCATGTCGCCCACGCGGCTGGCGGGGCGCGCCGACCTGAAGCTGGAGATCACCCGGCCGATGCTGTCCAAGGTCGCGCTGCGCGATCACGGCGTTAAGTACGAAGGTCGCTGGGACGGCGGCTCGATCCGCAACGTGGCGCTGGGCATGGACCTGGAAGGCGGGCGGATGGCGGTCGAGGGCTCGCTGGACGAGGTCAAGGCCGTGGGCGTCGGCCGCGTCGGACCGTTCGCAGGCAAGATCGACTTCCACACCGCGCTGGAGGGCAAGGACGCCGGGGTGAAGGTCATCGACCTGGACGGGGCGGTCGGCGTCTCCGGCTCGGCGGGCGCGCCGCTGAAGATGAGGGTCAACACCCGCAAGGGCGGCGAGGGGACGGCGGTCATCCGCTCGCGCCTGCTGGACGGCAAGGCCAACTGGCGCGGGACGCGGCGGGTGGTGGTCGAGGGGATCGGCGATCCCGTCGCCTGGAAGGCCGCGGGCCTGCCGGTCGGGCCGGGTCTGCCCGCCCGCGTGCCGGTGAAGCTGACCATGGGCGGGGCGGGCGGAAGCTGGAGCGGCTCGCTGGACGCCGACGCCTATTCCGGCGCGCTGGCCATGTCCGGCGGCACGGTGCGCTACGTGGCCGACATCTCGCCGGACGAGGCGAAGGTGCTGGGCCTGGGCGACCTGCCGATGTTCGGGCGCAGCCAGCGTGTGGTGCTGGAGGCGGGCGGCGCGGACCGCCGGGGCGCGGCGGACTATGCCGTGGGCGGCATGGCGGGCCGCGTCGAATGGGCGCCGGGCCGGGAGAAGGACGCGCTGGTCTATCGCTTCAAGACCCGGCTCGACCGGGCCGACCTCGCCGGGCTCGGCATCCCCTTCGGGCCGGAGACGGCCATGCCGGTGGACGCCGTGGTCAACGGCGTGCGCGGCGGTTTCAGCGGCCAGGCCCGGATGGCGGGCGCCACCGTCCGCTTCAACGTCTCGCCCGAGCGCGCCGGTCGCCGCCAGATCGCCCTGGACGGCGAGGCGCCCGCCGCGACGCTGGTGCGGCTGGGCGTGGCCGAGGCCGAGATGGTCGGCGGGACCTTCGACGTTTCCGGCCGCATGGAGCAGGCGGCCGACGGGCGGCTTTCCGGCCGGTTCGAGACCGACCTGGAGCGCGCCGTCCTGGCCGTGCCGGATTCCGGCTGGCGCAAGCCCGCCGGGCGCAAGGCGCGGGCCTTCGTGGACCTCGTTTCCCGCCCGGACGGCGTGACCACCTTCGAGCGCATCGTCGCCGAGGGGCAGGGCATGGAGCTGGCCGCGACCGGGACGGTCTACAAGGGCAAGGTCACGCGGCTGCAGGCCTCGACCCTGCGCCTCGACGGCCTCTACGACGGCTCGGCCGAGGTGGAGCAGGGCGAGCGCGGGCTGGAGGCCAAGCTGGCGGGCCGCTACCTCGACGCCCGGCCGGTGCTCAAGCGCGCCCAGCGGGAGGCGGGCAAGGCGGGCGCGTCCGACGGCGCGACGCCTTCCAGCCCGATGCAGCTCGACGCCGACATCGCCCGCGTGCGGCTGTCGGAAGACGGCTACCTGAAGGACGCCCGCGTGGACGGGACCTGGGGCTCCCCCGCCGCCCGGCGCTTGACCATCGCCGCAGAAACCCTGGGCGGCTCGACGCTCAGCGTCCGCGCCTGGCCGGACAAGGGCGGCACGGCCCTGTCGCTGAAGGCCGCCGACCTCGGCGACCTCGCCGAATCCCTGGGCGGGTTCAAGGACCTGCGCGGAGGGACCGCGACGGGGACCGGGCGGCTCGTTCCCGGCGGCTATGACATGACCCTCGACATCCGCGACATGCGGGTGGCCCGCGTCCCGGCGCTGGCCCAGCTCCTTACCGTAGCCTCGTTGCAGGGGCTGGCGGACACCTTGGGCGGGGCCGGCATCCACTTTTCGCGCATCACCGCCCCGGTGAAGGTGCGCGGCAAGAAGGTCACGCTCGGCCAGACGGAGGCGACGGGCCAGGCGCTGGGCATCACCGCCAAGGGCCAGATCGACCTGGCGACCCGCACCCTGGACGTGACCGGGGTGGTGGCCCCCGCCTACGCCCTGAACTCCGTGGCGGGCGTCCTGCCGGTGGTCGGGCCGCTGCTGATCTCGCGCAAGGGCGAGGGGCTGTTCGGCATGACCTATTCGGCCAGGGGGGCGTTCGACGCGCCCAAGGTCCTGGCCAATCCCCTGTCCCTCGCAGCTCCCGGCGTGCTGCGCCGGATGTTCGAGGGACCGGAGCCGAAGGCGGCCGAGGCCGAGCCCCAGGGCTAGACCGGTTTCACCAGCACGATCTTCTTCTTGCCCGCCGCCAGCTTGACGACGCCGTCCACGAGGTCGGTCTCGGTGATCGTGCGATCCGTCTCGGCCTTGTCGTTGACCCGCAGGCCCCCGCCCTGGGCCAGCCGCCGGGCCTCGCCGCGCGAGCCCGCCAGCCCCGCGTCCGCCGCCAGCGCCGCCAGCATGATCCCCTCGGCCAGCGCGGCGCGGGCGACTTCATAGGTCGGCAGGTCGGCGGACAGGCCCCCCTGCTCGAAGGCCGCCGTCGCCGCGTCGCGAGCCGTCCTGGCGGCGTCCCCGCCGTGCAGCATCCGGGTCGCCTCGTCGGCCAGCACCTTCTTGGCGTCGTTGATCCCGGCGCCCTGCAACGCCTCCAGCCGCGCGATCTCGTCCAGAGACAGGTCGGTGAACAGGCGCAGGAAGCGGCCGACGTCGGCATCCTCGGTGTTGCGCCAGAACTGCCAGTAGTCGTACGGCGAAAGCTGCTCGGCGTTCAGCCACACCGCCCCGGCCGCCGTCTTGCCCATCTTGGCGCCCGACGAGGTGGTCAGGAGCGGCGTCGTCAGGCCGAACGCCTGGCCCTGGTCGACGCGGCGCACCAGCTCGACCCCGTTGACGATGTTGCCCCACTGGTCCGAGCCGCCCATCTGCAAGGAGCACCCGAACCGGCGGTAAAGCTCCAGGTAGTCCACCGCCTGCATCAGCATGTAGTTGAACTCGAGGAACGTCATCGGCTGCTCGCGTTCCAGCCGCAGCTTCACGCTGTCGAACGTCAGCATCCGGTTGATCGTGAAGTGCGGGCCGAAGTCGCGCAGGAACTGCACGTAGCCGAAGCGGTCCAGCCACTCGGCGTTGTCGATCATGACGGCGTCCGTCGGCCCGTCGCCGAAGGTCAGGAACTTCTCGAACACCGTCTTGATGCCCGCGATGTTGGCGGCGATGTCGGCGTCGGTGAGCATCTTGCGGCTCTCGTCCCGCCCGGTCGGATCGCCCACCTTCGTCGTGCCGCCGCCCATCACCACGATCGGCCGGTGGCCCGCCTGCTGGAGGCGGCGCAGCATCATGATCTGGATCAGGCTGCCGACGTGCAGGCTGGGGGCCGTGGCGTCGAAGCCGATGTAGCCGGTCACCACCTTGCTCGCCGCCGCCTCGTCCAGCTCGGCCGGGTGGGTGGCCTGGTGGATATAGCCGCGCGCCTGCAGCGTCCGCAGGAAGTCGGATCGGAACTGCGTCTGCGCGGTCATGGCGGGGCCTTTCTTGAATCGAGGCGGGCGTGTAGCACAACGGGGCGATGCGCGTCCTAGGGTTCATGACCGGCACCAGCCTCGACGCGGTCGACATGGCCGTGCTGGAAACCGACGGCCGCGAGATCGCCGCCTTCGGCCCGGCGGGCGAGAAGAAGCTGTCCGACCGCGTGCGCGACCTGGTGCTGGAAGCGACCTTCCAGGCCAGGGGCTGGCCGAGAGGCGCGCCCGAGCCCGCCGCCTTCGCCCCCGCCGCCCGCGCGGTCGCCGAGGAACACCTGGAAGCCGCCGAAGGCTTCCTGGCCGAGCACGGCCTGACCTGGCGCGACATCGACCTGATCGGCATGCACGGCCAGACCGTGCTGCACCAGCGGCCCGCCGATGGCGCGCCCGGCCGCACGGTCCAGCTCGGCGACGCCGCGTGGCTGGCGCAGGCGGCGGGCGTTCCCGTCGCCCACGACTTCCGCACCGCCGACGTGGCGGCGGGCGGGGAGGGGGCGCCGCTGGCCCCCGTCTACCACCGCGCCCGCGCCCGCGCCTCGGGGCTGGAGCGCCCGGCGGCGGTGCTGAACGTCGGCGGCGTAGCCAACATCACCCACGTCGCCGCCAACGGCCTGCTCACCGCCTTCGACACCGGGCCGGGCAACGGCATGATCGACCTGCTGCTCCAGGCCAGGGGCGCCGGGCGCTTCGACGAGGGCGGCAGGCTGGCGGCGGCGGGCCGGGCGGACGAGACGGCGCTGGCCGCCTACCTCGCCCATCCCTACTTCGCCGCCCCGCCGCCGAAGTCCCTCGACCGCTACGACTTCCCCATCGAGGCGCTGGACCGCCTGTCGCTGGAGGACGCCGCCGCCACCCTCGTCGCCTTCACCGCCCGCAGCGTGGCGCTGGGGCTGGAGCGCTGCGAGGGCGCGGGCAGCCTCGTCGTCTGCGGCGGCGGACGCCGCAACCCCCAGATCATGGCCGCCCTTCGCCAGTCGGTCGCCATCCCGGTCCTGACCGCCGAGGACGTCGGCTGGCGCGGCGACTCCATAGAGGCCGAAGCCTTCGCCTACCTCGCCGCCCGCACCTGGAACGGCCAGCCGATCTCCTTCCCCGGCACGACGGGGGTCCCCTATGCGATGACGGGCGGACGGCTGGCGCGGCCGTGATCTGTCTCCAGAGTCTCCCATGGACGCTGGCGGGAGCGATGGGGCGTTCCGGCTGCGGTGACCTGACCTGCTTTCCCTGACGCTGGGCGGCCCGCGCCCGAGGGCGGTGGGCGTGGATGACCATCAGTGTACGCAGAGCGAGTGGGTGACGGATAAGCCGCCCGCGAAGGGGGCGATGTCTCGCCTGTATATGTCTCCACCCCACCGTCATCCCGGACGGCCCGAAGGGTCGATCCGGGGCCCAGGGCCGCGCGCGCCGCCCCTGGGTCCCGGCTCTTCGCGCTGCGCGCTACGGCCGGGATGACGGGGGAGCGTTACCATGCCTATCCTGCTGGATCGTCCAGACGCCGGGAGGGCCGCGCCATGACACCCATCATCTCCATGATCCTGGCGCTGAGCATGCCCATCGACGCCCCTGCGGCGGCGCCCGACTGCTCCGCGCGAGACTTCGACCTCTATTTCGAGAGCTGGCGGGCGGACTTGAGCGAGGACGCCCGCGCCGAACTGAAGGCGGTGCAGGACGGGCTGGCCGGCTGCCGCATCGACGAGGTGAAGATCGTCGGCATGGCCGGCGCGCCGGGCGACGTGGCCGACAACGACGCCATCTCCCGCCAGCGCGCGGAGGCCGTCTCGGCGGCGCTGCAGGCGGGCGGCTGGGACCCGGAGACCTTCGTCCTCGTGGCCATCGGCGAGAAGGGCGCGGGCGTGGACGACATGGACAAGCCGATGCGGCGTAAGACGCGGGTGATCGTCAAGGCGTCGATCCCTTAGGGACCGGCCTTACGGACCGGGCCCCGCATCCCCATATGCCGTATGCGCCGTCGGGCGTGCGCCGCCACCGAAGCGGTCAGCGCGGGCCGATGCGGCGTCACTTGAGACCAGCCTCATGTCCTCGCTTCTCGCGATCTCCGTGGCCTGCACGGCGGTAGCCATCGCCTTGCCCTGGATCTTCCGCCTGCTCACGCCTCAGATGGTGCGTCATGGCCAAGGTTGACCGGAAGGCGCCCTTCCTCTCCGCACGCAATGTCCCGCTGTGGGTGAGCCTCGCCCTCGCCGCCGTATTCGTCTGTCTGGCGCTCTGGGGCGGTCCCCCGGCCCTTTGACGTCACGGACGGTTCACAAGACCAGGCCCGCGCATCCCGCGCCGGCCGCCAAGGAGATTCCCCATGGGCAACAAAGACCAACGACGCGGCAACCGCGAAATCAGAAAGCCCAAGCAGGCGAAGGTCCCGCCGGCGGTCCAGGCGTCGACCTTCGCCGAGACGCGCGACCGGCCAGGCGGGCCGAAGAAGTCCTGACCCTGCTCGAAGCCGGGCGGCCCTACTCCTTGGCCGCCTTCGCCCGCTCGATCCCCTCCAGCACCATCTGGCGGGCCTCCTCGGCATGTCCCCAGCGGACGATCTTCACCCACTTGCCGGGCTCCAGGTCCTTGTAATGGCTGAAGAAGTGCTCGATCTGGGCCAGGGTGATGGCGGGCAGGTCGGTGTAGTCCGCCACGTGGTCGTAGCGTTGCGTCAGTTTCGAGGACGGGACCGCGATCAGCTTCTCGTCGCCGCCGGCCTCGTCCTCCATCACCAGCACGCCGACGATACGGCAGCTCATGATGGCGCCCGGGGCGATGGCGCGGGTGTTGGCGACGATCACGTCGCAGGGGTCCCCGTCCAGCGACAGGGTGTGGGGGATGAAGCCGTAGTTCCCCGGGTAGCGCATGGCCGTATAGAGGAAGCGGTCGACGACCAGGGCGCCGGCCGCCTTGTCGATCTCGTATTTGATCGGCTCGCCGCCGATCGGCACCTCGATCACCACGTTGACGTCATGGGGCGCGTTCGCGCCCACGGAGATTGCGTCGAGACGCATCCGCTGGAACTCCTAGATTGAAATCGTCGTCAGGCCGGCTCGGCTTCCAGGCGCTTGTCGAGGTAGCCCCCGACGCGCTGTTCCACGTCCGGCAGGTTCTCGGCCCAGAAGTGGCTGGCGCCGTCGACCAGGTCGTAGTCGATGGTGATGCCCTTCTGGGTGCGCAGCTTGGAGACCACCCGCTCGACCTCGACCGGCGGCACCACCGTGTCGGACGAGCCGTGCAGGATGAGGCCGGAGGCCGGGCAGGGGGCCAGGAAGCTGAAGTCGTACATATTGGTCGGCGGCGACACGCTGATGAAGCCGTCCGTCTCCGGGCGGCGCATCAGGAGCTGCATCCCCACCCAGGCGCCGAAGCTGTAGCCCGCCACCCAGCATTGCGAGGCGGCCGGGTTGGTCGATTGCAGCCAGTCGAGCGCGGTCGCCGCGTCGGCCAGTTCGCCGATGCCGGAGTCGAACTCGCCCTGGCTGCGGCCGACGCCGCGAAAGTTGAACCGCAGGACCGAGAAGCCGCGCTTCATGAACAGGTGGTAGAGCTGGACCGCCACCGGGTTGTTCATGTGGCCCCCGGCCTTGGGGTGCGGGTGCAGGATCAGCGCGATGGGCGCCGTCTCCTTCTTCCCCGGGGAATATCGACCTTCGATCCGGCCGGCTGCGCCGGTCAGAACCACCTCGGGCATGGTGTCTCCATCGACCTTGCTGCGGTGCGGAATACTTGACCGCCGCGCTTGGTTTTCCTACATCCCGCGCCTGCTTCGCGCGAAGTCGCGGCTTGTAGCACAGGCTGCTTCCAATGCGCGCGGAATCTGAAGGAGCCGCCCTCCGTGCATCTCAGCACCAAAGGCCGATACGCCGTGATGGCCATGACCGACCTGGCGCGCCGCGAGGGCGACCGGGCCGTGTCGCTGGCCGACATCGCCTCGCGGCAGGAGATTTCGCTGTCCTACCTGGAGCAGCTTTTCGCGCGCCTGCGCAGGCGCGGGCTGGTCAAGAGCACGCGCGGGCCGGGCGGCGGCTATCGCCTGGCCAAGGGCGCGGCGGAAACGCGCATCGTCGACATCGTGCTGGCCGTGGACGAGCCGCTGCACGCCACCCGCTGCGCCGGGCACAAGGCGAGCGGCTGCATGGCCAGGGGCGAGCGATGCATCACCCACGACCTGTGGGAGGAGATGGGGCGGCAGGTGCAGCAGTACCTCGCCTCCGTCTCGCTGGCCGACGTTGTGGCCGGGCGGCTGCGGCCGCAGGAAGCAGAGGCGGCGTGACCTATCTCGACTACAACGCCACGGCTGTTGTGCGCCCCGAGGCGGCGATGGCGGTCGCGCGCGCGCTGGAGGCGGGGGGCAACCCCTCGTCCGTCCACGCCGCCGGGCGCGCCGCGCGCCAGACGGTCGAGGCGGCGCGGACGCGGGTGGCGGGTCTGGTCGGCGTGGCGCCGGGCTCGGTCACCTTCGTCAGCGGCGGGACCGAGGCCAATGCGCTCGCCATCGAGAGCGCGCGGGCCGCTGGGTTGGAGCGGGTGGTCGTCAGCGCGGGCGAGCATGATTCCGTGCTGGAGAACGCCAGGGGCGCGCTGGTCATGCCGCTCGACGCCGAGGGCGTGGCGGACATCGATTGGCTGAAGGCGAACGTGGGCGAGAAGACCCTCGTCTGCCTGATGCTGGCCAACAACGAGACGGGCGTGATCCAGCCGGTGGCCGAGGCGGCGCAGGTCGTCCGCGCGGCGGGCGGCTGGCTGCATGTCGACGCGGTGCAGGCGGCGGGCAAGATCGCCATCGACTTCACCGCCCTGGGCGCCGACACCATGAGCCTGTCGGCCCACAAGCTGGGCGGGCCGCAGGGCGTCGGCGCGCTGGTCGCCGGGACGCGCGCCACGCTGGCGCGGCGCCTCCACGGCGGCGGGCAGGAGCGCGGCCGCCGGGCGGGGACGGAGAACGTGCCGGGCATCGCCGGGTTCGGCGCGGTGGCGGAGGTGTCCGGCCATCAAGTGGAGTGGCGCGACGAACTGGCCGAGCGGGTCAGGGCGGCCGGGGCCGTGGTGCTGGGCGAGGGCGCGCCGCGCCTGCCGCAGACGCTGTGCTTCGCGGCCCCCGGCTTCGCCTCGGAATTGCAGGTGATGAGCCTGGACCTGGCGGGCGTGATGGTCAGCGCGGGCTCGGCCTGCTCGTCGGGCAAGGTCAAGGCGAGCCGCGTGGTCGAGGCGATGGGGCGGGGCGATCTCGCCCCCTACGCCGTCCGCATCAGCGGCGGCTGGGCCAGCACGGCGCAGGATTGGCGCCGCTGCGGCGACGTGTGGTTGGAAGCTTACGCGCGCATCGCCGCCCGCAAGCGGGAGGTGGCGTAGTGGCCGTTGCGAAGCAGACCATCGAGCAGGTCAAGGAACTGGAGAAGTACGAGCACGGCTTCGTCACCGACGTGGAGCAGGAGTTCGCGCCCAAGGGCCTGAACGAGGACATCGTCCGCTTCATCTCGGCCAAGAAGGGCGAGCCGGAGTGGATGCTGGAATGGCGGCTGGAAGCCTTCCGCCGCTGGCTGGCGCTGGAGGAGCCGACCTGGGCCAAGGTCAGCTTCCCGCGCATCGACTACCAGGACGCCTACTATTACGCCGCCCCCAAGGGCAAGGACGGGCCGATGAGCCTGGACGAGGTCGATCCCGACATCCTGGAGACCTACAAGAAGCTGGGCATACCCCTGCGCGAGCAGGAGGTGCTGGCGGGCGTGCAGGGCGCGCCGAAGTACGCCGTGGACGCGGTGTTCGACAGCGTGTCGGTGGTCACGACCTTCAAGAAGGAGCTGGCGGCGGTCGGGGTGATCTTCTGCTCGATGAGCGAGGCGGTCCGCGACCACCCGGAGCTGGTGCGCCAGTACCTGGGCTCGGTGGTGCCGGTCAGCGACAACTACTACGCCTGCCTGAACAGCGCGGTCTTCTCGGACGGCTCGTTCGTCTATGTGCCGCCGGGCGTGCGGTGCCCGATGGAGCTGTCGACCTACTTCCGCATCAACGCGGCCGAGAGCGGCCAGTTCGAACGCACCCTGATCATCGCCGACAAGGGCGCGTACGTCTCGTACCTGGAGGGCTGCACGGCCCCGATGCGCGACGAGAACCAGCTCCACGCCGCCGTGGTCGAGCTGGTCGTGCTGGACGACGCGGAGATCAAGTACTCCACCGTCCAGAACTGGTATCCGGGCGACCCGGTGACGGGGAAGGGCGGCATCTACAACTTCGTCACCAAGCGGGCCGACTGCCGGGGCGCGCGCTCGAAGGTGAGCTGGACGCAGGTCGAGACCGGCAGCGCGATCACCTGGAAGTACCCGTCGTGCGTGCTGCGCGGCGAGGGCAGCGTGGGCGAGTTCTACTCCATCGCCATCACCAACGGCCGCCAGCAGGCCGACACCGGCACGAAGATGATCCACCTGGGCGCCAACACGCGCTCGCGGATCATCTCGAAGGGCATCAGCGCCGGGCGGTCGTCCAACACCTATCGCGGCCTCGTCTCGGCCCACCCGAAGGCGACCGGCGCCCGCAACTTCACCCAGTGCGACAGCCTGCTCATCGGCAAGCAATGCGCCGCCCATACCGTGCCCTACATCGAGGCCCGCAACGGCTCGGCCAAGTTCGAGCACGAGGCGACGACGACGCGGCTGTCCGAGGACCAGCTCTTCTACGTCCAGCAGCGCGGGCTGTCGCAGGAGGAGGCGGTGCAACTCCTCGTCAACGGCTTCGTCAAGGACGTGCTGCAGGAACTCCCCATGGAATTCGCCGTCGAGGCCCAGAAGCTGGTGGCGATTTCGCTCGAAGGATCAGTCGGTTAGATGCTCTCGATAAACAACCTCCACGCCACTGTCGGCGGTACGGAAATCCTCAAGGGGCTGACGCTCGACGTTCCGGCGGGCGAGGTGCACGCCATCATGGGGCCGAACGGGGCGGGGAAGTCGACGCTGTCCTACGTGCTGACCGGGCGCGAGGGGTATGAGGTCACGCAGGGGACCGCCACGCTGGACGGCGAGGACCTGCTGGCGCTGGAGCCCGACGAGCGGGCGGCGCGGGGCGTCTTCCTGTCGTTCCAGTATCCGCTGGAAATTCCGGGGGTCCCGGCCCTGACCTTCATCCGCACGGCGCTGAATTCCCAGCGCAAGGCGCGCGGCGAG
>CAZOHI010000020.1:0-21622 GCA_964579695.1 uncultured Caulobacter sp. | reverse complement strand
CCGGAACTGGCGCACGAGCTGGAGCGCGAGGGCTACGACAAGTACGCGAGAGCCGCATGAGCCTGGCGCTCGCCATAGAGACCGGCGACCTGACGCAGCTTCCGTCGCGCCGGGACGAGGACTGGCGCTGGACGGACCTGCGCGGGCTGATCCGCGTGTTGCCGCCCCCCTCGCCGATGTTCGAGGGCGCGCTGCCCGCCGGGCTGTTCGACGCCGAGGAGATCGCCGTCGTCAACGGCGGCGAACGCACGATCACGGTCGCGCCCGGCGAGGCGAGGGCGGTCGCGCTGCGGTTCGTCTCGGCGTCCGACCAGACGGCGCATCTGGCGCGGGTCACGGTCGAGGTGGGTGCGGGCGCGAGCCTTGCCCTGCTGGAAACCTACGAGGCGCTGGGCGCGGGCTATGTCGCCAACGCCGGGCTGGACATCCGCCTGGGCGAGGGCGCGCGGCTGGAGCGGGTGGCCATAGCCGCCGACGACGCCGGGGCCGTCTCGGTCAGCGTGGCCGAGGTGACGCTGGCCGCAGGCGCGGCCTTCGCCCAGACCGTGCTGGCCTCCGGCGCCAAGCGCCAGCGGATCGAGACCCGCGTCGAGCATCCCGGCCACGGGGCCTCGGTGCGGATGGACGGGGCCTATCTGGTCGGCGGCGACCGCCACGCCGACATCACCACGCAGGTCGTCCACGGCGGGGTGGACGGAACGAGTTCGCAGCTCATCAAGGGGGTCGTGCGCGACCACGGTCGCGGCGTCTTCCAGGGCCGCATCCTGGTGGCCGAGGGCGCCGACCGCACCGACGCGCGCATGGGCCACCACGCGCTGATCCTGTCGGAGCGGGCCGAGGTGGACGCCAAGCCCGAGCTGCTGATCTTCGCCGACGACGTGCAGTGCGCGCACGGCAACACGGTGGGCGCGCTGGACGAGGACGCCATCTTCTACGCCCGCCAGCGCGGCGTGCCGGAGGCGGAGGCCCGCGCCATGCTGACCGAAGCCTTCGTCGGCGAGGTGGTCGAGCGGATCGGGCACGAGGGCGCGCGCGAGGTCGTGCGCGCCTGGGTCGCCGACCGGCTCGCTTCTCCTCCCCCGTCAGAACGGGGGAGGGGGACCACGCGCAGCGTGGTGGAGGGGGCGAGTTCAAGCGCCGTGGATGCGGCCGCCCCTTCCACCGCTTCGCGGTCCCCCTTCCCCGCAGGCGGGGAAGGAGAAGAATGATGGCTTTCGACGTGGAGGCCGTCCGGGCCGAATTCCCCATCCTGTCGCGCCAGGTGAACGGCAAGCCGCTGGTCTATCTGGACAACGCCGCCTCGGCGCAGAAGCCGCGCGCGGTGATCGGGGCCATGACGGCGGCGATGGAAGGCTCCTACGCCAATGTCCACCGGGGGCTGCACACCCTCGCCAACGAGACGACCGACGCCTACGAGAAGGGCCGCGAGGCCGTGCGGCGGTTCCTGAACGCGGGCTCCGTCAACGAGATCGTCTTCACCAAGGGCGGGACGGAGGCGATCAACCTCGTGGCCGCCTCCTTCGGCCTCTCCCTGCGCGAAGGCGACGAGATCGTCGTCACCCAGATGGAGCACCACTCCAACATCGTGCCCTGGCACCTGCTGCGCGAGCGCAAGGGCGTGGGCTTGCGGTTCGCGCGGGTGCTGGACGACGGCTCTCTGGACCTCGACCACCTGCGGTCCCTGATCGGGCCGCGGACGAGGATGGTCGCCCTGACCCACGTCTCCAACGTGCTGGGGACCATCAACCCCATCAAGGCGGTGGTCGAGATGGCCCACGCGGCGGGCGCCGCCGTGCTGGTCGACGGCTGCCAGGGCGCGGTCCACGCCAAGGTCGACGTGCAGGACCTGGATTGCGACTTCTACGTCCTGACCGGCCACAAGCTGTACGGCCCGACCGGCGTCGGCGCCCTCTACGGCAAGGCCGAGCGGCTGGCCGCCATGGCGCCTTACCAGGGCGGCGGCGAGATGATCGGGGCGGTCAGCGAGGACCGCATCACCTATGCCGACCCGCCGCACCGCTTCGAGGCCGGCACGCCGCCGATCCTGGAGGTCATCGGCCTGGGCGCGGCCATCGAGTGGCTGGAGGGGCTGGACCGCGACGCGGTGCTGGCCCACGAGCACGCCCTGTACGACCGCGTGATCGAGCGGCTGGGCGGGGCCAACTGGCTGCGGATACTCGGTCAGGCGCCCGACAAGGCGGCCATCCTGTCCTTCGAGGTCGAGGGCGCCCATGCCCACGACGTGGCCCAGATCCTCGACCGCTACGGCGTGGCCGTGCGGGCCGGGACCCACTGCGCCGAACCCCTGATGGCCCGTTTCGGCGTCACGTCGAGCGCTCGGGCCTCCTTCGCCCTATATAACACCGAGGCCGAGGCCGACGCGTTCGCGGACGCGCTGGTCAAGGCCCAAACCTTTTTCGCGTGACCATGACCGACACCGCCACGACCCCGCTCAGCCAGGACGAGCTGAACCGACTGACCGACCAGCTCGTCGAGAAGCTGAAGACGGTCTACGACCCGGAAATCCCGGTCGACATCTATGAGCTGGGCCTGATCTACAAGGTGGACGTGTCCGACGATAAGGACATCGCCATCGACATGACCCTGACCGCCCCGGGCTGCCCCGTGGCGGGCGAGATGCCGGGCTGGGTCGAGGACGCCGTGCGCGAGGTGCCGGGCGTGCGGAACGTCAAGGTCGATCTGGTGTTCGATCCCCCGTGGGACCCCTCGCGCATGAGCGACGAGGCCAAGCTGCAACTGAACATGTTCTGAGATGGAAACCGCCGTCCGCCCCCGCCGCCCGAGACCCAAGGTCGTCACCCTGACCGACGCCGCCGCCGCGCGCGTGAAGGAGATCATGGGCCGGGCCGAAAAGCCTTACGCGGGCCTGCGCGTGGGGGTGAAGAACGGCGGCTGCGCGGGGCAGGAGTATGTGCTGGAGTACGCCGAGGCCGCAGGTCCCCTGGACGAGGTGGTGGAGGACAAGGGCGTGACGATACTGGTCGAGCCCAAGGCGGTGCTGTTTCTCGTCGGGACTCAGATCGACTACGAGACGACGAAGCTGGCGGCGAAGTTCACCTTCCGCAATCCGAACGAGACCGACGCGTGCGGGTGCGGGGAGAGCGTGACGATCGTGCCGGTAGCCGAAGCCTGATCCTTCTCCCCTCGCGGGAGAAGGGAAGCTAGGCGGCGCTTGCCTTCCGATCCTCCTCGCCCGGGAACGCCACCAGCGCCGACGGCCTCACAGCCTCGCCCGTCGCCATCGCGATCAGTTCCTGCGACCGCCCCTCGATGGTCGCCTCCAGCCGCGCCAGGAACTCGGCCTTCGGCAGGCCCGTGGGGATGGGGTCCAGGAACTCGACCGTCGCCGCGCCCGGCTTCTTCTCGAAGCTGACCTGCTCCCAGAAGCACCCCAGGTTGGTCGCCACCGGCACGACCGGCAGGTCGAAGTCGGCGTACATGTGCCAGATGCCCGAGCGGTAGCGGAAATGCTCGTTCGGCTTGGCCAGGTGGCCTTCGGGATAGATCAGGATGCGCTTGCCCTCCTTGTGGGCGACGGCGGCGCTGTCGCTGAGGGCCTTGCGGGCTTCGGGGCCGCCGCAGTTGTCGACCACGATGGCGCCCAGCTTCCTCAGGATGCCGCCCAGCAGGGGGATGCGCTCCAGGTGGTCGCCGGTCACGGACGACAGGTTCTCGACGTTGGCGAACATCACGAAGCCGTCGCCCCAGCTGTGGTGCTTGGCGGCGATGATGAAGGCGCCTTGCGGCAGGCGCTCCTTGCCCCGCAGGTCGACCTTGATCCCGGCGATCAGGCCCATCGCCTGCACCATGCGGCGCGAGTATCGGCGGATGGCCCAGGTCACCGGCCTGCGTCCCGGCAGGATCGCCAGGAAGGTCGCCGCGAAGGCGTAGAAGATCGACAGCGCCCAGTAGGCGGCGGCGAAGAGGATGTTGCGCATCTTGAGGTCCCTAGCGGGCGAAGAGGACGGCCTGGACGGCCGCGGTCATGATCGGCGCGTGGGCCGACAGGGAATCGCTGCCCAGGCGGCCGTAAGCCTTGTTCTGGGCGGTCTGGGTGATGACGCCCAGCGCCATGGCCGCAAGCACGCGCGGATCGGCGGGGGGCAGCTCCGCCCCGATCATGGCCTGCTTGATGATGGTCTCCGTCGCCGTCACCGGGTCGCGCCCGTCCTCCTGGTAGTAGGGGATGAAGCGGTGGAGCTGGGTCAGGTGGAAGGCGAACAGCAGCCAGTCCTCGTCGGCCACCTGGCAATAGGCCCCGACCAGCGCGGCGGCCTTGGCCCGGATGCCGGGGGCCTGGGCCGCCGTCTCCACGATCAGGTCGGCGAGGCGGCGGTGTACGCCCATGAACAGGCTGACGCCCAGCTCGTCCTTGCTGCGGAAATGACGGTAGATCGCGCCTTCCGAGCAACCGGCCTGGGCGGCGATGGCCTTGGTGGTGGCGGCGTCCACGCCGTCGCGCACGAAGACTTCCAGCGCGGCGCGCTCGATGCGAGGTTTGGCGGACATTTCGAATCCCTCCGGTAGTGAGCGTTCACTCACATATCTCGGCGGGCTTTGCAAGTGAGTATTCACTCACGGGAGGGTGGCATGGCCGTCAGCGAGGAATTCGCCTCGCATGTGCGCGAGCTGCTGGACGGGTTCCTGCCCGTGCGGACGAAGCGGATGTTCGGTGGCCTGGGGGTCTATGCCGACGACCTGATGTTCGGGCTGGTCATGGGCGAGACCCTGTACTTCAAGGTCGACGGCGAGACGCTGGGCGCCTTCGAGGCGGCGGGCTCGCGGCCCTTCACCTTCCAGATGAAGGACGGGACGTCCGGGTCGCTGAAGTACTGGACCTTGCCGGAGGAAGCGGCCGACGACCCGGAGGAGGCGGTGCGCTGGGCGCGGCTGGGCCTCGACGCCGCCCTGCGCGCCCGCAGGCCGAAGAAGGCGCGCAAGGTCGATATCGGCCCCGGCCCGTGGGACGGCGCATGAAGGTGATGGTCTATTCGATGGGCGAGCTGATCGGCGACGGGCTGATCAAGCTGCCCTTCATGGCGGGGGTGCGGGCGGCCTGGCCGGACGCGCACGTCACATGGTGCGCGGCCTCGGGGGCCACGGTCTATGCGGGGCCGCTGAAGGCGGTGGTCGAGGGGCTGGTGGACGAGGTGCTGACCGACGGGCCCACGGGGTTCGGCGCCCTCGACTGGCTGACGGCGTGGCGGCCGTTCGGCGGGCGGACCTTCGACGTGGTGATCGACACGCAGGGCAACCTGCGGCGCAGCGTGGTGGCGAAGCGGGCGGCGAAGGGGCTGTTCGTCTCGCCGACCGTGCTGTCCGACCGCAAGGTCCCGTGCTGGCCGGAAACGGTCGTGGAGCGGATGGACGTGCTGCTCAGGCTGGCGGCGGGCGAGGGGGCTTCGTCGCGGCCGCTGACGCTGGCGAACGAGGCGGCGCTGGCGGCCGCCGAGGCGCTGCTGCCGCGCGGGCCGACCTACATCGGCTTCGCGCCCGGCGCGGGCGGGCGGAACAAGCGCTGGCCGCTGGAGAGCTTCCTCGCGCTGGCGGGGGAGCAGGCGGGCGCGGGCCGCATGCCGGTCTTCTTCTTCGGCCCGGATGAGGCCGAGGACCTGGCGGCGGCCAGGGCCGCGATGCCGGACGCGCTCTACCCGGAATCGATGGGCGCGGCGGTCAAGGGGCCGCTGCTGGTCATCGCCCTGGCCGGGCGGCTGGCGGCGGCGGTCGCCAACGACGGTGGGCCGGGGCACATGCTGGCGGCGGGCGGGGCGCCGCTGCTCAGCCTGCAGCTCGACCGGCGCAAGGCGGTGAAGTTCCGTCCTGCCGCGCGGCGGCTTGAGGTTCTGGTCGCCGCGGACTACGGGGACGGCATGGCGGCGCTGCCGCTCGATGCGGCCCGCGCGGGGCTGGAAAGGTTGCTGGCATGAACATCCTCGCCCCGATTTCCGCAGGCGAACTGGTCGACAAGATCACCATCCTGCGGGTCAAGGCCGAGCGGATCGGCGACGCCGCCAAGGAAGCCAACGTCCGCAAGGAACTGGCCCTGCTGGAGGCCCTGGCCGCCCGCGAACTGCCCGCGTCGGAGGAGATCGAGCGCCTGACCGCCGATCTGGCGGCGGTGAACGGGGCGCTGTGGGACATCGAGGACGACAAGCGGGCCTGCGAACGCGACAAGGACTTCGGCGAGCGCTTCGTCCAGCTTGCCCGCTCGGTGTACATCGAGAACGATCGCCGGGCGGCCATCAAGCGCGCCATCAACGAGGCGGCCGGGTCCGATATCGTCGAGGAAAAGAGCTACAAGGCGTACTAGCGGCCCTTGAACTCCGCCTTGCGCTTCTGGAGGAAGGCGGTGACGCCTTCGACGAAGTCCTCGGTCTTGCCCGCGTCGCGCTGGCCGATGCGCTCGGCCTGGAGCTGGGCGTCCCAGTCGTTGTCGAGGGCGTCCCACATCAGCTTGCGGATCATCCCCAGCGACTTCGGGCCGTCGGCGAGTTGCCGGGCGATCGAGGTCGCCGTCGCCATCAGGTCCGCGTCCGGGACGCAGCGGTTGATCAGGCCCCATTCCAGCGCCGTCGCGGCGGGCAGCTTGTCGCCCAGAAGGGTCATCTCCATGGCCCGCGCCCGGCCGACCATGCGCGGCAGGAGGTAGGTCGAGCCGCCGTCGGGCACGAGGCCGATGCGGCGGAACGCCTGGAGGAAATAGGCGCTCTCGCCCGCCACGATCATGTCGCCCATCAGCGCCATCGAGCAGCCGACCCCGGCCGCAGCCCCGTTGACCGCCGTCACCAGCGGCAGGGGGAAGTCGCGCATCAGGGTCAGCAGCGGGTTGTAGTGGGTCTCCAGCGCCCGGCCCGCGTCGGGCTTGCCGTCCGGGTCGAGGGCGGGGGCCACGCCCGCGCCCGACAGGTTGGCGCCGGAACAGAAGCCGCGCCCCTCGCCGGTCAGGATCACCGCGCGGGCGTCCAGCACGCCCTGGGCGGCGGCGCGGAAGGCGTGGGCCAGTTCGTCGGCCAGGTCGAACCCGGCGGCGTTCAGGGTGGAGGGATCGTTCAGCGTGATGACGGCAAGGCCGTCCGCCGTCTCGACCTTGATCTTGCTGTAGTCCACGTCACGTCCTCCCGCGCAGTCGCCAGGAGGGTTAGAATCCCGACGTTGGGTAACGCCAGCGGATTCTTGCGTCAGGCCGCGCTGGCCTGGGCCACGCGCTCGCCGTTGGTCACGCGGTTACGGCCCGCCCGCTTGGAGGTGTAGAGGGCCGCGTCGGCCCGATCCATGACGCAGGCCCCGGTCTCGCCCGCCTTGCGCTGGGCCAGGCCCGCCGAGATGGTGACGGTGCCCAGGTCCTCGTTGGTGGACCGGCGCTTGAGCATCCGCGACGACACCTCCTCGCGGATTTCCTCCAGGGTCGCCTCGACCAGCCGGGCGTCCTCGCCGGGGAAGATCATGGCGAACTCCTCGCCGCCGTAGCGGGCGGCGAACCGGGGCGTGGCGCCCACGCGGCCGATCACGCTGGCGACGTAGCGGATCACCTGGTCGCCCGTCTGGTGGCCCCAGGTGTCGTTGAAGCTCTTGAAGTGGTCGATGTCGAGCACCGCCAGGGTCAGGGCCACGCCCTGTTCGTCGGCGTCGGCGCAGGCCCGGGCCAGCTCGTCGTCGAACGCCTTGCGGTTTGCGAGGTTGGTCAGGCCGTCCGTCGTGGCGTCGCGGCGCACCTGCTCCAGGTGCTCGCGCAGGCGGGTGACCTCGGTGGTCGATTCCGACAGACGCTTTTCGAGCGACTTGTTCTCGCGCTCGATCCGCCGCGTGGCCGTGGCCAGGCGCTCGACCATGCCCTTGATGGCGGCGGGGTCCTTGGGGTCGTCCAGGTCCTTGCTGGCGCCGGCCAGGGTCGCGCCGTAGGCCTGGGTGGATTTCTGGGCCTGCTGGATGGCGCGCGAGACCTGCGCCAGTTCCTTGGAGAGCTGGTCCCCGGCGTCGCGAATCTGCTCGTTCAGGCGGGCCTTGGCGAGGTAGGCGGCGGCCAGCTCCTCGGTCAGGGTCTCCGTCAACGGCTCGCCCGAGGAGATCAGGCGGGTCATCTCGCGCGCCAGCGCCCCTTCGGGATCGGCTACGACATGCGCCCAGATCTCGAAGTTGAGCGGCGTCGGCCATACGGCATGCCGCTCCATCAGCTCCAGCGCCTTGCGGGCCACCTTATAGGCCTCGGGGCCGCGCAGGGTCGTTTCCACGTCGCCGAACATCTCTATTCCCCCGACGCTCAGCCGCAACCGCAGGCGCAGCCAAGCTTCTTGATGGCGGGACCCTAAGCCCGGAACTCAAAACACCGGGTTAAAGCGAACGAACGCGGTTCGCTTGCGGGGCGAGGCGCAAAGAGGCATTGTGAACACTGATAAGATGAGCGGCCTTCGGGAGGAGCCCCCAATGAACGCACCCGTGAACCTGGGCGTCGACGCCCATCGCGCCGCCATGATGGAGGTTCTGGAGCGCCAGAAGGCCGCCCACATCCGCGACGGCATCCCCAGCGCCGAGAAGCGGATCGAGTGGATCGACCGCTCCATCGGCCTGCTGATCGACTACCAGGACCGCATCGCCGACGCCCTGAACGCCGACTTCGGCGCCCGCTCGCGCGACGCCACGGCCCTGACCGACATCGCCGGGTCGATCGGGCCGCTGAAGCACGCCCGCGCCAATGTGCGCAAATGGATGAAGCCGGAAAAGCACCGGCCGACCCCCGCCATCGTCTCGCTGTTCGGCGCCAGCGCCGTCGTCCACCACCAGCCGAAGGGCACGGTGGGGGTCATCAGCCCCTGGAACTTCCCGATCAACCTGACCTTCGGCCCGCTGGGCGGCATCTTCGCCGCAGGCAACCGGGTGATGATCAAGCCGTCGGAATTCACGCCCCAGACCTCCGAGCTGATGAAGGAGATGTTCGCCTCCGCCTTCACCGAGGAGGAGGTCGCGGTCTTCACCGGCGGGCCGGAGGTGGGCCAGGCGTTCTCGACCCTGCCGTTCGACCACATGCTGTTCACGGGCGCGACGTCGGTGGCCAAGCACGTGATGCGCGCGGCGGCCGAGAACCTCGTGCCCCTGACGCTGGAGCTGGGCGGCAAGAGCCCGGTGATCCTGTCGCGCAGCGCCGACATGAAGGTGGCCGCCGCCCGGGTGATGAACGGCAAGACGCTGAACGCCGGGCAGATATGCCTGGCCCCCGACTATGTGCTGGCGCCCGAGGACCGGGTCGGCGAATTCGTCAGCGAGGCCAAGGCGTCGGTGGCGAAGATGTTCCCGACCCTGAAGGACAACCCCGACTACACCGCCATCGTCGCCCAGCGGCACTATGACCGCATCATGGGCTACATCGACGACGCCAGGGCCAAGGGCGCCGAGGTGATCGAGATGAAGCCCGAGGGCGAGAACCTGACCCAGCAGGAACACCGCAAGATCGCGCCGACCCTGATCCTGAACGCCACCGACGACATGAAGGTGATGCAGGAGGAGATCTTCGGCCCGGTGCTGCCGGTGAAGACCTACAAGACGGTGGACGAAGCCGTCGCCTACGTGAACGCCAACGACCGACCGCTCGGCCTCTACTACTTCGGCGCCGACGCGGCGGAGAAGGACAAGGTGGTCAACAACACCACCAGCGGCGGGGTGACGGTCAACGACGTGATCATGCACATCGCCCAGGAGGAACTGCCCTTCGGCGGCGTCGGCCCGTCCGGCATGGGCAGCTACCACGGCCTCGACGGTTTCCGTGAGTTCAGCCACAGGAAGTCGGTCTACACGCAGCTCTCGAAGGAAATATCGCAGCTCGTCCAGATGCGCCCGCCGTACGGCAAGGGCTTCCGCGCCTATGTGAAGGGCCAGATCAAGCGGTGAGGCTTTCCCTCCCTTCTCCCATCCGGGGAGAAGGGCTTTTCTTTTAGTCCTCGGCGGTCGCGGTGATCTTCGGCGGCGCGCGCAGCAGGAAGGCGGGCGTGTCGTCGCCGAAGCCCACCACCCGGCGGTCGTCGTCGTCGCGCGGCTTGGGCGTGGCGACACCGCGAACGGGGCGGACAGGAGCCTCGTCGCGGCGCGGACGTTCCTCGCGGCGCGGACGCTCGGCGCGAGGCTCGGGCGCGGCCTCGACAGCTTCCACCACTTCGGCAGGCGCTTCGGCGCGGGGCTCGCGACGGCTGCGGTCGCGGCGGGGGCGTTCGGTGCGTTCGGCCTTCTCGGGCGCTTCGTCGCGCTCGGCCCTGGGGGCGGCCTCGGTGACTTCCACCGGCTCCATCGCGGCGCGTTCGCCGTGGTCGGGCCGGGGGCGTTCACGGTCCCGGTCACGGCTGCTGCTGCGGCCGCGCTCGCGTCCGCCCCGCTCACGGCCGCTCCGCGCTTCCCGGGGACGGTCGTCCTTGGCCTGCGACCAGTCGAGGTCGACGGTGATCTCTTCCGGCGTCTTGCCGATCAGCTTCAGCACCTTGTCCAGGCCCTTGGAGTCGGCCGGGGTGATGATCATGAAGGTCTGGCCGGACTTCCCCGCCCGGCCGGTGCGGCCGATGCGGTGGACGTAGTCGTCGGCGTGGTGCGGCACGTCGTAGTTGAAGACGTGGCTGACGTCGGGGATGTCCAGGCCGCGCGCGGCCACGTCGGACGCCACGAGAAGCCGCAACTCGCCTGAGCGGAAGTTGGCCAGGGTGCGCATCCGCGTCGCCTGGTCGAGGTCGCCGTGGATGGCGGCGGCGTCGAAGCCGTGCACCTTCAGCGACTTGGCGACGATATCGACCTCGCTCTTGCGGTTGCAGAAGACGATGCCGTTCTTCACGTCCGACCGCTCGATCAGGGCCCGCAGCGCCATGCGCTTGGCCTTGGGCTCGGAGAGGGGGATGGGCACCAGGTGCTGCTTGATCGTCTCGGCCGTGGTGGCCGGGCGGGCGACCTCGATGCGGGTCGGGTCGTTCAGGAACTGCTTGGTCAGCCGCGTGATCTCGGGCGGCATGGTCGCGGAGAAGAAGAACACCTGCTTCTTCGGCGGCGTCAGCTTGAAGATGCGCTCGATGTCCGGGATGAAGCCCATGTCGAGCATCCGGTCGGCCTCGTCCACCACGAGGATCTGCACGCCGGTCAGCAGCAGCTTGCCGCGCTCGAAGTGATCGAGCAGGCGGCCGGGGGTGGCGATCAGCACGTCGACGCCGCGGTCCAGCTTGGCTTCCTGGTCGCCGAACGACACGCCGCCGATCAGCAGCGCCCAGGTCAGCTTGCGGCCCTTGGCGTACTTCTCGAAGGAGGCGGCGACCTGGTCGGCCAGTTCACGGGTGGGGGCGATCACCAGGCTGCGGGGCATCCGCGCCTTGGAGCGCCCGGCGGCCAGCCGCTCGATCATCGGCAGGGTGAAGGCGGCGGTCTTGCCGGTCCCGGTCTGCGCGATCCCGAGCACGTCCCGGCCCGCGAGGGCGACGGGGATGGCCTGGGCCTGGATGGGGGTGGCGGTCGTATAGCCGGTGTCGGCCACGGCCTGGAGGGTGAGGGCGGAAAGCCCAAGGTCTGAGAATTCGGTCATTTCACGCTAAGTCTGGCGCCGGAACCGCCCGTGCTTGGGCGAGCGGGCGGCGCGAATTCGCCAGACCTGTTCCGAACTGACGGGATACATAGAAGTAACCGTCGTCAAGTCAATGAGTTTCCGGCGGCTAGACGTCGATGTCTTCCGCCGCGAACTCGGCGTTCTCCTGGATGAAGCGGAAGCGCAGCTCGGGCTTGCGGCCCATCAGGGTTTCGACCAGCGCCTCTACCGCCTCCTCCGAGCGCGGGAGGGTGACCCGCGCCAGGGTGCGGGTGGCGGGGTTCATGGTGGTGTCCTTGAGCTGGGCGGGCATCATCTCGCCAAGGCCCTTGAAGCGGCCGATCTCGGGCTTCTTGTTCTTGAACTCGGTGGCCAGCAGCTCGTCCTTGTGGGCGTCGTCGCGAGCATAGATCGTCTTGCCGCCGTGGCTGATCCGGTAGAGCGGCGGCAGGGCGAGATAGAGCCGTCCGCCCCGGATCATGTCCGGCATCGTCCGATAGAAGAAGGTGATGAGCAGCGAGGCGATGTGGGCGCCGTCCACGTCGGCGTCGGTCATGATGATGATGCGGTCGTAACGGAGGTCGTCCTCCTTGAATTTCGACCCGCCCTGGACGCCCAGGGCCAGCATCAGGTCCGACAGCTCCTTGTTGGCGACCAGCTTGTCGGTGGTGGCCGAGGCGACGTTCAGGATCTTGCCGCGCAGGGGCAGGATCGCCTGGTTCTTGCGGTTGCGGGCCTGCTTGGCCGAGCCGCCGGCGCTGTCGCCCTCGACGATGAACAGCTCGGCGCCGTCGATGGCCCCAGCCGAGCAGTCGGCCAGCTTGCCGGGCAGGCGCAGCCTGCGGGTGGCCGAGGCCCGGGCGACCTCCTTGTCCTTGCGCCGCTTCAGCCGCTCCTCGGCCCGCTCGACGACGAATTCGAGGAGTTGGGCGGCGGCCTTGGGCGAGCCGGTCAGCCAGTGGTCGAAGGGGTCGCGCAGGGCGTTCTCGACCAGCCGCTGCGCGTCGGACGAGGACAGCCGCTCCTTGGTCTGGCCCTGGAACTCGGGATTGCGGATGAAGACGCTGATCAGGGCGCCGGCGTTGGCGATCACGTCCTCGGCGGTGATGACCTGGCCGCGCTTTTCGCCGACCAGTTCGGCATAGGTCTTCAGCCCCTTGGTCAGGGCGGCGCGCAGACCGGCTTCATGGGTGCCGCCTTCGGGCGTCGGCACGGTGTTGCAATAGGACTGCATGAAGCCGTCGGCCTCGCCGAAGCCTTCCGGCGTCCAGGTCACGGCCCATTCGACGGCGCCCGCCTCGTCCTTGCGCTCGATGCGGCCCGAGAAGGCCTGCGGCGTGACGGTGGCGATCTTGCCCGCCCGCTCGGCCAGGAAGTCGGCCAGGCCGTTGGGGAAGTGGAAGGTCGCCTCGGGCGGCGTCTGGTCGTGGATGCGGCTTGGGTCGCAGTTCCAGCGGATCTGCACGCCCCGGAACAGGTACGCCTTCGACCGGGCCATCCGGTACAGGCGCGCGGGCTTGAACACCGCCCCCTCGCCGAAGATCACCGGGTCGGGCAGGAACTTGACCGCCGTGCCCTTCTTGCGGGACGGGCCGATCTGCTCGAGCTTGCCCAGCGGCTTGCCGCGCGAGAACACCTGCCGGTGCTCGAACCCGTCGCGCCAGGAGGTGATCTCGACCCGCTCGGACAGGGCGTTGACGACCGACACGCCCACGCCGTGCAGGCCGCCGGAGGTCTCGTACGCCTTGCCGGAGAATTTCCCGCCCGAGTGCAGCACGGTCATGATGACTTCCAGCGCCGACTTGCCCGGATGCTTGGGGTGCGGGTCGACCGGGATGCCGCGGCCGTCGTCGCGGACGGTCAGGGCGCCCTCGGCGTCCAGCGTCACCTCGATGATCTTGGCGTGGCCCGCGACCGCCTCGTCCATGGCGTTGTCGAGCACTTCGGCGAACAGGTGGTGCAGCGCCCGCTCGTCGGTGCCGCCGATGTACATGCCGGGGCGCTTGCGGACGGGCTCCAGCCCCTCCAGCACCTCGATGTCCTTGGCCGAGTAGCCGGTCGCCGAGATCTTCGGATCGGGGCGCGGCTCGTGGCTTTCGGCCATGGGCGAGGCGGGGGGCGGCGACAGGGCGTCGTCGAAGAGACCGGGGACTTTGGCGGGCGAGGACATGACAGGCGAACTTGCGGCGATTCGAGAACGGCTGGTTAGCCGCCCCGACTCCTGAGGAGCAATAGCGAAGCGCCGACGATCAGCGCGGCGGCGGCGAAGACCATCGGACCGGCGGGCTCTGCGAACAGCAGCGCGGCCAGGAGGATGGCGTAGACCGGCTCCATGGTCACGAAGGCCCCGCAGACGGCGGCGGGCAGCCGGGCCAGGGCGAAGAGGTAGAGCTGGTGGACCAGCGCCGTCCCGAACACCCCCAGCGCCGCGACCGCCAGCCAGTCCTGCGGCGCCTGGAGCCCCGGCGTGAACGGCAGGAAGGGGACCAGCACCAGCGCCGCCGCCGCGTTCTGCTGCAGCGACAGGACGACGGGCCCGGCCTGGCGCACGAGGCTCTGGCTGGCCAGGGCGAAGACGGCGAACAGCATCGCCGAGACGAGGCCGACGGCCGCGCCCAGGGCGGCGCCGGGCGCGATGGGACCCGCGATCAGGGCCACCCCCGCGACGACGGCCGCGCCCGCCGCCACCTCGGCCGGGGTCGGCGCGCGGCGCTTCATCGCCGCCTCGATCAGGATGATGAACAGCGGGAAGGTCGAGACGGTCAGCGTGCCGACCGCCACGCCCGCCATCTGGACCGAGGCGAAGAAGGCGGCCCAGTGCGCGGCCAGCAGCGCCCCCGTGGCGACGACGCGGGCGTCGGGCCGGAGGGGCAGGCGGCGCGCGGCGACCACGGCCGCCAGCGCCACGGCGGCGAAGGCGGCCCGGCCCGCCACGATCCATACGGGCGAGGCGTCGAGGCGTCCGAACAGGGCGACCGCGCCGAAGATCACGGCCGCCAGGTTCACCGCTATGAGGGCGGCGGTCACAGGACGAGCGGGTAGAGCGAGGCGACCAGCAGGGCCGCCATCGTCAGGTTGAAGGCCCGCAGCGTCCTCGGCCGGTCGAGGAACCGGCGCAGCCCGACGCCGAACGTCGTCCAGCCGACCACGCAGGGCGCGTTGATCGCCCCGAACACCAGGGCCGCGACGACCATGTTGGCCAGGTAGTTCCCCGGCGGGACGTAGGTCGCCGCCGCCCCCAGCGCCATCGCCCAGCCCTTGGGGTTCACCGCCTGGAAGGCGAAGGCGGCGAGGAAGCTCATGGGCCGTCCCGTGGACTTGCCGTCGCCGATCGACCGCGACATCCCGATACGGACGGCGAGATAGACCAGATAGGCCCCGCCGATCCACTTCAGCACCTCGTGCAGGATCGGATAGGCCGCGAACAGCCCGCCGAGCCCCAGCCCCACGGCCAGCAGCAGCGACAGGAAGCCGAACACCACCCCCAGCACATGCGGGATCGAGGCCCGCAGCCCGAAGTTCGCGCCCGAGGCCAGCAGCATGGTGTTGTTGGGACCTGGCGTGATCGAGGACGCGAAGGCGAACATCGCCAGCGCGCCCAGGACCTGGGGTGTCATCTCCGTCATGGCTCGCTCCGAAAGCCGCCGCGGAAGAATGAGGTTCCAGATACGAAAAACCCCTCCGCAGCGGGAGGGGTTGGATGGGGCGGGGGTGTGTCGAGTTCCCCTAGAGTCCCGTGTCCGCCTCCACGCGCAACGCCGTCCGCCCGGCGATTGCCGGACGGGCGATGGCGTATACGTGGCTTGCGAAACGGTTCATGCGGCGGCGATACCATGCCCGGGCAAGCGGCGCCATACTGGCTGCATGACGACGACCTACGAAAAGCGGGAATCGGTGCTGGAGCGCGAGCCGCGCCGCTGGCGGATCGAACCGGGCGCCCTGGTCGAGGAACTGCCGGGCGGGCGGCGGACCGCGATCGCCTGGGACGACGTGGAGGAGGTGCGGCTGCGCTTCGACCCCACCCAGTACAAGAGTTGGCGCCATGTCTTCTCGGTGTACGGCGCGGGCGCGACGATCAGCTTCGACAACGGCCACTATCTGGCGATGGGGGAGTTCGAGGACCGGTCGGCCTCGTTTTCCCCGTTCGTCTCGGCGGTATTGGACAAGGTGCGCTCGCCCCGCGCCCGCCTCTATGCCGGCGCGACGCCCCTCGGCTATGCGGCGACGGCCGTTCCGCTGATGCTCGGGCTGGGCCTGCTGCTGCTCGTCCTGTGGAACCTTCCGGTGGACGCGGACGCTGGGGGAGGGCGCATCCTCGAGCGACTGTTCGCCGTCGCCGTCGCGCTTCCTTTGGCGGGATACTGGGCCGTCCGGTCCTGGCCCCGGCAGGCGACGCGCGAAAGCCTTCTGGAAATGCTGCCTGGGAGAACGCCATGAGACTGTGGATCGCCGGAGCCCTCGCCGCCCTGATGTGCGCCTCCTGCGCGCCGACCGCTCCGCCGCCGCTGGCCGAGGGGCCCCCTCCGGGGGCGACGGGCGGGATGTGCGGCGGTATCGCGGGCTTCGCCTGCCGCGCCGCGAGCGACTATTGCGCCATGCCGCAGGGCCAGTGCCAGGCAGCCGACGCCGCCGGGACCTGCACGCCGATCCGGCCGATGTGCACGCGCGAATACCGCCCGGTGTGCGGCTGCGACGGCAAGACCTACGGCAACGCCTGCACGGCGGCCGCGGCGGGGGCGAGCGTGGCGGGCGAGGGGGAGTGTCCCGCTTAAATCACCCGTCATCCCGGCCGTACCCCGGCGAAAGCCGGGGGGAGAGCCGGGACCCAGGGGCCGCGCGCTGCAACTCCTGGGTCCCGGATCGGCTTCGCCGTCCGGGATGACGAGGAAAGAAAAAGGCCGGGGATCGCTCCCCGGCCCTTCGCTTGCCTCAGCTTTCGCTGATCAGCACTTGTAGTACATGTCGAATTCGACCGGGTGCGGGTGCAGTTGCAGCCGCATCACTTCCTCCATCTTCAGCTCGATGTAGCTGTCGATGAAGTCGTCGTCCATGACGCCGCCGGCCTTCAGGAAGGCGCGGTCCTTGTCGAGGTTCTCCAGGGCCTCGCGGAGCGAGCCGCAGACTTCCGGGATCTTCTTCTGCTCGCGCGGGGGCAGGTCGTAGAGGTTCTTGTCGGCGGGCGCGCCCGGGTCGATCTTGTTGTTGATGCCGTCGAGGCCGGCCATCAGCAGGGCCACGAACGTCAGGTAGGGGTTGCCCATCGGATCCGGGAAGCGGGCTTCCAGGCGCTTGGCCTTGGGGCTGTCGACGTGCGGGATGCGGATGGAAGCCGAGCGGTTGCGGGCCGAGTAGGCCAGCTTCACGGGAGCCTCGTAGCCCGGCACCAGGCGCTTGTAGCTGTTGGTGGTCGAGTTGGAGAAGGCGTTGATCGCCTTGGCGTGCTTGATGACGCCGCCGATGTACCACAGGCACATGTCGGAAAGCCCGGCGTACTTGTCGCCCGCGAACAGCGGCTTGCCGTCGCCCCAGATCGACTGGTGGACGTGCATCCCCGAGCCGTTGTCGCCGAACATCGGCTTGGCCATGAAGGTGGCCGTCTTGCCGTAGGCGTGGGCCACGTTGTGGATCACGTACTTATAGAGTTGGAGACGATCGGCCATGGTGACCATGGTGTCGAACTTCAGGCCCAGCTCGTGCTGGGCGGGCGCCACCTCGTGGTGGTGCTTCTCGGGCTTCATGCCCAGCTCGCCCATGATCGACAGCATCTCGCCGCGCAGGTCCTGGCAGCTGTCGACCGGGTTCACCGGGAAGTAGCCGCCCTTGGGCCCCGGGCGGTGGCCCATGTTGCCCTGCTCGTAGACCTTGCCCGTATTCACCGGCAGCTCCTCGCTGTCGTAGGCGTAGCCGGTGTTGTGCGGGTCGGTGTTCCAGCGCACGTCATCGAAGATGAAGAACTCGGCTTCCGGGCCGAAGTAGACGGTGTCGCCGATGCCCGACGCCTTCACATAGGCCAGGGCGGCCTTGGCGATGGAGCGCGGGTCGCGGTTGTAGGGCGTGCCCGTGTCGGGGTTCACGACGTCGCAGAACAGGCACAGCGTGGTCTGCTGGTAGAAGGGGTCGATGTAGGCGCTGTCCAGGTCCGGGCGCAGCTTCATGTCGGACTCGTTGATGGCCTTCCAGCCCGCGATCGACGAGCCGTCGAACATCGTGCCGTCTTCCAGGAACTCGTCGTCCACGAGGTCGATGTCGAAGGTGACGTGCTGCATCTTCCCGCGCACGTCGGTGAAGCGGACGTCGACGTACTTGACGTCCTTCTCCTTGATCATGTTCAGGATGTCTTTGGCGCTAGCCATGGCCCTTATCCCCTAGGCTGGTGAATCTGTATCGGCGGCTCAGATGGCGAGCGCGCCGCTTTCGCCGGTGCGGATGCGCACCACGTCGGTGATCTCCGACACGAATATCTTGCCGTCCCCGATGCGGCCCGTGCGGGCGGCGTTCTGGATGGCTTCGAGGGCCCCGTCGAGCTGGCCGTCGTCGACCACGACCTCGATCTTGATCTTGGGCAGGAAGTCCACGACGTACTCGGCGCCGCGATAAAGCTCGGTGTGGCCCTTCTGGCGGCCGTAGCCCTTGGCCTCCAGCACGGTCATGCCCTGGACGCCCATCTCCTGGAGGGCTTCCTTCACCTCGTCGAGCTTGAACGGCTTGATGATGGCTTCGATCTTTTTCATGGCCCGACTTGAAATACTGGCGCGCGAATGGCGCGGTCGCCGCGAGGGAGCATGGCCACGCTGGGGTCACAAGCGGCGACCTGCGCGGACTGCCGCGCGAAGCGGCTGAATGCACGCGGCGCCTGGGTTTTAGGCAGGCGGCGCCCGTTTCTCAAGCATCGTGGTTTTGGGCGGATTTCGGCTTGTGAGCGCCGTTCCCGCCCCTAGGATCGCGCCTGACGATCGTTTGAGGCAGGCTCCACGATGCACGACGACACGCCGGTCCTCATCGGAGCGGGCCAATTCACCTATCGCGGCGGCGCCGCCGAATCGCCGACGCCGCTGGAACTGCTGAAGATTGCGGCGGAACGGGCTGCAAAGGATGCAGGACTGGAGCCTTCGGCGCTGGCCGGGCTGGATGCGCTGGCGGTGGTCGGCTTCACCATCGACACGCCGGGCCAGCTTTCGGCCATGCCGGTCCCGCGCCTGAAGAACCCCCCGGCCAGTTTCGCGAAGGCGGTGGGCGCCGCTCCGCGCTGGAGCGCCTACACCCACACCGGCGGCAACACGCCCCAGCACCTCGTCAACATTCTGTGCGAGCGGATCGCGAACGGCGAGAGCGAGCTGGCGCTGGCGGTGGGATGTGAGTTCCTCGGCTCGCTGATGAAGCGGGTGAAGACCGGGGCGGGCTTCGAAGGCTACGCCGACGACGAAGGCGGCGAGCCGAACATGGTCGGCGACCCGCGCCCCGGCGTGACGCCGTACGAGGCCGCCCACGGGCTGGGTTTCCCGACCAACACCTATCCGCTGTTCGAGAACGCCCTCAGGGCCCGTGACGGCCGTTCCATCGAGGATCATCAAAAGCGGCTGGGCGACCTCTTCGCGCCCTTCACCAGGGTCGCGGCGGCCAATCCCCATGCCTGGTTCCCCAAGGAGCGGACGGCGGAGGAACTGGTCACGGCGAGCGACGACAACCGCATGGTCGGCTTTCCCTACCCCAAGTACCTCAACGCCATCATCCAGGTGGACCAGTCGGCGGGCGTGCTGATCGCCTCGGCGCGCAAGGCGCGGGAGTTGGGCGTGCCGCAGGACCGCTGGGTCTTCCTGCACGGCTGCGCCGACGCCGCCGACCTCTGGTATCCGCTGGAGCGGCAGGACTACCACTCCAGCCCGGCGATGCGGCTGACGGGAAGGCGGGCGCTGGAGATGGCGGGGATCGGCGTGGACGACCTGTCATTCATCGATCTCTATTCCTGCTTCCCCTCGGCGGTGGAGATCGGGGCGGAGGAACTGGGCCTTGCATTGGACGATCCGCGCGGCCTGACCCTGACCGGCGGGCTGCCCTACTTCGGCGGGCCGGGGAACAACTACGCCATGCACGGGATCGCCGAGGTGATGGCGCGGCTGCGGGCCAATCCGGGAACGTGGGGGCTGACGACCGCCAACGGCTGGTTCCTGACCAAGCAGTCGACGGGCGTCTATTCCGCGCGGCCGGTCGAGGGGCGCTGGGAGCGTGAGGACCCGGCGGTGCTCCAGGCGAGGATCGACGCCCTGCCGCACCCGGAAATCATCGAGAAGCCCGAGGGCCGCGCGACCATCGAGACCTATACCGTCGTCCACGCCCGGGAGGGCTATCGCCAGGGGGTCGTCGTCGGCCGCGACGAGGAGGGCCGCCGCTTCGCCGCCAACACCCCGGACGACGAGGCGACCCTCCGCGACCTGGAATCGCGCGAGGGCGTCGGGCGGACGGGGACGGTCACGCGCCACCCCGACGGCAAGCGCAACCTGTTCACGCCCGACTAGGCCTTGATCCCGGCGGAGAAAGGACGCGAAGCTGCGACGTAACCCGGAGTTCGCATGGCTCACGAAATCCTGACCGTCGCGGAGATGGCCGCCGCCGACCGGGCGGCCCCCGTCTCGGGCCATGTGCTGATGGAGCGGGCGGGAGAGGGCGCCGCCGCGGTCATCGCCTCGCGGTTCAGGCCCTGGCCGGCGGTGGTGCTGTGCGGGCCGGGGAACAACGGCGGCGACGGCTACGTCATCGCCCGCCACCTGAAGAAGCGCGGCTGGAACGTCAGGGTCGAGGCCCTGGCCCCGCCCGCCACTCCCGACGCCAAGGAGATGGCCCGCCGCTGGAAGGGCGAGGTCCGTCCCCTGTCGGCCGGGTTCGCCGGCGGCACGCTCTATATAGACGCGCTGTTCGGCGCCGGGCTGTCGCGGCCGCTGGAGGGCGCGGCCCTGCACCTCGCCCGCGCGTCGAAGGAAGCGGCCGGGCGCATCGTCGCCATCGACCTGCCCAGCGGGCTGTCGGGCGACACCGGCGCGCCGGTCGGCGAACACGCCTTCCACGCCGCCCTGACCGTCACCTTCCACCGCCGCAAGATAGGCCATGTGCTGGAACCCGGCCGCTCGGCCTGCGGCGCGGTCGAGGTGGCGGACATCGGCCTGGGGAACACCCTGGCGGCGCTCTCGGAGAACGTCCCCGGCCTGTGGGCCGCGCGCTTCCCCTGGCCGGGCGCGCAGTCGCACAAGCACCAGCGCGGCCGGATGATCGCCGTCAGCGGCGAGGCGTTCCACAGCGGCGCCGCGCGGCTGGCCGCCCGCGCGGGCCTGCGCATCGGCGCGGGCCTGGTGACGCTGGTGTCGCCCGTTTCGGCGCTGGCCGAGAACGCCGCGCACCTCGAGGCGGTGATGCTGCGCCCCTTCGAGATCGACATCGAGCTGGCCGCCGCCGCCGAGACCGCCGACGCCGCCGTCATCGGCCCGGCGGCGGGGGTAGGGGCCGCGACCCGCGCCAACCTGCTGGCCCTGGCCCGCACGGGGGCGGCGCTGGTCGTGGACGCCGACGCCCTGACCACCTTCAAGGACCGCCCGCAGGACCTGTTCTCCGCCCTCGACCGCGACGACGTGCTGACCCCGCATCCGGGAGAGTTCGACCGCCTGTTCCCCGGCCTGCTGAAGGACGGTCCGGAACGCGTGACCGCCACGCGCGAGGCCGCCAGGCGGGCGGGGGCCATCGTCCTGCTGAAGGGCGCCGACACGGTGATCGCCGCTCCCGACGGCCGCACGGCGGTCAACGTCAACGGCTCGCCGTGGCTGGCGACGGCAGGATCGGGCGACGCCCTGGCCGGCTTCGTCGGCGGATTGATCGCGCAAGGCATGGACAGCTTCGACGCCGCCTGCGCCGCCGCGTGGATACACGCCGAGTGCGCGGCCGCCCACGGCCCCGGCCTGACCGCCGAGGACCTGCCCGGCCTCGCCCCCGCCGTCCTTGCCCGGTTGCACGCGGGGCGCTAAGGCTCGCCCCGCTGCGGATGTGGCGGAACTGGTAGACGCACTGGATTTAGGTTCC
>CAZOHI010000019.1:20159-61045 GCA_964579695.1 uncultured Caulobacter sp. | reverse complement strand
GCCTCATACGCCGGCGGAGGCGGCGGGGGAGGCGGCGGGGGCGGAGGAGGCGGCGGCGGCGGCGGGGGCGGCGGCGGGGGCGGAGGCGGCGGGGGCGGCGGCGGCGCGAACGAGTAGCGCAGGCCGAGCGTCACCGACTGGTCGCGGATGTCGAAGTCCAGCGCGCCGACGGTCCCGGCGTTGCCGATGTCGAAGCTGTCGGTGCCGAGGTAGCGGTAGGTGAGGTCGACGTTCAGGCGGTCCGAAGCCCGGAACGCCAAGCCGGCCAGGGCCTGCCAGGCGATAGCCGAGTCGCTGTCGTCGATGTCGAGGAACGGCAGGTCCTCGCTCTCGAGGTTGACCCGAGCGATACCGGCGCCGACGCCGATGAAGGGGTTGATCGTCGATGCGGGGGCGAAGTCGAAGATCAGGTTACCCATCAGGGTCCACACGTTCGCCGAGCCGTCGGCGAAGTCCTCGGACAGGTCGGAAGGACGATAGCCGCCTTCCAACTCGACACGGGCGTGATCGGTGAACTGATAACCGAGGCGCGCGAAGCCGGCCCAGTCTTCTTCCACCTCGGCGACCCCGGAGGCGCCGGAAGCGCTGTTCACGTCCACATCGTCGGTCCAGTGATAGCCGAGGTCAACGGCGCCGTACCAGCCGATGTTCTGCGCCATGGCGCCGGAGGCGGCGAAGACCACCGCGCCGGCTACACCAGCGAGAAGCTTGATTTTCATATTGAGAGCCCTCTCCTGCCCTTGTTGCGGCGATAAATCGCAGCGTGACTTATAGCAGCGTCAAAGCGACGCGAAAGTGTCCGCAGGGCCACACTCGTCCTGAGAATTTCATCTTTTTCCCGGAAGGCGCGAGCTAAACCCTACTAATCGAGCGTCGTCCGGTAGCGCGCCATGGCTATACCAGCCACGACGAGCACGAAGACACCCAGAGCGCCGAGGCTCGGCCACATCTCGGCCAGCCCAAGTCCTTTCAGGAGAGCCCCCCGGACAACACGCAGGAAATGCGTCACGGGGATGATGGTTCCCAGCCACTGCGCCCATTCCGGCATTCCCCTGAAGGGAAACATGAACCCGGACAGCAGGATCGACGGCAGCATGTAGAAGAAGGAAAGCTGCACGGCCTGGAGCTGGTTCCGCGCCACGGTCGAAATCAGGAACCCCAGCGACAGGCTGCCGACGATGAACAGCAGCACGCCCAGGCCCAGCGTCCACCAGCCGCCCAGCATCGGCACGCCGAACAGCAGCCGCGCCAGCGTCAGGATCACCGCCGTCTGGATCAGGCCGACCACGACGTAGGGCGCCAGCTTGCCGACCATCACCTCGAGCGGGCGGACGGGGGTGGCCAGCAGCGTCTCCATCGTTCCCCGCTCGGCCTCGCGGGTGACGCCCAGGGCGGTCATCATCACCAGGGTGATCGACAGGATCACGCCCAGGAGCCCAGGCACGATGTTGTAGGCCGTCACCGCCTCGGGATTGTAGCGGCGGTGCACCACCACCTCGAAGGGCGCCCCCGCCCCCTGTCTGCCGACCGCGCCGACCAGTTCGCGCCGCAGCGCTTCCTGCGGCAGGGCGGCGATGGCGGCGACGGCGCCGCTGGTGGCGGATGGGTCGGCGGCGTCGGCCTCCAGCAGGATCTGGGCCCTGTCGCCGCGCACCACGCGGCGGGTGAAGTCGGCCGGGATGGTCAGGGCGAACTGGACCTTGCCGGTCTCGATGGCGCGGTCCAGCTCCTGGGGGCTGGACGCGGTCATGACGATGTCGAAGTAGCCGCTGTTGACCACCGCCGCCATCGCGGAGCGGGCGAAGGCGCTGTCGTCCTGGACCAGGGCGGCGGTCGGCAGGTGGCGCGGGTCGTTGTTGATGGCGTAGCCGAACAGCAGGAGCTGCACGATCGGCAGGACCAGGATCATCGCATAGGTGATCCGGTCGCGGCGAAGCTGGATGAACTCCTTGGCCAGCACCGCCATCACGCGGGTCGGGGAGAAGCTCATTCGAAATTGTCCTTCGCCTGGCCCATCAGGTTGATGAACACGTCCTCCAGGGTCGGGCGGACCTCGGTCCAGCGCAGGGGATAGGGCGCGATGGCCGCCTGGAGCGCGGCGCGGTCGCGGCCGCTGACGTGCAGGGCGGTCCCGAAGGGCGCGGCCATCTCCACGCCCGGCTTGCCGCCCAGTTCCCGCGCCAGCCGGTCGGCGCCCGGCCCTTCGCCGCGGAAGGTGGCCAGGCCCGAGCCGGCGATCACCTCGTCGGCCGCGCCCCGCGCCATCAGCCGCCCATAGGCGATGTAGGCGATGTCGTGGCACCGCTCGGCCTCGTCCATGTAGTGGGTGGAGACCAGCACGGTCAGCCCCTCGGCCGACAGGGCGTGGATCTCGTCCCAGAACTCGCGCCGCGCCTTGGGGTCGACCCCGGCGGTCGGCTCGTCGAGCAGCAGCAGGCGCGGCTCGTGCAGCACGCAGGCGGCCAGCGCCAGACGCTGCTTCCAGCCGCCCGACAGGCTGCCGGCGAGCTGATGGCGGCGGTTGTCCAGCCCCAGCCGCTCCAGCCCCTCGCGCACCCGCTCCCGCCGCCGGTCCAGGCCGTAGACGCGGGCGATGAAGTCGAGGTTCTCCTGGATCGACAGGTCCTCGTAGAGCGAGAACCTCTGGGTCATGTAGCCCGTCTGGCGCTTGACCGCCTCGGCCTCGCGCCGGAAGTCGAGGCCCAGCACCCTGCCCTCGCCGCTGTCCGGGGTCAGCAGGCCGCAGAGCATCCGCAAGGTCGTGGTCTTGCCCGAGCCGTTGGGGCCGAGGAAGCCGGTGATCCGTCCCGCCCCGACCTGGATGGCGACGTCCTGCACGACATGCTTGTCGCCGAAGCTCTTGTTGAGCCCGCAGACGTCGACGGCCAGGGTGTCGACGTCCAGGGTCATGGCGCCACGTCCACCGGCTGGCCGGGGCTGAGGGCGCGGGGGTTTTCGGGGCGCGCCTCGACCATGAACACCAGCCGCTCGCGCGTGCCCCGGCTGTAGATGACCGGCGGGGTGAACTCCGGCCGGGGGCTGACGTAGTTCACCCTGGCCGTCCCGCCCCGGCAGCCGTCGCAGGAGAAGCGGACCGCCTTGCCGACGGCGTAGCGGTTGACCTGCGTCTCCGGCACGAAGAAGCGCAGCCGCACCCGGTCGTCCGGCAGCAGGGCCACCACCGGCTGGTTCGGCGCCGCCCACTCGCCCTGCTGGAAGAAGACGTCCTGCACCCTGGCGGCGGCGGGGGCCCTGGGGCTCACCTGGTCGAGGCGGCTCTGGGCCTCCGTCAGCACGCCCCTGGCCTGGATGACCTGCGCCTCGGCGGCGACAAGGGCGTCGGGCCGCGCGCCGAGGGTTCCCGCCTGTCGCCGGGTGGCGACGGCGCGGACCTGGGCGGCGGCGGTGTCGCGGGCCGCCTTGGCCGCGTCCAGGCGGGCGGGGGCGTAGATGCCCTTGGCGACCAGCGGCTGGATGCGGGCGTAGTCGGCCTCGGCCTGGCGCAGCGACGCCTCGGCGGCGGCGCGCTCGGCGTCGAATACGGCCAGCTCCGTCGGGCGCTGGCCCTTGACGGCGTCCTCGGCCCTGGCCTCGGCGGCCGCCAGCGCGGCGGCGGCCTGGTCGCGCTGGGCGACGAGGGGACCGGCGTCGATGGCGAACAGCGGCTGACCCTCCGCCACCCTCTGCCCCCGCGCCACGGTCACGGCGCTGACCGTCCCGGCCGTCGCGGCCGACAGGTAGAGCGCCTCGCCCTCGACATAGCCGGACAGGGCGCGGGGCGTGTGGGCGCCGGGTCCCCAGGCGAGCCAGAGGACGATGGCGACGACGCCGAGGCCCACGGCGGCGGCGGCGATGCGGACACGGCGGTTCATGCGAGCAGTCCTTGCGTGAGGGTGCGGGCGTGCTGAGCGGCGATGGCCGAAAGGTCGAAGGGCTCGGCGCCGACGGGGACCATCACCTCGCGCCACAGGGTCCCCATCATCATCGGCCCGGCCAGCGACAGGGCGTGGATGCGCGGATCGCCGGGGCGGACTTCCCCCCGCTCCTGCCCCCGCTCGATGATCCGGGCCAGCAGGCCCAGCGCCCGGCTGACCACGTCGTCGTGCCAGATGCGGGCGAGGTCGGGGAAGTTGCGGCTCTCGGCGATGACCATCTTCGCCACGCCGCTCAAGCGGGCGTCGCCCAGCACCCGCGCCGCCCGTCCGAGCAGCAGGGGCGCAAGTTCGGCGAACGGCAGGGCGATATCGTCCGCCAGTTGCTCCACCGCCGCCAGGTTCGGCGCCACGGCGTCGCGGACGACGGCGGCGAACAGGTCCTGCTTCGTCTCGAAGTAGAGATAGAGCGCGCCCTTCGACACGCCCGCGCGCGCGGCGATGTCGTCCAGCCGGGCGGCGGCGAAGCCTTTCTCGGAAAACAGCTCCAGCGCCGCCTCGACGATCTCGGCGGGGCGAGCCTCCTTGCGGCGGCGCCATTTGGGTTGGCCGGGCGGCATGGAATACTCGCGCTGATAACTGACTGGTCAGTTATTTACACCGGGCGGCCGAGCCTGTCTATCGGACCAGCCCCGGAAAGCTCAGGTCTTGGCGGCGTCGCGGAGGCGGCGGATCCGGCCGCCGAGGGCTTCGGGGCGATTCAGTTCCTTGCGAAACTCGTCGCGGCGCTCGTGGATCGAGGCGATGACGAGGCCCATGGGGATGCCGATATCGACCAGCGCCGCCTCCGAAAGCTGGAGGCTGGCCTCGATGGTCTCGGGCACCGCGTCGGTGGCGCCGAGGTCGTAGAGCCGCTTGGCGTGGCGGGCGTCCCTGGCCCTCACCACGATGGTCAGGTCGGGACGCATGGTCCTGGCGGTGGCGACGACGGCCTCGGCGCCCTCCGGGTCGTCCATGGTGACGATCAGGGCGCGGGCGTCTTCCAGCCCGCAGCGGCCCAGGAATTCGGGGCGGGAGGCGTCGCCGAAATAGACCCGGTGGCCCGCCCGGCGCCCGGTGTCGACGAACTTCGGGTCGCGCTCGGCGGCGATCCACTCGACCTCGTGGCGGCTCAGCATGTCGCCCACCAGCCGCCCCACCCGGCCGTAGCCGACGACCAGCACGCGGGGATTGCCCTCGCCGTCCGCGGCCGGGACGGAGGGCTCCACGGCGGGCGCGGCCTGCGTCGCCGCCCGCCCGCCGAGCCTGACGCCCAGCGCCGCCAGCAGCGGGATGCAGAACATCGACAGGGTGGAGGCGACGAGGATGGTCTGTCCCGCCGCACGCTCGACGACGCCGGCGCCCATCGCCTGGTCCAGGATGACGAAGGCGAACTCCCCGCCCGCCGCCAGCAGCAGCGCCGTCTCGATGGCCGGGCCGTTCTTCAGCCCGAACAGCCGCGCCAGGGCGAAGACCACCGCGCCCGTCAGGGCCATCAGCCCCAGCGCCATGCCGACCACCGTCAGCGGCTCGCGGCCCAGCAGGCTGAGGTCCAGCCCGATGCCGACCGAGACGAAGAACAGGCCGAGCAGCAGGCCCTTGAACGGCTCGATGGTCACCTCGACCTCGCGCCGGTACTCGGTCTCGGCCAGCAGCAGCCCGGCGATGAAGGCGCCCAGCGCCATCGAAAGGCCCGTGAGCGCGCTGACCAGCCCCGCCCCGATGACCACCAGCAGCGAGGCGGCCATGAACAGCTCCCCGCTCTTGGTCCGGGCCACCGACCGCAGCATCGGCCGCAGGAACAGGCGGCCCAGGAAGACCAGCAGCAGCACCCCGAGCAGCGCCGGGGCGAAGGCCAGCAGCATCCCCGGCGAGAAGACGTCATCCGCGCCCTGGCGTCCCAGCACCGCCAGCGTGATCAGGATCGGCGCCACCGCCAGGTCCTGGAACAGCAGCACCGAGAAGGTCGCCCGCCCGGCCTGCGAGTGCTGGCGCTTCTGCTCGGCCAGGATGGGCATGACGATGGCGGTGGACGACAGGGCCAGAGCCGCCCCGATGGCGGCGGCGGCCACCGGCGGCTGGCCCAGTCCCCAGGCCGCGAAGCCGATGCCGGTCATGCACAGGGCGACCTGCAGGCCGCCCATGCCGAACACGTAGCGCCGCATCAGCCGCAGGCGCTCCCACGACAGTTCCAGCCCGATCATGAACAGCAGGAAGACCACCCCGAACTCGGCGAGCTGGGCGATCTCCGCCGGGTTGTCGATGGTCAGGTAGCCGAGCCACGGAAGCTCCGGCGCCAGGGCGCCGAGCCCGAACGGCCCCAGCACCACGCCCGCCAGCAGGAAGCCCAGGATCGGGCTGACCTTCCAGCGGCGGAACAGCGGCACGACCACCCCGGCGGTGGCGAGGAACAGCACGACGTCCTTGTACTCGCCGGGTGAGACTTCCGCCGCCATGCGCCCTCCTTGCTCGAGAGCGGCAGTATGGCCGACCGGCCCGCGATTGCGAAAGGGCGCGCTCGGCAATATAGCCCACCCCATGTTCCGCATCCTCGCGTTCGCCGCCGCCCTCGCCATCGCGCCCGCCGCCCATGCCCACAGCTACAAGCTGGGGACGCTGGAGATCGGCCATCCCTGGAGCCGTCCGGCCGCCAAGGGGATGACCGGCGTCGGCTACCTTTCGGTGAGCAACAAGGGCGCGGCGGCCGACACCCTGGTCGCCGTCGAGACCGACGCCGCCGAGCGGGTCGAGATCCACGAGACCTCGACCGCCATGGGCGTCATGCGGATGAAGAAGCTGGAAGCCGGCATCGCCATCGCCCCCGGCCAGACCGTCAAGCTCGAGCCCGGCGGCAAGCACGTCATGCTGATCCGCCTGAAGCGCCCGCTGGTGGCGGGGGACAAGGTCCCCGCCACCCTGGTGTTCAAGAAGGCCGGACGGGTGAGCGTGGACCTGGCGGTGCAGGCCGGCGGCCCCAAGCCCGCCGGGGACCCGCACGCAGGCCACTGACCCCCCGCTTCGGGGATGATGACGGAATTGTAAGGCGCGCGCCCCGCACCCGGCGCTAAGGTCCACGCCACCTACAATTGCGGGGATTTCCCATCCTTATGAAACGTCATTGGCTCAGCGCCGCCGCGGCGGCCGCCATCGTGTGCGCGACCTCCACCTCCACTTTCGCGGCCGACCCGACCGAAGCGCCGAAGTACGGGACCTGGGGCGTCGACCTCTCGGCCCGCCACCTGTCGACCAAGCCCGGCGACGACTTCTACCGCTATACGCAAGGCGCGGCGACGGACCGGCTGGACATCCCCGCCGACCGTTCGCGCTACGGCAACTTCGACCTGCTCGCCACCCTGTCGGAATCGCAGGTGAAGGCGCTGCTGGAAGCCGCCGCGAAGAACCCCAAGGGCGAGCAGGCCAAGGTCGGCGCCTTCTACAAGGCGTTCATGGACGAGGCGAAGGTCGAGAAGCTGGGCGCCAAGCCGCTGAAGGCCGACCTCGACGCCGTGCGCGCCGTGACCAGCCGCGAGGAACTGGCCCGCCTTCAGGGGGCCACCACCGACAGGTTCGGCTCGGCCTTCTTCGGCGTCGGCATCTACGCCGACCTGAAGGACCCCGACCGCTACGCCGTCTACCTTGGCCAGGGCGGGCTCAGCCTGCCCGACCGCGACTACTACCTGGACGCCCAGTTCGCGGACAAGAAGGCGGCCTTCGAGGCCTATGTCGCCAGGATGCTGACCCTGGCCGGCTGGGACAGTCCCGCCGCAAACGCCAAGGCCGTCGTGGAGATGGAGACGAGGATCGCTGGGGCGTCGTGGAAGCGGGCCGACCGCTCCGACCCGGACAAGACCTACAACCCCGCCACCCTCGCCGAGCTGGAGGCGCTGGCCCCCGCCTATCCCTGGAAGCCGTACCTGGCGGGCGCGCATCTTGCGGGCGTGGAACGGGTGATCGTGGCCGAGAACACCGCCTTCGCGCCCATCGCCGCCATCTACGCCGAGACGCCCATCGAGGTGTTGAAGGCCTGGCAGGCGTTCACGGTGGCGGACAACGCCGCGCCGAGCCTGTCCAAGGCCTTCGTCGGCGCGCACTTCGACTTCCGCTCCAAGACCCTGTCGGGAATCCCCCAGCAGAGGCCGCGCTGGCGCCGGGCCGTGTCGGCGACCAACAACGCCCTCGGCGAGGCCGTCGGCGAACGCTACGTCGCGGCCCACTTCCCGGCCGAGTCCAAGGCCAAGATGGAGGCGCTGGTCGCCGACCTGAAGGTCGCCATGCGCGGCCGCATCGAACGGGTCGAGTGGATGGGGCCGGAGACCAAGGCCAAGGCGCTGGAGAAGCTCTCCAAGTTCAAGGTCAAGATCGGATATCCCGACAAGTGGCGCGACTATTCCGCCCTGACCGTCTCGGAGGGCGACCTCTACGGCAACGTCGAGCGCGGCGCGGCCTTCGAGTGGGCGCGGCAGGTGGCGCGGCTGGACGAGCCTGTCGACAAGACAGAGTGGGGCATGACGCCCCAGACGGTGAACGCCTACTACGACCCGACGGTGAACGAGATCGTCTTCCCGGCCGCCATCCTGCAGCCGCCCTTCTTCGATCCCGACGCCGACCCGGCCGTCAACTACGGCGGCATCGGCGCGGTGATCGGCCACGAGATCACCCACGGCTTCGACGACGACGGGCGCAAGTTCGACGGCGACGGCAAGCTGACCAACTGGTGGACCGAGGCCGACGTGGCCCGCTTCGAGGTGGAGACGAAGCGGCTGGGCGAGCAGTTCTCGGCCATGGAGCCGATCTCGGGCTCGAAGATCGACGGCGAGCTGACCATGGGCGAGAACATCGCCGACCTGGGCGGTCTGCTGCTGGCGCTGGACGCCTACCACGCCTCGCTGGACGGCAAGCCGGCGCCGGTGATCGACGGGCTGACGGGCGAGCAGCGCGTGCTGCTGGGCTGGGCCCAGGTGTGGCGGGGCAAGACCCGCGACGACGCCCTACGCCAGCAACTCGTCTCCGACCCGCACTCGCCCAACACCGCGCGGGTCAACGGGCCGGTGCGCAACATCGACGCCTGGTACGACGCGTTCGGCGTGACGCCGGACAACAAGCTGTTCGTGACCCCGGAAGACCGGGCGCGGATTTGGTGATGGACTGAAACGGAAAAGGGCGGCTCCAGCGAGCCGTCCTTCTTTTTGACATTACCGCCAAAAACACCAAACCCGTCGCGGGGGATAATCGCGACGGGTCCGGCTTTTCCTCGGCACTCGATCTTTAAGAGGGCGTTTCCTCCCCGAAACGCCGGAGACTTGTGGCTCTGTCGGCCTCAATGTCTCTCGCCATGACGAAAGAGACGGCAATTGGGCGGACGTGTCAACACAGGCCAAACCCTTGCAGCGCAACATTTTGTGAGGCCGGCGCAGATTCCCGGCGTTAATTGGACGCTACGGTCGAAAGTTCCGCCTACTTTTGACTAATTCGTCAAAACACGGGCCGAAAGTTCCTCCGCCGCCCGGCACTGGGGCTCGAATACATAGTCCGGCCGGGCGGCCGAAACGGGGCCGACTCCCGCCTGCGCAAGCGCCGCCGTGGCGTCGAACAGCTCCCGCTCGGCGACCAGCAGGCCGTTGGCGCGGCGGGAAGCCCCACGCGCCACGAACGCCGCCGCGACCGGCTCGGCCTGCGTGTCCTGGTCGGCGGGCCACACCAGCGTGGCGATGCCCTTGGCCCGCGCCCGCGCCTCGACCACGCCCAGCAGGCGGCGAACGACGGCGGCTTGCCCGGCCGTCCATTCGGCGCCCAGCGAGGCGGCGAGCTGCGCCTGGCTCTTCAGGATCACCCCGTCGGCCAGGATCTTCAGGTTGTTGGCCTCCAGCGTCGCCCCGGTGGTGGTGATGTCGACGATCAGCTCGGCCGTCCCGGAAGCGGGCGCGCCCTCGGTCGCCCCGCCCGATTCGACGATGCGGTAGTCGGCCACCCCGTGGGCGGCGAAGAAGCTCCGAGTCTGGACGAGGTACTTGGTCGCCACCCGCAGCCGCCGCCCGGTGCGGGCGGTGTGGAGGTGCGCCACCTCGTCGAGGTCGGCCATGGTCTCCACGTCGAGCCAGCTCTTTGGGGCGGCGACCACCAGGTCGGCCCGCCCGAAGCCCAGCGCCCGCAGCAGCATGACCCGCGCGTCGAGGTCCTCGCCCCGCTCACGCAGCAGGTCCTCGCCCGTGACCCCCAGGTGCACCTCGCCGCCGTCGAGCGCGGCGGCGATGTCGGAGGCCGACAAGAGCCGCACCTCGGCGCCCGGCAGCCCGGCGACCGTGGCGCGATAGCCGCGCGCGCCGCCCGCCGTCTCCAGCCTGAAACCGGCGTCGGCCAGCCAGCCGTCCACCTGTTCCTTCAGCCGCCCCTTGGACGGGATCGCGAAGATCAACGGCGCGCTCATTCCCCGCCTCCCGACCAGGCCCGCGCGGGCCGCACCATGCAGCCGACCGCGCCGCCCGTGGTCCTGCCGCCCAGCCGCGCCAGCAGGCCGTCGTAGCGGCCGCCCGCCGCCACCGGCTGGTCCTCGCCCAGCGCCGCGCTGCGCACCTCGAACAGCATCCCGTCGTAGTAGCCGAACTGCCGCCCGAAGGCGGTGGCCAGGCGCATGCGGTCCAGCGGCGCGCCGCGTCCCGCCATCCCGGACAGCCGCTTGCCCCAGCCTTCCAGCGCCGTGGCCAGCGCCCGGCCCTTCGAGCCCGCCAGCTTGGCGGCGGCTTCGAGGGCGCGCGGCGGGGTGTCGGAAATGGCCAGGAAGCCGCGCACCCGCTCGGCCTGGGCCGGCGACAGGCGCGGGCCGCGGGCGCTCTCGGTGCGGCTGACCAGGCGATGGGCGATCTCGGCCGCGCCCCGCCCGCCGACCGGCTGGATGCCCGCCAGGGCCCACAGCTCCTCCAGCACCCGCGCCGCCTCGTCCTGCGGCAGGCCCGCCAGCAGAGCGGCGATGCGGCCGGTCTCGACCTGCGGCGCCGGCTCGCCGTCCAGCTCGGCCTTGAGCAGGCGCGGCTGGGTGAAGGCGCGCTTGAGCCGGGCGGTCAACGGGGCGGCCAGTTCCAGGCTGTCCACGAAGGCCGAAAACAGGCTGACGTCGCCCAGCATCATCGAAAGGTCGCTGCGGCCTCCCGCTCTCGCCGCACGCCACGCGAGCGCGACGGCTTCGGCATCCGCCTCGGCGCGGTCGCCCTGCTCGAACGCCTCGACGCCGATCTGCAGGAACTCCTCCGCCCGGCCCGAGCCGCGCGGAGCCACCCGGAACGCCTTGCCCTCGTAGAGGTAGCGGCCGGACTTGGCGCCCGAGGCCAGGTGCGTGCGGGCGACCGCGATGGTGAAGTCGGGCCGCAAGGCGGCCTCTTCGCCGCCCTCGCCCTGCACCACGAACAGGCGCGAGCGCATGGCCTCGCCCGTCAGGTCCAGCAGCAGGGCCAGCGGTTGCAGGACCGGAGCGTCGCAGGGCTTGGCCCGCGCGGCTAGGAAGGGCTCACGGATCTTGTCCAGCACGGCGGCCGGTACGGCGGCTTCCAGCTTCATTGGCCCGCCTCCACGATGCGGCGCACGGTGGCGACGAGGTCATTTCGCGCGATGGTCTGCTGGCCCGGCCGCTCCTCGCGCCAGGCGGCGTTGTCCTTGATCCCCGCCGCCAGCTCGCGCCCGAGGTCGAGGTCCTTGACCGTCACCGTGTCGGCGGCGAACTCGTCCTCGCCGATGATGACGGCGGCGGGCGACAGGCGGCGGTCGGCGTACTTCATCTGGGCCTTCATGCCCGAACTCCCGAGGTAGACCTCGGCCGGTATGCCGCCGTTGCGCAACTCCGCCGCGACAGCGAAGTAGTCGGCCATGCGGCCCTGGTCGAAGGCGATGACCACGACCGGCCCGCGCTGGGCGGCCTCTTCGCGCCCGGCGGCCTTCAACGCCGCCGCCAACCGCGAGACGCCGAACGAGAACCCCGTCGCCGGGACCGGCTGGCCGGTGAACCGGGCCACGAGGTCGTCGTAGCGCCCGCCCCCGCCGACCGAACCGAACCGCTCGGCGCCCGTGCCGATCAGCAGCTCGGCCTCGTAGACGGGGCCGGTGTAATATTCGAGGCCGCGCACAACAGAGGGCTCGAACGTCGCCTGCTCCTCGGTGACGCCAAGGCCCCTCAGCGCCGCATCGATCTTCGCCAGTTCCTCAAGACCCGCATCGCCCTCCTCCGAGCCGCCGATCACGTCGGCCAGCCGGTTCAGGGTCTCGGCGCGGCCGCCGCCGCCCGCCGCCGTGAAGGCCATCACCGCCTCGGCCGCTTTGGCGTTCAGGCCCGCGCCCTTGGTGAAGGCGCCGGACTCGTCCTTGCGGCCTTCGCCCAGCAGCAGTCTCACGCCGTCCGGCCCCAGCCGGTCCAGCTTGTCCACCGCCCGCAGCACGCCGAGCTTCTGGCCCTCGGTCGTGACCCCGGCCGCCGTCAGCAGGCCGTTGAGGAGCTTGCGGTTATTGATCTTCAGCACCGCCGTCCCCGGCGGCAGGCCGGCGGCCTCCAGCCCGGCGGACGCCATGGCGATGATCTCGGCGTCGGCCTCCGGGCGGGCCGAGCCCACCGTGTCGGCGTCGCACTGGATGAACTCGCGGAAGCGGCCCGGGCCGGGCTTTTCGTTGCGCCACACAGTCCCGAAGGCGTAGCGACGGAACGGCTTGGGCAGGGTCTCCCAGGTCTGGGCGGCGAAACGGGCCAGCGGCGCGGTCAGGTCGTAGCGCAGCGCCATCCACTGCTCGTCGTCGTCCTGCAGCGCGAAGACGCCCTCGTTGGGGCGGTCGCTGTCGGGCAGGAACTTGCCCAGCGCGTCGGCGTACTCGAACGCCCCCGTGTCGAGCGGCTCGAAGCCCCAGCTCTCATACACCCTGGAGACGGCCTCCAGGATGCGCCGCTCGGCGCGCAGGGTGTTGCTGCGCTTGTCGGCGAAGCCGCGCGGGACGCGGGCTTGCGGGCGGAATGTTTCGTCGGTCATGGCGCGGCGCTTAAATCAGATGAAGGGGGCGGACAAGGAAGGGCCGCCGAAGCTGAGCCCCTCCGCGCGGGGGGCTTAGGTCGATCGCTTAAGCCAAGCGCGCCCGACCCGTCCCGCGAGGGAAGGTGTGGTGGGTGCGATGGTGGTGCGCGATCTGCGTCATCGGTGCGTGCCTATACGTCAAACGTGAAGGTTAGGCTACCCGCGCAGCCGGGCGATCAGGGCGGCGGTGGACGGGTCGTGCGGCAGGGCCTCCCCGCCCGTCAGCTCGCGGAGGATACGGGTCGCCAGCGTCTTGCCCAGTTCCACGCCCCACTGGTCGAAGCTGTTGATCCCCCACAGCACGCCCTCGACGAAGGTCTTGTGCTCGTAGAGGGCCAAGAGGGCGCCGAACGCGCGCGGCGTCAGGCGGTCCAGCAGGATCAGGCTGGAGGGCCGGTCGCCCTCGAACACCCGCCAGGGCTCCGGCGCGTCACGGCGGCCGACCATCAGGGCCTCGGCCTGGGCGAGGCAGTTGGCGAGCAGCATCTCATGCATGCCGGGCGGCCCTTCGTCGGACTTCGCCACGGCGATGAAGTCGACAGGGATGATGTCGGTCCCCTGGTGCAGGAGCTGGAAGAAGGCGTGCTGGCCGTTGGTGCCCGCGTCCCCGAACACGGAGGCGGCGGTCGGGCGGGCGGCGGGCTTGCCGTTCGACTCCATCTCCAGTTGCTGGAGGAAGGCGGGCAGCAGCCGCAGGCGCTGGGCGTAGGGGACGACGGCGCGGATCGGGCGGGAAAGGCCGTTGCGGTTGTAGACGTGGGCCAGCGCCAGCATGACCGGCGCGTTCCGCTCCAGCGGCGCGGCGGTGAAGTGGGCGTCCATCTCGGCGGCGCCCGCCAGGAAGCCCTCGAACGCCTCCCAGCCCAGCGCGATGGCGCAGGACAGCCCTACGGCCGACCAGACCGAATAGCGCCCGCCGACCCAGTCCCAGAAGGCGAAGACACGATCTTCCGGCACGCCGAACTTCACGGCCTCCGCGACGTTGGCCGAGACGGCGGCGAACTGGCCCGCGCCCCCCAGCCAATGGCGGGCGGCGCGGGCGTTGGCCATCGTCTCCTGCGTCGTGAAGGTCTTGGAGACGGCGATCACCAGCGTCGTGGCCGGATCGACCCCGGCGGTCGCCTGCGCGAACTCGGCCCCGTCGACGTTGGCGGCGAAGCGCAGGTCGATCTTCGGCTCCAGCGGCTTCAGCGCTTCCCACACCAGCCGGGGGCCGAGGTCGGAGCCGCCGATGCCGATGTGCAGGACGGTGCGCACGCCGCTGGCCCGCACCTCCTCCACGAAGGCGCGCATCTTCGCGCGGCCGTCCTCGACGGCGCGGGAGACGGGCTCGCCCTTGGCGCGGAAGTCGGCCCCGTCGGGCGCCCGAAGCGCCGGGTGCAGGACGGCTCGGTCCTCGGTGGTGTTCACCGCCTCGCCCGCGAACAGCCGGTCGCGGGCCGCTTCGACACCGCATTCGCGGGCGAGCGCCAGGGCGGCGTCCACCCCCTGGCCGGTCCAGGACTGCTTGGAAAGGTCCAAGGTCAGGCCCGCCGCCTCCAGCGTCAGGCGCCGGAGCCGGTGAGGCTCGGCGTCGAACAGGCCGGCGATGCGGACCGGCCGGGCGGCCCGCTCAAGGTCTTCCCAGGCTGACATGCGATCTCCCTTGGTAGGGTCCCGTTTACCCTGTCGCGGTTACCAAAAGGCTCCTTGGGTGGAGACGTTCCCATGTCCTGCGACGCTGTCGCCTTCTCCGCATTCCTCTGGCTCGCATCGGCGGGCGGCGCGCCCGGACAGGCGGCGGAACCTGTCCCGATCTCGGTGGCGGCCGAGCCGCTGTTCGCCGACATCGTCCGCCGCGCGGGCGGGCTGAAGACCCAGGCCGAGGCCCTGCGGGCCAACGCCAGCCCCATCCCCGACGCCTTCCGCGCCGAGGTCGGCGAGTTGGCCGCCCTGGACATGAAGGGCCACGAAGACCTGAAGGCGCGCGCCGTCGACGGCGATCTGAAGTGCATCCTGAAGGGCATCGCCCAGGACCTGCCTGTGCGGCTGAATGAGGTCGATGCGGCCGCCGACACGAAGGCCCGCGACGCGGCCCTGCGCGAGATGGTCTATCTGCTGCGCGACAACGTCGAGGTCATCACCGCGCCGCCGAAGCCGCCGGTCTAGCGGCCGTCTTCAGCGCCTCGGCCACCATCCCCTCGGTGAGGAGCTGCGGCAGGATCGCCACCGATCCGTCGCGTCCGTACATCAGGTAGAGCGGCACCCCCGCCCGGTCGTGCTCGGCCAGGGCGCCTGCGATGGCGGCGTCGCGGTTGGTCCAGTCGGCCTTGAGATAGGCCGCGCCCGTCCGTTCGAAGGCGTCCGCGACGCCCGGCGTGGCGAGGGCCACCTGCTCGTTGACCTGGCAGGTCACGCACCAGGCGGCGGTGAAGTTGACGAACACCGGCCGCCCCTCGGCGCGGAGTTCCACGAGCCGCTCGGCCGACCACGCCTCGTAGGGCAGTACGGCCGTCTCCGGCGCCTCGGCCTTCGCGCGGGCGTCGTAGGGCGCGATGGCCACGGCGGCGAAGGCGGCCAGCCATCCGGCCAGCGCCAGCCCCATCAAGGTGAAACGCATCCAGGCGTCGTTGCGGCGCTGGCCTACCCCGAACAGCCAGGCGGCGAAGGCGACCCCGACCCCAGCGGCCAGCAGCCGCGCGACGCCGATGGACCCTGCCTGCTGGGTCAGCACCCACAGGAGCCACGCCGCCGCCCCGTACATCGGGAAGGCCAGGCCCTTGCGCAGCACGCTCATCCACGGTCCCGGCGGCGGCAGGCGGCGCAGCAGCCCCGGCGCGAACGACAGGGCGACATAGGGCAAGGCCAGCCCCAGCCCCAGCACGCCGAAGATCGTCAGCGCCTCGACGGCGCTGCGGGTCATGGCGTAGCCGATGGCGGAGGCCATGAAGGGCGCCGTGCAGGGCGCGGCCACCACCACCGCCAGGGTCCCTGTGAAGAAGGACCCGATCAGGCCTTCGCGGCTGGCCAGGCTCCCGCCCGCACCCTGGATGGAGGTGCCGACCTCGAATACGCCCGACAGGTTCAACGCCACCAGCAGCATGATCAGCGACAGCGCCGCGACGACCGCCGGGGACTGGAGCTGGAAGCCCCAGCCCACCGCGCCGCCCGCCGCCTTCAGGGCGATCAGCAGGCCCGCCAGCGCCAGGAAGGTCGCCAGCACCCCGGCCAGGAAGGCCAGCCCCTGGAGCCGCGCGCCCCGCGCCTCATGGGCGTGGCCGGCCAGCGCGGCGGCCTTCATCGACAGGATCGGGAAGACGCAGGGCATCAGGTTCAGCACCAGCCCGCCGGCCAGCGCCAGCAGCAGGGCCAGCGGCAGGCCGCCCTTGCGCGGGGCCGCCTGCGGCGCGCCGAGACCGGAGGCGCCCGGCGGGGATGGTCCCTCGGCGGCGGTGATCTCGTAGGCCGCGCCCTTCAGGGCAAGGACGCCCGCGATCTCTGCCGGAGGCGTTCCCTCCGTGAAGTCGAAGCCGGGGGAGAGGGTCAGCGTCAGGCCGTCCGGCCCGCGCGCGATCTGTTGCGCGTCGCGGTGGACGATGACCTTACCGGAGTAGGGGAAGAAGTAGGCGCCCGAGACGTCGGCGCCCTTCAGCGGCGCGCCGGTCACGGCCAGCTTCACCGCCTCGCCCTCGCGGCGGAAGGCGGCGGCGAGCCCGGCGGCCTTCGGCGCGGCGGCCAGGGCCTGCGTCAGGCGCTCACCCCACTTCGGGTCGTGCCCCGGCTGCTGCGCGACCGGCAGCGACAGGGTCAGCACCGCGTCCTCGGGGATGCAGATGTCGGCGCAGACCAGGAAGGCGACGGCGGCCTTCAGCTCGACCGTGCCCTTCGCGTCGGCCGGAACCTCGATGGGGACCGGCAGCAGCACCTCGCCGGAATAGCCGTAGTTCATCAGCGGCCCGGCGGGCTGCAGGGTCGGCGTCGGCCAGACGATGTCGCCCGCCTTCCAGCCCTGCGGCAGGGTCCAGGCGATCTTGGTCGCGTCGCCGCTGTCGCCCGCGTTGCGCCAGTAGGTGTGCCAGCCCTTGTCGATCTTCTGGCGGACGGCGACGAAGACCGTGCCGCCGGGGATGGCGCCCGCCTCCTGGGCGACCAGCTCGGCCTCGATATGGCCCGTGTCGATGACTTTCGCGGCGGCGGGCGCCGCGAAGGCGAGCGCCAGGGCCAGGACCGCACGTTGTAGGAACGACAGCATTGGGTTCAGCTATAGAGCACCTTCCCCGATTCACCCACCGGAGCCGCCATGCCCGCCGCCTTCGACGACATCGCCATCGGACAGGTGGTGAACCTGGGGACCGTGGCCCTGGACGAAAAGGCGCTGGAGAGCTTCTGCGCCGCCTTCATGCCGCGCTGGGACGTCAGCCGGGGCGCGCCGGACAGCCTGACCTTCGCCATCTGGTCGCGGCTGGACGCCGAGGCGTCGGAGGACTGGCCCCAGACCAAGCGGCTGGGCGTGGACGCTCTGCGCTGGGCGCGCAACCCGCCGGCGGGCGAACTGCTGCGCGGCCGGATGACGGTGATGGCCAAGGACCCGGTGGGCGAAGGCAAGGGCATCGTCATCGCCCAGCACGACCTGCTGGACGAGGCCGGGCGGCTGGTCTTCTCCTGCCTGACCCGCAGCGTCTTCGCGCGCTGAAACGAAAAAGGGCGGCGCCTTTCGGACGCCGCCCCCGATTTCGCCTTGCCGACGAGACCTACTGCAGGTTGGCCGCCACGGGCGCTTCGCTGGCCTTGGCGGTGGCCAGGGCGATCAGGCGGTCCCAGCCGACCAGCGAGGAGAGGTGGTTGTAGATCTTCTCCAGCGCGCCGTTGTCGCGCAGCTCGGCCAGCTTGGCGGCCTTCAGGCCCTTCAGCTTCTCTTCCGAGACGCCGAAGTATTCCGCGAGCAGTTGCGGCTCGCCCGGCTGGCCGTTGGGCAGGGTGGGCGTGAAGACGGCCCGCTTGGTCTCCAGCAGGTCGAGGTCCGTCAGCACCTTCACGAAGGATTCGGTGCGGCGGCGCTCGGTCTCGAAGTCCTCGCAGAACTTGATGGCGTTCTTGGTGTACTCGCTGGGCTCGCCCGCCTCGTCGAAGAGGGGCATGTCGGCGCCCTCTTCCTTGAAGAGCTGCGACGGGCGCTCGATGCAGACGATCATGCGCTGCTGCTGGTCGTCGTTGGCCAGCACGAAGGGATAGCGGCGGATGTAGGCGGGGACGTAGGCGCCCACCTCGAAGCCGCCGTCGGCCTTCACGAACAGGTTCTGGCCGGGGTTCAGGCCCATCACGGCCAGCGGCTGGCGCTGGTCGCCCGCGAAGATGATCGGGTAGGACAGGCAGGCCAGGCCGAACTCGGCCACGGTCAGCGGCACGACGTGGCCTTGCGCCGCGAAGCCGTAGGGCTTGTCGACGCGGACGACGCCCAGCTTGCCGTGTTCCTCGCGGCTCAGGGGCTCGGGGGAGGTGTAGAACAGCACGTTTCCGGAGAGGCGGCCGTTGTCTTGAGTGGTCGTTTCCATGAAAAACTCTGGGTTTCCTCGGCGCAGGTTCCCCCCCACGCCCTGATTTAAGCCGAGGGGCGCTTCTAGCCGATCCAGCCACAAGCGGCAATGCGACCACGCGTCTTGCGGGAACTTGGCCAGGCGCGCTAATGGCGCCAGGACTTGAGCAAGACGCCATAGGGGAGGCCGCCGTGCCCATCAGCTATCCTGAAATTCTCGACATCAAGAGCGAGCCGAAGACCGCGACCTGGACCGACCGGGACTCGATGCTCTACGCCCTGGGCGTCGGCATGGGCCACGACCCGCTGAACGAGGACGAGCTGAAGTTCGTCTACGAGAGCGGCCTGAAGGCGGTGCCGACCATGGCCACCTGCATGGCGTGGGGCGGGGGCCCCAGCGTCGGCCAGATGGGCATCAACTTCATGCTGGTCGTCCACGGCGAGCAGAAGGTCGAGCTGCACAAGCCGCTGCCGACCGAGGCCGAGCTGATCACCGACGGCCGCGTGCTGGGCGTCTATGACAAGGGCGCCGGCAAGGGCGCGGTCATTGTGGTCGAGACGACGATGAGCGACGCCGGGAGCGGCGACAAGATCGCCACCCTGACCAGCTCGATCTTCGCCCGCGGCGACGGCGGCTTCGGCGGCCCGTCGGACGGCGCCCCCGAGCCGCACACGGTCCCCGACCGGGCGCCGGACGTTTCGCTCGACTTCCCGACCTCTGAGAACCAGGCGCTGATCTACCGCCTGTCGGGCGACCGCAACCCGCTGCACTCCGACCCCGGCATCGCCAAGATCGCCGGCTTCCCGCGTCCGATCCTGCACGGGCTGTGCACCTACGGCGTCACCTGCCGCGCCGTGCTGCAGGCCTATGCCGACTTCGACCCGGCGAAGATCAAGAGCCACGCCATCCGCTTCTCCAGCCCGGTGTTCCCCGGCGAGACGATCACCGTCGACCTGTGGCGCGACGGCGACGTCGTCTCCTTCGAGGCCCGCGTGAAGGAGCGCGGCGTCACGGTGGCCAAGAACGGCAAGACCGAACTGGCCTCCTAGAAGTCCCAGGTGAGCCCGGCCCTCAGCGAGCGGCCGGGCAGCGGGGCGAGGTCCTTGAGGAAGGAGACGTGCTCGCGCGCCTCCTGGTTCGTCAGGTTGCGGCCTTCGACGTGGAAGGTGGCCTTGCGCGCCTTCCACGAGAACCCGGCGTTCAGCAGGGTGTAGGCGTCGGTCGGCAGCTCGAAATCGGCGACCCGCTCCTGCTCCCCGACCCGCCGCACCTCGATGCGGGCGGCGTAGGGGCCGGGGTCGTAGACGATCCGGCCCGTCACCGACCACGGCGGCACGCGGGCCACGGGGCCGAGGTCGGACGAGGCCTTCACGTAGTCTGCGCCTGCCTCCAGCGACAACGCCTCCGTCAGCTTGAACGCCCCCTCGGCCTCGAAGCCGTGGAAGTCGGCGTCGGTCTGGACGTAGGAGAAGACCGGCAGGTGGTCCTCCTCGTCGCCCGTGGGCCGCAGGTCGATGAAGCCGTCGTAGCGCGTGGCGAACAGGTGCAGGTCCGCCGACAGCCGACCCGAGCCGTAGTGGACCGCCGCCTCCAGCGAGTTGGCGATCTCGGCGTCGAGTGTGGGATCGCCGACCTCGAAGGCGTGGGTGGCGATGTGCGGGCCTTGCGCGAACAGTTCGGACTCGGTCGGCGCCCGGGCGGTGCGAGAGACGCTGAGGCCCAGGAACCACGGGCGGGCCGGGCGGAAGAACACCCCCGCCGAGCCCGAGATGTTGGTGAAGTCCGCCGACGCCACCACGCTGTCCAGCGACCGGCGGTCGATCCGCAGGCCGCCCTCGTAACCCCAGGCGTCGCGGTCGACCCGCTGGAGGGTGAAGACGCCGATCTCCTGGATGCGGGTGCGGGGGACGTAGGCTTCGTCGCCCGCGGCGTCGAAGTCGCGCTTGAGGCCCTGGACGCCGACCGCCCCGTCCCAGCCGCCGCGCCGGGCCTGCACCAGCTCGACGCGGCCCTCGTAGCCGTCGGAGAAGAAGCGCGTGCCGACCTCGTCGCCCTCGAACTCGGTGTGGGTGTAGTCGGCCCAGCCCGCCGACAGCCGCACCGTTTCGAACGGGCCCAGGGCGCGGCGCATCTCGCCGCGCAGGTCGACGCGGGTCTGCTCCAGGCCGATGGTCACCGCCTCCTCGCCCTCGTGCGAGTGGCCGGGCACGCCGTACGACGTGTCGGTCCGCTTGACCGACAGGCCGAGGAACCCGGCCTCGCCCGCCACGTAGGAAATCCCCGCGCCGTAGGCTTGCAGCTCCACCGCCGAATTGGCGAGGCGGCTGGGCGAGCCCTCGGCCTCCTCCCCTTCCTCGGCCAGCAGGCGGGCGGATTCGGGATAGGCGGGGATGCGGTAGTCGTCGCTGGAGCGGTCGAGGCCGTCGATGGTCAGCACGAACGGCCCCACGGCGGCGGCCAGCGAGCCCGACACCTGGCGGCCCTCGTCCACCGATGAGGTGGAAGCGGCGATCCGCCCCGCCAGCCCGTCGTCCGGCCGTTTGGTCGCGATCCGCTCGTCGATGACGTTGACCACGCCGCCGATGGCCGAGCCGCCGTAGAGCAGCGCCGCGGGGCCGCGCAGGACCTCGATCCGCACCGCCTCGCCGGGGTCGGCGGCCACCTGGTGGTCCGGCGACAGGGCCGAGGCGTCGATCATCCCGACGCCGTTGGTCAGCACCTGAACGCGCGGCCCGGCCAGCCCGCGCACCACCGGGCGGCTCGCCCCCGGCCCGAAGGCCGACGAGCGCAGGCCCGGCAGGCCGCTCAGCACGTCTCCCAGCCCGGCGGGGGGGGCGGCGTCGAGGTCCTCGCGGGAGACGACGTCGATGCTGGTGGTCACGGAATCCAGCGACACGGCGAAGGGGGCGGCTGTGACGACCACCTCCGACAGCTCGCGCTCCTGGGCGAGGGCGGAGGTGGAGAGGGCGGCGGCGGAGGCGGCGAGGAGGAGGTGATATTTCATAACATCACCTGTTATGAAATAACATATGCCTCCGTCAAGGGCGCATCGCGTAGACGACGTGCGGCCGCAGCCGGTGGCCTTCCGGGACGGCGGGATGGTCGAAGTCGCGATCCGCCGCGCGGGTCATGCCGATGCGGCGCATGACGGCCTGCGACCGCTCGTTCTCGGTCGCCGTGAAGCTGACGATCTCGGCCAGTCCCCGCTCGAACCCGAAGGCCAGCACCGCGCGGGCGGCCTCGGAGGCGTAACCGTCGCCCCAGGCGTGGCGCGCGAGGCGCCAGGCGATCTCGACGGCGGGGGCCATCGGATTCTCCGGCGCAACGCGGCGCAGGCCGGTGAAGCCGAGGAAGGCCCCGTCGGCTTGGCGCTCGACCGCCCACAGGCCGAAGCCGTTGGCGTCGATGTGGGCCTGGCAGGCGCGGGCCAGCGCGGCGCTCTCGTCCGCCGTCATCGTCGCGGGGAAGTGGCGCATGACGTCGGGGTCGGCGTTCATGGCGGCGAAGGGCTGCACGTCCTCTTCGCGCCAGTCCCGCAGGATCAGGCGCTCGGTCTCGATCACGCCGGGCGGGGCCCCGTCAGCGCGCCGTAGAGGTCCGTCCGCCGGTCGCGGAAGAAGCCCCAGGCGGCGCGGTGGGCCGCCAGGAAGTCGAGGTCGAAGGTCGCGCTCAGCACGCCCTCGTCGTCGCGGCCGAAGTCGGCGACGAGGTCCCCGCGATGGTCGGCGATGAAGGACGAGCCGTAGAACCGCTGGCCGCCGCCGGGATAGCCTTCCCACGGCTCGAAGCCGATGCGGTTGGCCCCGACCACCGGGATGACGTTGGAGACGGCGTGCCCCTGCATGGCCCGGCGCCACGGCGCGGCGGTGTCGAGGCTGTCATCATGCGGCTCCGAGCCGATGGCGGTGGGATAGAGCAGCGCCTCGGCGCCCATCAGCGTCATGGCGCGGGCGGCCTCCGGGTACCACTGGTCCCAGCAGATTCCCGCGCCGATGCGACCGAACCTCGTATCCCAGACCCGGAAGCCCGTGTCGCCGGGGCGGAAGTAGTACTTCTCCATATAGCCCGGCCCGTCGGGGATATGGCTCTTGCGGTAGACGCCGAGCAGGGAGCCGTCCGCGTCGGCCATCACCAGGCTGTTGAAGTAGTGCGGCCCCTCGCGCTCGAAGATCGAGATCGGCAGCACCACGCCCAGCTCGCCCGCCAGCGGGGCCAGGGCCTTGACCGCCGGATGCTCGCGCCACGGCCAGGCGGTGGCGAACCACCGCTCCTCCTGCGCCACGCAGAAGTAGGGACCCTGGAACAGCTCCGACGGCAGGATGACCTGCGCGCCCTTGCCCGCCGCCTCGCGGATGAAGCCCTCGGTCTTTGCGATGTTGGCCGCCATGTCGTCGCCGTAGGACGTCTGGATGGCCGCGAGAGTCAGGGTCCTGGTCATGCCGGCTCCTGCTGGCTGATGCAGTGGAACGAGCCCCCGCCGGTCAGGATGGCCTTGGACGGCAGGCCGATGACGTGGCGTTCGGGGAACAGGCTCTTCAGCGCCTCGACCGCGAAGGCGCCCGCGCGCTCGTGGTCGTAGAGGGGCACGATCACCGCCCCGTTGGCGATCAGGAAATTCATGTGCGAGGCGGGGACCACCTCGCCGTCGTCGTTCTCGATCCAGCCGGGCGAGGGGATGCGCATGACCTGCAGGCGCCCGCCGCGCGCGTCGCTCATCGAGGCCAGCAGCCGCGCCGTCTCGTCATAGACCGCCGCGTTCGGGTCGCCCTTGCCGTAGGCGATGGGACAGGCCACCACCCCCGGCCCCACGAAGCGGGCGAGGTTGTCGACGTGGCCGTCGGTGTGGTCGTTGCGCAGGCCGTCGCCCAGCCACAGCACCTTCCGGGCTCCCAGCGCATCGGCGAGGGCGGCCTCGGCGGCTTCCTCCGTCCAGCCGGGGTTGCGGTTGGGGTTCAGCAGGCACTGGCGGGTGGTCAGCACCGTGCCCGCGCCGTCGTGGTCCACCGCCCCGCCTTCGAGGATGAAGTCGTGGGCGGTCATCGGCGCGCCCGAGGCCGCCGCGATCTGGGCCGCGACCTCGTCGTCGCCCTCCAGCACATACTTGCCGCCCCAGCCGTTGAAGCGGAAAGCCTGCGCCGCGCCGCCCATGAAGATCGGCCCGGTGTCGCGCAGCCAGATGTCGCCGAAGATGCCGCGCACGATCTCGACACTGGCGCCGGACAGCCGCGCGCGGGCGGCGGCCTCGGCCTCGTCGCCGCAGACCATCAGGCGCACGCGCTCGGCGCCGGGGCCCGCGAGAGCGCGCGCGAGGGCCGCCACCTCGTCCTGGGCGACTTCGAGGTCTTCGCGCCACAGTTCCGCATGGCTGGGGAAACCCAGCCACATGGCCCGGTGGGGCGACCATTCCGCGGGGACCGTCATCGTCATGGCGCGCGCAAGTGGGGTCATCGGGCCGCTAGGTCAAGTCCGCATCTCGCGGTATTCACGGGGCCATGCTCCAGTTCGACGACGCCCGCGCCGCCAGATACGCCCTGGCCCTGGTCTGCGGCCTGACCGCGCTCCGGCTCGCCGTGCTGTTCGCCACGCCGCTGGAGCTGTACCCCGACGAGGCTCAGTACTGGCTGTGGTCGCGCACGCTGGACTTCGGCTACTTCTCCAAGCCGCCGATGATCGCTTGGCTGATCGCGCTTACCACCGGGCTGGGCGGCGATACGGAGCCCTATGTGCGGCTGGCCGCGCCGCTGCTGCACGCGGGAACGGCGCTGGCGCTGTTCGCGGCGGGGCGCACCCTCTACGGCTCGGCGACGGGGCTGGCCGCCTGCCTCGTCTACAGCCTGATGCCGGGGGTGCAGCTTTCGTCGGGGGTGATCTCCACCGACGCGCCGCTGCTGTTCTTCCTGTCGCTGGCGCTGCTGGCCTATGTGCAGGCGCGGAAGACGCCGGCCGTGGCCGCCGGGCTCGGTGCGGCGCTGGGGCTGGCGATGCTCAGCAAGTACGCCGCCGCCTACGCCATCGGCGGCATCGCGCTGCACCTGATCCTGTCGAGGGAGGCCCGCGCCGCCTGGACGTGGCCCGCCGCGCTGGCGGCGGTGGCCGCCTTCCTGGCGGTGCTGGCCCCGAACCTGATCTGGAACGCCGCGCACGACTTCTCGACCCTGGAGCACACCGCCGCCAACGCCCACTGGGACAGCCGGATCGGGGGGCTGGCCGAACTGGGCGACTTCCTGGTCTCGCAGTTCGGGGTGTTCGGCCCCGTGCCCTTCGCGGTGCTGGTCGGCGGGGCCGTGGTGCTGGCCTTCAGGAAGCGGCTGGAGAAGGCGGACGTCCTGCTGCTGTGCCTGACCCTGCCGCCGCTGGTCGCCATCGCCTTCCAGGCCTTCGTGTCGCGGGCCAACGCCAACTGGGCGGCCTCGGCCTATGTGGCGGGGTCGGTGCTGGCGGCGGCGTGGCTGGTGCGCTGGCGGGCGAAGTGGTGGCTGGTCGGAGGGCTGGGAGTGCAGGCGCTGATCGCGGCGCTGTTCCTCGTCTGGGTGGCCGACCCTAAGATCGCCGACGCCATGGGGGCGTCCAACAGCTTCAAGCGGGCCAAGGGCTGGTCGCAGACGGTCCGCGCCATTGTCGCCCGCGCCGAGGTCGAGCCCGGCCTGACCGCCGTGGCGGTGGACGACCGCTTCCTGTTCAACACCGCCGCCTACTACGGCCGCGACTTCTTCGGGAAGCCGGACGCCCCGCCGCTGCGGATGTGGGTCCACTCGGCCCACGCCCAGAACCAGGCCGAGGCCGAGGCGCCGCTGACGAAGGAGCGGGGCGGGCGGGTGCTGGCGGCCAGCCTCGACGGCGTCTACCGCGACAAGATGGCGGCGGATTTCGCACGGACGTCGGGCGAGGAGATCGGCCGCGTGCGTCTGGACCGCAAGCGCACCCGGCGGGTGGAGATGTTCGTCGGCGAGGGGTTCGCCCCGGTGAAGCGCTAGAGCCGCACCTCGAACGCCGCTTCGGTCTTGGCCCGGATCTCGTCCACGCTCACCCCCGGCGCGGCCTCGGTCAGCACCACGCCCGCGCCGCGGTTCACCTCGAACACCCCGAGGTCGGTGATCAGCATGTCCACCACCTTCTGCCCCGTCAGCGGCAGGGTGCAGGCCTTGACCAGCTTGGCGGCGCCGGCCTTCTCGCTGTGCTCCATGACCACGACCACGCGCTTGACGCCCGCCACGAGGTCCATCGCCCCGCCCATGCCCTTGACCATCTTGCCGGGCACCATCCAGTTGGCGAGGTCGCCGTTCTGCGCCACCTGCATCGCTCCCAGGATCGACAGGTCGATGTGCCCGCCGCGCACCATGGCGAAACTGTCGGCCGAATTGAAGTAGGACGACGAGGCCAGCTCGGTGATCGTCTGCTTGCCGGCGTTGATCAGGTCGGCGTCTTCCTCGCCCGCGTAGGGGAAAGGCCCCATGCCGAGCATCCCGTTCTCGCTCTGCAAGGTCACGTGCATACCATCGGGGATGTAGTTGGCGACGAGCGTCGGGATGCCGATGCCGAGATTGACGTAGAAGCCGTCCTGCAGCTCGCGGGCCGCGCGGGCGGCGATGTCTTCACGGGTCCAGGCCATTACGCGGTCTCCCGGGGGCGGGTGGTGGTGCGCTCGATGCGCTTCTCGTAGGTCGCGCCTTCGAAGATGCGGTCCACGAAGATGCCGGGGGTGTGGATGTTGTCCTTGTCCAGCTCGCCGACGGGGACCAGGTGCTCGACCTCGGCCAGCGTCGCCTTGCCGGCCGTGGCCATCATCGGATTGAAGTTCCGCGCCGTCTTGCGATAGGCGAGGTTGCCTTCCGCGTCGCCCTTCCACGCCTTGACGATGGACAGGTCGGCGGTCAACCCCCGCTCCATCACGTAAGGCTCGCCGTCGAACTCGCGGACCTCCTTGCCCTCGGCCACCAGGGTGCCGACGCCGGTCTTGGTGAAGAAGGCCGGGATGCCCGCCCCGCCCGCCCGGATGCGTTCGGCCAGCGTGCCCTGCGGATTGAACTCCAGCTCCAGCTCGCCGGACAGGTACAGCTTCTCGAACAGCTTGTTCTCGCCGACGTAGGAGCTGATCATCTTCCTGATCTGTCCCCCGGCCAGCAGGACGCCGAGGCCGAAGTCGTCCACGCCGCAGTTGTTGGAAACGACGGTCAGGTTCTTCACTTCCGTCCGGCGGATCGCGGAGATCAGGTTCTCCGGGATGCCGCACAGGCCGAAGCCCCCGGCCATTATCGTCATGCCGTCGAAAAGCAGGCCTTCGAGCGCCTCGTCTGCGTCCTTGCGAACCTTGCTGACCATCCGCGTCTCCTTCTGGCGGGCGGTGTCGCCCCAATCGGCGACGAATTCAACCCGCTGCACGGCCCGGTAGTCGACCACGCGCCGTTCGGGTGCGAAAAGGTCGCGGGGCGTGCAGAACGGGCGGTGCGATGGCGGCGGAAACGGCGGGCGTGGACTTGGCGCAGGTGGTGGCGGTGCTCGGCGCGGGCATCGTGGCCGGACCGCTGTTCAAGCGGCTGGGGTTCGGCTCGATCCTCGGCTACCTGCTGGCGGGCGTCGCCATCGGCCCCTTCGGCCTGAAGGTCATCGGCGAGCCCGAGACCGTGCTGCACGTCGCCGAGTTCGGCGTCATCATGTTCCTGTTCGTCATCGGGCTGGAGATGCGCCCCGCCCGGCTGTGGAGCATGCGGCGCGACATCTTCGGGCTGGGACTGGCGCAGGTCGCCGGCTGCGGCCTGGCCATGACCGCCGCCGGGGTCATGCTGGGCGCGCCGCCAGCGGTGGCCTTCATCGGGGCGATGGGCTTCGTCCTCTCCTCAACCGCCGTCATCATCCAGATGCTGGAGGAGCGCGGCGAGATCGCCACCGCGCCCGGCCAGCGGGCCGTCGCCATCCTGCTGCTGGAAGACCTCGCCATCGTGCCGCTGCTGGCCGTCGTCGCCCTGCTGTCCCCGGCGGGCGACTCGGGCCAGACGCGCCTGCTGGCGGTCGCCGTCGGGCTGGCGACGCTGGCGGGCCTGTTCACGGCGGGCAGGTGGGTGCTGAACCCGATCTTCCGCCTGCTGGCCGCCGCCCGCGCGAGGGAGGTCATGACCGCCGCCGCCCTGGCCGTGGTGCTGGGCGCTGCGCTGGCCATGCAGGTCGGCGGCCTGTCGATGGCCATGGGCGCCTTCCTGGCCGGGGTGCTGCTGTCGGGCTCGGCCTATCGCCACCAGCTCGAGGCCGACGTGGAGCCGTTCCGGGGCATCCTGCTCGGCCTGTTCTTCCTGGCGGTGGGCATGTCGCTGGACCTCGGCGTGGTGGTCGGCCAGTGGCGGCTGGTGCTGCTGGCGGTCGCCTGCCTGATGATCGTCAAGGCAGCGGGCATCTACGTCGTCGCGCGGATGTTCAAGGCCGGGCGGCGCGAGGCCGTCGAGCGGGCGGCGCTGTTCGCCCAGGGCGGGGAATTCGCCTTCGTCCTCTACGCGGCGGCCCTTGCGGCGGGGGTGATCGACGGGCGGCAGAACGCGGTGCTGACGGCGGCGGTCATCCTGTCGATGGTGCTCACCCCCCTGGTGGTCATCCTCCAGCGCCGGGTCACGCCGCCCGAGCGCCAGGACGTGGACGATCTGGAGGTCGCCGACGGGCTGCACGGCTCGGTGCTGCTGATCGGCTTCGGCCGCTTCGGGCAGGTGGTGTCGCAGTCGCTGCTGGCGCGGGGCGTCGATGTCAGCCTGGTGGACGTCAGTCCCGACCGCATCCGCAACGCCGAACCCTTCGGCTTCAAGGTCTACTACGGCGACGGCTCGCGGCTCGACATCCTGCGGGCATCGGGGGCGGCCGAGGCGCGGGTGATCGCCGTCTGCGTCGACGATCGCAAGGCCAGCGACCGGATCGTCGAGCTTTGCCAGGCCGAGTTCCCGCAGGCGCAGCTCATGGTCCGCGCCTTCGACCGGGGCCACGCGCTGGACCTGACCAAGGCGGGCGTTGAGTTCCAGGTCCGCGAGACCTTCGAATCGGCGATGGCCTTCGGGGCCGAGGCGCTGCGCGCCCTGGGCCTGGACGAGGACGAGATCGCCGACACCACGGCGGACATCCGCCGCCGCGACGAGGAGCGCTTCGCGCTGGAGATCACCGGCGGCGTCTACGCCGGGGTGGGCCTGCTGCACGGCAACGCCCCGGTCCCCGGACCGCTGGTCCGGCCCCGGCGCGAGGCCAGGGCCGGACCGGCCGCCGTGGAGGATCAGCCCGTATAGGGCCGCAGGATGATCTCGACCCGGCGGTTCTGCGCACGGCCTTCGACGGTGGCGTTGGAGGCGATCGGCGAGCGCTCGCCCATGCCGGCGACATAGATCCGGTCGCGCAGCACGTTGCGGCTGACCAGATAGCCGGCCACCGAACCGGCGCGGCGTTCCGACAGGGCCTGGTTGTAGTCGTCCGGGCCGCTGGAATCGGCGTGGCCGACCACGTCGATCATCGTCGAGGGGTAGGCGTTGAGGGTGCGCGAGACATCGTCCAGCACGCGGAAGAACTGCGGCTGGATGTCCGACTGGTCGACCGCGAAGGTCACGTCGCTGGGCATGTTCAGGACGATGTTGTCGCCGTTGCGGGTGACGCTGACGCCCGAATCGGCGAGTTGCCGGCGAAGCTCGGCCTGCTGGCGGTCCATGTAGTTGCCGACTGCAGCCCCGCCCAGCGCGCCGATGCCCGCCCCGATCAGGGCGTTCTTGCGGCCCTGCTCGGAGCGGTTGGTGTTGGTCATATAGCCGAGGGCCGCCCCGCCCAGCGCGCCGGCGATCGCCCCGGTCGCGGTGTTGTTGCGGACCGGCTGGCCCGTGTAGGGATCGGTCGTCGTGCAGGCGGCCAGCGACGCGGCGCCCAGCAGGCAGGCGACAAAGGCTGTGGTCTTCATGTTAGGTCTCCCGATGGAACAGGTCGCGGCCTCAACGCGGCGCGTAACAGCGAAGTTCCAAGAACAAGCATGACTGGAAGCTGAACGTGTCCGCAATCGAGCCTGTTTCCTTCCTGCGCTACGAGGCCGACTTCGAGGGATTCTCCCGCGACCTGGGGGCCTCCTTCGCCCGCTGCGGCTTCGCGGTGGTGGCCGATCACGACCTGGGCCAAGGCCGGATCGACGCCGCCATCGGCCGGGCCAGGGCCTTCTTCGCCCTGCCCGACGAGGCCAAGCGCGCCTGGCATGTGGAGGGCGGCGCGGGCCAGCGCGGTTACACCCCCTTCGGCGTCGAGACGGCCAAGGGCGCGGCGCACCACGACCTGAAGGAATTCTGGCACATCGGCCGCGAGCTGCCCCCCGGCCATGCTTACGAGCCCTTCATGCCGCCGAACCTGTGGCCGACCGGAGTGGAGGGCTTTCGCGAGGACCTGACCTGGCTCTACGGGGCGCTGGACAACCTGGGCGTGAGAATCCTCCAGGCCGTCGCCGCCTACCTGGGCCTGGAGCGCCACGCCTTCGACGCCTCGGTGAAGGACGGCAACAGCGTGCTGCGGCTGCTGCACTACCCGCCCGCCGGCTTCGACGGGCCCCACATCCGCGCCGCCGCCCACGAGGACATCAACGCCATCACCCTACTGCTGGGCGCCGAGGAGGCGGGTCTGGAGGTCAAGGATCGCGACGGCCGGTGGCTGGCGATCAACCCGCCGCCCGGCTCGGTCGTCTGCAACATCGGCGACATGCTCCAGAGGGCGACGAACCATGTCCTGCCCTCGACCACCCACCGGGTGGTGAACCCGCCGCCGGAGCGGCGCGGGGTGGCTCGCTACTCGACGCCCTTCTTCCTGCACTACGCCCCCGACCACCTGATCGAGACGTTGCCGGGCTGCGCCACCCCGGACAATCCGGGCCGCTACCCGGAGCCGATCACCGCCGACGGCTTCCTGCGCCAGCGGCTGAAGGAAATCCGGCTGCTCTAGGGAAGAACTCGCGCCCGAATTGAGTAAGGGAATTGTTTAGCCGGATGGAGGAAGCTGCCTGGGTTCAGGGGGACTGAAGCCATGCAGCCAGGCGTACGGCCTGATCTGGAGACCGCGCGCCTCAGCGAGATCCGCTCGCTCGACATGGCCGCCCTGCGCCCGAAGATCGAGCGCCTGACCCGCCTGGCGCGGACCGTCGCCGGCGCGCCCATCTCCTATGTCGCGCTGGTCGAGGCCGACCACGTGTGGAATTCCGGCTTCCCCGGCCACGCCGAGGGCCTGCTCGACCGCGAGCATTCGACCGCCGCCCACATCATCGGCCAGAACGAGACCCTGTGGGTGGAGGACGCGCAGGCCACCTCGCCGGGCCATCCCTGGGTCGTCGGGCCGCCGTACGTGCGGTTCTACTGCGGCGCGCCGATCCGGCTGGCCAGCGGCGTGACCATCGGCGCCTTCAGCGTCTCCGGCCCGGATCCGCGCCCCTACGACGCCGAGCTGGCCGCTCGCATCGAGGACCTCGCCGCCCTGCTCTCCGACGAGATCGAGCGCCTGCGCGCCCAGCGCAGCCTGGCCGGGTCGCTGGAGGCGGTTGAAAGCTCCGAGCAGCGGCTGCGGCTGGCGGCCGAGATCGCCGACCTCCTGGTCTACGAGGTCGACTTCCGCAACGAGGTGCTGAAGGTCGATGGGGCCGCCGACACCTTCTTCACCAAGACCATGACCTTCGCGGACGTCGCCGACGTCTGGTCCACCATCCACCCCGACGACCTGCCCGCCGCCCTGGCGCTGTGGAAGCGCCACCTGAGGGAGGGCGTGCCCTACCGCACCGAATACCGGATGCGCCGCGACGACGGCCGGGAGGTCTGGGCCTTCGCCGCCTGCGAACTGATCCGGGACGAGGAGGGCGTGCCCGAGCGGCTGGTCGGGGTGCTCAAGAACATCACCGACCGGCGGCTGTCCGAGGTCGCCGTCGTCGCCGCCCGCGACACCGCCGAGAACGCCAACCGCGCCAAGAGCGAGTTCCTGGCCAACATGAGCCACGAGATCCGCACGCCCCTGAACGGCGTGATGGGCGTGGCCGCCGCCCTGGCCCGCACCGGCCTGTCGCCCGCCCAGCAGGAGATGGTCGAGCTGATCGGCGCCTCCGGCCGCACGCTGGAGGCCATCCTGTCGGACGTGCTGGATTTCTCGCGCATCGAATCCGGCCGCCTGGAGCTGAAGCCCGAGGCCTTCGACCTGGAGGCGTGCCTGCGCTCGGCCGGCGCCCTGTTCGAAGCCGGGGCCACGTCCAAGGGCCTCGACTTCCGGCTGGACCTCGCGCCGGAGGCCCGGGGCGGGTTCGAGGGCGACGCCATCCGCATCCGCCAGATCGTCACCAACCTGCTGTCCAACGCCGTCAAGTTCACCGCCGAGGGCGAGGTCGAGCTGTCGGCCCGCGCCGCGGGCGAGGGGGAGACGGCGACGCTGGTCATCGCGGTCAGGGACACCGGCATCGGCTTCGACGCCGACTTCCACGCCCGGGTCTTCGACCGCTTCGAGCAGGCCGACGGCTCGATCACCCGCCGGTTCGGCGGCTCGGGCCTGGGCCTGGCCATCTCCCGTTCGCTGGCCGAGGCCATGGGCGGCAGGCTGGAAGCCGCCTCCACGCCGGGCGAGGGCTCGACCTTCACCCTGACGGTGGCGCTGAAGCGCGCGGCCGCGCCCCCGGCCGAGGCCGCCGCCGCGCCAGCGCCAGGCGCCCTGGACCTGGGCCGCGCGCCCCGCGTGCTGCTGGCCGAGGACCATGCCGTCAACCGCCGGGTGGTGGAGCTGATCCTCGGCTCGGCCGGGGTGGACCTGACCTGCGTCGAGAACGGCGCGGAGGCGGTCGAGGCGGCCTCGCGCGGCGGCTTCGACCTGATCCTGATGGACATGCAGATGCCGGTGATGGACGGTCTGACCGCCATCCGCGAGATCAGGGCCCGCGAGCGGCGGGGCCTGCCGCGCACGCCGATCTGGGGCCTGTCGGCCAACGCCCTGCCCGAACACATCGCCGCCTCGCGCGCAGCGGGCGCCGACGGCCACCTGACCAAGCCGATCTCGGCCGACGCCCTCTTCGCGGTGCTGGACGAAGCCTGCGCCCGGCATGAGGGCGACCGGGCAAGCGCCTGACGCTCCACCGGCGTTCGGGGAAGGGGATCACTTCCCTCCCTTCCCCCTGGACGGGGGAAGGGCTGAGGTCAGCGCGAGATGCGCATGGAGGCGATGTCGCCGGCGATGGTCTGGAAGACGCTGTTCAGTTCGGAAGCGTCCTGCACGTCGTAGAACTTGTCGGCGCTGGTGGCGCAGCCGCTGAGCAGGGTGCTGGAGCCGCTCTTGACCTCCACCCGGACCGTGTAGACCACGATCTTCTTGGCGGTCATGTTGTCGCAAAGCAGTTCGAGGCGGGCGTCCATCTTGTCGGCGGCCTTGTCCACCGACGTGGTCCCCAGCCGGTTCTGCCAGATGTAGCCCATGCCGTTGTAGGGCGAGCCATTGTCGTTCTTGGCCGAGCCGAAGACGTTGTCGCCGTCGGTCATGATGATGGCGATCTTGGTCGTCTTGGGCGTGCCGTAGGGCACGCCGTCCCCGAACGGCGCGTTCGGCGACAGCAGGTGCCAGCCCCACATGGCGCCCAGCCCGATGTTGGTGTTGCCCGTCGCGTTCATGTCGGTGACGAGCTTCTTCAGCGCCGTCCAGTCGGTGGTCATCCGCATCAGGGGCTGCATGTCGCAGCCCCGGTTCGGCCCCTTGCCCGAGCCGCTGGGAGACTTGCTGTACTTGGCCGTCGCCCCCTGCGGAACCTTCCAGCTGGTCTTCGAATAGGTCCCGTCGACGAGGTAGTCGTTCTCGAAAGTCCCGAAGTCGCCGTTCTTGCTGCTCGACTTCGACGGGGTGTCGGGCTCGTCGGGCCAGAAGTAGGGCACGATCAGGGTCGCGGGGGTCGAAGTCGTCGGCCCCGTGTCCTGCACGTCGTAGGGCTGCGGCCGGCTCTCGACGCAGCCGCCCCAGCTCTGGCCCATGTTGCTCAACAGGGTGAAGCGGTTGGCGCTGCCGGTGAAGATCTCGCTGTGGATGGGCGAGGCGGCGTTCTTGTCCATCCAGTTCTGGCTTTTGTAGGTCGAGCCGATCTTCACCGTCTGGGAGAAGGGCACGATCCCGATCTGGATGGCGTTGGCCTCGGTGCTGCGGGCGGACGCCGCCGACAGGGTGTCGATCAGGTTCTTGGCCGCCGTCTTCAGGTTGGTCAGCTTGGAGCCGGCCATCGAGCCGGTGTTGTCGAGCACCAGCACGACCTCCAGCTTGTTCATGCCCCGCACCACCTCGGACGCGGCGCCGACCGTCATGTCGCCGCCCAGCCAGAGGTTGGCGATGATCGGCTTGACCTTGAGGGAGGCGGTGGAGACCACCTTCGCGCCTTCCAGCTTGAAGCTCGACTTGTCGACCTTGAGGATCGGCTGGTCGGCGAGCTGGCCCGTCAGCGCCCCCGCCCCGACGGTCTGGAGCGCGGCGTTGCTGGTCGCGGACGAGCGGGCGGCCATCAGGGTCGCCGCGTCCAGCGCGTCCTGAAGCTCGCGCTTGGCGACGCTGGCGCGGTTGATGTCGAGCACGCCGAAAGCCAGCACCGACAGCGGCAGGGCCAGCACGGCCATCTGGATGGCCACGCCGCCGCGCTCGTCCTTCAGGGCCGCTCGGATCGTTTGGTTCATGGGTCTTAACCCCGTTCTACGCGGGACAGGGTGGCGCCAGGGGGTAAAGGAAGCGGCTAACGGCTATGGTGAATCCCGTCCTACCGTGAGATGCGCATGGAGGCGATGTCGCCGGCGATGGTCTGGAAGACGCTGTTCAGCTCGGAAGCGTCCTGCACGTCGTAGAACTTGTCGGCGCTGGTGGCGCAGCCGCTGAGCAGGGTGCTGGAGCCGCTCTTGACCTCCACCCGGACCGTGTAGACCACGATCTTCTTGGCGGTCATGTTGTCGCAAAGCAGTTCGAGGCGGGCGTCCATCTTGTCGGCGGCCTTGTCCACCGACGTGGTCCCCAGCCGGTTCTGCCAGATGTAGCCCATGCCGTTGTAGGGCGAGCCATTGTCGTTCTTGGCCGAGCCGAAGACGTTGTCGCCGTCGGTCATGATGATGGCGATCTTGGTCGTCTTGGGCGTGCCGTAGGGCACGCCGTCCCCGAACGGCGCGTTCGGCGACAGCAGGTGCCAGCCCCACATGGCGCCCAGCCCGATGTTGGTGTTGCCCGTCGCGTTCATGTCGGTGACGAGCTTCTTCAGCGCCGTCCAGTCGGTGGTCATCCGCATCAGGGGCTGCATGTCGCAGCCCCGGTTCGGCCCCTTGCCCGAGCCGCTGGGAGACTTGCTGTACTTGGCCGTCGCCCCCTGCGGAACCTTCCAGCTGGTCTTCGAATAGGTCCCGTCGACGAGGTAGTCGTTCTCGAAAGTCCCGAAGTCGCCGTTCTTGCTGCTCGACTTCGACGGGGTGTCGGGCTCGTCGGGCCAGAAGTAGGGCACGATCAGGGTCGCGGGGGTCGAAGTCGTCGGCCCCGTGTCCTGCACGTCGTAGGGCTGCGGCCGGCTCTCGACGCAGCCGCCCCAGCTCTGGCCCATGTTGCTCAACAGGGTGAAGCGGTTGGCGCTGCCGGTGAAGATCTCGCTGTGGATGGGCGAGGCGGCGTTCTTGTCCATCCAGTTCTGGCTTTTGTAGGTCGAGCCGATCTTCACCGTCTGGGAGAAGGGCACGATCCCGATCTGGATGGCGTTGGCCTCGGTGCTGCGGGCGGACGCCGCCGACAGGGTGTCGATCAGGTTCTTGGCCGCCGTCTTCAGGTTGGTCAGCTTGGAGCCGGCCATCGAGCCGGTGTTGTCGAGCACCAGCACGACCTCCAGCTTGTTCATGCCCCGCACCACCTCGGACGCGGCGCCGACCGTCATGTCGCCGTTCAGCCAGAGGTTGGCGATCACCGGCTTGACGGTCGCGGTCGCGGTGGAGACCACCTTCGCGCCTTCCAGCTTGAAGCTCGAAGCCTTGATCTTCAGGCCGGTTTCGCTGGAGAGCTGGCCCGTCAGCGCGCCCGCCCCGACGGTCTGGAGCGCGGCGCTGGTGGTCGCCGCCGAGCGGGCGGCCATCAGGGTCGAGGCGTCGAGGGCGTCCTGCAACTCCCGCTTGGCGACGCTGGCGCGGTTGATGTCCACCATGCCGAAGGCCAGCACCGACAGGGGCAGGGCCAGCACGGCGAACTGCACGGCCACGGCCCCGTCGTCACGCCGGAAGGCGCGAAGAAGGCGGGCTACTCTGTCCGGCAGGGTGCGACGCATCGATCCTCTTCCCCCGAAAATCGGGCGGACCATGCGTCGGGAGCGGTAAACAAAATGGCGCGTAACAACCCTGGCTGGACTACCAGCCGCACTTCTCCTTGCGGTTCTTCTGGGTCAGCCACGCGTCCAGCGGCTTGAAGTAGTCGGCCACCGCGCTGGCGTCGCCCTGGCTCTCGCCCGTGAAGGCGGCCATGGCCTCGGGCCAGGGCCTGGACTGGCCCATCTCCATCATGGCGTTGAACTTCGCGCCCACCGCCTTGTCGCCATAGATCGAGCAGCGGTGCAGCGGCCCCTTCCAGCCCGCCTGCAGGCAGGCCGCCCGGTGGAACTGGAACTGGTAGATGTGGGCCAGGAAGTAGCGGGTGTAGGGCACGTTGCCGGGGACATGGTACTTGGCCCCCGGGTCGAAGGCGTCCGCCGGGCGCGGCCCCGGCGCGGCGATCCCCTGGTACTGGCCCCGCAGCTTCCACCAGCCCTCGTTGTAGGTCTGGGGCGTCAGCTCGCCCGAATAGACCTGCCAGCGCCAGCGGTCGACCAGCAGTCCGAACGGCAGGAAGGCGATCTTGTCGAGCGCCATCTTCATCAGGAAGGGGATGTCGCCGTCCTCGCCGGGGACGGTTTCCAAGAGGCCGATCTGCTTGAGGTAGGTCGGCGTGGTCGCCGACAGGCCCGCGAAATCGCCGATGGCCTCGTGGAAGCCGTCGTTGGCCCCGCCCCGGAACAGGTAGGGCTGATCCTTGTAGGCGCGCTGGTAGTAGTTGTGGCCCAGCTCGTGGTGGACGGTGTAGAAGTCCTCGGCGCCCACCTTGGCGCACATCTTGATGCGCAGGTCGTCGCGGTCGTCCAGGTCCCAGGCCGAGGCGTGGCAGACCACCTCTCGCCCCTCCGGCCGGGTGATCATCGACCGCTCCCAGAAGGTCTGCGGCAGGGGGGCGAGCCCCAGCGACGAATAGAAGCTCTCGCCCGTCTTCACCATCCGCACGGCGTCGTAGCCCTTGGCCTGGAGCAGGTCATCGAGGCTGTAGGCGCTGTCGTCGTTCGGCGGCGCGACCAGCGGATAGATGTTGCCCCATTGCTGGGCCCACATGTTGCCCAGCAGGTCGGCGCGGATCGGCCCCGTGCGCGGCTGGACCGCGTCGCCGTACCTGTCGTTCAGCCGGGCGCGCACATAGCAGTGCAGGTTGCGGTAGAAGGGCTCGACCTGCTTCCACAGCCGGTCGGTGTCGGCGGCGAACGCGGCCGGGTCCATGTCGTAGCCGGACCGCCACAGCGCCCCGGTGTCGGCATAGCCCAACGCCGCCGAGCCCTCGTTGGCGAGCGCCGCCAGCCTGGCGTAGTCCGCCCGCATCTGCGGCGAGACCGTATGCCAGCCCTCCCAGACCGCCTTCAGCTCCGCCGGGTCGCGGCTGGAGCCGATGATCTCCTCGGCGTCGCTGAGGGTGAGCTGCTTGCCGCGATGCTGGAACTTGCCGGTCGAGTAGATGGAATCCAGCCGCGAGGCGATGGTCGCCATCTCCTCCGCCGCGCCGGGCCGCTGGGGCGCGGGGGCGACGAGGCTGCGCTTGAGGATCGTCAGCTTGCGGCGGGTGACGGGGTCGGCGTCCGCCTTGTCGAAGCGGGCGGCCTCGATGGCGTAGCGGGTGGCCAGGTCGGTGATCTCGGCCGTGGCCCTGGCCTCCAGCCAGATGGTGTCCTCGGTGATGTAGGTCGCCCGCACCCAGGCGGCCTTGCTCGCATACTCGCTCAGGCGCGCGAGATCGGTCTCGGCCTTGTCGACGAAGGCCCTGGCCTCGGCGGCGGTGGGGGCCTGGACCTGGGCGTGGGCGAACAGGGGCGCCGTCAGGGCGGCGACGGCCACGGCCGCCAGCAACGTGCGTCTCATGGGCTCGTTTCCTCCACGGGCGCCGGGGATGCGCCTTCTATGGGCGCAGCAGGCGCCTCGGGTGCGGAAGGCGTCAAGGCGTCCGCCGGTTCCGCCGGGGGCGCCAGCGGCGGCAGGTCGAGCGGCTGGGGCTCGGCCTCCACAGGCGGCGGCGGGGCCGTCTGCTCCATGATCTCGTCGGCGGCCTTGCGGCGGCTCTCGCGCTCGGCCTTCGGGGCGCGTTCGGGGCGGACCCCGCCCAGGCGCAGGCAGTCCGCCAGCCCCGCGCGCCGCACCGTCCCCGCCGCCGCCGCGATCCGCCGCGAGCGTCCCTGGACATAGGGGCCGGGGTTGGCCGCCTTCCACTTCAGGGGGCTGGGCAGGATGGCGGCCAGCCGCGCGGCCTGCTGGGCGGTCAGGTCGGCGGCGCCGACGCCGAAGTTCCGCCGCGCGGCGGCCTCGGCGCCATAGACGCCCGGCCCCCATTCGACGGTGTTGAGATAGACCTCCATGATCCGCCGCTTGCCCCACACCGTCTCGGCCAGGACGGTGAAATAAGCCTCCAGCCCCTTGCGGACGTAGGAGCGCGCCGGCCACAGGAAGACGTTCTTGGCCGTCTGCTGGCTGACCGTGGAGCCGCCCCGGATGCGGCCCGGCCGCCGCTCGTTGTGGCGCAGGGCCTTCTTCATGGCCTCGAAATCGAAGCCGCGGTGCTCGCAGAACCGGGCGTCCTCGGCGGCGATAACGGCGTAGGAGAGCTGGGGCGATATCCGGCGCATCGGGACCCAGGTCCGCGACAGCCCCTGGCCCTCGAACAGCCGCTGCACCATCAGCACCGTCACCGGCGGCGGGACCACGGCATAGACCGCCGTGCAGCCGACCGGCAGCACCAGGACGACCATCGCCGCCCAGAAGACCAGGCGGCCGAGCAGGCCCCGCCGCTTCTTCGGCGGCGCTTCGTCCGGCGTCTCGTCGCTCACCCTGCCGCCCCCTTGCCATGACGCTGCGGATGGATGCTAACAGATGCCCATGACCACCGTCACCGAAGCCGTGGAGCGGCGCATCTCCGTGCGGGCCTTCAAGCCCGACCCGGTCCCCGGCCATCTCGTCCGCGAAATCCTCGAACTGGCCCACCGCGCCCCGTCGGGCGGCAACCTCCAGCCGTGGCGGGTCTATGCTCTGGCGGGAGAGGAACTGGCGAGGTTCCGCGCCTTCATCCGCCCGCGCCTGGGCTCGCCCGACGAGCCGGAATACGACGTCTATCCCGCCAACCTGTGGGAGCCGTTCCGCACCCGCCGCTTCCAGGCGGGCGAGGACCTCTACGCCACCCTCGGCATCGCGCGGGAGGACAAGGTCGGCCGCCTGACCCAGTTCGCCAAGAACGGCGACTTCTTCGGCGCGCCGGTCGGCCTTTTCTTCTGCCTCGACCGCAAGGTCGGCCCGCCGCAGTGGTCGGATGTCGGCATGTACATGCAGACCCTGATGCTGCTGGCCGCCGAGCGCGGGCTGGACACCTGCGCCCAGGAGTTCTGGTCGCGCTTCCACGGCTCGGTCGCCGAGTTCCTGGAACTGCCGCCCGAGCTGATGCTGTTCTCCGGCATGGCCCTCGGCTACCGGGACGAGGCGCATCCGATCAACGGGCTGAAGACCCGCCGCGACCCGTTCGAGGACTGGGCGCGGATGCAGGGCTTCGGCTAAAGCCTCGTATCCACCACCCCCGCCCCACCTTCCTCGTCGCCCCACGCCAGCCGCGTCCCGTCCGGCGATATGGCCAGGGCCGAGATCGGCGGACCCTTGTCGGCGCGCAGCTTCTCGATCCGGCCCGAGCGCAGCTCGGCGGCCCACAGCCGTCCGTCGTCCAGCCCGGCGGCCACAATGTCCCGGCCCGGCGTGGCTGCGACCCGCGCCACCATGGCGTCCTGGTCGAAGCCGATCTCGGCCGCTTCCTTACCCATCGGCCCGTTCGAGCCCATGAACGGCCAGACCACGACGCCGTTCGCGCCCGAGGTCGCCATCATGTTCCCCCGGTCGAGGAAGACGAGGCTCTTTACCTTGGCCGGATAGCCGCCCATGCGCAGGTCCTTGGCGTCCGACAGCCGCCAGCCGTGGAGCTGGTTTTCCTGCATGGCGCTGATCAGGAACCTGCCGTCCGGGCTCCAGATGATTCCAGTGTGGCTGCCGGCCCATTTCAGCACCTGCGGCTTCTGGCCCTCGATCCGGGCGTACCAGAGCGCCGCCCCGCCGTAGGTCGCCGCCGCGAGCCGACGCCCCTTGGCGTCGAAGGCGACGTCGGCCACCGACTTCTCATGCATGAAGACGCGCGAGAAGGCGGCGTCCCTGCTGTCGCGGACGTGCAGTTCCCTGCCCGCCGCGAAGGCGATCAGGCCGGACGCCGGGCTGGCGGCGACCGCCTCGATCCAGCGGCCCTTGACCTGCGCGATCTCCAACGCCTCGCCGCCCCTGGTCCAAACGAGCCGCCCGTCGTCGCCGCCGGTCAGCACGCCGTCGCCGGACGGATGGGCCGCCGCGCAGAGAATCGCCCCGTCGTGGGCCTGGACCGGACGGCCGTCCTCGTGGCGCACCGTACCGTCGCCGAGCGCGAAGACGGCGCCTCCGTCGCGATCGAACAGGACCGTGGTCACATATGCGTCGAAATCGTGGATCATCGTGCCTCGATAACGGCCTTGGGGAGGCTTGCCCAGCGACCTAGTTCGCCTGTTGCAAGAGTCGGGCTTTACTTCCTGCGTCATCCTCCCCTATGGGTGACGCCGAATGAGACACAAGGCCCCGTAGCGGGCCGGCAAGGGAGCTATCCATGGGCGCCAAGCTTGGCGGAGGCGGCGGGGGGTCGAAGTACGATCTCGGCCAGAACAGCGAAATCAACGTCACGCCGTTCGTGGACGTGATGCTGGTTCTCCTTATTATCTTCATGGTCGCCGCGCCGCTCGCGACGGTGTCGATCGCCGTCGACCTGCCGCCGGCCGTGCCGAGCAACGAGAAGCCGAAGGAGCCGGTGTTCATCAACGTCCAGAAGTCGGGCGCGCTGTTCATCGCCGACCGGCCGACCACCCTGGACACCCTGGCCGCCGACCTGCCCGCCGCCATGGCCGGCAAGGGAGTGGCCGGCAACTGGACCGAGGAGCGGGTATTCATCCGCGCCGACGCCGACGTGATGTACACCGACTTCATGGCCGTGCTGAACGTCCTGCAGTTCAACGGCTACTTCAAGGTCGGCCTGATCAACGAAGACATCAGCTAAGGCGCAACGCCTCAGCGAACGGGACAAGGGCCGGAGCC
>CAZOHI010000019.1:3123-20059 GCA_964579695.1 uncultured Caulobacter sp. | reverse complement strand
ACGAAGACATCAGCTAAGGCGCAACGCCTCAGCGAACGGGACAAGGGCCGGAGCCGTAAGCTCCGGCCTTTTTCTTTTGGCGCGCAAGTCGCATCGGCGGGGCCAGGAGGCTTCGTCATGATCCGTTTTGGGACTCTTCTCGCCGTCTCGGCGCTCGCCCTGGCCGGGTGCAAGGAGCACCTGCCGCCGCCCGAGCCCGCCGACGCGCCGGTCGCCAAGGCCCCCGCCTGCCCGTCGGTGACGCAGGCCAAGGCCGAAGGGGGCGCGCAGGCGGTCGTCGGCAAGGCCGCAGTCAGGAAGACAAAGGCGAAGGCGAAGGCGAAAGCGCGCCGCTCGGCATCCAGCGGCCGCAGCTACGCCCGCTATGAGCGCGAATCGTCCTCGGGCCTTGCGGGCGGCGGCTCATACGCCCGCTACGAGGAGCGGCAGTACGCCCGCGCCCTGCCCTACGAGGGCCGGAGCCGGTCGTCGTCGGCCTACAGCTACGAGAGCCGCGAAAGCGCCAGCGAGAGCTACCACGCCTACGGGGAAGCAAGCGGCCATGCCTATGGCGGCGGCTACGCCTACGCCGAGGGCTACCACGGCGGCCACGGCTATCACGGGACCTACTATGCGGCCGGCCGCGACGAGCGCGGCTACCTCACCTGGCCGGGCAAGCGTTAGGCGGCGCAGGCCTCGAAGCCTGAGCGCAGCGCGGCCTCGTCGAGGTCGCGGCCGATGAAGACGAGGCGGCTGTAGCGCTTCTCGCCGTCCTTCCACGCGCCCTGGAAGTCGCCCTCCATGATCATGTGGACGGCCTGGAACACCAGCCGCCGGTCGTCGCCCTTCACGTCCAGGATGCCCTTGGCGCGCAGGATGTCCGGCCCCTGCTTCGTGATCACGTCGTTCAGCCACTGGGTGACGCGGACGCCGTCCACCGGCCTGTCCAGCGTCAGCGAGATACCCCTGATCCCCGCCTCGGCCACGTGGTCATGCTCGTGGTGGTGATGGTGGTGGTCGTGGCCGCAGTGCTCGTCATGCACATGCCCGGCCTCGCCGTGGGCGGGGTTCAGGAATTCCGGCTCCAGCTCGGTGATGCGGGCGAGGTCGAAGCCGCCCCGGCCCAGGATGGCGTCCAGCGGCACGTTCGAACGCTGCGCCCGATGGATCGGGGCCAGCGGATTGAGGCGGCGAATCTGCGCCTCGACCGCCCGCAACTCGTCGTCGCTCACGAGGTCGGTCTTGTTCAGCACGATCTGGTCGGCGAAGGCGATCTGCTCGGCCGCTTCCTTCGAATCCGCCAGCCGCAGGGGCAGGTGCTTGGCGTCGACCACCGTCGTCACCGAGTCCAGCCGGGTGCGGGCGCGCACATCCTCGTCGACGAAGAAGGTCTGGGCGACCGGGCCGGGATCGGCCAGGCCCGTCGTCTCGACCACGATGGCGTCGAAGCCGCCCTTGCGCTTCATCAGCCCCGACAGCACCCGGATCAGGTCGCCGCGCACCGTGCAGCAGACGCAGCCGTTGTTCATCTCGAACACTTCCTCGTCGGCGCCGACCACCAGGTCGTTGTCGATGCCGACCTCGCCGAACTCGTTGACGATCACGGCGTAGCGCTTGCCGTGGTCCTCGGTGAGGATGCGGTTGAGGAGGGTGGTCTTGCCGGCGCCGAGGTAGCCGGTCAGCACGGTCACGGGAGTCTGCTGGGTCATGCCCGCCTATCTAGTGGAGCGGGGCCCGCGGCGAAACCCGTACGCCGTTGACGGCGGGTGTTGTTATACAATAACGAACCGCCGGTGAGCCAGGACAACCCACTCGACGACTTCCGGGGCGACCGCGTCTATCTCGGCGCGGACCACGCCCGCAACGAACGCCGCACCCGGCTGGCGGCCGTCATCTGCGCCGTGAGCCTGGTCGCCCAGGTCGGCGGGGGGGTGGCGTTCAACTCGATGGCCCTGGCGGCCGGGGGGTTGCACATGGCCGCGCACCTGGCGGCGCTGCTGACGGCGGCGCTGGCCTATGCGGCGGCCCGCAAGTACGCCGACGACCCGCGCTTTTCCTTCGGCACGGGCAAGCTGGGCTACCTCGCCGGGTTCGCCAACGCCGTGGGGCTGGCCCTGACCGCCATCGTCATCGGCGTGGAGAGCCTGCACCGGGTGATGTCGCCCGAGGCGGTGCATTACCATTCCGCCATCTGGGTCGGCTTCATCGCACTGGGCGTGAACCTCCTGACCGCCTGGCTGCTGCGCCCGTCGGGGGGCGCCGCCCACGCGCACGACGCCGACGGCGACCTGAACCTGGGGGCGGCCTTCCTGCACCTGTCGGCGGACGTGGTGGTGTCGGTGCTGGCGCTGGGGGCCCTGGCGCTCGGGCATTGGCTGGGCTGGACCTGGGCCGACCCGGCGGCGGGCCTGCTGGGCGCCGTCCTCGTGGCCCGCTTCGCCTGGAGCCTGCTGCGGCGGGCGGGAGCGGTGCTGCTCGACATGAACCCCAGCGGGAGGCTGACCGAGGACGTCCGCAAGCGGCTGGAAGGCCCGGGCGAGCGCCTGCTCGACCTGCACCTGTGGCGCCTCGGCCCCGGCCACCATGCGGTGATCGCGGTAGTCGAAGGGGACGAGGAGGCGGTCGCCTACCGCGCCCGGCTCGCCGACCTGCCGGGCGTCAGCCACGTCACGGTGGAAGTGCGGCGCCTGGCCTAGCCGCAGCCCAGGAACTCGGCGTTCAGGTTCGAGAAGACGGTGTTGTCCAGTTCCTTGACGAGGGCCGCGTCGGGCGCGGGCGCAGAAGCGTAGCGGGTGGCGACGGCCCGGGCGGCGGCGGCCTTGGCCTTGTGCGCCTCCGCCTTCTGCTCCAGGTCGCTCAACTCCTGGTCGGTCGCGCCGTTGTCCGGGCCGATGGCCAGCATGAGGTTCATCGCCATGACGCTCCGGTCATGATCCTTCGCCAGGATGTCGGCGAGCGCCTTGCAGCGGGTCGGGTCCGGGTCGGCGGCCATGGCCGGGGCCGTCGCGGCGAGGGCGAGGAGGACAAGCAGCGGGATACGGGTCATAAGGGTTCTCCGTGAGGAACGGCCTGCACCTTGGCGTCCGCTCCCGCCGCCCACGACCCCCGTTCAGGGGGGACCGTGCAGCGTTGACTCGGCACGCTCCCGCTGTATAAAGCCGCTCCCTCGCCCGCGGGCCATCTCGCGGGCGCAAATCTTTTTGCGAACATAGAGTCCAGACCATGTACGCGGTGATCAAGACCGGCGGCAAACAGTACCGGGTGAAGGCGGGCGACCTGCTCGTCGTCGAGAAGCTCGACGGTGAACCCGGCGCCTCCGTGGCCTTCGGCGAAGTCCTGATGTTCGGCCAGGGCGGTGACGTCACCGTCGGCGCGCCCACCGTGGACGGCGCCGTGGTCAACGCGACCCTGATCGAGACGCGCAAGGGCGAGAAGGTGAAGATCTTCAAGAAGATCCGTCGCCAGGGCTATCGCCGCACGCGCGGCCATCGCCAGTCCGAAAGCGTCCTGCGCGTCACCTCGGTCGGCCTGAACGGCAAGGAAGACAAGTGGGACGGCACGGTCGACCTGACGACCAAGGCCGTGCTCAACGCCCGCGCCCGCAACCTGAAGATCGCCGAGGCCGCCCCGGCCGAAGCCAAGCCCGCCAAGAAGGCCGCCGCGCCGAAGGCCGAAGCTCCGGCCGCCGAAGCCAAGGCCGCCGCGCCGAAGAAGGCCGCGGCTCCGAAGGCCGAGGCGTCCAAGGCTGAAGCGCCCAAGGCTGAGGTGAAGGCCGACGCCCCCGCCAAGAAGGCTCCGGCCAAGAAGGCGGCCGCCAAGAAGGAAGACGGCGAAGCCTGAGGGCGGCGCCGGTAGAGAGTAGGAGAGCGATATGGCTCACAAGAAATCAGGCGGCTCCTCGCGCAACGGCCGCGATTCCGCCGGCCAGCGCCTCGGCGTGAAGAAGTTCGGCGGCGAGAACGTCCTCGCCGGCAACATCATCGTGCGCCAGCGCGGCACCAAGTTCTGGCCCGGCGTCAACGTCGGCATCGGCAAGGACCACACCCTCTTCGCGCTCGCGCAAGGGGCCGTGAAGTTCGTGACCAAGCGCGACAACCGCACCTATGTGACGGTGGTCCCGGCCATGGAAGCCCAAGCCGCCGAATAGCGGTCCGAGAGAGCCTCTCTTCTTCGGATCGCCCCAAGCGATCCGGACACAAGACTTCAGCGGGGAGTCCGGAACGCCGGGCTCCCCGCTTTTGTTCTGGCCTCGAGGGAGGTGAAGATGTGCGCCATCGAACGAACCCCCGTCATCGAAACCCGGCGGCTGACCCTGCGGGCGCCCGAGCCGCGCGACGTGGACGCCCTCGCCAGCCTCGCCAACGACTTCGATATCGTGCGGATGACCACGCGCATGCCCTGGCCCTATGGCCTTCAGGACGCCGAAGCCTTCGTGGGCCGCTGCCGGGACCGCGACCCGCGCCGTGACGTCACCTTCGTCGTCGAACTGGACGACGAGGGCGTGGCCGGCTGCCTCGGCTTCTTCACCCCGCCGGGCAGGCCGGTGGAGTGCGGCTACTGGATCGGCCGCCCGTGGTGGAACCGCGGGCTGGCGACCGAGGCGTTGCAGGGCGCGCTCGCCTGGGCCTCGCGCCAGTGGGGCAAGCGGGTGGTGACGGCCGGCCACTTCGCCGACAACCTCGCCTCAGGCAAGGTGCTGATCAAGGCGGGCTTCCTCTACACCGGCGTGGTGACGCCGCGTCCCAGCCTCGCGCGCGGCGAGCCCGCCGACACGCGCATGATGGTCTGGCTGGCGTAACCTGATAAGAGCGGGGCCATGAAGTTCCTCGACCAGTGCAAGGTCTATATCCGCTCGGGCAACGGCGGCGGCGGGGCCGTGTCGTTCCGGCGCGAGAAGTATATCGAGTACGGCGGACCCGACGGCGGCGACGGCGGGCGGGGCGGAGACGTGTGGATCGAGGCCGTCGAGGGACTGAACACCCTGATCGACTACCGCTACCAGCAGCACTTCAAGGCCGGGACCGGCGGGCACGGCATGGGCCGCAACCGCTATGGCGCGGCGGGCGAGGACGTGGTGCTGCGCGTGCCCGTCGGCACCCAGGTGCTGGACGAGGACAAGGAGACGCTGGTCGCCGACCTCGACCAGGCCGGGACGCGGCTGCTGCTGGCCAAGGGCGGAAACGGCGGCTGGGGCAACGTCCACTTCAAGGGGCCGGTGAACCAGGCGCCCAAGCACGCCAACCCCGGCCAGGACGGCGAGGAACGCTGGATCTGGCTGCGGCTGAAACTGATCGCCGACGCCGGGCTGGTCGGCCTGCCCAACGCGGGCAAGTCGACCTTCCTGTCGGCCAGCTCGGCGGCGCGGCCGAAGATCGCCGACTATCCCTTCACCACCCTGACGCCGAACCTGGGCGTGGTGGACCTGTCGACCAACGAGCGGTTCGTGATCGCCGACATCCCCGGCCTGATCGAGGGCGCGTCGGAGGGCGCGGGGCTGGGCACGCGCTTCCTCGGCCACGTCGAGCGGACCGGCGCCCTGATCCACCTGATCGACGGCACGCAGGAGGACGTGGTGGCGGCCTGGCGCACCGTCCGCGCCGAGCTGGAAGCCTATGGCGAGGGCCTGGCCGACAAGCCCGAGCTGCTGGCCCTCAACAAGGTCGACGCCCTGGACAAGGACGAGCGCAAGGCCAAGGCCGCCGCCCTGAAGAAGGCGGCCAAGACCAAGCCCTTCCTGATTTCCGGCGTCTCCGGCGAGGGCGTCACCGAGTTGCTGCGCGCCACCTGGAAGCAGGTTCGGCTGACCCGCGGCGAGATTATCGAGGACGACGAGGACATGCCCGCCGCTTCCGAGGGCTGGCAGCCGTGAGCGGCCTGGACGCCGCCCGCCGCATCGTCGTGAAGGTCGGCTCGGCCCTGGTCGTGGACGCCGGGGCGGGCACGGCCGACCGCGCCTGGCTGGCCGCCTTCGCCGCCGACGTGGCGCGGATGCGGGCGCGCGGCCAGCAGGTGCTGGTCGTCTCGTCCGGCGCCGTGGCGCTGGGCCGCCGTCGCCTGGGCCTGAAGAAGAAGGCGCTGACCCTGCCCGAGAAGCAGGCCGCCGCCGCCGCCGGGCAGAGCCTGCTCATGCGCGCCTGGGAGGAGGCTTTCGAGCCCCACGCCATCGCCTGCGCGCAGGTGCTGATGACGCGCGGCGACACCGAGATCCGCCGCCGCTGGCTGAACGGCCGGGCGACGGTCGACGCCCTGCTGACCTTGGGCGCCATCCCCGTCGTCAACGAGAACGACACGGTGGTGACCGAGGAAATCCGCTACGGCGACAACGACCGGCTGGGGGCGCGGGTGGCGCAGATGATCGGCGCGGACCTGCTGGTGCTGCTGTCCGACATCGACGGCCTCTATACCGCCGACCCCCGGCGCGATCCGCAGGCCCGGCATATCCCGCGCGTCCCCCGCCTGACCGCCGAGATCGAGGCGATGGCGGGCGGGGCCAATTCCGGCGCGGGCGTCGGCACCGGCGGCATGGCGACCAAGCTGGCCGCCGCCCGGATCGCCGCCGCCGCCGGCTGCGCCACCGTCATCACCCTGGGCAATCGCCCCGAACCGCTGAAGGCGGTCGAGGACGGCGCCAAGGCCACCGTCATCGAGGCCGCCACCACCCCCGCCGCCGCCTACAAGGCGTGGATCGCGGGGTCGCTCGCCCCCGCCGGGACGCTGGTGGTGGACGCGGGCGCCGCCGCCGCGCTCCTGTCCGGCAAGAGCCTGCTGGCCGCCGGGGTGCGCGGGGTCGAGGGCGCGTTCGGCAAGGGCGACGCCGTGACGATCCGCGACGAGGCGGGCGCCGAGATCGGCCGGGGCCTGGCCCGCTACGACGCCGAGGATGCGGCGAAGATCGCGGGCCTGCGCTCCGACGCCATCGAGGCGGCCATCGGCTACACCGCAGGCCCCCTGGTCCACGCCGACGACCTGGCCCTCGCCCGGCTGGCGGAAAACGTCTAGGAAAGCAGCACTATGGACGACGCGGGCGCGACCCTTCAGGCGACGATGAGCGGCATGGGCCGGACGGCCCGCGAGGGCGCGCAGGCGTTGCGCCTGTCCACGGCCGAGCAGCGCACCGCCGCCATCCGCGCCATGGCCGAGGCGATCCGCGAGGACGCCGCCGCCATCCTCGAAGCCAACGCCAGGGACATGGACGCCGCGCGCGCCAACGGCGTGACCGGGCCGATGCTCGACCGGCTGATGCTCGACGAGAAGCGGCTGGCGGGAGTCGCGGACGGGGTCGCGGCGGTGGCCGACATCCCCGATCCGCTCGGCGTCGAGACCTCCCGCTGGACGCGGCCCAACGGGCTGGACATCGCGCGGGTGCGCACGCCCATCGGCGTGATAGCCATCATCTACGAGAGCCGTCCGAACGTCACCGCCGACGCCGCCGCCCTGTGCGTGCGCTCGGGCAACGCCGCCATCCTGCGCGGCGGGTCGGAGTGCATCCACTCCAACCTCGCCATCCACGCCGCCGTGGCCAAGGGCCTCCAGGCCGCCGGACTGCCCGCCGCCTGCGTGCAGGCCGTGCGCACGGCCGACCGGGCGGCGGTGGGCATGATCCTCGGCGGGCTGGACCGCTCCATCGACCTGATCATCCCGCGCGGCGGCAAGAGCCTCGTCGCCCGCGTGCAGGCCGAGGCCCGCGCCCCGGTGCTGGGCCACCTGGAAGGGCTCTGCCACACCTTCGTCCACGCGGCGGCCGACCCGGACAAGGCCCGCGCCATCGTCCTAAACGCCAAGATGCGCCGCGTCTCCGTCTGCGGCTCGACCGAGACGCTGCTGGTCGACCGGGCGGCGGCGGCGCGCCTGCTGCCCCCCATCGCCGACGAACTGGTCAAGGCCGGGTGCGAGATGCGCGGCGACGAGGCCGCCCGCGCCATCGAGCCCTCCATGGCCAGGGCGGACGAAGCCGACTGGACCACCGAATACCTCGCCCCGATCATCGCCGTGGCGGTGGTCGACGGCGTGGAGGGCGCCGCCGCCCACATCGCCCGCTACGGCTCGGGCCACACCGACGCCATCGTCACGGAGGACGCCGCGGCGGCGGAGAAGTTCACCGCCCTGGTCGACAGCGCCATCGTGCTGGTCAACGCCTCGACCCAGTTCGCGGACGGCGGCGAGTTCGGCTTCGGGGCCGAGATCGGCATCGCCACCGACAAGCTGCACGCCCGCGGCCCCGTCGGCGCCGAACAGCTCACGACCTTCAAGTATGTGGTCCGCGGGACCGGCCAGACGCGCCCCTGAGGCGGGGCGGCCGGGCGCGCAGCGCCTCGGCTTCGCCCTGGCTCCGGGCATGCGCGTGGGCCTCTTCGGCGGCTCGTTCAACCCGGCGCATCCGGGCCACGCCCACGTGGCCGAGACGGCGCGCAGGCGGCTGGCCCTCGACAAGGTGATCTGGCTCGTCTCGCCGCAGAATCCCCTGAAGCCCGACTACGAGGCGCCGCTGGCCTCGCGGATGATGGGCGCGAAGAGGCTCGCGCGCGGGCCGTCGATGATCGTCTCCGACGCCGAGAGCCGTCTTGGCGTGCGCTACAGCATCGACACCGTCCGCCTGCTGAAGGCCCGCCATCCGGGCGTCGAGTTCGTCTGGCTGATGGGCGCCGACAGCCTGGCGACCTTCCACCGCTGGAAGGGGTGGACCGACATCGCGCGGGAGGTCCCCATCGCCGTCGTGGCCCGCCCCGCCCATCTGATGAAGGCCCTGACCTCGCCCGCCGCGCGGCGGCTGAAGGGGCGGGTGACCTGGCTTTCGGCGCCGCTCGACCCGGCCAGTTCGACGGCCCTTCGCCAAGAACGCCAGTCCGTGCTAGGGTGGCGACCTTGCGAGATACCTCAAGGAGCATTCCGCTGAATCGCGAGTTGGCGCCCAGCGCGCACGAGTCCTCTTCCGACGACCAGACCCGGTCGCTCGAAGACATCATCCTGGCCAAGCTCGACGACGACAAGGCGCAGGACATCGTCTCCATCGATCTCGCGGGCAAGAGCCCGGTGGCCGACACCATGATCGTGGCGTCGGGCCGTTCGCACCGCCATGTCGGCGCGCTGGCCGACCACCTGCTGCGCGCCCTGAAGGACGCCGGCTGCGGCAAGGCGCGGGTCGAGGGCCTGCCGCACTGCGACTGGGTGCTGATCGACGCGGGCGACGTGATCGTCCACCTGTTCCGCCCGGAAGTGCGCAGCTTCTACAACATCGAGAAAATCTGGTCGGTCGACGCGCCCCACCGCGCCGCCAACTGAAGGCCTCCCCCTAACGGGGGATGACGGCCACCCCCGCGTCCGCCAATGTGCGCCGACTGCGGGGGATAACGATGTTCCACCAACCGAACCGACGACGACGCCATGGTCAAGCTCAACGAGGAGCGGGCGGCGGACCCTGCCTGCCCCTCGGCGGCGACTGCTTCCTGACGACGGCGGTGTGGCTGAAGACCTGCTGGGGCGGGATCGTCCCCTGCGCTGTCGCCGCGAGGCTCGGCCTGGCGCGGCTGGCGCTCGCCCTCTACCGCCGCACGCCTCTTCATCTCGAACGCCTTACCCTCGGAGCCTCCGCATGACCTTCCAGCCCCAGCGCCGCCGCCTGCTGGCCGCCGTCGCCCTGTTCGCCGGCGCGCCCACGATGCTGCGGGCGCAGACGCAGACGCAGACGCAGACCCAGGCCAAGCCGAACTGCGACGCCACGGTCTCGATCGGCGGCGGGATCGAAGCCCTGGTCCGCCTGCGACTCAACGCCTCGGGGCCGGTCGCCCTGGTCAAGATCCCGGTGACCAAGGACAACATCAACGCCGTCGGCTACGACCAGCCGCTCAAGCCCCTGCTGTCCCCCGGCGACGCCGAGGACTGGGGCAACATCGTCATCGAGCTGGAGCGGACCGCCGACGGCAAGGGGCTGAACCCAACGCATGTGCGCTTCCAGGCCGCCTATCCCGGCTGGGCGATCGCCGGCTTCGCGGAATCGGCCATCGCCATCAACACCAAGCCCTTCAACGTCACGCCCCCGAAGGGCAGCATGATCATGGGCGGCGCGAAGGCGGAGCTGGCGACGAAGCACTACGGCTCCGTGCACGAGGCGGAGTTCGCGGCGCAACTGCTGGCGGGCACGCGCGTGCGACTGTGGCTGAAGGAAAACGCCACCTACGCCAAGCCGGACGTGCAGCCCTATTTCGCCGTCGAACTGAAGAGCCCGAACCTGAAACCCAAGACCGGCGCCATCCTCAAGGCGATGGCGAAGGTCGAGAAGGACAGCCAGGCGCTGAAGTGCACGCGGGTGGGCGACAGCAACTGCTTCCTGACCACGGCCGCCGTCCACACCATCGGCCTGGCCGACGACTGTTGGGAGCTTCAGACCCTGCGCGCCTTCCGCGACGGCCCGCTGGCCCGCACGGCCGAGGGCGCGGCCCTGAGCGCCGACTACTACCTCCGCGCCCCGCGCATCGTGGAGGCCGTCTCCGAACGGTCCGACGCGGCGCGGGTGTGGCTGGCGACCTACTGGACGGGCGTCGTGCCCTGCGCGGTCGCGGCCCGGCTGGGCCTGAACCGACTAGCGCTTTCCATGTACCGCCGCATGACCCTTCGCCTGGAGCGCCTGGCCGCCGCATGATGGCGCCATGAGGATCACGCTGCTCACCGTCGGGAAACTCGGCCGCGCGCCGGAGGCCCAGCTCGCCCGCGACTACGCCGAGCGGGCGAGCGCGTCCGGCCGCGCGCTCGGCCTCGGCCCCGTCGAGATCGTCGAGGTCGAGGCGAAGAAGCCCGGCAAGGCCGCCGAGGCCGAGGTCCTGGCGCCCCACCTCGCCGACGCCCACGTCGTCGCCTGCGACGAGCACGGAACGGCCCGAACCTCCCGCGACTTCGCCGCCCATGTCGCCCGGCTGCGCGACGACGGGGTGCGCAGGCTGGTGCTGGTGATCGGGGGGGCGGACGGGCTGGACGCCAAGGTGCTGGCCGCCGCCAACGGCAAGCTGGCCTTCGGGGCGCAGACCTGGCCCCACGCCCTGGTCCGCGCCATGCTGGCCGAGCAGGTATACCGCGCCGTCACCATCCTGGCCGGATCGCCCTACCATCGCGACTGACGGCGCCCCCCGAATGGGAGGCGACCGCGCCCCGCCCGCACGTGACAGTGCCGCGAGTTGTTTGCTGGAGACCCGCCATGAGCCGCGCCCTTCGTCTGCTGACCGCCGCCGTCCTGGCCGCTTCCATCCCGGCCCCGCTGATGGCGCAGGGCGCGGCAAGGCCGAAATGCTCGGCGCGCGTGGAGATCGCGCCGGGCGCCTATGCGCTCGCCACCATGCCGAGCGGCGGCTCCCAGGCGAAGGCCCAAGCCATCGTCGCCGTTCCGCCCACCGCCATCCGCTCCACCCGCGAGCTGAAGCCTGTCTTCACGCCCGCCGACGGCTCGGGCGAGGTGCGCATCCTGCTGGCGCCCAAGGGCTCCGGCCTGGAAGTGCGGGAGGTCGAGTTCTGGGGCCCCTACGCCTCCACCACCCTGCCCAGCCTCGCCGAGAAGGCGCTGGTCGTGGACGACAAGATCTACGCCGTCCCCCTGCCGTCGACCTTCTTCGGCCTCACGGTCAAGGCGAAGGTCGGCGACTTCTCCCCCGGTCCAGCCGCCGAACTGGAAGCCGGCCTGCGCACGGGCAAGAAGTTCCGCATCTGGCTGCTGGAAAGGAGCGTCGATCCCAACGTCCGCAACCACTACGCCGCCGAGCTGATGCTGCCCGACCTGAGCCGCAAGACGGGGGCCATCGTGAAGGCCATGAAGAAGGTCCAGAAGGACGCGGATGAGGACAAGTGCGCGCGGGTGTAGCAATGTGCCGCCCGTGCGCCGCGTCGTCCTTCCCGCCCTGCTGAGCTTCCTCCTCGCCGCGCCCGGCTCCGCCCAGGAGCCGGCCAGCGCCGCGCAGACCCGCGCCCTCTATGGCGTCCAGGCGCGGGAGGGGGCGGCCGAGGCGCGCAGGGAGATGGCCGAGCTGCGGGCCGAGCTGTCGCGCATCGCCTCGAAGACCGCCGCCAGCAGCGCCGACGTGGCCAGCGCCCGCGCCCGGCTCCAGGCGCTGAACGTGCGCGAGACGGCGCTGACCGCCGAACTGGGCCGCGACCGCAACCGGCTGGCGCGGCTGCTGTCGGCGCTGCAGCTCTTCCGCCGCCATCCGCCGCCCGCCCTGCTGGTCAGCCCCGGCGACGCCAGGGAGGCCGTGCGCGCCGCCATCCTGATCCGCGCCATGACGCCGGAGCTGGAGCGCCGGGCCGCCGTCTTCGCCGCCGAAGCCCGCGAGATCGCCGCCCTGCGCCGCGAGGCCGCCGCCGCCAGCGCCGACCTGTTCACCGCCGAGAGCAGCGCCGCCGAGCAGAAGGCCGACATCGAGCGCCTGATCGCCGAGCAGGCCGAGTTCGAGAAACGCTATGCCGAGGAGGCCCTGTTCGCGGGCCGGGAGGCGGGATCGCCGGGCGACCTCGCCGCGGGCTTCAGGGGCGGCGAGGGCAAGCTCGCCCGTCTCGACTGGCCGGTCGAGGGCGGCGTCGTCCGCAAGTTCGGAGCCGCCGCCGAGGCGGGCGGCCGGGCGCAGGGCGTCTCAATCCGGACGCAAAAAGGCGCCACCGTCAGGTCTCCCGCGCAAGGGACGGTTGAATTCGCTGGCCCCGTCACCGGCTGGGGCGTCATCTTGATCTTGAGGACGGCGGGCGCATACCATCTGGTCCTTGCAGGAATGGAGCGGGTCGTGGCCGCCCCCGGACAATCCGTCGCGCCCGGCGCCCCTGTCGGGCAGATGGGGAATGGGGGAAATTCGGGAGCCGAGCTCTATCTGGAAGTGAGGGAAGACGGCGCGCCGGTCGATCCGATGCGCTGGCTTTCGGCGCCGGTTCGCCGGACAGCGGAACGGTAAAGGGGCCCTGGGGGGCTTGAAGTCGAGAAACGGAGCCTCCGGGCGACAATGAAAAAGTATCTCATCATCGGCGCTTCCGCCTTCGTGCTCGGCGCGGGCTCCATGGCCTATGTGAGCCAGGCGGCGATGGCCAACGCCCAGCCGCGGGCCAAGACCTATCGGATGCTGGAGTTGTTCGGCGACGTGCTCGACACGGTCGGCCGCCAGTACGTGGCCGAGGTCGACGACAGCAAGCTGATCGAAAGCGCCCTGGACGGGATGCTGACCAGCCTCGACCCCCACTCCGGCTACCTGTCGCCCGACAGCTTCGAGGACATGCAGGACACCACCCGCGGCGAATACGGCGGGCTGGGCATCGAGATCACCAGCGAGGACGGCGTGGTCAAGGTGATCTCGCCGATGGACGACACCCCCGCCTCGCGCGCGGGCCTGATGGCCGGCGACTACATCACGGCCGTCAACGGCGAGAGCGTGCTGGGCCTGCCGGTCAGCGAGGCGGTCAAGCAGATGCGCGGCCCGGCCGGCGAGCCCGTCACCCTGACCATCGCCCGCGAGAAGTCCGACCCCTTCGACGTCAAGCTGGTCCGCGAGGTCATCAAGCCCAAGGCCGCCGTCGCGCGGATGGAGGGCGAGTACGGCTATGTCCGCCTCGCCAGCTTCAACGAGAAGGCCACCGACGAGGTCGCCGCCGCCGTGAAGGGCCTGAAGGAGAAGAACCCCAAGATGAAGGGGCTGGTCTTCGACCTGCGCAACAACCCCGGCGGCCTGCTCGACCAGGCCGTGGGCGTGGCCGACCTGTTCCTGGAAGGGGGCGAGGTCGTCAGCCAGCGCGGCCGCGACGCCCGCGACATCGAGCGCTACAACGCCCGGCCCGGCGACATCCTGGCCGGCCTGCCGGTCATCGTGCTGGTCAACACGGGCTCGGCCTCGGCGGCCGAGATCGTGGCGGGCGCGCTGCAGGACCGCAAGCGGGCCGAGGTCGTCGGCCTGACCACCTTCGGCAAGGGCTCGGTGCAGACGGTGATCCCGCTGCGCGGCGGCGCCGACGGGGCGCTGAAGCTGACCACGGCGCGCTACTACACGCCGTCCGGCCGCTCGATCCAGAAGACCGGCATCGCGCCGGACCTGGAGGTCGCCGCCACCCGCGAGCAGGCCGAGCTGATCGCCAACCGCTCGTTCCAGTTCAGCGAGGCGAGCTTCCGCAACGCCCTGAACGCCGAGGAAGGCAAGAAGCGCATCGGGGCCCACCAGCCCGCCGAGGCGCCGCCCGCCGGCTTCGACGAGAAGAAGGGGGACTTCCAGCTCACCCGCGCGCTGGACGTGCTGAAGAACGGCTCCGTCGCCGCCACGCCCAAGCTGCCCAAGCCCGCCGCCAAGCTGGCCGAGGTGGTCGCGCCGAAGGCCAAGGGCGACAAGCCGGAAGCGAAGTAGTTGCGTCCTTCGACACGCCTGCTCCGCAGGCTGCTCAGGATGACTGATTTCTGAGTAAGTCATCCTGAGCAGGCCGCGTAGCGGCCGTGTCGAAGGACGCACCCTTCGTTAACCATACCACGCCACCCTGACCCGGCCTCATTCCAGGCCGGTCGCAGCATGTTCTCCAGGAAGCCCCAGGTCGTCCCGTCGCCCACTCCGCCCGCGAGCGGGAGCGTGCGCGCGCGGGTCATGGCGGTGGCCTCCAACCCGTATCTGAGCGCGGGCGGGGCGGGGCTGCTGTTCCTGCTGACCCTGGCCGTGCTGATGGCGGTCACGGGCGACCCGAAGGCGGGCTCGCCCACCGCGCGGCTGTCGCTGGAGAAGGCCGCCCAGGCCGGAAGCGCCGTGCCCGGCTGGCGCGAGGCGCTGTCGGCGGAGGGCTCGGGCGAGGCCCCGCTGACCACCGACACCATCGAGCTGTCCGAAGGCCCGCCCGGCCCCATCGGCGGCGAGGCCATCATCACCCTGCCCGGCGGCGCCGAGGTCCAGCGGACCTCCGTCGCCCAGCCCCTGCCGCAGGCCCCGCTGACCGGCCTCTACGCCCCCGGCCCCGGCGGCGGGCCGCTGCCCGTCATCGGGCCCGGCGGGCGCACCCCGGCCGAAGCCTATGCCCGGCCCTTCGTCTCCAACGGGCGCCCGAAGGTGGCGCTGGTCGTCGGGGGCCTGGGCCTCAACCCCGCCACCACCCGCCGCGCCATCGAGGCCCTGCCGCCGGAAGTCACCCTGTCGTTCGCCCCCTATTCCGAGGGGCTCCAGGGCTGGATCGACCTGGCCCGCGCCCATGGCCACGAGGTGCTGCTGGAGACGCCGATGGAGCCGGTCGACTATCCGGCCAACGACCCCGGCCCCTACACGCTGCTGGCCGCCAGCCGGCCGGAGGAGACGGTCAAGAAGCTGGAATGGCTGATGAGCCGGGCCAGCGGCTACTTCGGCCTGACCAACTACCTCGGCTCGCGGTTCATGGCCTCGCCCCAGGCGATGGCGGCCTTCACCGGCGCCCTGCGCGACCGGGGACTGGCCTTCGTGGACGACGGCGCGGCGGCGCGCACCGGCGGCGGGACCCTGCGCGCCTCGGCCAGCCGGATCATCGACGACGACCTGTCGGGCGAGGCGATCAGCGCCCAGCTCGCGGCGCTGGAGGCCGGGGCCAGGGACCGGGGACAGGCGCTGGGCTCGGGCTTCGCCTATCCCGTCACCATCGAGCAGGCCGCCCGGTGGGCGCAGGGCCTGGACGCGCGGGGCCTGCAACTGGCGCCCGCCTCGGCCGTGACGAGCCGGCGCTAGTGGATTTCCCGGAGCATCGGCCGAACGTCGGCGTCGTGCTGTTCCACCCGGACGGCCGCGTCTGGTTCGGGCGCCGGGCCGGGACGCCCGGCCCGCACAACTGGCAGTTCCCGCAAGGCGGCGTGGACGAGGGCGAGGACCTGCTGGCCGCCGCCCTGCGCGAGCTGGAGGAGGAGACGGGCGTCGCCTCCGTCACCGTCCTCGGCCGCACGGAAGGCTGGATCACCTACGACTTCCCGCCCGAGTTGGCCGCCTCGAAGGCCGCGCGCGGGTGGAAGGGCCAGAAGCAGGCGTGGTTCGCGCTGCGGTTCACGGGCGGGGAGGCCGAAATCCGCCTCGACGCCCATCCCGACCAGATCGAATTCGACGCCTGGCGCTGGGGGCGCCTCGACGAAGCGCCCGAACTGGTCATACCTTTCAAGCGGGCGGCGTACCTGAAGGTCGTGGAGGCTTTCGGCCGGTACGCGGGGCAAGGGGACACCTGATGAGCGCGATCCTGATGATCCATGGCGTTGGCAGCTCGGCCGACGCCTTCGTGAAGCTGGCGCCGGCCTTCCGCGAGCGCGGCTGGCGGGTCGAGACCCCGACCCTGCGGCCGGACAAGCGCCCGCACGAGAACCCGCCCGCCGACCTGCCGAAGGTCAGCCTCGCCGACTACATCGCCGACATGGAGGCCGCCGCCAGGGCGCTGGAGGCCGAGACGGGCGCAGCCCCGGTGCTGGTCGGCCACTCGATGGGCGGCCTGGTGGTCCAGAAACTGCTGGAGAAGGGCGTCGGCCGGGCCGGCGTGCTGATCACCCCCGCCTCCCCCGCCGACGCGCGGGGCGGGCGGGCGCTGGCCCAGGGGATCACCTTCGCCAACATCATGCTGGCCGCCAAGCCCGAGACCAAGGCGCACCGCATCTGGCGCTTCGGCTTCTCGTGGGGCGTGATGAACTGCGTGCCCAGGAGCCGCCACGACGCGCTGTGGAAGGGCAACCTCTACGATTCCGGCCAGGTCTATTCCGAGCTGGCCTATCCCGAGCGCGATCCCAAGCGGCTGGCCTTCGTCGACGAGAGGAAGATCAAGGTACCGCTGCTGGTCATCGGCGCGGGCAAGGACCGCACCACCCCCATCGGCGACGTGCGCAAGGTCGCGGCCAAGTACGCCAAGGTCGGGGCCGAGTACCGCGAGTACGCCAACAACGCCCACTGGATCGTGGACGAGCCGGGCACGGACAAGGTGATCGCCGACATCGCCGACTGGATGTCCGCCAAGGGCCTGTCGCCCAAGGCCGCCG
>CAZOHI010000019.1:0-3023 GCA_964579695.1 uncultured Caulobacter sp. | reverse complement strand
GGCCGCCGCCCCGGCTCCGGTGGTTACGCCTCCGGCCCCGAAGAAGGCGCCGGCAAAGAAGGCCGCACCCGCGAAGCCCGCCGCCGCGCCCAAGGGGGTCAAGCCCAAGGCGGCGGCGAAACCCGCCCCGGCGGCCCCAAAGCCGAAGATCGCCGCGAAGCCTGCCGCGAAGACGGCGGCGCCAGCGAAGGCCGCCGCCAAGGCTAAGCCCGCCGTCAAGGCCGCGCCCGCGCAGGCTCCGGCCAAAGCCAAGCCCGTCGCCAGGCCCGCGCCCGCGAAAGCCGCCGCGCCGAAGAAGGCCGCGCCTGCTCCGGTCAAGCCCAAGGCTGCTGCGGCCAAGGCTCCCGCCAAGGCGAAGGCCGCTCCCAAGGCCGCCGCTCCGGCTCCGAAGGCCAAGGTCGCCCCGGCGCCCAAGGCCAAGGCGCCCGCGAAGAAGAAGTGACGCACCCCCTCCTCGGGGAAAGCTGTCGCGCGCCTTCTGAGTCGGTGTAGGCTTTGGCCTAAGAGGCGGACGCCAGTTCCGCCCGCATCGGGAAAAGGACAGAATGCCCGCGCCGGTCGTCATGGTGCATGGCGCGTTCTGCGCAGGCTGGGTGTTCGAGCGGTTCCGCGAGCCGTTCGAGACCGCCGGCCATCGCGTGATCGCCCTCGATCTTCCGGGTCATGGAGCGGGCGGCTCCGTGGCTGGCCAGTCCATGGGCGACTACGCCCGCCATGTCGCGGAAGCCTGCGCGGGACTGGAGGCGCCGCCCATCCTGGTCGGCCATTCGATGGGCGGGCTGGTGGCGCAGATGGCGGCGGCGCGCACGCCGGCCGCGGCGCTGGTCCTGCTGGCCCCGTCGCCGCCCTGGGGCGTGGCGGGCTCGTCGATGGAGGAGGCCGTGTCGGCGGTCAGCCTCTACGCGCTCGGCCCCTACTGGATGCAGGCCATCGACCCCGACTATGCGCTGGCCAAGCTCTACAGCCTCGACCGGATGCCGCGTGAGGAGCGGCGGGCGGTGTTCGCGCGCATGGTCCCCGAAAGCGGCCGGGCGCTGTGGGAAACGCTGAACTGGTGGCTGGACCCGTTCATGACCACTCTGGTCCCGGCGGGCGCCGTCTCGGCCCCGACGCTGGTCCTGGCCGGGGGGCGCGACCTGATCCACCCGCCCGCCACGGTCAAGCAGACCGCCGCGCGCCTCAAGGGCGACTTCCAGGTGCTGCGCGAGATGAGCCACTGGCTCCCGGGCGAGCCCGGCTGGGAGGAGGCGGCGCGGATGTGCCTGGACTGGATGCCGTCCGGCCTCAGCGCCGCCGCCTGAGCCTATTCCGTCGGGGCGGCGACGACTGGCGTGACGCTGTAGAGCACGCTGGCGCGGTCGATGTTGCGGGCCATCGGCGTGCCGTCGGCCTTCTTCTGGGCCACCAGCACCAGGGCCTCGACTTCCGTCTCACCGGCCAGTTCCCACGAGCGCGTGTGGCGCTTGATGTCGGTCGTGTAGACGTCGTTGCGGTACAGGGTCCAGCCACGGGCCATGGCCCAGTTGTGGACGCCGACCACGATCGGCTCGACCTGGTCGACGGCGTAGTCGACCTCCAGCTGGCAGACGTTCCTGTTCGAGCCCTGCGGCAGGATGCTGATCTGGTAGGGCTTGGCCACCGTCAGGACGTAGTTGTCCTTGCGCTTCTTGTAGCCGTAGGGGGCCGACAGGGCCTTCACGTCGCCGCCGCGCACCAGGGGCTTGCAGATGGTCTCGACGGCGTTCAGCACGGCGATGGTGACGGGATCGGTCGGCGGCGGGGGCGGCGGAGCGGGAGCCTCGACAGGCTCCGGTTCCGGCGCAGGCGCGGCCTCGGCGGCGGGCGCCGGAGGAGCGGCGGGCTCGGGCGTCACGGCCGGGACGGCTTCCGGCGCGGGCGCGGCGGCTTCCGGCGCGGCCGGAGCGGGAGCGACGGCGGGGTCCTGCACGGCGGGAGCGGCCGGGACGGGCGCGGCTTCCGGCGCGGGCGGCGGCGCCTCGGGAGCGGGAACCGCCGCTTCCGGCGGCGTCGTCACGTCCTGGGCCACGGCCGAGACGGAAACGGCGGCGGCGCCCGCCGCGATCAGGCTCACAAACGCTTTGCGCATGGTCATAATCCCCTTCGCTAGCGGCCAAGGCCGCAAAGTGACGTCCCCTCGTAACCTCTACTATCCCGCTCTTGTGGCGGGCTTTTGACCTTCAGGCCGCCTCTACCGCGTGTTCGGCCAGGATGGTCAATCCCTGTGCGGTCACGTCGGCGAAACCGCCCTGGATGTCGAACACCCGGGTGGCGGCGCCGTCGAAGATGGTGACCTGGCCTTCGCGCAGCGCCGTCATGAACGGCGCGTGCCCGGCCAGGACGCCGAAGTCGCCCTCGCTGCCCGGCGCGTCGACGCGGTCGACGGCGCCGGCGTACAGCTCACGCTCGGGCGCGACGAGAGAGAAGTGGAGCTTGTCCGCCATCAGGCTTCCGCCGCCATCTTCTCGGCCTTCTCGACCGCTTCCTCGATGGAGCCGACCATGTAGAAGGCGCCTTCCGGCAGGTGGTCGTACTCGCCCTCGCAGATGGCCTTGAACGAGCGGATGGTGTCGGCCAGCTCGACGAACTTGCCGGGGCTGTTGGTGAACTGCTCGGCCACGAAGAAGGGCTGCGACAGGAAGCGCTGGATCTTGCGGGCGCGGGCCACGGTCAGCTTGTCCTCTTCCGACAGCTCGTCCATGCCCAGGATGGCGATGATGTCCTTCAGCTGCTTGTACTGCTGGAGGATTTCCTGGGTCTGGCGGGCGACGCGGTAGTGCTCCTCGCCGATCACCAGAGGGTCCATGATCCGGCTGGTCGAGTCCAGCGGGTCCACGGCCGGGAAGATGGCCTGGGCGGCGATGTCGCGGCTCAGCACGGTCGTCGCGTCCAAGTGGGCGAACGAGGCGGCGGGCGCCGGGTCGGTCAGGTCGTCGGCGGGCACGTAGATGGCCTGGACCGAGGTGATCGAGCCCTTGTTGGTCGAGGTGATGCGCTCCTGCAGG
>CAZOHI010000018.1:40929-63354 GCA_964579695.1 uncultured Caulobacter sp. | reverse complement strand
CCCTGCTCTGCTACGAGGCGGCGGCGGCCTGCTGCCACCGCCGGATCGTCGCGGACATGATCTCCGAGGAGACCGGCCTGAAGGTCGTCGACCTCTAGACCTTCGTCAGCTGCCACTGCCCGCGGCTGTCCTTGCAGGCGTTGTAGCGCTCGGTCGCGGCGCCGTAGCCGGGGGCGCTGATGGTCTGGGCGATGGTGCGGCAGGTCGCCTGGGCGGGGCCGTAGTCGCCGCTCGGATAGACGAGGCCCTCGGAGACGTAGCCGACCGCCTGTCCGTTCCGCCCGACGAGGATCCACGGCTGGCCGGAGACCTTGCCCAGCGCCTGGAAGCCCTCGTTGGCGTTCAGCTTGCCGACGACCCTGGTTCCGGTGCTGGGCCCGGCGCGCAGGTTCACCGTCTTGCCGGCGTAGTAGCCGCCGCTGGTCTGCTCGTAGCTGGCGAGCTGCTGCACGCCCGAGGCATAGCGCAGCGAGTTGCCGTACACGGGCGGACCGTAGCTGGAGGAGATGACGTCGACCCGGCCGGACGCGCCGGTCTGGGGGTTGCTCCAGCTCTGCGAGACGCCCTGGTCGAGGGCGTCCTTCGTCGCCTGCTGGGCCCTGGCCTGGTCGGTGGACTGCATCCGGCAGCCGACCCACGAGCCGGCGGCGGCGCCGAGCGCGGCGCCCACCACCGTCCCGAGGCCGCGTTCGTTCTTGGCGACCTGGTTGCCCAGCACGCCGCCGAGGATGGCGCCGACCGCGGCGCCCGCCTCCTGCTTGCCGCCGCTGACCTGGCAGCCGAACACGGCGCTGAGGGGGTTGGAGCCCTGAGCCTGGGCGGCAGGGACCGCCGAAGCCGAGGCGAGGAGGAGGGAAAGGGCGAGGGCTGCGCGCATTGGGGGGCTCCTGAAAGGGTGCGAAGCAAGCTCTACTATGCAACCGCTGGGGGGTGCTTGGCTATCCCGGCGTCACCCGTGCTAGATGGCGGGAAATCCGGAGGACGAGCTATGAACGCGCACGCCGCCACAACGGTCCAGTGGTCCTGCTTCGACGTCTCCATCCAGGACGGCGTCGCCCACATCCAGCTCAAGCGGCCCGAGGCGTTCAACGCCATGAACCGCGACTTCTGGAACGAGCTTCCCGCCATCGTCCGCGACATCGACGACAACGCCCGCGCCCGCTGCATCGTCATCTCCTCGACCGGCAAGCACTTCTGCTCAGGGATGGACCTGGCGGTGTTCACCGACGGCGAGGGCGTGGCCTCGCTGCTGGGGGGCGATCCGAAGGTGGGGGGCGAAGCCTTCCGCCGCCACGTCCGCCACCTGCAGGACACCTTCTCGTGCCTGGACGAGGCGCGGATGCCGGTGATCGTCGCCATCCAGGGCGGCTGCATCGGCGGGGCGGTCGACATGACCAGCGCCTGCGACATCCGCTATGCGAGCGCCGACGCCTTCTTCTGCATCCAGGAGATCAACATCGGCATGACCGCCGACGTCGGCACCTTCCCGCGCCTGTGCAAGCTGATCCCCGAGGGCTGGGTGCGGGAGCTGGCCTATACCGGCCGCCGCCTGACCGCCCAGCGGGCGCGTGAGATCGGCCTGGTCAACGAGGTGTTCGACACCCACGAGGCGCTGGTCGAGCATGCCCTCGCCACCGCCCGCGAGATCGCCTCCAAGTCGCCGCTGGCCGTGGCGGGGTCGAAGGTGATGATCAACTACGCCCGCGACCACTCGATCCGCGACAGCCTGGATTACATCGCCACCTGGCAGAGCGGCATGTTCGCCCCGATGCACATGATGGAAGCCTTCCAGGCCAAGGCGCAGAAGAGGGAGGCGAGCTTCCCCGACCTCGTCCCGCTCAAGAAGAAGATGTAGCCAGAAGCTCCATCTCCGCCCCGCGCAGGTCGCAGTCGTCCAGCCGGGCGTTCTCCAGGTCCGCCTCGAAGAAGCGGGCGTCCCGGGCGCTGGCGCCGCGCAGGTCGGCCTGGCGCAGCACCGCGCGGGTCAGGTCGGCGCGCATGTAGCGCCCCTCGGCGATCATCAGCGGGCCGAGCCTGGCGCCGCGCAGGTCGGCGCGGTTCATCTGGGTCCCGACCAGCCTGGCGCCGCGCAGGTCGGCGTCCTTGAGGTTCACGCCCCGAAGGTCGGCGCCGGACAGGTTCGAGCCCTGGAGCTGCACCCCCTCCAGGTTCATGCCGAAGAAGACGCTCCTGGGCGCGGCCAGGCCCGACAGGCGGCGGCGGCGAAGCTGGCGCATGGGGCGGAAGTCGATGGACGAGACCTTGGCGGGCGCGCCCTCCGCGCCGCCGCTGTCGCAGAACGCCTCGTGGCTGGCGACCAGGTCGTCGAGCGGCACGTCGTCGACATAGACGATGGGCGGCGGGGCGCGCAGGGCGCCTTCCATGTCGGCGTTCTCCAGGTTGGCGCCGGACAGGTCCGCGCCCGTCAGCACGGCGCGCTTCAGCGAGGCGCCGCCGAGGTCGGCCTGGAACAGGTCCGCGCCGGACAGGTTGGCCCCGTCCAGCACCGCCTTGACCAGCCGCGCGCCGCTGAGCGAGGCGCCCGACAGGTCGGCGTCCGTGAAATCGGCCGCCAGGGCCATGGCGTCGGACATCTGGGCGCCCGACAGGTTGGCGCCTTGCAGGACGGCGTAGTCCAGCTCGCCCGGCCTGCGGTCGTGGCGCAGGATGCGCAGGCCCGCGTTGGCGTCCTTCACGGCGATGCGGCCCTCGCGCAGGTCGCAGCCCGCCAGGTCCGCGCCCGACAGGTTCGCGCCGCGCAGGCAGGCGCCGCGCAGGTCGGCCTTGATCAGCTTGGCGTGACGCAGGTCCACGTCGCGCAGGTCGCAGCCGAACAGCACCGCGCCGGTCAGGTTGGCCGCCCGCAGCACCGCCCCGTTGAACCGCGCCCCGGTCAGCTCGGCGTCGGAGAGGTTGGCGCCCTCCAGCGTCATGCAGGAGAGGTCGGCATAGGACAGATTCGCCCGCCGCCCGCCCGGACGCCCCGCCAGGTACCGGACGTGGGATTCCAGCACGGCGGAAACGGTCGCGCGGTCCAGGGACCGGAAGAGGGAAGGCGCGGGGGACATCGGGCGCCAGCATCCGCCTGTCGCCTTAAGGAACCGTTGGCAAGGCCAGGGTTGTTACAACCATCGCTTGTGGCGGAACCACAGCAGGGGCAGCACCGCCGACACGGCCATGAGCCCGACCGCCAGCGGATAGCCCAGCGGCCAGTCGAGTTCCGGCATGTGGCGGAAATTCATGCCGTAGATCGAGGCGACCAGGGTCGGGGGCAGGAAGGCGACCGCCGCCACCGAGAAGATCTTGATGATCGAGTTCTGCTCGATGTTGATCAGCCCCATCGCGGCGTCGAGCAGGAAGGTGGTGTTGTCCGCCACATGGCCGGCGTGGTCGGTCAGCGACTGCACGTCGCGCCGCAGCGACTTCAGGTGCTCGCGCTGCTCCTCGGCGTCCTCGATCTGGGGGGCCAGCGAGGCGAAGCTGATCAGCCGGGCGAGGCTCACCAGGCTGTCCCTGGCCTTGGCGTTGACCATCTGGGAGCGCCCGAGCTGGGCGATCAGCGGCTCGAAGCCGCCGTGCCGCGGGCTGCGGAACACTGACTGGGAGACGTCCTCCACCTCTCCGGAGATGCGCTCCAGGATGTCGGCGATGCGGTCGATGATGGCGTCCAGCAGGCCGAGCAGGATCTGGGCGGCGTTGTGGCAGGACCGGGCGTGCTGGTCGGCGAACACCTTGAAGGCGCGCGGCTCGACGTAGCGGATCGTCACCAGCCGCTCGCCCGCCAGCACGAAGGTGACGGGGGCCAGGACGGGATGCTCGCCCTCGGAATGGACCAGCACGAAGGCGGTCATGAAGGTTGAGCCGCCCTCTTGGTAGAGGCGCGAGGACGGCTCGATTTCGGCCATCTCGTCGCGGGTGGGGAGCTGGAGGCCCAGGGCCGATTCGGCCGCCGTCTCCTCCTCGCGGGCGGGGGCGACCAGCTCGATCCAGATGGCGTCGTCGGGCAGCGTCCAGCCGGGACCGAGCTGCGGTGTCTCGAAACCCGCAGCGCCCCGCCTCAGGACCCTGAGCATGGTCCCTATTCGCCCGAGGTCGCGGCCTGGATCAGGGCGGCGATGCGGTCGGTCGATTCGGCCGCGCGCTCCAGCATCTGGAGCGGCGAGCCGCCCGGACGCACGGTGGTGGCGACCTGTCCGACCGCCGAGGAGGCGACGGTGATGGCGGCGTTCTGGGCCAGCGTCATCTTCGAGTCGGCCGCGGCCATCGTGGCCGCCTGGGCGTTCTGGTAGATGAAACCGTGGGTCGGATAGACGGTCGAGCCTAGGTCGCGGACCGGATCGTACCAGACCTTCACCTGGCTCCAGTCGCCGGTCGGCGACACGTCGATGACGGTGACGTCCTTCTCGATCTGCCCGCGCGCGCCGCCGATGCGCGACCAGTTGGCGTGGGTGATCTGGATGACGCGGTCGGTCAGCACCTGGCTGACGACGGCCACGTGGCCGAGCTGCATCTTGCCGACGGGCTTGAAGCACAGCACCGAACCGGCCTTGGGGGTCGAGCCCGTCTCGTACTTGCCGCGGGCCTGCGTCCACCATGTCCGGGCGTCGCCGAAAATCTGGATGCCGGAAATCATTCGCGCGAAGGGCACGCATTGCCAGTAGATGTCGGCCATCGCATTGGCCGTGGGCATCAGGCTGACTACCGCTGCGGCGGCCAGGGAACCGAGCATGGTTCTGGTCCGTTGACGCATTCGGAGAACTCCCCGCGACTTCGTGCGAAGGGGATACTCATCTCACGAGCGAATGAAAAGACTCTAAATCGCCCTTACGCGGCGACCGTCTGACGCGCTCGCCACAGGTCGGCCCACAGTTTCATGCGGGCGCGGCAAGGTTTCTCGACCAGATGATAGGAGAGGGCCGACAGTGGAACGATAGCGGTGATGAAGATCAGCCACAGCCACAGCGGCAGTTTTTCATCCGGTAGATTCAGCGCGATAGCCGCCGCATTGACGAAGACGATCATCCACGGCGCGGCGAGCATGTAGGTCGAGTAGCTGATCTCGCCCAGATACACGAGGGCGGCGGGCGCGCCCAAGCTGGAAAGCCCCGCCAGGCATAGGATCAGCACCCCGAAAATCGCCAGGATGACGGGGTCCGGGGCGCCCAGTTGCGCGGCGGCCAGCACCCCGATGCCCGAAATCGCGGCGCCGATTCCCGCCGCCGGGACGCTCTTCAGCACCTCCGAGCGCCACAAGGCGTGGATGGCGCAGCCGTAGGCGAAGCAGGGCGCGATCCGCAGCGCGCCCCAGCGGATGGTGGCCTCGGTCAGCGAAAAGCCCGTCAGGCTCTGGAACAGCGGGTAGAGGACGGCGATCAGCAGCCAGGCCAGGCCCACGGCGATCCACGGCCGCTCGCGCAACCGCCACGCCGCCCAGGCGAAGGCGGGGAAGGACAGGTAGGCGAACCACTCCGCCGAGATCGACCAGGACGGATGGTTGAAGGCCGCCGACGGCGCGAATCCCCAGGCGTGGACCAGCAGCAGGTTGGCGGGCAGCGAGGCCCAGTCCGTCATGCCCGGATCGACCGATAGCCCGGCGACGGCGCCAGCGATCCCGATCCCGGCCACGGCGGCGAGAGTGGCGAGGTGCATCGGATAGATGCGCGCCAGCCGGTTCCACAGGAAGGCGCCGTACTTGAAACGCCCCGTCCCGAACGCCTGGAGATAGACGTGGCAGAGGATGAAGCCGGAGAGGACGAAGAACAGCTCGACGCCCAGGTAGCCCTTCTCGAACAGCCGCGGCGAGGCCGCCGCGTCGAGCTTGGGCCAATAGCTGTAGAGCACCACCCACATCGCCGCGAAAAAGCGCAGCGACGTCAGCGGCTTGAGGTGGGTCGCTTCGTTCATGTCCGGGCAGTAGCCCAAAATGGCGCCCAAACCGTTCACGACGGCCTTCGGATACCCTAAATGGGGTGCGGCAACCCGCCACACCGAGAGGCATTCGTGGACAACCTCATGCAGCTCGCGGCCGATCCCACCGTCTGGGCCGCGCTCGTCACCCTCATCGTCATGGAGGTGGTGCTGGGGATCGACAACCTGATCTTCATCTCGATCCTCTCGAACAAGCTGCCCGAGCACCAGCGCCAGCGGGCGCGGCGCATCGGCATCAGCCTGGCGCTGGTCATGCGCCTGATCCTGCTGTCCACCATCGCCTGGATCGTCGGGCTGACGGCTCCGGTCTTCGACCTCGGCATTTCGGGCGCCCCCGATGCGCAAGGGCACGCGCCCTTCGAGACCAGCTTCTCCTGGCGCGACCTGATCCTGATCGCCGGGGGCCTGTTCCTGGTCTGGAAGGCGACGAAGGAGATCCACCACGCGGTCGATCCGATGCCCACCGAGGCGCCGCTCGACAAGAAGAACGTCGCGGTGGTGAACTTCGGCTCCGCCATCTTCCAGATCCTGCTGCTCGACCTCGTCTTCTCGATCGACTCGATCCTGACGGCGGTCGGCATGACCGAGCACCTGCCGGTGATGGTCGTCGCCGTGCTGGTGGCGGTGACGGTGATGCTGCTGGCCGCCGATCCGCTGGCCGAATTCATCAACAGGAACCCGACGGTGGTGATGCTGGCGCTGGGCTTCCTGCTGATGATCGGCGCGGTGCTGATCGCCGACGGCTTCGGGGTGCATGTGCCCAAGGGCTACATCTACGCCGCCATGGCCTTCTCGGCCGGGGTCGAGGCGCTGAACATGTGGAGCCGCGCGGCGCAAAGAGGAAGCAAGGCGTGCGGGACACGCTGCACTAATCCCTAGAGGAAGCTGTACGGGTCCACGTCGACGACCACCCGCACGGACCCCGGCGGCTTGGCCCGCGCCCGCCAGGCCGCGAGGAAGCCCTGCAGGTCCACCGCCTTGTCGGCGCGGACCAGGAACCGCTTGCGCCGCCGCCCGCGCACCAGGCTCAGCGGCGCGTCGGCGGGACCGAACACCTCCACCCCCTCGGCGTTCGGCACGGCGGCGGCCAGCGTGCGGCAGTAGGCCTCCAGCGCCGCCGCGTCCGGCCCGGAGATGATCACCGCCGCCAGCCGTCCGAACGGCGGCAGGCCGGACGCCTCGCGCATGTCCATCTCGGCGGCGATGAAGGCGTCGCGGTCCTGCGCCGCCAGCGCCTGCATCACCGGATGCTCCGGCGCGTAGGTCTGGAGCAGCGCCCGGCCCGGCCGCTCGTGCCGCCCGGCCCGTCCCGCCGCCTGGGCCAGGAGCTGGAAGGTCCGCTCGCCGGCCCTCAGGTCGCCGCCGCGCAGGCCGAGGTCGGCGTCCACCACTCCCACCAGGGTGAGGTTCGGGAAATTGTGGCCCTTGGCCGCCGCCTGGGTGGCGACCAGGATGTCGATCTCGCCCGCCGCCATCGAGGCGACCAGCGCCCGTGCGCCCTCGGCGTCGAAGACGGTGTCGGAGGAGAAGACGGCCACCCGCGCCTCCGGGAACAGGGCCTTGGCCTCCTCCTCCACCCGCTCGACCCCCGGCCCGATGGAGACGAGGCTGTCCTTGGCCCCGCAGTGGGGGCACCGCTCCGGCTTGGGCGTCGAAAAGCCCGTCAGGTGGCAGACGAGGCGGCCTGTGTAGCGATGCTCGACCAGCCAGGAATCGGTGTCCGGCGAGGTCATCCGCTCCCCGCACGCCCGGCACAGCACCAGCGGCGCATAGCCCCGGCGATTGAGGAACAGCAGCGTCTGCTCCCCTCGCCCGAAGGTTTCCGCCATCGCCCGCCGCAGGGGCGGGGAGAGCCATTGCCCGGTCTCCGGCGGCGTTTCGCGCAGGTCGATCAGCGTCACGTCCGGCAGCCGCGCCGCCCCGTGCCGCACGGCCAGCTTCAACCAGCCGTAGCGGCCGGTCTCGGCGTTGTGCAGGCTCTCCAGCGACGGCGTCGCCGAGGCCAGCACCACCATGGCGTCCTCGATCTTGGCCCGGGCGACGGCCAGGTCGCGGGCCTGGTAGATGAAGCCCTCCTCCTGCTTGAAGGAGCCGTCGTGCTCCTCGTCCACCACCACCAGCTTCAGGTTCGCGAACGGCAGGAACAGCGCCGAGCGCGCCCCCACCACGATGCGGCAGGTCCCCGCCGCCACCGCCTCCCACGCCCGCCGCCGGCGGGGGGGGGCGACACCGGAATGCCACTCTGCGGGGGCGGCGCCGAACCGCTGCTCGAAGCGGGCGATGACGGCCTGGGTGAGCGCGATCTCGGGCAACAGCACCAGCACCTGCGCCGCCGGGTCCTTCAGCGCCTCGGCCGCCGCCTCCAGATAGACCTCGGTCTTGCCCGAGCCGGTCACTCCGTCGAGCAAGGTGACCGAAAAGCCCTTGCCGACCTGCGCCCGCAGGACGGCGGCGGCCGCCTCCTGGCTGGCGTTCAGGCCGCGCGGGGGGCGCGACAGGTCGGGCGCGGCAAAGCCGCTCTCAGGTTCGACCAGCCGCACGACGAGCGCGCCCTCGTCCACCAGCCCCTTCACGACGCCGGAGGAGACGCCCGCCTTGGCCGCGAGGTCGGCGGCGGCCATGGGCTCGGTCGCCGCCTCCAGCACCTTCGTCCGCGCCGGGGTGGCGCGGGCGGGCTGGGCGCCGGTCGCCTCCACCATCTTCAGGGGCTTCGGCCGAGGCGCCCTCAGCCCCCGCGTCGCCATCGCCAGCGGCCAGCCGGGCGTGTCCACCGAATAGCGCGCCGCCCACTGGATGAAGGCCAGCGTCGTTTCGGGCAGCGGCGGGTCGTCCAGCTTCTCGAGCACGGGCTTCAGCGGCCGGTTGCCGCCCGCGCCGTCCCGCAAGCCCGTCACCACGCCCCGGATCACCCGCGGCCCCAGCGGCACGGCCACATGGTCGCCGGGGGCGAGGCCCATCCCCTCCGGCTCGGCGTAGTCGAACGCCTCGGGCAGGGGCATCGGCAAAAGGACGGAGGCGATTCGGCTCACGGGTGGCCCCGCCCGGCGCGAGGGGCTAGAAAGCGGCCCATGCAGCTCTTCCTCGACACCACCGACACCAAGGTGCTCGCCGACCTCGCCGCCACCGGCCTCGTCGACGGCGTCACCACCAATCCCACCCTGATCGCCAAGTCCGGCCGGCCCATGCTGGAGGTCATCGCCGAGATTTGCGGCCTCGTCGAGGGCCCGGTCAGCGCCGAGGTCGCCGCGATGGACGCAGACGGCATGCTGGCCGAGGGCCGCAAGCTGGCGGGGATCGCGCCCAACGTGGTGGTCAAGGTCCCCCTGACCCGCGACGGCCTCATCGCTACGGCGGAGTTCGCCCGCGAAGGCATCTCGACCAACGTCACCCTCTGCTTCTCCGCGACCCAGGCCATGATGGCGGCCAAGGCGGGCGCGACCTTCGTCTCGCCCTTCATCGGGCGGCTGGACGACCACGGGGCCGACGGCATGAGCCTGATCGGCGACATCCGCACCATCTACGAGAACTACGGCTTCGACACCGAAATCCTCGCCGCCTCGATCCGTACGGTCGAGCATGTGCGCGACGCGGCCATCCACGGCGCCGACTGCGCCACCATCCCGCCGGCGGTTTTCGAGGCCCTCTTCAAGCACCCGTTAACCGACAAGGGGCTTGAGATGTTCATGAGCGACTGGAGCAAGACGGGCCAGTCGATCCTCTAACGGGGCGAGGGGCATGAGCGAGGCGAAACGTAAGGACGAGTCTCTGCGTGAGCTTCTGAGGGCCGACCCCTCGCTCGTCAGGGACGACCCCGAGCTGCTGGCCGCCCTCGGCCTGCGCATCGACGCCGCCAACATCGTCGACTTCGGCCCCGCCGCCCTGACCCGCGTGGCCGCCGCCCACAAGCGCGAGTCCAGCGCCCGCCGGCAGCTCGAAGCCACCGCCCGCGCCAACTTCGCCGCCCAGGCCCAGACCCACGCCGCCGTCATCGACATCCTGGAGGCCCGCAACCACTCCGATCTCGCCCGCCGGGTGGACGAACTGGCCACCCTGCGCTTCGGCCTGGTCGGCGCGACGATGGCCCTCGAAGGTCCCGGCCGCGCCCCGGCGGGCTGGTACGAGCTGGTCGAGGGACAGGCCGACCTCATCCTCGGGCCGCAGCGCCTCGCCCGCATGGGCTTCCACGCCCCCGCGCTGGGTCTTTTCGGCGACAAGGCTGGGAACATCCGCTCGATGGCCATGGTCCGCATGGCCATGTGGGAGCCCGCGCGGCAGGGCATCCTCGCCTTCGGCTCGCCCGAGCCCAAGGGCTTCACCGCCGACATGGGCGCCGAGCTGGTCGCCTTCCTCGCCCGCGTCGTCGAGCGCACGGCCGAGCGATGGCCGGTGCTGTAGCCGCCGCGCAGGGCGCCCTGGTCGCCTGGCTGGAATATCTGGCCGGGGAGCGCCGGGCCTCGCCCAGGACGGTGGAGGCCTATCAGGACTGCGTCTCCCCCTACCTCGCCTTCCTCAGCCGGCATCGGGGCGAGAGCCTGTCGCTGGCCGACATGGGCACGATCACGCCTGGAGAGGTGCGCGCCTACCTCGCCCACCGGCGCGGCGGCGAGCGGCCCCTGTCGGCGCGCTCGGCCTCGCAGGCCCTGTCGGCCATCCGCTCGTTCCACCGCTACCTCGACCGTCGGCTGGACACGCCCAACGACGCCCTGGCGCTGGTCCGGGGGCCGCGCGTCAAGCCGACCGCGCCGCGCCCCGTCTCCGAGGATCAGGCGCGCGGGTTGATCGGCGAGGCCGCCGAACTGGACCGAGACCCGTGGGAGACCGCCCGTGACGAGGCGGTGCTGACCCTCCTGTGGGGCTGCGGCCTGCGGATATCGGAGGCTCTGTCGCTGACCCGCGCCGACGCTCCGCTGGGGACCTCGCTGCGCATCGTCGGCAAAGGCTCGAAGACCCGCATCGTGCCGGTGCTGGACGAGGTGCGCGAGGCGGTGGGCCGCTACCTCGCCCTGCTGCCCTTCGGCCTGTCGCCCCAGGAGCCGCTGTTCCGCGCCAAGCGGGGCGGGCCCTTGAGCCCCCGTCACGTCCAGGCGACGATGCAGGCCCTGCGCGGTCGCCTCGGCCTGTCGGAGAAGGCCACGCCCCACGCCCTTCGGCATTCCTTCGCCACCCACCTGCTGGGCGCGGGCGCCGACCTGCGCTCGATCCAGGAGCTGCTCGGCCACGCCTCCCTGTCGACCACCCAGAAATACACCGAAGTGGATGCAATCCGGCTTTTGGGCGCCTACGCGGCCGCCCATCCGCGCGCCTAGACTGGACTTACCCGCCCCCCACGCCCTACATCCCCCGCCATGGCCGGCAAGACTCTGTATGACAAGATCTGGGACTCCCACGTCGTCGCGACCGAAGGCGACGAGGCGATCCTCTACATCGACCTGCACCTGATCCACGAGGTGACCACCCCGCAGGCCTTCGCGGGCCTTCGCGCGGCGGGCCGCCCCGTGCGCCGTCCCGACCGCACGCTCGCCGTCGCCGACCACAACGTCCCGACCGAGGGCCAGGGGCTGGGCATCGACGCCGTTACCGACGAGGAGGCGCGCCTGCAGCTCCAGACGCTGGCCCGCAACGTCGCCGACAACGGCATCGAATTCTTCCGCATGGGCGACATCCGCAACGGCATCGTCCACGTCGTCGGGCCGGAGCAGGGCCGCACCCAGCCGGGGATGACCATCGTCTGCGGCGACAGCCACACCTCGACCCACGGCGCCTTCGGGGCGCTGGCCCACGGCATCGGCACCTCCGAGGTCGAGCACGTGCTGGCCAGCCAGACCCTGCGCCAGCGCAAGTCGAAGAACCTGCGGGTGATGATCGAGGGCGAGCCCGCCCCCGGCGTCGGCGCGAAGGACTTCGCCCTGGCCGTGATCGGCGAGATCGGCACGGCTGGCGGCACCGGCTACGTCATCGAGTACGCCGGTTCGGCCGTCCGCGCCCTGTCGATGGAGGGCCGCATGACCCTCTGCAACCTGACCATCGAGGCCGGGGCCCGCGCGGGCCTGGTCGCGCCCGACCAGACCACCTTCGACTACCTCGTCGGCCGCCCGGCGGCGCCCAAGGGCGCGGCGTGGGAGATGGCGCTGACCTATTGGAAGGGCTTCTTCTCCGACGACGACGCCGTCTTCGATCGCGAGATCCATATCGACGCGGCGAAGATCGCGCCCCTGGTCACCTGGGGCACCAGCCCCGAGGACGTGATCGCCGTCACCGACCTCGTGCCCGACCCCGCCGCCTTCGCCACCGCCGACAAGCGGGCGGCGGCCGAGCGGGCGCTGGACTACATGGGCCTGACCGCCGGCCAGCCGATCTCGGAAGCGAAGGTCGACGTGGTCTTCATCGGCTCGTGCACCAACAGCCGCATCGAGGACCTGCGCGAGGTGGCCAAGATCGCCGAGGGCCGCCAGGTCGCGGGCCACGTCCGCGCCATGATCGTCCCCGGCTCGGGCCTCGTGAAGGCCCAGGCCGAGGAGGAGGGCCTGGACGCGATCTTCACCGCCGCCGGGTTCGAGTGGCGCGAGCCGGGCTGCTCGATGTGCCTGGGCATGAACCCCGACCGCCTGACGCCGGGCCAGCGCTGCGCCTCGACCTCGAACCGCAACTTCGAGGGCCGCCAGGGCCGCGGCGGCCGCACCCACCTGATGAGCCCGGCCATGGCCGCCGCCGCCGCCATCGCGGGCCGGATCGCGGACGTCCGGGACTTCATCTGATGCTGACGGCGCTGGACCACGTCCGCGTCGCCGCCGAAGACCCGTCCCGCCTCGAAGCCCTGCTGGGCCGCAGGGCCGAGCTTGGCCGCATCCAGCTTTCCAACACCGCGCTGGAGGCGGCGGCCGGTCCGCCCCGCGTCGAGGCCCTGGTCTTCGCCGGGGCCGCCGAGCCGGGGGACACCCACGGCGTCGACATCCGCACGACGCTGGGCCGCGCCCATCCGCCCGCCGCCTTCGCCGCCGACGAAGCCTCGGCCGTCGCAGCCCTCGACCACGTCGTCGTCCGCACGCCCGACCCGGACCGCGCCATCGACCTCTACGCCCGCCGTCTCGGGCTGGAGCTGAAGCTCGACCGCACCAACCCGGACTGGGGGATGCGGCTGCTGTTCTTCCGATGCGGCGGCGCCATCATAGAGGTCACGCATCCGCTCGGTGGGCCGACCGAGGGCGACGACGAAATCTGGGGTCTCGCCTGGCGGGTCCCGGGCATCGAGGCGGCCCATGCGCGCATGGCTTCCGCCTTCGACCTCACCGCCGTCCGCGCCGGCCGCAAGCCTGGCACGCGCGTCTTCACCGTTCGGGACGCTGGCCTTCCCACCCTCATCCTCGCTAAAGAAGCCTGATGCAGCCCTTCACCCGCCTCGACGGCCGCGCCGCCCCCCTCGCGCTCGCCAACATCGACACCGACCAGATCATCCCCAAGCAGTTCCTCAAGACCGTCGAGCGCGAGGGCCTGGCCAAGGGCCTGTTCTACGACTTCCGTTTCGACGAGGCGGGCCGCGAGAAGGCCGACTTCGTGCTGAACCGGCCCGAGTTCAAAGGCGCCGCCGTGCTGATCGCGGGCGACAACTTCGGCTGCGGCTCCTCGCGCGAGCATGCGCCTTGGGCGCTGATGGACTTCGGCGTCCGCTGCGTGATCGCGCCCAGCTTCGCCGACATCTTCCGGGGCAACTGCCTCAACAACGGCCTCTTGCCCGTCGTCCTGCCGCCCGAGCAGGTCGAGGCGCTGATGGACGAGGCCAAGGGTGGCAACCACGTCTTCTCCGTGGACCTGGAGACCCAGACCGTGACCGCCCCTTCCGGCCAGGCCTACCGCTTCGAGATCGATCCCGGCGTGAAGGAAAAGCTGCTGAAGGGCCTCGACGCCATCGGCGAGACTCTGCAGCACGCCCCCGACATCGACGTGTTCGAGATGAAGCAGGCCTTGGCCCGCCCCTGGCTCGAGGAACGGGCGTGAGCCTGATCGTCGCCGGGACCGTCCGCGTGCCGCCGCAGAACCTGGACGGCCTGCGCCCGCACATGAAGGCGATGATGGACGCCAGCCGGGCCGAGGACGGCTGCGTCGCCTACGGCTATGCCGAGGACGTCGCCGAGCCCGGCCTGATCCACGTCTTCGAGGTGTGGCGCGACCGGCCGGCGCTGGAGGCGCACTTTGCGGCCCCCCACATGGCCGTGTGGCGCTCGCACTGGCCCGAGTTCGGGGTTTCCGACCGGCGGCTCACGGCCTATGAGGTCGCGGCGCAATCGCCGCTCTGATCCGAGAGATATCCATGCCCAACCTGCTCCTGCTGCCCGGCGACGGGATCGGCCCCGAGGTGTGCGCGCAGGTGCGCCGCGTAGCGGCCGCGCTGACGCCGGACATCGCCCTGGACGAGCGCGACTTCGGCGGGTGCAGCTACGACGCCCATGGCGTGCCGATCACCGACGAGGTGGTGGCCGCGTGCCTTTCCGCCGACGCCGTGCTGATGGGGGCGGTCGGCGGGCCGAAGTGGGCCGGCGTGGAGCGGGGAAAGCGCCCGGAGGCGGGCCTGCTTCGCCTGCGCAAGGAGATGGCGGTGTTCGCTAACCTGCGCCCGGCCCTGTGCTTCGACGCCCTGGCCGACGCCTCGTCCCTCAAGCGGGAGGTGGTGGCGGGGCTGGACATCATGATCGTCCGCGAACTGGTCGGCGGCGTCTACTTCGGCGAGCCGCGCTTCATCGAGACCCTGGCGGACGGCCAGCGGCGGGCGGTGGACACACAGGTCTACACGACCTCGGAGATCGAGCGGGTCAGCCGCATCGCCTTCGAGCTGGCGCGCGGGCGGCGGAACAAGGTGACGTCGTGCGAGAAGTCCAACGTCATGGACAGCGGCCTGCTGTGGCGCGAGGTCGTCACCGACCTGCACAGGCGGGACTATGCCGACGTGCAGCTCGAACACATGCTGGCCGACAACGCGGCGATGCAGCTGGTGCGCGCCCCGACGCAGTTCGACGTGATCCTGACCGACAACCTGTTCGGCGACATCCTGTCGGACGAGGCCTCGCAGCTCACCGGCTCGCTGGGGATGCTGCCCTCGGCCGCGCTGGGCGAGCCGGGTCGGCCGGGTCTGTATGAGCCGATCCACGGCTCGGCCCCGGACATCGCGGGGCAGGGCGTGGCCAACCCGCTGGCCGCCATCCTCTCGTTCGAGATGGCCCTGCGCTGGTCGCTGGGCCGCGCCGAGACCGCCGACCGCCTGTTCACGGCGGTGACCAAGGCCCTGGAAGGCGGCGCCCGGACGCGCGACATCGGCGGAACCCTGACCACCGTCCAGATGGGCGACGCGGTGCTGGCGGCGCTGTGACGCCGTGCGTGGTTCGGGACGCGCTGCGCGCTCCTCGCCAAGTACTGAGTTCGTCATCCTGAGGAGGCCGCATCAGCGGCCGTCTCGAAGGACGCAGGGAGTCAGGCCTCCACCGTCATCTGTGTCTGGAGGACGAGGGCCAGCAGCTTGCCGTCTTCAGCCTCGACGCGCGTCTGCCAGACGCTGGAGCGCCTGCCGATGTGGATCGGCGTGGCGATGCCGCGCACGGTGGTCCCGACCTTGGCGCTCCCCAGGAAGTTGGTCTTGCTCTCCAGCGTCGTGGTGCGGGCGCCGTCGCGCATGTTGAGGAAGCCGCCCACCGCGCCCAGGCTGTCGGCGAAGGCCATGAACGCCCCGCCGTGCAGGATGCCGCCCGCCGTGCACAGGTCCTCGCGGACCACGAGCCGTCCCTCCACCCGCTCGGGGGTCGCGTCCACGATCTCCGCGCCCATCAGCCTGGCGAAGGGCATCACGCCGCTGTCGAACTGCATCGCTCCGGCTCCTTTGCTTGCCTAAACCGGCGTCAGGGCGTAACAGGCCCGCTCCGTTCAATCAGGAGAATTCCGATGGGTTACCGGGTCGCCGTCGTCGGCGCCACGGGCAACGTGGGCCGCGAGATATTCAACATCCTCGAGGAAGTGAACTTCCCCGTGGAGAAGATGCACGCCATCGCCTCGCGCAAATCCATCGGCGTCGAGATTTCCTTCGGCTCGCAGATCATCAAGTGCGAGGACCTGGAGCAGTTCGACTTCTCCACCGTTGACCTGGTGCTGATGAGCGCCGGCGGGACCATATCCAAGGCCTGGTCGGAGAAGATCGGCCGCGCCGGTCCCATCGTCATCGACAACTCGTCGGCTTGGCGCATGGACCCGGACGTGCCGCTGATCGTGCCGGAAGTGAACCCGGACGCGGTGAACGACATCCGCAAGAACATCATCGCCAACCCCAACTGCTCCACCGCGCAGCTCGTGGTGGCGCTGAAGCCCCTGCATGACGCGGCGAGGATCAAGCGCGCGGTCGTGGCCACCTACCAGTCGGTTTCCGGCGCGGGCAAGGAGGGCATGGACGAGCTGTGGAACCAGACCAAGGGCGTCTTCGTCCTGGGCCCGTCCGAGCCCAAGAAGTTCCCCAAGCAGATCGCCTTCAACGTCATCCCCTTCATCGGCGCCTTCCAGGACGACGGCTACACCGACGAGGAAGCGAAGATGTGGAACGAGACCCACAAGATGCTCGATCCGTCGATCAAGCTGACGGTGACGTGCGTGCGCGTGCCGGTGATGGTCGGCCACTCGGAAGCGGTGAACCTGGAGTTCGAGAGCGCCCTGGACGAGGACGAGGCGCGCGACATCCTGCGCGAGGCGCCGGGCGTGGTGGTGGTCGATAAGCGCGAGCCGACCGGCTACGTCACCCCTAAGGAAGTGCAGGGCGAGTTCCCGGTCTACGTATCGCGCATCCGCAACGACCCGACCGTAGAGCACGGCCTGTCGCTGTGGGTCGTGGCCGACAACCTTCGCAAAGGCGCCGCCCTCAACGCGGTGCAGATCGCCGAGCTTCTCCACGCCCGCGGTCTCATCGGCCAGAAGGTCCTCGCGTAAGTGGCGCCCGCGGCGGCGTCCGGCGGGGAAACCCGCCAGGCGCTGGCGGCGGGTGTCGGGGCCTATCTGATCTGGGGTTTCCTGCCCCTCTATTTCCATCTGGTCGCCGGCTACGGGGTCGGCGCGGCCGAGATCATCGCGCACCGCACCCTGTGGGGCGTGATCTGGGCCTTCGTGCTGGTGCTGACCGCCCGGCAGCTTCCGCAGGCGCGGCGGGTGCTGGGCGATCCCCGCACCCTGCTCCTGCTCGCCCTGTCGGCGGTGACGATCCTGGCCAACTGGACGATCTACGTCCTGGCGGTGAACGCGGGCCGTGTGCTGGAGGCGAGCCTCGGCTACTACATCAACCCGCTGATGAACATGGCGGTCGGAGCCTTCCTGTTCCGCGAGCGGATCAGCCTGGAGGGCAAGATCGCCATCGGGCTGGCCGCCGCCGGGGTGGCGGTGCAGACGGCGGCGCTCGGCCATCTGCCGCTCGTCTCGCTGGGGCTGGCGATCAGCTTCTGCCTCTACGGCGTGATCCGGAAGCAGGTGAAGGCCGACGCCCAGACGGGGCTGTTCTTCGAATGCCTGTACCTGACGGCGCCGGGGCTGGCCTACGTCCTGTGGCTGGAGTCCACGGGCTCTGGCCATTTCCGCGAGGGCTTTTCGGTGGCCATGCTGCTGCTGGCGGCCGGACCGGCGACCATCGCGCCCCTGGCCCTGTTCGCCTGGTCGGCGCGGCGGCTGACGCTGACGGCGCTGGGCTTCCTGCAGTTCCTGGCCCCGACCATCCAGTTCTGCATCGGCATCGCCCTTGGCGAGGCGCTGACCCCGATGGGGATCGTCTCGTTCGCCTTCATCTGGGTAGGGGTGGCGGTGTTCGCCTACGGCGGCTGGCGGGCCTCTCGCCGCGTTCAGAGCGCCGCGTAGGCCGCCTCGATCAGCCGCCGCGTGCGCACGTCGCCGATCAACTCGGCCGACTGGCGGTTCATCACATAGGCGCCGGAGACGCCCCGCTCCGGGTCGTGGAAGGCGCAGGACCCGCCCCAGCCCGAGTGGCCGTAGGCCTGCTCCCCGGGGCCGTAGAGGGCGTTGGGGACGCTGCGCATGAAGCCCGAGCCCCAGCTCATCACGAACGGTAGCACGAGGTCCTGGCCCCGGATGCGCTCGGCGGAAGCTAGCTTGATCGTCTCGGGCTTCAGGACGCCCCCGCCCATGAACCGCGCCAGCGCCTCGGCGGTCGCGTGGCCGTTGGCCGAGGGGATTTCCATCCGCCGCCACTCGGCGGGGCTGCGTCCGGCGGCGGCCGACCACGGGCTCAGGAAGGCGGCCCGCACCGGCTCGTTCAGCTCGCCGAACTGGGGCAGGGCGGCCGGACGCTTGATCTCGGCCACCCGGCCGTGCTCGCTCTCGGGCAGGCCGATCCACAGGTCGAGGCCCCGGGGTTCGCAGACGTCCTCGCGCAGGGCCGTCCCCATCGTCCGCCCGTCCACCCGGCGGAAGATCTCGCCCGCGATGTAGCCGACCGTGATGGGATGGTAGCCGCTGGCCGTCCCCACCGGCCACATCGGGGCCATGGCCGCCAGCTTGGCGCAGATGGCGTCCCAGTCGAACCACAGGGCGGGGTCCATCTCGTCCGGGAAGCCCGGCAGCCCGGCCTGGTGCGACAGCACCTGCTCGATGGTCACGGCCTCCTTGCCCGCCTGCGCGAACTCCGGCCAGACGCTGGCCACCGTCTGGGCGTAGGAGAGCCGCCCCTGCTCGACCACCCGGGCGATCATCACCGCCGCCACCGCCTTGGTGGTGGAGAAGACGGGGGTCAGGGTGTCCGGGCCGAAGGGCTTGGTCTGCTTGCGGTCTGCGAAGCCGCCCCAGATGTCGACGACGATCTCCCCGTCGATGGCGAGCGAGAACTGCGCGCCCAACTCCTCGTCCCGGGCGAAGTTGTCGTCGAAGGCGCGCTTCACGCCCTCGAACTGGGGGGGACAGATCATGCCAGCCTCTCGATGCGCACCGATGGCGAGGCCTGCTTGATGCGCGCGCCCATGGCCACGATGGGCAACTCGGGCGCGGCCCAGATGGATGCGGAGGCGATGGTCTCCGCCAGCCCCCCGACGGCGCGGGCGAGGCCGTAGGACACCGTCTGGCCCTCCAGCACGGCGGCGGAAAACAGGGCGGTCAGCAGGTCGCCGGTCCCGGACGGCGCGCTGTCCTGCCGGTGGTGGGCGGCGAGCCAGGCTTCCTTGTGGTCGGCGTAGACGACGCCGATCTCCGCGCCCCGCTGGACGGAGGACACCAGCACCGCCTTGCCCAGCAGCCGGGCGGCGGTCATGGCCGCGCGCGGGTCGCGGCTGTCGGCGCCCGTCAGGCGCTGAAGCTCCCAGGCGTTCGGCGCGATGATGTCGGCCCGGGGCAGCAGCTCCTCGGCGATGGCCTCGGCCACTTCGGGCAGGACGTAGAGGCCCTTGCCCGCGTCGCCCATGGTCGGGTCGACGACCATCAGCGGCTTCCTCGCGAAAGCTCCGTCGCGCGGCGCGCCCCGTACGGCGTCGATGGCCCGCGCGGCGGCGCGCACCTGCGCGGCCGAGGCGAAGTAGCCGGTCAGGACGAGGTCGGTGCTTCCGAACAGGCCGTTGGCGTCGATGCCGTCGAGCATCCCCTCGAACGCCTCGATGGGCACCGCCGCCCCGCCGGGCGCGCCCCAGCCGGGGTGGCGGCCGTAGAGGACGGTCGGCACGACGACCGGGTCGATCTTGAACTGGACAAGCGCCGACGCCTGGGCCGAGCCGCCGACGCGGCTGCCCGCCACGTGGCTGGAAAGGATCAACGCGAGCGGCATGGCAGGGGATTACCGGAGGGCGCGGGCGATAGCTAGGGGCACGCGCCCTGCGTGGTTCGAGACGCGGCTTCGCCGCTCCTCACCATGACGAATGCTGAGTTCGTCATCCTGAGGTGCGGCCCGAAGGGGCGCGTCTCGAAGGACGCAATCAGTACCGATAGTGATCCGGCTTGAACGGCCCCTTCGCGGGCACGCCGATGTAGTCGGCCTGCTCGGGGCGCAGCGTCGTCAGCTTCGCGCCCAGCTTGGCCAGGTGCAGCATGGCGACCTTCTCGTCCAGGTGCTTGGGCAGGGTGTAGACCTTGTGCTCGTAGGCCGCCCGGTTGGTCCACAGCTCGATCTGCGCCAGCGTCTGGTTGGTGAAGGACGCGCTCATGACGAACGACGGGTGGCCGGTGGCGTTGCCGAGGTTCACGAGGCGGCCCTCCGACAGCACGATGATCTTCTTGCCGTCCGGGAACTTCACATGGTGGACCTGCGGCTTGATCTCGTCCCACTCGAAGTTGCGCAGGGCGGCGATCTGGATCTCGCTGTCGAAGTGGCCGATGTTGCAGACGATGGCGTTGTTCTTCATCGCCCGCATGTGGTCGACGGTGATGACGTCCTTGTTGCCGGTGGCGGTGACGAAGATGTCCGCCGCGCCCGCCACGTCCTCCAGCGTCTGGACCTCATAGCCCTCCATCGCCGCCTGGAGCGCGCAGATGGGGTCGATCTCGGTGACGATCACCCGCGCGCCGCCCTGGCGCAGGGAGGCGGCCGAGCCCTTGCCCACGTCGCCGTAGCCGCAGACCACCGCCACCTTGCCCGCCAGCATCACGTCGGTGCCCCGGCGGATGGCGTCCACAAGGCTCTCGCGGCAGCCGTAGAGGTTGTCGAACTTCGACTTGGTGACGCTGTCGTTGACGTTGATGGCTGGGAAGGGCAGCTCGCCGCGCGCCGCCATCTGGTACAGGCGATGGACCCCCGTGGTGGTCTCTTCCGAGACGCCCGTGACCGCCGCGCGGATGGCCGAGTAGAAGCCCGGCTTGTCGCGCAGGTAGGTCTTCATCACCGCGAAGAGGGCTTCCTCCTCCTCGTTGGTCGGCTTGTCGAGGATGGAGGGGTCCTGCTCGGCCTTCGGGCCCAGCACGCAGAGCAGGGTGGCGTCGCCGCCGTCGTCGAGGATCAGGTTGGCGTGGCCGCCGTCCGTCCATTCGAAGATCTTGTGGGCGTACTCCCAGTACTCGTAGAGCGTCTCGCCCTTGATCGCGAAGACCGGCGTGCCCTTCTCGGCGATGGCGGCGGCGGCGTGGTCCTGGGTCGAGAAGATGTTGCAGGAGGCCCAGCGGACCTCGGCGCCAAGGGCCTGCAGCGTCTCGATCAGCACCGCCGTCTGGATGGTCATGTGCAGCGAGCCGGCGATCTTGGCGCCCTTCAGCGGCTGGGCCTTGGCGAACTCCGCGCGCACGGCCATCAGGCCGGGCATCTCGGTTTCGGCGATCTCGATCTCCTTGCGGCCCCAGCCGGCGAGCGCGATGTCCTTGACGATGTAGTCGGTCACTTTGGGGGGCTCCCTGGAGATACGGTTCGATCGCTTCATAGCGCCGAACTGCATATAAAGATATCCTTATACGATTGCCAATCCCGTGGGTTTGTGGTGACGGTCCCCCTGAACTCATGGAGCACCGCGCCCGATGAACGCCCCCGTCCGCATCGCCGACCCCGCCGCCCCGCGCCACGACTGGACGCTGGACGAGGTGGAGGCGCTGTTTGCGCTGCCGTTCATGGAGCTGGTCTTCCGCGCCGCCGAGGTCCACCGCCGCTGGTTCGACCCGTCGGAGGTGCAGCTATCCCAGCTCCTGTCGGTGAAGACCGGCGGCTGCGCCGAGAACTGCGGCTATTGCAGCCAGTCCTCGCACTTCGACACGGGGCTGAAGGCGTCCAAGCTGATGGACGCCGACGCCGTCGTCGCCGAGGCGACGCGGGCCAAGGAGGGCGGGGCGCAGCGCTTCTGCATGGGCGCGGCCTGGCGCGACCTGAAGGACCGCGACCTGCCCAAGGTCGCCGCCATGATCAGCGGCGTGAAGGCGCTGGGCATGGAGACCTGCGCCACCCTGGGGATGCTGACCGCCGACCAGGCGAAGGCGCTGAAGGACGCGGGGCTGGACTACTACAACCACAACCTCGACACCTCGCCGGAGTACTACGGCAAGGTCGTCACCACCCGCACCTATCAGGAGCGGCTGGACACGCTGGAGCATGTCCGCAACGTCGGCATGAGCACCTGCTGCGGCGGCATCGTGGGCATGGGCGAGACGCGCCGCGACCGGGCGGGCCTGCTGCACGCCCTGGCGACGCTTCCGGCCCACCCGGACAGCCTGCCGGTCAACGACCTGATGCCGGTGAAGGGCACGCCCCTGGGCGGGTCGGAGCCGGTGGACGGGCTGGAGTTCGTGCGCACCATCGCGGTGGCGCGCATCGTCTGCCCGAAGTCGATGGTCCGCCTGTCGGCCGGGCGCGAGCACATGAGCCGCGAGCAGCAGGCCCTGTGCTTCCTGGCGGGGGCGAACTCGATCTTCATCGGCTCGAAGCTGCTGACGACGGCGAACCCGGAGCAGGACACCGATACGGCGCTGCTGACCGAGCTGGGGATGAAGCCGATGGCGATGGGGGCGAGCGCCTAGCTCCTTGGAAGGCTCCCCTTAAGGCGGAACCTACCGCTCCTCGTCGAACCGGCAGGTCAC
>CAZOHI010000018.1:0-40919 GCA_964579695.1 uncultured Caulobacter sp. | reverse complement strand
AGGCGGCGTTCGCGCCCCCTCCGGCCCTTCGGGCCACCTCCCCCGGAGGGGGAGGATCAGGCGTAGGGCTACCGCTCCTCGTCGAACCGGCAGGTCACCAGTTCGCTCAGCGCCTTGGCCGCCTCGGCCGCCTGCGGGCCCTTGGCGACGATGTCGATCCTGGCGCCCGGCCCGGCGGCCAGCATCATCAGGCCCATGATGGAGCGGGCGTCGACCGTGTGGCCGTCCTTGCTGACGGTGACTTCGGCGTCGAAGCCTGCGGCCATCTTCACGAACTTCGCCGAGGCGCGGGCGTGCAGGCCCCGCTCGTTGCAGATTTCGACCGACCGCGTAGCTCTCACTTTTCCCCCGCCAGCACGTAGGAGGCGACGGATATGTACTTCCGTCCGGCTTCCTGAGCGTGATGGACACACTCTTCCAGATTCTCGCGCGTACGCAAGCTGGCGAGCTTGATGAGCATCGGCAGGTTCAGCCCGGCGATGACCTCGGCCTTGGTCTGCTCCATGACCGAGATGGCCAGGTTCGAGGGCGTGCCCCCGAACATGTCGGTGAGCAGGATGACGCCGGAGCCCGCGTCCACCTCGGCGCAGGCCTTCAGGATGTCCTTGCGGCGGCGCTCCATGTCGTCCTCGGGGCCGATGCAGATGGCCTGGACGCACTTCTGGGGCCCGACGACGTGCTCCATGGCGTAGACGAATTCCTCCGCCAGCCGCCCGTGCGTCACGATCACGAGCCCGATCATGCCAGATGCCTCACGCGGAATCCCCTCCGCCGCGGCGGGTTGCCGGGCCGCGGGGGCCGCCTAGATACGCCCGGAAAGTGCCGCCTCCAAGATGCTCCAGCGCGCGACGGAGTTTCGCAGGCGCCGCGGCCTCGAAAGGTGAAAGGTGGATCGTCGGCAGGTCCACGCCCAGCAGTTGCACGGGCGCCTCGTCCGGCGCCCGCTCGGGGGCGGCCGTGCAGCGGGCCAGCAACACGATCTCGGCCAGGTCCAGGGGCGGCTCGGGCAGCACGCCCACGCCCCGCGCCTCGATCAGGCCGTACAGCGGCTCCGGCGCCTTGCCGTACAGCCGCCCGCCGGAGGTCCAGACGATCACCCGGTCGTCGGCGACCAGCCGCGTCCCGGCGCCCAGCAGACGCAGCGCCAGGTCGCTCTTGCCGGAACCCGACGGCCCCTCGATCAGCGCGCCGCGCCAGCGCCCGCCGATGCGGGCTGCGACCAGTCCTGCGTGCCTGATCACAGCCTGCGTTCCGGCAGGGTGACGACGAACCGCGCCCCGGCGCCGCCCGCCCGGTTCTCGGCGTGGACCTCGCCGCCATGGGCCTCGACGATCTGGCGGGCGATGGACAGGCCCAGCCCCGAGTTGCCGCCGAACGCCGCGCCCTTGGGCCGCGAGGTGTAGAAGCGCTCGAAGATGGTCTCCAGGTTCTCCGGCGGCACCCCTGGCCCGTTGTCCTCGACCGCCACCAGCGCCCCCGCCCGGTTGCGGAACAGGGTGATTGTCACCGAGCCCTCCTTCGGGCTGAAGGAGCGGGCGTTGTCGATCAGGTTGCGGAACACCTGCCCCAGCGGCCCCTCTCGGCCCGAGACGGTGACTTCCGCCCCGCTCTGGTCGATGAAGCGGACGTGGGCCTCGCCCGGCTTGGCCGCCGCCTCGTAGAGGGCGCAGATATCGGTGAGCAGGCGGCCCAGGTCCACCGCCCTCGGGTCCTCCCGCGACAGCTCGGCGTCGAGGCGCGAGGCGTTGGAGATGTCGGTCACCAGCCGGTCGAGGCGGCGCACGTCCTGCTGCAGGATGCCCATCAGCCGCTCGCGGGCCTTGGCCTCCTTGACGAGGTCCAGCGTCTCCACCGCCGAGCGGATGGAGGTCAGGGGGTTCCTGATCTCGTGGGCCACGTCGGCGGCGAAGGCCTCGATGGCGTCCATCCGCTCCGACAGGGTGTGGGTCATGCTCTCCAGCGAGCGGGACAGGTCGCCGATCTCGTCGCGCCGCCGCGACAGGTCGGGCAGGGAGATGGCCCTGGCCCGCGACAGCCGCACCCGGTCGGCGGCGCTCGCCAGCCGCCGCACGGGCCGGGCGATCAGCCGGTTCAGCAGCAGGCTCGACACCAGCATCACCGAGATGGCGATCAGGATGAACGGGGTCAGGGCCTTGCGCTCGGCCGCGATGATCTCGTCGACGTCGCTGGCCTCCAGGGTCAGCACGCCCAGCACCGCCTTGACGTGCTGGATGGGGATGGAGACGGAGACCACCTGCTCGCCGCTCTCGGCCAGCCGCATCCCCTTCACCGGCTGGCCGTTCATGGCCCGGTGGACCTCGGCCGCCAGTGCGGCGCGGGCTTCCTGCAACGCCTCGGGCTTGGTGGTCTTGTCCTCGATCTGGAGGTTGAAGCTGCTCTCGCCGCGCTTGCGGGCGGGGGGCAGCACCTTCCACTCGACCCGGTCGGAGACGACGAAGCTGTCGGCCAGCAGCCGACCCTCGGCGTCGAACAGCCGGGCCCGCTGGCCGCGCGGGATGAACAGGATCTGGAGGATGTCGCTGGCCAGGTCCGCCTGGAGCGCCGGGTTGGGCTCGCCCACCGTGGCGGCGCGGTCGATGACGTTGGCGATCAGTTCGCCCTGCGTCGTCAGGCTGTCGATGCGGGCGTTGACCAGGCCCCGCCGCAGTTCGTTCAGCACCAGCGCCCCGCCGATCAGGATGGCCAGGCCCAGCAGGTTCAGCGCGATGATCAGCCGGCCGAGGCGCGAGCCGAACAGCCCGCCGCCACGTCCGTTCCCCTCCGGCTCCGGGCGGGGCTCAGGTTTCGCGGTAGCGATAGCCGACGCCATAGAGGGTCTCGATCGCGTCGAAGGTCTGGTCCACCTGCCTGAACTTCTTGCGCATCCGCTTGATGTGGCTGTCGATGGTGCGGTCGTCGACGTAGACCTGATCGTCGTAGGCCGCGTCCATCAGGTTGTCGCGGCTCTTCACGAACCCCGGCCGCTGGGCCAGCGACTGCAGCAGCAGGAACTCCGTCACCGTCAGCCGCACCCGCCGCCCGTCCCACAGGCAGTCGTGGCGGGCGGGATCGAGGGTCAGCTTGCCGCGCTTCAGCGCCTTGGAGCCGCCCGCGCCGGTCGGATCGGACACAGGGTCGTCCACGCCGATCCCGGCCCGCCGCAGCACCGCCTTCACCCGCTCGATCAGCAGCCGCTGGCTGAAGGGCTTGTGGATGTAGTCGTCGGCGCCGAGGTTGAAGCCGAGGATCTCGTCGATCTCCTCGTCCTTGGAGGTCAGGATGATGACCGGCAGGTCCGAGGTCTGGCGCAGGCGGCGCAGCACCTCCATGCCGTCCATCCGGGGCATCTTGACGTCGAGGATGGCCATGTCCGGCGGGTCGGTCTCCAGCGCCGCCAGCCCGGCCGCGCCGTCGAAATAGGCTTTCACCGTATGGCCATGGCTTTCCAGCGCCAGGGAAACCGAGGCGACGATGTTCTCGTCGTCGTCCACCAGGGTGATGTTCGCCATCGCGTCCTTCGCGTCCTAGCCGTAACCGGCAATACCTAGCGTCCTGCGCTCCGGCAACAAGCCTTGCCGCAGAGCATGGCTCGAATGGGGCGGTCGATCATCCTAAACGTCGCTTTAAGGCATGGGGCTCCATAACCCCCCCTTCGGGAGGCGCCATGAGCCAGGTCCACTACGAAGTCTTCGTGCGCAAGCAGGCCGGGTCGAGCTGGACCCTGGACCTCGCGACCGAAGACCGCGTGCGGGCCGTGGAGACCGCCGAGAGCCAGCTCGCCGACGGCCGCGTGGCCGCCGTGCGCGTGACCAAGGAGACGATGGACGAGGAGAGCGGCGAGTTCCGCTCCGTCACCATCCTGACCAAGGGCGCGCCGGAAACCTCCCGGCCCAAGCCGCAACGGGAGGGCTACGAGCCGCTCTGCGTCAGCCCTTCGGACCTCTACACCTTCCATGCCCGCGACCGGATCGGGCGGCTGCTGGACGGCTGGCTGGCGCGGGCGCGCGCCACGCCCTTCGAGCTGCTGCACCGCCCGGACCTGGTGGAGAAGCTGGACGCCTCGGGCGTCGAGCTGCAGCATGCCGTCCAGAAGATCGCCATCCCGGAGGCGCAGGGCCGGGGCGTCTCGGTCCACGAGGTCATCCGCACCTTCCAGTCGCTGATCGAGCGGGCCATCGACCGGCTGCTCAAGGACAGCCGCAAGGGCTCGCTGCCGGACCTGGAGAAGGAAAGCTTCGCCGCCGTCGCAGAGCGCCTCGTCTCCGATCCCGACCGCGGCTACCTGCTGGGCGCGGCGGTGGCCGGACATCTGGGCAAGGCGACCGGCTGGGCCGACAAGGTCAGCCGCCTGCTCGACCTCGCCGACGCCGCCCCGCAGTCGCCGCAGGCCCGGGCCGCCGCCTTCCAGGTGCTGGAGCAGCCGCTGGCCGAGATCCTGGGCTCGCGCGCGGGCCTCGCCGACCTGCTCGGCGCCGACCTCGACCTCGGGAGCGCCCTGGCGGCCATGACCCGGCTGGCGGGCTCGGAAGCCGTCGAGATGCTGATCGGCATCGAGCCCTCGGTCGCCCGCATCATGCCGCCGCTGGGCGGGCCGGCCGCCCGCCTCGCCAACTGGCTGGACGGCCAGCACTTCGAGCCCTGCCGCGTGGCCATCGCCCAGCGGGTGCTGAAGGAGCTGACCGGGCCTCGCCGCCTCAAGCCCGGCGACGCCGAGGGCGAGATCGAGCTGCTGCGGGGCCTGGCCATGTCGCTGACGGCGGCGGGCGGGCGCATCCTGTCGATGGACGACGTCACCGCCGCCTTCTCGACCCGCTCCAAGCTGCTGGTCGCCGCCGACTTCGTCGAGGCCCTGCTCGGCCGCGAGATGACCGCCCGCGAGGAGGTCGAGGCCCTGATCCGGCTGGCCGAGAACGTCACCGGCGGGGCCAACAAGCGCCAGGCGGCCCGCTGGCTGGCGGCCAACGTCTCGGCCCTCCGCTTCGAGAAGGAGCTGCGCAACAGCCCCGACAGCCCGGCCAACCGGCTGGCCTCGCTGGCGTCCCTGCAACGCTCCCTCGGCCGCTGCGGGATGGTCGCCGAGGACGCCGCCGCCATCCAGGCCAAGCTGGGCGAGATCGGCGGCCTGATCGAGGCCGACGCCAGGCTGGTCGCCCTGCTGGCCCGCGCCCAGGCTCCGGTGGTCCACCGCCTGACCCTGCTGCTGCGCATCGCCGTGGGCGAGGCCGCCCCCCTCGGCCCGGCGGCCGACCGGGCGAAGGTCGAGGCCATGAAGCTGCTGCGCGGCCCCGAGCTGCGCGCCGAACTGAAGGACTCGCCCCAGGCCGCCCAGCGCGTCCGCGATCTGATGCAGGTGGCGGGACTGGCCGCCTAGCCGACCATGTCCCAGGCCAGCCGCTCGCCCTTCCTCAGGTCGCGGGCGGCGGGGCGGCCGAGGACCTCCGGCAGGTGCCTCGGCGCCAGGCCGTAGCCGGGACGCACCGAGCGGACGTTCGCCTCCGTCAGCGTCTCGCCCGCCTTCACGTCCTCAGCCACGTAGAGCGAACGCCGGTGCCCGGCGGCGGCGGCCTCGCTGGCCAGCAGGTCGTAGTTGGGGCGGCCGAGCGCGCGCCAGGCCGCCTTGCAGTCGCGCACCAGGGCGGCGAACTCGTCCGGCTCCAGGCTGAAGGCGGCGTCGGGGCCGCCGTCGGCTCTGGCCAGGGTGAAGTGCTTCTCGATGATCGAGGCCCCCAGCGCCACCGCCGCCACGGCCGCCGCCGTCCCCGGCGTGTGGTCCGACAGCCCGCCGACCGCGCCGAACCGGGCGGCGAGGTCGGGCACGGTGCGCACGTTCGCCTCCTCGATGGGGGCGGGGTAGGAACTGACGCAGTGGAGGAGGGCGACCTGGCCCGCGCCGTTCGCCCGCGCCGTCTCCACCGCTTCCGCGATCTCGGGCAGGCTGGCCAGGCCCGTGGAGATTATCATCGGCTTGCCGCAGGCCGCCACGCGGGCGATCAGCGGCAGGTCGACGGCCTCGAAGGAGGCGATCTTGTAGGCGGGGGCGCCAAGGCTCTCCAGCAGGTCCACGGCCGTTGCGTCGAAGGGCGTGGAGAACAGGATCGCCCCCAGCTTCCGCGCCCGCTCGAACAGGGCGGGGTGCCATTCGTAAGGCGTATGGGCCTCGGCGTAGAGGTCGTGCAGGCGCCGGCCCTTCCACAGGCCGTCCGCGATCGTGAAGTCCGGTCCGTCGGCGTCCAGGGTGATGGCGCCGGGGGTGTAGGTCTGGATCTTGATCGCGTCGGCGCCGGTCGCGGCGGCGGCGTCCAGCATGGCCAGCGCCCGGTCCAGGCTGCCGTTGTGGTTGCCCGACAGCTCGCAGATGACGAAGGGCTCGTGGTCCGGCCCGATCTCCCGCCCGGCGATGTTCACAGGACCTCCGTCAGGGCTTCTGCCACCCGGTCCACGTCCGCCTCGGTCATCGAGGGATGCAGCGGCAGGCTCAGGCAGCGAGCGTACCACGCCTGCGCGCCCGGCAGGCTGAGGCCGGTGTTCCAGTAGGGCTGGGTGTGGACGGGGATGTAGTGGAGCTGCGTCCCGATGCCCTTTTCGGCCAGGGCCTGCATCACCTGCTCGCGGCGACCGGAGAAGTCGGCGAGCACGGTCATCAGGTGCAGGACCGGGTCGCCCGCCATCGAACCGGCGGGGCGGATGTGCGGCGGCAGGCGTTCCGCATACCGCGCCGCCAGCGCCCGCCGTTTGGCCGCGAAGACCGGCAGCTTCTTCAGCTGCGACAGCCCCAGCGCGCAGAGGATGTCCGGCAGGCGGTAGTTGAAGCCCGGCTGCGCCATCTCGTAGGACCACGGCCCGGTGCGGACCATGCCGTGGTTGCGGAACAGGCGCAGCCTCGCCGCGAGGTCCGTGTCATCGGTGGTGACCATCCCGCCTTCGCCGGTGGTGATGGTCTTCACCGGGTGGAACGACCACGTCGCCATCGCCCCCTTGCCGACGCCGGGCGAGCCCAGCGCATGGGCGGCGTCCTCGACGAACACCGCCTCGCCCGCCACGGCCTTCAGCGCCGCGAGATCGCGGACCTCGCCCCGCAGGTGGACAGGCAGCACCACGCGCGCCTTGCCGCCCGCGCGCTCCAGCGCCTCGGCCAGGGTGTCGGGCGTCATCAGCCCGCTCTGCGGATCGACGTCGGCGAACACCACCTCGGCCCCGACGTAGGCTGCGCAGTTGGCGGTGGCCAGGAAGGTGATCGAGGGGACGATGCACACGTCCCCCGGGCCCACGCCCAGCGCCAGCATCGTCAGGTGCAGCGCCGCCGTGCCGTTGATGCAGGCCACCGCGTGCCGGGCGCCGACGACATGCGCGAACGCCGCCTCGAACGCCTCGACCGTCGGGCCGGTGGTCAGGAAGTCGGCGCGCAGGGCCTGCGCCACCGCCGCGATGTCGTCCTCGTCGATGCTCTGGCGGCCATAGGGCAGGAAGGCGGCCGGGTCAGCCACCCGGCTCGTCCAGCATGGCCATCAGCCCCTCGGCGCTCAGCCACTCGGCGTTGTTGTCGCTGGCGTAGGAGAAGTCCTCGGGGACGGCCTGCGCGTCGAAACCCTCGCGGGCGTATTCCACGAAGGTCGGCTCGATGACGTAGCGGTCGGCCAACTCGACCGTCTGGCGGGCGTCGTCGGCGCTGACCATCATCTCGTGCAGCTTCTCGCCGGGACGGATGCCGACCAGCTTGTGTCCGGCTTCCGGGGCCATGGCGCGCACGAGGTCGATGACCTTCATCGAGGGGATCTTCGGCACGAAGATCTCGCCGCCGCGCATCATGGTCAGCGACGACAGCACGAAGTCGACCCCTTCGTTCAGCGTGATCCAGAATCGCGTCATCCGCGGGTCGGTCACCGGCAGCTCGGTCGCCCCCTGCGCCAGCATCCGACGGAACAGCGGCACGACCGATCCGCGCGAGCCGACGACGTTGCCGTAGCGCACCACCGAGAACCGCGTGCCGATGTCGCCCGACAGGTTGTTGGCCGCCACGAAGGTCTTGTCCGACGCGAGCTTCGTCGCGCCGTAGAGGTTCACGGGGTTGCAGGCCTTGTCGGTGGACAGCGCCACCACCTGCGCCACGTGGTTGGACAGGCTCGCCCACACCACGTTCTCGGCGCCCATGACGTTGGTGTGGATGCATTCCGACGGATTGTACTCGGCGGCGGGGACCTGTTTCAGCGCCGCGGCGTGAATGACGATGTCCACGCCGCGCAGCGCCAGGGTGAGCCGCGCCCGGTCGCGAACGTCGCCGAGGAAGAAGCGGGTGCGGGCGACCGTCTCGGCCGGGAACCGCTCGCGCAGTTCCATCTGCATCTCGCTCTGCTTCAGCTCGTCGCGGGAATAGACGATGACCTTGCGCGGGGCGTGGCGCGCGAGGACGGTGTCGACGAACCGGCGCCCGAACGAGCCGGTGCCGCCGGTGACCAGGATCACCTTGCCGTCCAAGTCTAGATCGCCAAGTGAGAACCGCCCCATGATGCGCAAAGTCCGTGAGTCGCTAGGCGCCGTAAAGGCCGCGTCAACCCTGCGGGGCGATACCTTGGCCGTCATGCGCCGCAGAGCCCTCATCGCCGCCGCCCTCGCCCTTGCGTCCACCCCCGCCTTCGCGGCCGGGAAGACCGAGAAGAAGAAGGGCGGCGGGGCGACCTACATCCAGATCAAGCCGATCAGCGCCACGGTCATGCGGCCGGGCGGGCGGCGGGGCATCCTGACGGTGGAGTGCGGGCTGGACATCCCCGACGAACGGCTGCGCGCCGTGGCCGAGGTCTCCCAGCCGCGCCTGCGCGCCGCCTTCGGCCAGCTCATCCGCACCTATGCGGCGGGCCTGCGCCTGGGCTCGGCCCCCGACGCCGACTACCTCGCCCGCGAGATGCAGCGCGAGACCGACGCCATCCTCGGCAGGAAGGGCGCCCGGCTTCTGGTCGGCACGATGCTGATCAACTGATCACATCGCGGAGATGCCGCCGTCGAGCTTCAGCTCGGCGCCGGTCATGAAGCGGCTCTCGTCCGACGCCAGGTAGAGCACCGCATTGGCGATGTCGTCCGGCGAGCCGATGCGGCCGAGGGGAATCTGGCGGCCCAGCTTGGCCTCCGCCTCGTCCTTGCCGAACATCTGGCGGATCGGGTCGAGGATCGGGGTGTCGACGAAGGTCGGGTGGATGGAGTTCGACCGCACGTCCAGCCCCTTCTTGGCGCAGTAGAGGGCGATGTTCTTCGACAGCAGCCAGACCGCCGCCTTCGAGGCGTTGTAGGCCGGGCCGTTGTGGTTGGCGATCAGCCCGGCGATGGAGCTGAGGTTGATGATCGACCCCGGCTGGTTCTGGCGCAGGTATTTGATGGCGTGCTTGGCGCCCAGGAACACCGAGTCCACGTTCACCGACATGCACAGGCGGAAGTCATCGAGGCTGCAGTCCTCGATGGGCCCGCCCCGGCTGATCCCGGCGTTGTTGACCAGCACCGAGATGCCGCCCATCGCCGTGTCCGCTTCCTCCAGCGCGAAGGTCCACTGGTCCTCGCGGGTCACGTCGAGGTGGAAGGCGAAGGCCGTCCCCTCGCCGTGGGCGGCGTCGATCTCGGCGGCGACGGCTTTCGCCCCCTCAAGGTTGATGTCGGCGAGGCTGACCTTCGCCCCCTCGGCCGCCAGCCTGCGGGCCGTGGCCGCGCCTAGGCCCTGGGCGGCGCCGGTGATGAAGGCCTTCTTGCCGGCCACGCGGCCTTTAGGGGTGTCGGTCACTGGGGGAGCCCTTCTTCTTCTGCATCAGGTCCACGACCGAGAGCAGCACGGGCCGGGGGGTGACCGCCGCGCTCTTGGCCATCAGGAAGTTGGTCGCGCCGGGGATGACCACGGCCTTGCGGGCCTTGAAGCCCTTGAAACCCGCGCGGGCCACGGCCTCGGCGCTCATCGGCTTCATGGCCTTCAGCAGGCGCATGGAATCGTCGAAGTCGGCGCGGTCCTGGAAGCCGGTCAGCACGGGGCCGGGGCACAGGGCCGTCACATGGACGCCGGTCCCCTTGAGCTCGTGGTTCAGCCCCTCGGAGAAGGACAGCACATAGGCCTTGGCGGCGTAGTAGACGCCCATCCACGGCCCCGGCTGGAAGGCCGCCGTCGAGGCGACGTTGAGGACGCCCCCGCGCCCGCGCGCGCGCATCCCCTTGCCGAAGCGGTGGGTCAGATCGGTCAGCGCCCGCACGTCGAGGTCGATCATCGCCAGCAGGTCGTCGCGGTCCCCGTCGAGGAAGCCGCCGGTCAGGCCATAGCCGGCGTTGTTGACCAGGGCGTCGATCTCGATCCCCTTCGTCGCCGCCTCGATCCTCGCGCCCGCGTCCGGGGCCAGCAGGTCCTGGGCGACCACGGTGCAGGCCGCGCCCAACGCCTCGGCGCGCCCCGCCACGCCGGCCAGCTTGTCAGCCGAGCGCGCCACCAGCACGAGGTCGTAGCCGCCTTCGGCGAAGGCGTAGGCCAGCTCTTCGCCGATGCCGCCGGATGCGCCGGTCACGAGCGCCGTGGGCCTCGTCTTCTTCATCCTGGCCTTCGCCATACCTTATCCCCCCGGATTTCAAACGGCTGTTTAAACCGCCTCCGCGGCGGCGTCCATGAACTTCGCCAGCGTCACGTCGAGGGCGGTCACGCCGTCGGCGTCGTGGGTGGCCAGCAGCACCTCGACGCGATTGTACACGTTGGACCACTCAGGATGGTGGTCCAGCTTCTCGGCCGCAAGCGCCGTGCGGGTCATGAACCCGAAGGCGGCGTTGAAGTCCTTGAAGGCGAAGGTGCGGACGATGGCGTCGCGGCCTTCCGCCGCGCGCCAGCCCGGCAGGTCCTTCAGCGCGGCCTCGGCCCCGATCTTCACAGGTCTCATGGTCGTCTCCCCTAGAGGCTCAGGCCGGTGGCGGCGGAAAGGTCGGCCAGGGCCTGGTCTTCGCCGGTCACCTTGATGGCGGTCATGCCGAGCGTGGCGGCGGGCTTGCAGTTGATCCCCAGGTCGTCGAGGTAGACGCAGGCGGCGGGCTCCACGCCCAGCAGTTCGCCCATCATGCGGTAGATGCGTGGGTCGGGCTTGCGCACGCCCGCCCTGGAGCTTTCGATCACCGCGTCGAAGGTCTCCATGATCGCCTCGACGGCGGCGGCCTTATCGCCCGTGCCGCTCATGCCCGCGCCGTGGCCGGTGCGGACGTTGTTGGTGATGCAGCCGACCTTGAAGCGGCCCTTGCAGGTCTTCAGCGCCGCCACCATCCGGGGCCGGATGTCGCCAGACAGCAGCGGCAGCACCTCGGCGCCGCGCACCGCATGGCCCAGCGCCGTCGCCTCGGCCAGGAAGCGGACGTCGAACTCGGCGGCGTCGATCTCGTCGCGCTCGAACAGGGCCCAGGCGTTGCCGTCGGGGTTGGTGGCGTTGACCGTGCGGATGAAGTCGCGGGGCAGGCCCTTCTCGGCCTCGTGGCGGTTGAAGGCCTCGAAGGGCGAGGTGGTCAGCACCCCGCCGAAATCCCAGATCACCGCCTCGACGCCCACCGGCTCATCCTCCTTGAAATCGGAGCCGGGACGCTAGAGACGGGAAGGGAGCCGTGCAACCGGATGCGCCGTCCATGACCCTGCCTCGCCCGATCCGCATCGCCGCCTTCCTCGTGGCGCTCCTGGCGGTCGCCTGGGGATCGCTGACGCCGACCGAGGCGCTGCCCACCGTAAGCCTGTCGGACAAGATCCAGCACGCCGGGGCCTACGGCATGCTGATGTTGCTGGGCGCATGGGCCTTCGCGCCGCTCGCGCCAGTCGCCGCCGGCCTCGTCCTGTTCGGCGTGGGGGTGGAGATCGCCCAGGCGACGATGCATCTCGGCCGCCAGGGTGACGTGCTCGACGGCCTGGCCAACACCCTCGGCGTCGCGGTGGGGATCGCCGTGGCGCTGGCCCTGCGGCGGCGGGCGCGATGAGCATCCGCCACGCCCCCTACGACGGCGCCCCGCCCGACTTCGCCATCGGCCTGTCGCCCATCGGGGCCGCCGACTGGCTGGAGGGCGGCGAGACCGACCCCGCCGCCCGCAAGGACCCGCTGTTCGCGAAAAGCCGCGACGTGGTGTTCGGCGAGCTGGAGGGGTCGCGCGCCGGACAGGCCGAGGTGCTGGGGATGGTCGAGGCGGCGGTCGGCGCGAAGGGCGATCTCGCCCCGCCGCCCCTGCAGGCCGCCGCGCGTCTCGTTCCCGACGACCTGTGCCTGATGGAGAAGCGCGGCGGGGCCTGGACCCTGACCGCCGTCAGCCTCTCGGCCGGGACCTTCTTCACCGCCGCCGACGCGCTGGGGAAGGACCTCTCCGCCCTGCACGGCCCCGTCCCCGGCTTCGGCGACGCCTTGCTCCCCCGCGTCGCCCGCATCTTCGAGGGCCTGCGCCCCGACCTCATCCTGCAACGGCGCAACTGGACGGTGGTCGACACCGCCGAGCTGCACACCCCCGTCCGCACCACCACGCCCGCCATCACCGACCCTGGCGCCGGGCTTTTCGTCCGCGTCGAGCGCCAGACCCTGCGGCGCCTGCCCGCCACCGGCGGCGCCCTCTTCACCATCCGCGTCTGGGTCCATCCGCTCGCGGCGCTGCGGGACGACCCCGAGCGGCTGGCGGCCTTCGCCGGCGCCTGGCGCGCCGCCGCCCCCGCCTTTCGCGACTACAAGAAGCTGCACCTCTACGACGCGCTGGTGGAGGCCTTCCTCGCCCAGGCGTAACTGGCCCGCGCCTTGCCGCCCTGTCCCTCGATTGCGCCGGATTGGGACAGGGGGTTACGACATATGCGTTCGCCGAACGGGCCGCTCTTCAAGAGCTACGAAATCATCGCCATCGTCGTCTTCCTGGCGGGGGCCGTCACCGTCTCGGCGATGAAGCTGGTCTACTAGCCGGGAACGCAAGGCCGCCCCCCGCGCGTTAAGCCGGGATGACCTCCGGCCGCACTCCCGAGTTCCTCAAGCGCATCGACCCCCGCCGCCTGCGCGCGCCGCGCACCGCGAAGGTCGGCATCACCCTCGCCCTGCTGATCGCGGGCGCGGTGGTCCTCTTCCTCGTCGTCTTCGATTGGAACTGGTTCAAGCGGCCGATCGAGAGCCTGGCCTCCGCCCGCATGGCGCGGGTGGTGAAGATCCAGGGCGACCTCGACGTCCACCCCTGGTCGCTGTCGCCCCGCGCCGAGGCCCACGGCCTGCGCATCGCCAAGCCCGCGTGGCAGGGCGAGGGGGACATGGTGACTGTCGAGCGCATCGCGGTGCGCATCAAGCTGCTGCCGCTGATCCGGGGGCAGCAGGTCTTCGAGCTGCTGTCGGTCGAAAAACCCAACGTCGCCCTGCTGCGCCAGCCCTCGGGGCGGGCCAACTGGACGTTCGGCGACGGCAAGGGCGGCGGCGGGGCGCTGAAGCTGCCCGCCATCCAGCACCTGGTCATCGACCAGGGCCGCCTGCGCGTGGACGACCGCCAGCGCGACATCCTGTTCGAAGGCTCCATCACCTCCAGCGAGCACACCGTCGGCCCCGACCGCGGCGTCTTCGTGCTGGAGGGCAAGGGCCGGCTGAACCGCGCGCCCTTCACCGCCCGGGTGACCGGCGACCCGCTGCTGAACGTCAGCCCCGACCGGCCCTATCCGTTCAAGGCCGAGGTCGCGTCCGGCGCCACCCGCATCTGGGCCGACGCGGCCATCACCCGGCCCTTCGACCTGTCGCGGTTCGGCGGGGCGCTGACCCTTCGGGGGAACGACCTCAACGACCTCTTCCCGCTGACGGGGATCGCCCTGCCCAACACCCCGCCCTACCGCATCAACGGGCGGCTGACCCGCAAGGGCTCGCGCTACGACTTCGACGGCTTCTCCGGCATGGTCGGCGACAGCGACCTGGGCGGCGACCTCTATGTCGAGACGGGCGGTGAGCGGGTCTACCTGAACGGCGACCTGCGCTCGAAGCGGCTTGATTTCGACGACCTGGGCACGCTGTTCGGCGGCCGTCCCGGCACGGGCAAGGGCGAAACCGCCGCGCCCGAGCAGCGCGCCGCCCCCCGCCGCCTGTTCCCCGACGCCACGCTGCAGGTCGAGCGCATCCGGGCCATGGACGCCGACGTGAAGTACCATGCCGACGCCGTGAACGCCCCGAACCTGCCGCTGCGCAAGGTGCGGCTGGACCTGAAGCTGAAGGACGGCGTGCTGACCGCCGACCCCGTCTCCTTCGACCTGACGCGCGGCAGCCTGGCGGGCAAGGCCAGGCTCGACGCCAGCCGCGAGGTCCCCCGCACCGACATCGACGTGCGCCTGACCAACACGCGGCTGGAGGACTTCGTCCCCATCAAGTCCAGGCCCATCGAGGGCCCGATGGCCGGGCGGGCCAAGCTGACCGGCTACGGCAATTCGATCCACAAGGCCGCCTCCAGCGCCGACGGGCAGGTCACCCTCGTCATCCCCAACGGCACGATGCGCCAGGCCTTCGCCGAGCTGCTCGGCATCAACCTGACCAAGGGCCTCGTCATGCTGCTGTCGGAGGACCCCAAGGAGACGCCCATCCGCTGCGCCGTCGCCGACTTCCGGGCCACCAAGGGCGTGCTGCGCTCCAGCCGCATCGTCATCGACACCGGCGTCGTCAAGGCCGAGGGCAAGGGGACCATCGACCTGCGCAACGAGACCATCGACCTGCGCATCGACGGCGAATCGAAGAAGCCGCGCCTCGTGCGCCTGCTCTCGCCGATCACCGTGAAGGGACCGCTGCTGTCGCCCAAGCCGGGGGTGGAGGTCGGCCCCGCCGTCGCCCAGGCGGGGGTCGGCGCGGCGCTGGGCGCGCTGCTGTCGCCGCTGGCCGCCATCCTGCCGTTCGTGGAACTGGGCACGGCCGAGAACGCCGACTGCGCCGCCCTCGAAAGCCAGGCCAGGGCGAAGGGGGCGCCGGTCAAGCCGAACGGCTAGCGGCGGCGGAACACCGGGTCGCGCCGCGCGGCGAAGGCGGCCACGGCCTCCGCATGGTCCTCGCTGGCCGACAGCATCGCCACCTCCGGCCTCTGCGCCTCCAGCGCCTGCGCCGCCGTCAGGTCCGGCGCCCGGCCGATCAGCCGCTTGGCCGCCTCGACCGCCAGCGGCGCGCGCGAGGCGACCCGCGCCGCCAGCTTCACGGCCTCGCCCAGCAGGTCCTGGGGCTCATGCACCGCCGCCACCAGCCCCAGCCGCAACGCCGTCTGCGGGTCGGTCGGCGCGCCGGTCAGCAGCATCGCCTTGGCGTTCGCCACTCCGATCAGCCGCGGCAGCCGGTAGACCGACGCCATCAGCCCGACATTGACCCCGGCCGCCGTGAAGCTCGCCTGGGTCGACGCCACCCGGATGTCGCAGGCCAGCGCCAGCTCCAGCCCGCCGCCGATGCAATGGCCGTTCACCGCCGCCACCACCGGCGCGCGGAACGCCTCGACCTTGTCCGTGGCCCCGTTGAAATCCGCCACCGCCTCCGGCGTGACCCGCCCCCGGGCGGCCGCCTCGCGCAGGTCGTCTCCGGTGCAGAAGGTCCTGCCGTGCCCGGTCAGCACCAGGCACCGCACGCCGTCGTCCCCGTCCAGCTCGCCCAGCACCTCGCCCAGCCGCGCCCGCATGGCGGACCCCAGCGCATTGGCCGGCGGATTGTCGAGTTCGAGCAGCGCCACGCCGTCGGCGGGCCGGGAAAGGTGGATCGTCGTCATGGGAGTTGGCGCACCTAGCCATAGAATCTTCAAACGAGGTATTCCAGACACTGGCTGATTGGAACACCTGCCTGACAGCCGTACGGCTGAATCGCCCGTCTCCCCTCTAACCAAACGAGCCATATTCACAGTGCAGAACACCCGCATCCCCCCAAGGGGGGCCGGGTGGTCTGCCTATTGCCATTCCATGTCAGACCGTTCCTCCAAGCCCGGCACGCGGCCCTTCTCGCTGCGCCTGTCGCCCGAGGAACGCGCACGCCTGGACCGCGACGCTGCGGGCATGTCGGTCGGCTCATACGTCCGGCAATGCCTGTTCGGTCCGGACGCCGCGCCGCCCCGGACACGAGGCAAGTTTCCGGTGAAGGATCATCAGGCGCTTTCCCGTCTGCTGGCGCTGCTCGGCGGTTCCCGCCTGTCGAGCAACCTGAACCAACTCGCCAAGTCGGCGCACCTCGGGGCGCTGCCCGTCACGTCGGAAGTCGAAGCCGAATTGCTGGAGGCCTGCGAGGAAGTCGCGGAGATGCGCGATCTGCTGCTGAAGGCGCTTGGCCTGTCGGAAGGTCGGCCATGATCCTCAAAGGGTCGCAGCGCAGTGGCGCGGGCCAGTTGGGGGCTCACCTTCTGAACATGGCCGAGAACGAGCATGTCGAGGTGCATGTCTTCACGGTAGCCTTGCTTGGTCCCCTGTCCATGACAGGGGTTGCAGGACCATTTGCCGTCCGACGTGCGTCCCGATCCGAAGCAGGAGGAGCAGGTTTCACGATACGAGGAATGTAGAGTGCGCCGTCCGTTACAGCGCGGGCAGGTCTGATAGGCCAATGTCGGCGCTCCGATAAGAGGCGAATGCCTCGAAAGGGTGCGCCCTGTGCTTCGACAGGTGGGGGATTCTCAATAACGACCGTTTTTGATGACTGTTACTAATGACGGTCGGGTGGCAGATATGCTATGCGACTATTGTGCCCTGCTTTGGCTCATTGCCTGTGGAATCGGTTCCTTTGGACCGCCCAGGCTTCCGCTCGATAACGACCCTCCCGTAAACGGTCGTTTTTGGGAAAGGCGGGCCGGGGAAACCCAGGGCGCTCAAACGACATGCTGATTGGCTATGCGCGGGTTTCGACCCTCGATCAGAACCCTGAATTGCAGCTCGCCGCCCTCAGACAGGCGGGGTGCGAACGCATCTTCACCGAAACCGCATCAGGCGCGAGGCAGGATCGGCGGCAACTGCGCGCGGCGCTGAAGTCCGTGCAGGTCGGAGACACGCTCGTCGTCTGGAAGCTCGACCGGCTCGCTCGGTCGCTGCGGCAACTGATCGACACGATGGACCTGCTGGAGCGCCGGGGCTTGGGCTTCAGGAGCCTGACCGAGGCCATCGACACCAACACGCCCGGTGGACGGTTGATCTTCCACATCATGGCGGCGCTAGCCGAGTTCGAGCGCTCGGTGATCCGCGAGCGGACCCTCGCGGGGCTCGCGGTCGCCCGCGCCGAAGGCCGGATAGGCGGGCGGCGCGGCAAGCTGACCGAGGCGCAACTCGCCAGGGCGCGGCAGGCCTTCGTCCAGGGGCGGGCATCCGTTGCGCAGCTTGCCGAGGGGTTGGGCGTCAGTCCTTCGACCTTGTATCGGCGACTTTAGGCGAGAACGGCCTGCGTTTCGTTTGGCATGCGGGCGATGACGTTCAAATAGGCCGCCGCAGTGGCGTCGGGTTGTCGGCGCCCCTGCTCCCAACCCTTTAGCGTGGGGAGCGGGATACGATAGCGGCGAGAGAACTCCTGCTGCGACAGCTTCAATTCCTCGCGGATTGAACGCACGTCCGGCACCTCGACCATGTGGACCTGTGCGCCGACCTGCACGCCCTTGGCGTGTTCGGCAGCTTGGCCGAGGCTTTCAATCAGGTCGTTTCCAAAATCAGTCATTGTTGTCCCCTTTCCGAAGGGTGTTGCTCCTTGATCGTTTCAGCCAGCGCCCTGACCTTCCGCTTCTCATCCGGTGTCATGTCCTCGCGCTCCGCTTTGGCATAGGCCAGCAGCAGATAGAGAGGAGCGTCCGGGTGGTAGTAGAAATAGATCACCCGTGCGCCGCCGCGCTTGCCGCTTCCCTGTCTCCCCCAACGGACCTTGCGGATGCCGCCAGTGTCGGGGATCAAGTCTCCGCTTTCAGGGTTGCGGGCAATGAAGTCCACGAAGGCTCCCCGTTCTTCGGCGGTCCACACCCTTTCCGCCTGACGCAGAAAGACGGGGGTTTCGACGATGGTGAGTAGCTTCGTTTTCATCACTTATATGGTACGTCAATGACACCCATCAAGGCAAGGGAATTGTGCGTCATTGACGTACAGCGCAGGGCAAGCCCATGACTCGACGCGAGTCGGATGGAAGCCTACCCTGACTCCATGGCCAGAACGCCTCGCACGACATCAAGGGAAACGTCCTCCAGGAGCGGCGCCACTCATCGCCAATCTCCTGATGCCGTCCATGCAGGCGCCGCGCTTGAACGGCTTCCAGCGCCTGCGACTGATACAAAACCCCGCAGGCGCGATCCTGCCCGCCTGCTCGCTCTCAGTTCGCCGCGTCAGATTGCAGACCATCTGCTGTTTCTCAATGGTCTGACACGAGATGAAACGTTCGTCTTCGGACGGACATTCTGGGAGCAGTGCCTCCCGCTGTTGCAAATCATGCGAGCGGCTAACCCCGCCACGCCCAGCAACACGGGGCGGCGGACGCCGACCGGCGCCCTTCGACCAGAGCCTAGAGACATCCCCAGTGCCGCTCTTCTTCTTGCAGAATCCTGTAATATTGATGCCGCGAACGCTCCTAATATTTCAGTGTTAGCAAGCCTGTTTGTTGCGGGATTAAAGGCAACACAAAGCAACAGCACTAAAACTTCTGGAAATAGAGACAGCGATTATGATAATAATCGCGCATTGAAAACAGAAGGCGACACATTACCTGCTGCACTGGCAGAAACATTCGGCGTGGCCAATGAAGTTGGCCGCGACATGGCCGCTTATCTAACCCCCTTGGCGCAGCAATGGATTGCAGCGCAGGCTCACCCTGCCGCCAAGGCGCTTACACTGCCAAAGGCACCGCCGAAGTATCCCTATAAGCCACGTATGAGGGGCGGGATCGTCAAATACCTCCAAGACAACTGGGGCCCCTACATAGCGGCCGGAGTGCTTACCCAAGCTAATCTCCGGAGCATCGATCCCCCTGCCTATAGAGCCCTGCATAACTGGCTGCGCCAGAACGATCTTCCCGAGGGCCTTCGCCTGCCCACTAAGAAGGAAGCGATCGACCGCGAGATTGAGGCGCTTGGAGGAGAGGAAAGAATCCTGCACCTGGCGGGCGCGATCCAATCGCGGGCCAGGCGGCGTGAACCATAATAACAACGAAAACCGCTTTCATACTTGACGTAAGTGGAAGTGATGCCATTCTCCGACTGACGCGCGGGCCCTTGCCTGCGCTTGCTAAGGAGCCAGGCCATGCGACGCTGCCCGACCTGCAACCAACTGATGACGGGCCTGTGCGCCCATAACGACAACGACCGCCCGGCGACCGTCACGATCCCCCGCACCGCCGATGTAATGAAGCCCGCCTACATGCGCCGCCTGGCTGTTGCAGCGGCGAACCTGGACCTTCCCCGCCGCGAAATCCCGAACTGGATGGCCGACGCGATCTTCGGGTAGGCGAGAGATCGAACAGTTCCTTGACCGTGTGGTCGAAGCGACGTCCCCGGCGGTGGTGGCCGCCTATGAGAAGCGCATCCCGCAACTGGAAGAACGGCGGACCTTGCTGCGGGAGCAGGTAGGCCGGTGCGGGCGCCCGCTAGAGAGCTTCCATGACACCTTTCAAACGGCGCTCGGATTCTTATCAAATCCTTGTATTCTTTGGGAATCCGAGAGCCTGGAAGACAAGAGGATGGCCCTGAAATTGGTGTTCAGGCAGCCATTGACGTATGTGCGCGGAGAGGGCTTTCAAACCCCCTCAACCTCTTATCCTATAAGGGCTTTTGCGACTTTAGGTGGATCAAAAGGGGAGATGGCGCACCCGACACGATTCGAACGTGTGACCTTTGCCTTCGGAGGGCAACGCTCTATCCAGCTGAGCTACGGGTGCGTGGGCCTTGCGGCGGAGGCGGGTTCTTAGCGGAAAGCCGCCCGCCGCGCAAACGCTTGCCGATCAGTCCCGCGTCGGGTCGGCGGCGTCCGGCGAGGCGTAGGTCAGGGACAGGAAGACGTCCTCCAGGTCCGGGTCCTCGGTGGCGATGTCCTTGATGTGCAGGCCCGTGGCGCGCACGGCGGCCAGCACCTGCTCCACGCTCGACTGGCCGGTGCGGTAGGTGACCTGGAAGGCGCCGCCGCCACGCAGCTTCGTGTCGAACCCGGTCAGCGCGGGGGCTGTCCCCACCGGCTCCGCGGGAGTGACCACCACGTTGCGGGTGTCGAGCCGCCGCAGCAGGGTCGCGGTAGGCTCGCAGGCCACCACCTCGCCCCGGTTGACGATGGCGATGTTGTCGCAAAGCTCCTGTGCTTCTTCGAGATAATGGGTGGTCAGCACGATGGTCACGCCCTGGCGGTTCAGGCCGACGACGTAGTTCCAGAGCTGGCGGCGCAACTCGACGTCCACCCCGGCGGTGGGCTCGTCCAGGATCAGGACCGGCGGGGCGTGGACCATGGCCTTGGCCACCATCAGCCGCCGCTTCATGCCGCCGGAAAGCTGGCGGACATAGGCGTTGGCCTTGTCGGTCAGGCCGAGGGCGGCGAGCAGTTCGTCGGTGCGGCGCTCGGCTTTCGGCACGCCGTACATCCCGGCCTGCACCTCCAGCGATTCGCGAGGAGTGAAGAAGACGTCGGCGGCCAGCTCCTGCGGCACCACGCCGATGGCGGCGCGGGCGTCGCGCGGGCGCGCGTCGATGTCGCGGCCCCAGATGCGCACGGTCCCGGCGGTCTTGCGGGTCAGCCCGGCCAGGATGTTGATGAAGGTCGACTTGCCCGCCCCGTTGGGGCCGAGCAGGCCGAAGATGGAGCCGCGCGGCACCTTCAGGTCGATCCCGTTCAGCGCCTGCTTCCCGGGGGTCGTCTTGGTGGCGGCGTAGGTCTTGTAGAGCCCCTCGGCTTCGATGGCGTAGTCAGGCAGGTCCATGGGGTCCCTTCAAGGGAAATTGACGCCCGTGCGGGGCCTCGCATAGGTATGCGCGGCGGGCGGCTGCGCCAAGGCCGGCCCGCATCCTTCGAGGACACCATGGCCCGCAAGTCGCAACCCGTTCCCGCCGAGGCCCCCGTCATGGAGCGGCCCGACGCCGTGCCGCCGCCGGAGGTGATCGAGGTCCGCTCCCACCGCGTCGCCTGCGACGGCGTCGGCGGCGCGCTGGGCCATCCGCGCGTGTGGCTGGAGATGGGCGGCGAGGACTTCGTGGAATGCGGCTACTGCGACCGCCGGTTCGTCCTGGCGCACGGGTCCGAGGGGCCCGAGAGCGAGCGGCTGGCGCCGGGGGTGTATGAGGGCAGCGGCGGGCACTAGGCCCTTCCCCCTGGATGGGGGAAGGCCTCGGAGCGTTTCGCGCAGGGCTGACCGCCGCGCCCGGAGCGCCTATGTTCCGGTCCCATGACCGACATGCTCATCCCGCCCGCCGAGGACCGCCCGCTCACCCAGGACGGGCCGGCCATACGCCTCTATCTGATCGACGGGTCGGGATACCTGTTCCGCGCCTATCACGCGCTGCCGCCGCTGACCCGCAAGACCGACGGCCTGCCCGTCGGGGCGGTGGCGGGCTTCTGCAACATGCTGTGGAAGCTGCTGCGCGACATGCAGGCCGACGCGCCGACGCACCTGGCCGTCGTCTTCGACCACTCCGAGAAGACGTTCCGCAACCAGCTCTACGCCGACTACAAGGCCCACCGCCCCCCGCCGCCCGAGGACCTGATCCCGCAGTTCCCCCTGGTGCGCGAGGCCACGCGGGCGTTCGGCGTGCCCTGCCTGGAGCTGGCCGGCTACGAGGCAGACGACATCATCGCCGCCTACGCCTGCAAGGTGTCCGAGCAGGGCGGGGAGGTGACCATCGTCTCCTCCGACAAGGACCTGATGCAGCTCGTCGACGACCGCGTCTCGATGTTCGACGCCATGAAGAACCTGCGCATCGGCCGCGATCAGGTGATCGAGAAGTTCGGGGTGCCGCCGGAGAAGGTGGTCGAGGTCCAGGCCCTGTGCGGCGACAGCGTCGACAACGTGCCGGGCGCGCCGGGCATCGGGATCAAGACCGCCGCCCTGCTGATCAACGAGTATGGCGACATCGACACCCTTCTGTCCCGCGCCGGCGAGATCAAGCAGGACAAGCGCCGCCAGACCCTGATCGACTTCGCCGACCAGATCCGCCTGTCGCGGGCGCTGGTGAAGCTGGACTGCGACACGCCCCTGCCCGAGCCCATCGACGATCTGGTGGTCCGCGACCCGGACCCCAAGGTGCTGGCCGACTTCCTGGAGACGATGGAGTTCCGGGGCCTCGCCCGCCGGGTGGGCGACGGCAAGGCCGGGGAGGCGGCCAGGCGGGCCGAGGCGCCCGCCGCCGCTCCGCCCGCCGCCGCACCCGCCGCGCCCCAGGCGATCGACACGAGCGCCTATGTCTGCGTCCGCGACGAAGCGACCCTGGACGACTGGATCGCGCGGGCGACGGCCAGGGGCGTCGTCGCCTTCGACACCGAGACGGACGCCCTGTCCTCGGCCACGGCGGGCCTGTGCGGCGTGTCGCTGGGAATTTCGCCGGGGGAAGCCTGCTACATCCCCGTCGGCCACTGCGAGAAGGACGGCCTGGCGCTGGAGGCCGCCGCCGACCTGGAACAGGTCCCGCTCCAGGTCGTCATCGACAAGCTGCGGCCCCTGCTGGAGAACCCCGACGTCCTGAAGGTGGCGCAGAACGCCAAGTACGACATCGCCGTCCTGTCGCGGCATGGGATCGAGGTGGCGCCCATCGACGACACCATGCTGATCTCCTACGTGCTGGAGGCGGGCCTGCACGGCCACGGCATGGACGAGCTGTCGGAGCTGTGGCTGGGCCACAAGCCCATCCCCTTCAAGCAGGTGGCGGGGTCCGGCAAGGCCGAGATCAGCTTCAAGCACGTCCTGCTGAACGAGGCGACCTGCTACGCGGCCGAGGACGCCGACGTCACGCTTCGCCTCTATGAGGCCCTGCGCCCCCGGCTGGTCCGCGAGGGGCTGGCGACCGTCTACGAGACGCTGGAGCGGCCCCTGCCGCCGGTGCTGGCGCAGATGGAGAACGCCGGGGTCAAGGTCGACCCGGAGGTCCTGCGCCGCCTGTCCCACGAGTTCTCGATGCGGATGAGCGAGTACGAGGCCAAGGCCCAGGCGCTGGCCGGCCGCCCGTTCAACCTGGGCAGCCCCAAGCAGATCGGCGACGTGCTGTTCAGCGAGATGTCGCTGACCGGCGGCAAGAAGACCGCGACCGGCCAGTGGGCCACCGATTCGGACGTGCTGGAGAGCCTGGCCGGGGAGGGGCACGAGCTGCCGCGCGTGCTGCTGGAATGGCGCCAGCTTTCCAAGCTCAAGGGCACCTACACCGACAACCTGACCGCCGCGATCTCGCAGAAGACGGGCCGCGTCCACACCTCCTATGCGATGGCCTCGACCACCACGGGGCGGCTGTCGTCCTCCGATCCCAATCTGCAGAACATCCCCGTCCGCACCGAGGAAGGCCGCAAGATCCGCAAGGCCTTCATCGCCGAGCCGGGCAATGTGCTGATCAGCGCGGACTACAGCCAGATCGAGCTGCGGCTGCTCGCCCACATCGGCGACATCCCCCAGCTCAAGCGCGCTTTCCAGCAGGGGCTGGACATCCACGCCATGACCGCCTCGGAGATGTTCGGGGTCCCGGTCGAGGGGATGCCGTCCGACGTGCGCCGCCGCGCCAAGGCGATCAACTTCGGCATCATCTACGGCATCAGCGCCTTCGGGCTGGCGAACCAGCTCTCGATCCCCAACGACGAGGCGGCGGCCTATATCCGCACCTACTTCGAGCGCTTCCCGGGCATCCGGGCCTATATGGACGAGATGCGGGCGCTGGTGCGCGAGCAGGGGTTCGTGACCACCCTGTTCGGACGCAAGGTCAACATCCCCGACATCCGGGGCAAGAGCGTGGGAATGCGCCAGTTCGCCGAGCGCGCGGCCATCAACGCCCCCATCCAGGGCGCGGCCGCCGATATCATCCGCCGCGCCATGGTGGGGATGCCGCAGGCGTTGAAGGACGCGGGCCTTTCCGCCCGCATGCTGCTCCAGGTCCACGACGAACTGGTCTTCGAGGCCCCGGAAGCCGAAGCCGAGGAGACCTGCCGCGTGGCCAAGGCGGTCATGGAGCGCGCGGCGGAGCCCGCTGTCGCGCTGTCAGTGCCGCTGGTGGTGGAGGCGCGCGCCGCGTCCAACTGGGACGAGGCGCACTAGCCCCCTACCAGGTGACGCTGCCGCTGGCCGTGATCAGGCCGATGATCATCGCCGCGCCCAGCGCGATGATGAGACCGATGGTCATCAGGTCGGTGGCGTTCTCGAAGCCTTGCAGACGGTTGGGACGCTTCATGGACCAATCCTCTCCCTCCGGCCCTTTGCCTGGGCGGACGTCGGAGGTCGGGCGCGGCCTATAGGCGCGGTCGTGTCCGGCCCCATCGCCGCTCGGCTCCGGGCCCTTTCAACATCCTGAGGATGCGCCCCGGGTAACGCTGCGTCAACGTGAATGGTTGCGGATGAAACTGAATTGCGGACCAAGCAGAATCGGTGACGGCAACCGCGCCTTCTGGCCTTCCGAAGGATTTTACGAGCCGAGGGGGAGACCGCGCTCGGAGGCGCGTCAATAATATCTGTCCCTGGTGGAGCCGAGGGGAGTCGAACCCCTGACCTCCTCATTGCGAACGAGGCGCTCTACCAACTGAGCTACGGCCCCCTCCCAGGACGGGGGAAGCGCGGCACATAAGGCGTGGGCCATGAGGGTGTCAAGCAGCGCGCCTTGCCTCCGCATCCAGGCGAAGGCTAGAACCGCCGAACCGCTTAACGGGAGCCGAAATGACCAGCCTGCTCGGGTTCATCCACTTCATCGTCGACGCCTTGCTCGGGCTGCTGGTCCTGGCGATCGTCATCAACGCCATCATGAGCTGGCTGGTGGCCTTCGACGTCATCAACTACCGCAACCGCTTCGTGGGCGGCGTCACCAGCTTCCTCGACGCCGTGACCCGGCCGGTGCTGGCGCCCTTTCAGCGTTTCATCCCCCCGCTCGGCGGCGTGGACATCACCCCCATCATCGCCCTCCTCGTCATCCAGGGCGTGCGCATCTACCTGCTGCCGGCCCTGTTCGGGGCGCTGGGCGGGGCGGTCTAGCGGCGTCGAGCCGATAGGCAAACCCCCGCGGTTCCGTTAAAGCGGCGCCGTGATCCGCGCCGCCCGCCAGTCTTCCGGCCTGCTCCGCTGCGTCTGCCTGACGCTGGCGATGTTCGCCGTGGCGCTGAAGATCGTCGTGCCGCCCGGCTTTATGGCCGCGCCGTCCGGCGACCTGCCCTTCCCGCTGGTGCTCTGCACCTCGCAAGGGGCGGTGGTCGTCGGCCACAGCCAGCCGGACAAGGCCCCGGACGACGGCGCCGACCACGTCCCCTGCGTCTTCGCCGCCAGCGCGGCGGGCGCTCCGGCCCCGGACGGTTTCGACGTCGTCCCGGTCGCCTACGCCCGCTATGAAGCGCCCGCGCCCCGCGCCTTCGCGCCCGCGCCAGGACGGGGCCTCGCCGCCCCGCCGCCGCCCTCCACCGGCCCCCCGGTCCTGCTGACCTGAACGCCCGGCCTCCGGGCGCGTTCTCGCCACGCAATCAGCACACGGCCGCCGCCGCGCGGACCGCAGGACCTGTCGCATCATGCAATCGCTGCTTCTCGCCACGAGCGCCCTCGTCGCGCTCGCCCAGGCCGCCCCGACGGTCGATTCCGTCATCGTCACCGCCCGCCCCGACCCGGAAGACCCCGCCGTCGTCGGCGAGGCCCGCCGCCGCCTCTCCGAGACCCCCGGCGCCGTATCGGTCATCTCGGCCGAATCCTATGAAAGCCGCTTCGCCCTGGCGCTCGACGACATGCTGCGCGACGCCCCAGGCGTCTATGCGCAGCGCAAGTGGGGCGGCGACATCCGCCTGTCGATCCGGGGTTCGGGCATCGGCAACGCCAACCACAACCGGGGCCTGCTGCTGGCCCAGGACGGCCTGCCGCTGAACGAGGCGGACGGCTACGGCGACAGCCAGATCGCCGACCCGCTGATCGCCCGCTACACCGAGGTCTACCGCGGCGGCAACGCCCTGCGCTTCGGCGGGGCGCTGCTGGGCGGGGCGGTCAACATCGTCACCCCGACCGGCGCCGACGCCGGGTTCGACAACCGCGTGCGGATCGACGGCGGCTCGTTCGGGATGCTGCGCGAACACGTCGCGCTCGCCCGCCGCAGCGGGGACTGGGACGTCTTCGCCGCCGCCACCAACCAGACCGGCCAGGGCTGGCGGCCGCAGAGCCAGCAGAACCTCCAGTTCGCCACCCTCAACCTCGGCCGCAGCCTCGGCGAAGACCGTGAGGTGCGGCTGATCGTCAGCGGCGCCGACATCGCCCAGGAGATTCCCGGCGCCCTGACCCGCCTCCAGCTCGACACCGACCCCGGCATGGCCGCGCCGGGCAATGTGGCGAACGACTACGGCCGCAACGTCCGGGGCCTGCGCGCCTCGCTGCGCACGCGCTGGCGGCTGAACGAGCAGGCGGTGTTCGAGGGCGGCGCCTACGCCGTATGGAAAGACCTCGACCACCCGATCTTCCAGGTCATCGACCAGCAGAGCCGCAACTGGGGCGCGTTCGGGCGGCTGGATTGGGACGGCGCGCTGGGCGGGATGCGGGCCGACGCCTATGCGGGCCTGTGGCTGCGCAAGGGGGACCTGGATTCCGCCTTCTACGCCAACAACACGGGCGCACGGGGCGCGGTGATGAGCCGCTCGCTCCAGAACGCCGCCGCCGCCGACCTGTTCGGCGAGGGACGGCTGTTCGTGACCGACCGGCTGGCCCTGGTCGGCGGCGCGACGCTGGGCTGGGCGGAGCGCGACTTCGAGAGCCCGACGGTCAAGGCCGCCAAGGACTACGACTGGATCGCGCCCCGCGTCGGCCTGCTCTGGGAGGCCGAGGACGGCGCGCAGGTCTTCGCCAACCTGACGAAATCGGTGGAGCCGCCGAACCACGGCGCCATGTCGCCGATCGGGACGGACTTCTCCCCCGTCCGGGCGCAGGAAGCCTGGACCGGCGAGATCGGCGCGCGGGGCCGGCGGGGCGCCTTCACCTGGGACCTGACCGCCTATCGCGCCCACCTCGACGGCGAGATGCTGCAGTACAACCAGGGCCAGAACGGCATCCCCGCCTCGACCTTCAACGCGGGCGACACCGTCCACCAGGGGATCGAGGCGGCGCTCGACTGGCGCGTCGCCCCGGGCTGGCGGCTGCGCCAGACCTGGATGTGGTCGGACTTCCGGTTCGACGGCGACGTGCAGCACGGCGACAACCGCCTGCCCATCGCGCCCCGGCACTTCTACCGCGCCGAGGTCCGCTACGAGCATCCGGCGGGCTGGTTCGTGGCCCCGTCGGTGGAATGGTCGGCGAGCGACATCTGGGTCGATTATCAGAACACGACCAAGGCGCCGTCCTACGCCGTGTTCAACCTCAACGCGGGCTGGTCGGTGAACGGGCGCGTCTCGGTCTTCCTCGACGTGCGCAACCTGGCGGACGAGGCTTACGTCTCCAACGTCCAGGCGCAGCTCGCCATTACGCCAACCACGGCCGCCTACTGGCCGGGAGACGGGCGTTCGGCCTTCGCGGGCCTGACGGTCGACTTCTGAGGCTTGCCGCCGCGCCGCCGTGCCTGTAGGCGGCGGCGCGAGATGAGCCAGAACGAAGAAATCCGCTCGCTGAACACGCTGCGGGGCCTCGCGGCCCTGATGGTGGCCGTCTACCACGGCCCGGCGATGTTCGGATCGAAGCACTGGTTTCCCCACGCCTACCTGGCGGTGGACCTGTTCTTCGTCATCTCCGGCTTCATCATGGCCCACGTCTACGGCGCGCGGGTGCGGGGCGGGCTGGCCTTCGGCGGCTTCATGCGGCGCAGGCTGGCCCGGCTCTATCCGCTCTACCTGGCCGTCACGGTAGGCGGGGCGGGGCTGTTCTTCTGGAAGGCGGCCGTGGACATGGGCCCCGACCGGCCGGAGCTGATCGGGGCGCTGGGACTGAACCTGCTGCTGATCCCGGCCGACACGGCGGGCCTGCTGTCGAACCGCGCCGCCTATCCCTTCGCGCTCCAGACCTGGTCCATCGTCTGGGAGATCGTCCTGAGCGGGGCCTTCTTCCTGTGGGCGCGGCGCATCGGCGGCGGCGCCCTGCCGCTGGCGCTGGCCGCCGGGCTGCTGCTGGCCCTGAACGCGGTGAACCGGGGCACGCTCGACGGCGGCTTCACGATGCAGACCTTCTGGGTCGGAGGCATCCGCGCCCTGTTCGGCTTTTCGGCCGGGATGGCGGCGTTCGAGATGATGGCGAAGACGAGCGACCGGACGTGGAGGGCGCTGGGCCTGGCCGCCGCGCCGTTCGGGGTCCTCGCCCTCTTCTACATCCTGACCGTCCGGCGGACGTGGTGGGCGGCGGACCTCGCCATCGTGCTGGCGCTCTTTCCGCTGCTGGTCGGCTACCTGGCGCGGCTGCGGCCCCGGTGGGCCGAGCATGCGGTCGGCGACTTCCTGGGGCAGGCGTCCTACTCCGTCTACCTCCTGCACGGCCTGACCATCGGCGTCGCGGGCCTGTGGCTGCTGACCAACCCCTACATCGCCCAGCCCTGGCGCTACGTCTTCGGCGCGGCCTGGCTGGCCAGCCTCATGGTGCTGAGCTGGCTCTGCTGGCGCTATTTCGAGACCCCGGCCCGCAAGGCCCTGACCGCAGCGCGCCGGACCGAACGGAGGGTGATCGATGCGGCGGCGTGAAGTCCTGATCGGCCTGCCCGCCGCGCTAGCGGCGGCGACGGCGGCGCGGGCGCAGTCGCCCAGCGTCGAGATGCTGGTCCGGCGCCAGGCGCTGGAGCTGTCGGCGCGGCCGTACCGCGCCCCGTCCAGGGCCCTGCCGCGCCTGTTGGCCGGGCTGAACTACGACGGCTACCGCCAGATCCGCTTCCGGCGCGAGGCGGCGGTCTGGCGCGACCAGGGCCTGCCGTTCCAGCTCCAGATGTTCCACCGGGGCGGGCTCTACAAGACCCCGGTCGAGTTGTTCGAGGTGGCGGACGGCGAGGTCCAGGCCATCCCCTACCGGCCGGACGCCTTCACCACCGGCAAGCTGGACGCCTCGGGCTTTCCCGCCGACCTGGGCTTCGCGGGCTTCCGCATCCACGCGCGCATCAACGACCCCGAGCGGTTCGACGAGTTCGCCGTCTTCCTGGGGGCCAGCTACTTTCGCGCCGTGTCGAAGGGCGCCGCCTACGGCCTGTCGGCGCGGGGGATCGAGCTGGGCTCGGGCCGTCCGGGCGAGGAGTTCCCCGCCTTCCGCGCCTTCTGGATAGAGCGGCCGAAGCCGGGCGACGCGTCCATCGTCGTCCACGCCCTGCTCGACGGGCCGAGCGTGGCGGGGGCCTACCGCTTCGTGATCACGCCGGGCGAGACCACCCTGTTCGAGGTCGACGCCACCCTGATCCCGCGCACCCCCCTGCGGGCCGGGATCGCGCCCCTGACCAGTATGTACCTGTTCGGGCCGGAGCAGCCGCGCCGGTTCGACGACTTCCGCCCCGAAGTCCACGATTCCGATGGCCTGCTCGTCGACCACGCCGGCGGGGAGCGGCTGTGGCGGCCGCTCGCCAACCCCAACGCCCCGGTCCAGACCAGCCCCTTCGCGGATGCCGCCCCGCGCGGCTTCGGCCTGATCCAGCGCCAGCGCGGCCTCGCCGCCTACGAGGACCTGGAGGCCCACTACCACCGCCGCCCCAGCCTGTGGGTCGAGCCGGTCTCCGGCTTTACGGACGGCGCCGCGACCCTGGTCGAGCTGCCCGCCCGCAGCGAGGGCGAGGACAACATCCTGGCCGCCTGGCGCCCCGGCAAAGCCCTGTCGCCGCACCGCGAGCACCGCTTCCGCTACCGGCTCCACTGGTCGGCCGACCCGGTCCCGGCCTCGCCGCTGGCCGCCGTGTCGCTGTGGCGGGACGGGGCGGGCGGGGGCGGCTCGCGCCGCTTCGTCGTCGAGTTCTCGCCCCTGGCCGCGCTCCAGGACGCGGCGGCCGAGGTCGCCGCCGACGCGGGGCAGGTCCGCCACGTCACCCTCCAGCGCAACCCCGCCTCCGGCGCCCAGCGCCTGAGCTTCGAGTTCGTCCCCGGCCGGGCGCCGGTCGCCGAGCTGCGGGCCCGGCTGGTGCGCGAGGGGGCGGCAGTGTCGGAAACCTGGGCGCACCGGTGGCTGGCGTGACGGGCGCCCCGTCCCAGCGCCGGTCGGACCTCGACTGGATCCGGGTCGCGGCCTTCGGGCTGCTGATCCTCTATCACGTGGGCCTCGTCTACGCCCCGTTCGACTGGCACATCAACAGCGCCCACACCTTCGAGTGGATGCGCGAGGGGGTGCTGATTACCAACCCCTGGCGCCTGACCCTGCTGTTCCTCGTCTCGGGCGCTGCGCTGCGGTTCATGACCCTGCGCCGCACGGCGGGGGAGGTGGCCAGGGCCCGGTTCGAGCGGCTGGTCCCGCCGCTGGTCTTCGGCGTCGTCGCCCTGGTCTCGGTCCAGTCTTGGATCGAGGCGATGGACAAGGGCTACTGGACGGACGGCTTCCTGCCCTGGCTGGGCCGCGAGTTCGGCCCGTCGGGCCTGGCCGACGGCGTGCCGGTCAACCACCTGTGGTTCCTGGTCTACATCGCCGTCTACAGCCTGGCGGCCATCGCCCTGATGTCGCGGCCTGCGACGATGGCGGCGCTGGAGGAGAAGCTGGCCGGGATGCTGGCCGGCCGGCGGGTGGTGTGGGTCCCCATCGCCTACCTGCTGGCCATCCGCCTCGTCCTTTTCCCCTTCTTCGGGATCACCAACGGCCTGACCAACGACTGGTACAACCACGCCCTGTCGCTGGGAGCCTTCCTGTTCGGCTTCCTGATCGTGCGGCGCGAGGGCTTCTGGGCCGAACTGGAGCGGCTGCGGTGGACAAGCCTGGCCATCGCCTGCGTCGCCCTGCCGGTGATGATGGCCCAGACCGCCCACCCCGGCGGCGGCGCCTTCCTGGGCGTGCCCCGCGCCGTCGTCTTCGCCATCGACCAGTGGGCGGTGATCGCCGCCGTCCTGGGCTTCGCCAGCCGCCACCTGCGCCGGGCGAACGGCCCGGCCCTGACCTACCTGACCGACGCGGTCTTCCCCTGCTACCTCGCCCACCAGACCATACTGGTCGCCGCCGTCTGGCTGATCCGCCCGGCCGGGTTGCCGCCCGCCGCCGAGGCGCTCGCCCTTGTCGCCGTCACCTTCGCGGGTAGTCTGGGCGTCTACGAGATCGTCCGCCGCATCGGGCCGCTGCGCCCGCTCTGGGGTCTGAAGCCCATGCCCGCGCCGCGCTTCTATCGCCGCCGCCTGCTGCTGACGGCCGGTGTCGCCGCCCCGGCGCTGGCGCTCGTGTCGGTCGCGCTGGCGGTCGGCGCCTATCCCGGCTTCGACCACGCCCGGCAATATCTGAGCGAGCTGGGCGGGGCCTCGGCCCACGTCCCGATGATCTTCAACGCCGGGGTGTTCACGGCCGGGCTGATGGCCGGGCTGGCGGGCGCCGGGTTCGGCCTCGCCATCGTCGCCCTGACCGGGGCGCGCATCGTCGGCCTCCTGACCGCCGTCGCCTTCATGCTGGCGGGCGTGGGGCTGGCCGCCGCCGCCGTCTATCCCTGGCCCGATCCCCGGCACATGGCCATCAACCTCGGCCTCGGCATCCAGGTCGCGCCCCTGCTGCTGCTCTGGGGCCTCAAGGGGCGGCGGGACCTCGGCGGGCTGAAGGTCTTCCTCGGCGTGATCTTCGTGCTGATGGCGGTCCTGACCGTCCTGACCAAGCACCTCGTCTTCCCCGGCACGGTCAACGACGCCAACGTCGGCTGGTGGGAAAGGGTCTATGCGGTGATCCTCGTCGGCTGGGTCGGGGTGGCCGCCTTCGTGCTGGAGAGGCGGCTGCGGATCGAGGCGGCGCGCTGTGAAACCGCCCAAACATCGGTCATCACCGCCTGATCACAGGAAATCACGCGGCCGTGATCGATTTCACGTGATTTTTGCCTGACTTTTCGGCATGCCGCATCGCAGCGAAGTACCGCCTTCCCCGGCGGGAGCGGCTGACGAGGATGACGGCGATCCATGAGTAGCGTGGCGATCCGGGTCGATGAGCAGCCCGGCACAACGGAAGCTGGGGCCGTCCGGCCGGGCTGGCTGCCCGAGGAAGCGCCGCTGCGCATGCCGCGCCAGTCGCTGCGCAGGGGGAGCTTCCCGGAGCGCGCGCCGATCACCTCCCCAGCCAACGTCGTGGCCCGCCGCTGGGCCGTGTTCGGCGCCGCGGCCATCCTGACCTTCCTGGCCGCCATCGCGCCCTACGTCCTCTACGCCCGCCACGGCTTCGAACCGCTGGAGGCCCTCGGCTTCGGCGTCTTCCTGGTGCTGATCGGGGCCATCTCCTGCTGGTTCTGCAGCGCGGTCGCCGGCCTCTTCGTGCTGACGACCGGCCGCGAGCAGGAGGACCTCGCCTTTGCGCCGCGCCCGCCCGCGCCCTCCGGCCGCACGGCCCTGCTGGCCCCGGTCTACAACGAGGACGCCCGCGCGGTGATGGCCCGGCTGGCCTCGCTCGACGCGGCCCTGGCGCGGCTGGGCGTGTCGGAAGCCTTCGACATCTTCGTCCTCAGCGACTCGACCCGCGAGGAGGCCGCCGCCGCCGAGCAGGCCGCCTACATGGCCTTCCGCCACCACGCCCACAGCCGCGCCTACTACCGCCGCCGCCCGATCAACCGCGAGCACAAGGCCGGCAACATCGGCGACTGGACCCGCCGGTTCGGCGGCGCCTACGACTTCATGATCGTGCTGGACGCCGACAGCACCATGGCCGGCGAGACGGTCCTGCGCCTCGTCGACGCCATGGAGCGCAACCCCGGCGTCGGCCTGATCCAGACCGCGCCGGTGATCGTCGGCGCCTCGACCCTGTTCGCCCGCGTCTCGCAGTTCAGCGTGCGGATGTACGGCCGCGTGGCCGCCGCGGGCCTGGCCTGGTGGGCGGGCGCGGACGCCAGCTACTGGGGCCACAACGCCATCGTGCGCACGCGCGCCTTCGCCGAAGCCTCCGGCCTGCCCGTGCTGCCGGGCCCCAAGCCCTTCGGCGGCCACATCATGAGCCACGACGTCGTCGAGGCCGCCCTGATGCGCCGCGCCGGCTGGGCCATCCACGTCACCGCCGCCCTCGACGGGAGCTGCGAGGAGACGCCCCCGACCCTCACCGACTTCATGCGCCGCGACCACCGCTGGTGCCAGGGCAACCTCCAGCACCTGCGCGTCGTGCGGGGCAAGGGCCTGCACCCGCTCAGCCGCACCCAGATGCTGATGGGCTGCATGGCCTACCTGTCGTCGCCGCTGTGGTTCGCCTCGCTGATCATCGGGCTGGCGCTGCAACTGCAGCACCCGGTCGACTGGACCTCCTTCTGGTACGTCCTGAACCCGCAGTTCTCGCCGTTCATGCTGGCCTCGCTGCTGTGCGGCCTGCTGCTGATCGGGCCGAAGCTGATGGGGGCCCTCCTGGTCCTCAGCCGCCCCGGCGAGCGCCGCGCCTTCGGGGGCGGCCGCCGCGTGGTCAAGGGCGTCGCGGCCGAGATCGTGCTGTCGGCCATCCTCGCGCCGATCCTGATGGTGGCCAACACCAAGGCCGTCCTGCAGATCCTGCGCGGCCGCGACGCGGGCTGGCACGCCCAGCAGCGCGCCGCCGACGGCCTGTCCTGGCCCGACGCCTTCCGCGCCATGGGCTGGCAGACCTTCACGGGCGTGGCTTTCGCGGGCGCCCTGTGCTTCCGCCCGGACCTGGCGACCTGGTTCGCGCCGATCGTCCTGCCGCTGATCTTCGCCGCCCCGCTGGCGGTCTTCACCAGCCGCCGCCGTACGGGCGAAGCCTTCGCCCGCCGCGGCTGGCTGGTCACGCCGGACGACGACGCCGTCAGCGCGATGCCTGCGGTGCTGGGCGCCCCGCGCCCGGCGGCCGTCGGCTACGGCGTCGAACAGGCCGCGCAGGCGGGCTGAGCCCTCAGGGCAGCGCTCTGATTCTGTGAGGATGAAGGGTGGTGCCGCCTAGGTGACTCGAACACCTGACCTACGCATTACGAATTTTAACGCGACGAAATGGAATGCCTTCGAACCCGCACTAAGGAGACCGAATTCCCCTCCTGCGCCCGTGAGTTGGACTACGAACCGTCCCGAAGGAGCCGGAGGGCGTTCGAAGCCGCCGCCCTACTAAACCCCTACTAACTTCGCCGGCTGGGCGTTAACGCCCCAATTCCTTCCCCGACGGGGGCATGACGGCGAGCCTCCCTTCAGGACAACTTCAAGCTGACGTCGCCACAGTCGCCGCGCTACAGTTAGCCTCGTAGCTTGGGGCGAGCGCGGGGGAGACAATGGCTGAAATCAGAAACTACGGGCCGCTGCGTCAGCTGCGCAGCGACGCAAGCGTCCATATCCAGCGCTACAAGCGTGGACGGCGGGTCCAATCGGGCCGAGGGCTGGCCTTCTGGTTCGCGCCCGACGGGGCCTCGATCGCGGAAATCCCGATGGACGACCGCGACCTGCCCTTCCTCTTCCACAGCCGCTCGAAGGACTTCCAGGAGATCACCGTCCAGGGCGTCGTCGTCTGGCGTGTCGCCAATCCCGAGAATCTTGCTGACCGCATCGACTTCAGCATCCACCTGAGCGGCGGCGCCCATCTTGGTCAGCCGCTGGACCAGATCGCCAGCTTGCTGACCAGCATCTCTCAGCAATACGCCGCCCAGTATCTGGCGGAACGGGACGTGGCGGCCATCCTCGCCGATGGCGTCAAACCCCTGCATGAGCGCATCGAGGCCGGCCTGACCGGGTCCGACCGCATCTCGGGCATGGGGCTGGAGGTGGTCAGCGTGCGCGTGGCCGACATCTCCCCCTCCACAGAGCTGAAGCGCGCTCTTCAAACGCCGACCTTCGAGCGGGTCCAGCAGCAGGCCGACCAAGCCACTTTCGAACGCCGGGCCCTGGCCGTCGAAAAGGAGCGGGCCATCGCCGAGAACGAGCTTCAGAACCAGATCGAGCTCGCCCGCCGGCAGAAAGAGCTGATCGAGAACGAAGCCGCCAACGCCCGCGACCGCGCCTCGGCGGAGGCGGACTCCAAGAAGATCGTGGCCGAGGGTGACGCCGCCCGCATCCGCACCATCGAGCAGGCCAAGGCCGACATGGAAAAGGCCCGCGTCGACATCTACGCCACCGTACCACCGGCGGTGCTGATGAGCCTGGCGGCTCAGGAGTTCGCAACCAAGCTGAAGACCATCGAGCACCTGAACATCACGCCTGATATGCTCTCGACGCTGCTAACCCAGGCGCTCGGACGCAAGGGGCAGGAGCCGGCGGCGAGCTGAGGTCGCGCCGATGGCTACCCTCCAACCGCGCGTAGTGCTGGTCACTCGCGAAACGGACTATGAGCGCCTGCTCGCTGTCCACGCCACCCGCGAGCAGGCCCGCTTCTTCCTGAAGACCCGCGGCCAGGGCTTGGACGAAGTCATTGCACGGCACGAGGCGTTCCAGGATGCCGTCCGGCAGGTACGCGCCGCCGTGCCGGACGATTGGCGCTTGGCCAAGGTGATGCGCGCCGATCTCGACCGCTTCCTGTTCGCACCGGAGGATATTGTCCTTGCGGTCGGCCAAGACGGGCTGGTGGCCAATCTGGCCAAGTACCTGACAGGGCAGCCCGTACTTGGCGTCAATCCCGCCCCGGACGTGAACGAGGGCGTGCTGGTGCCGCTACGCTGCGCGGACGTAGAGCGGCTCTTGCCGGCGGCGGCGTCGGGCAAGGCAGGAATCGAAGCACGGACCATGGCGCGAGCCACGCTCGACGACGGTCAGGCGCTTCATGCGCTCAATGAGATTTTCATCGGCCACCGCTCGCATCAGTCAGCGAGGTACATGATCGAGGCCGGCGCCAAGCACGAGCGGCAGTCCTCATCCGGCGTCATCGTCTCGACCGGCACCGGCGCCACGGGCTGGGCCCGCTCCATCATGACCGCAACGGGCCGCGGCGTACCCTTGTCCCCCACAGACAGGAAGCTGGCCTTCTTTGTCCGCGAACCCTGGCCGAGCGTGGCCACTGGCGCGACGGTGGGCCAGGGCACCGTCGCCGCCAATCAGGTGCTTACGATCATCTCGGAGATGAATGACGGCGGCGCGATCTTCGCCGACGGCATGGAGCAGGACCATCTCAACTTCGGATGGGGGCGACGCGTGACTGTCGCGGTCTCATCGGCGACGCTCAACCTAGTGCTCGAGGTCTAGCTCTACTCAGATACTCGCAACGATAGCGTTCGGGCGATGAGGGAGGCGTTCGACGACTTCTTCGAGCGGCGCGCCCTCGCCGCCAGCAGCCAGCCGAACTACCGGCGGACCATCGACATCTATCTGAGGGACTGGGCTGACAAGCCCGTGGTGGAGATCACCCGCAGGATGGTGCTCGACCGGCATAGAAAGGTCGGCGAGGACAACGGCCTATCAACGGCCAACAATGTGATGCGCCATCTGCGTTCTGTCCTGAACTTCACCGCGGCCACCCACGATGACCTCCCGCCCAATCCGGTGACGATCCTCAGTCAGGCGCGAGCCTGGAATCGGGAGCAGCGCCGACGAAGCGTGATCCCCGCGCACAGCCTCCCGAAGTGGTGGCGCGCCGTCCATGTGGAGGACGACTACGTCCGCGACTTCCTGCTCATCGCCCTTCTGACCGGCATGAGGCGCTCCGAGATCGCGCGGCTGCGGTGGGAGGACATCGACCTCGACGGTAAGACCCTGACGGTCCCAAAGACGAAGAACGGCGATCCGCTGGAACTGCCTCTCTCGACCTTCCTATTCGAACTGCTGCTGGCGCGACGCGAGGCCGACCCGGACGCGGCGTGGGTGTTCCCCGGCCCTGGGCAGACCGGCCACATCGTGGAGACGAAGAGGTTCTACGAGCGCGTGGCCAAGGCCAGCGGCGTCTCGTTCACGCTCCACGACCTGCGCCGGACGTTCGTCACGGTCGCCGAAAGCCTCGACATCCCGCACTATGCGCTGAAGCGTCTCCTGAACCACCGGACCGACGGTGACGTCACCGGCGGCTATATCGTCATGGACGTGGAGCGGCTGCGGCGGCCGGTGGAGCGTGTAGCTGAGCGGGTACTGGAGCTGGCCGGAGGGAGAAGTGAGCAAGATGACCGAAGACTCGCAGCCTGACGACGAGAGACTTTATCAGCTCCCGGAAGTATGCCGGGAGCTCGCAGAAGCGGGCGTAAACGCTGGGCTTGCGAGAAGCGCGCAGGAGTATTGGACATACACCGTTGGCCCTGGGTCGCTTGGGCCCGACGAAGGACCCTTAGTGCTTGAGTTGATCGTCGCTGGCGTTATCAACGCCAATCCTAGCCCAAAGGACGATGCAAGAACGCTCCAGCAGCGCTTCAACCAGGCGATGGACGCGCTCCTGCGCGCGGCCTGCCTTGGGTCGGCGAAGTCGATGCGGTGGTACAATTGCTCAACCAGGCCACGGCGCTGGCCGCCGACACCCGGCTGATGTTCGAAGTCCGGCGCGAAGCCCTCGTTGTCGAACTCCGTGGAGATTTCCCCGAGGGTCCAGCCCACAAGCTCTTCGCGAAAGGCGTTTCGGGTGCGCTTGCTGATGAGGTCAGCCGAGCTCATGGCGCGGCCTCCCCGGAAAGGTCGCGGAGCATCAGCAGGGCGGCGACCACATCGGGATGGATGCTGGCCAGCCGCGACCATGCGACCTGACCGATCTCGTCATCGCGATCGCGCTCCGCGGTGACCTGCGGCGGGACCTGGAACGCCGCCATCATAAGCAAGGCGGCGCCGCCGCGACGCTCGTCGAGCCGCAATTCTGTGGCGATGTCGAAGAGCAGCCCCTTGTCCTTTGAAAAGGCGGCAAATGCAGCGACCACGGCCTGCCGATAGGGCATGAAGCTCGCATCGTCGAACTCGTGCGGGCACTCGTCCCACGCCTGGCGGAAGCCGCCATAGGCTTCGGCGCGGCGAAGCTGGGTTAGCTCCCGGCCCTTTTTCCAGCCCGAGGCCGCCGACTCGACGATGTCACCTCGTGGGCGGGCCTGGGCGAGCAGCGCGGCGGTCGCGATATTGGCCAGACCAAAGGTCGGCGGGGGATCCTGAATCCGCTGCGTCAGGTACCACATCGCCAGGAGGCGGTCGGCAACGGCGTAGTAGATGGTCCGGCCCCGCGACCCTGGCTGGCGTTGAAGGAGGCCGCTCGCCACCAACGCGCTCAAGGTGGGCGCGATGTCGGACTGCTTGGTTTGCAGCCGTTCGGCGAGGGCGGCCGGGCGAGCCGGCTCCCCGCCGACCAGAAGGGCGTCGAGCAAGCGGCGGGGCCGCATCGACAGGCCTTCGATCTGCCGCTCGAATGTGCTCGCCTCGCTGTCGATCAGACTCAACAGGAGCTGCGTGGGCGTGTCCCACGAATTGCGGGCAAGCTGGACGAGGCGATTGAGTCGGCGGGGCTGGCCGGGACCGAGAATGTACGCCAGCGCGGTGATTGTCGCCCGTCCCACCGCATGGAGTTCCGTGAATGCCGTCGCGCCGATGTCGACAATATCGTCGGCGGAAAGGGGCTCGAGCGACTCGGGCAGAAACATCTGGAAGAGCGGCCGGTCGTAGTCGCTCTGCAGGCCCTGACGCCGGGTCGCCGCGATCAGCATCAGGCGCGGCTGCTCCTGCAGCAATCGCCGCAGGCGGGACTCGGCGGCGGAGTTCGAGAAGACCTGGCTCAGGATGGCGTCGAAGTCGTCGAGGATCAGCACCAACAGGCCGGGTCCGCTCTCGAAGCGCTCCTTGAGCGCAGCGTTGAGCTTCTCCAGCGCCGCCAGCCAAGCGTCTTCTTCACCGCCACGCCACGGAAAGGGCGGCGCCTCCGCAAGGTCGGCGTCCGGAAGGGCCGCGAAGGCGGCGTCCGCGAGCATAGTCTCCGGCAGGGCGGCCTGAGCCGCCACGGGGGAGGGCATATGGACCACGACTGTCTCGCCGAAGGTTTGCGGCAGCCGAGCGGCCAAGCTTTGGAGCACGGTGGTCTTGCCGCTGCCCCACGGCCCGGTGATCAGCACGTGCTGCAGCGGGGGGCTCTCGGCTTGCAGGTTCTCCCCGACCAGGGCGACCAGCCGGTCGAGCAGGGCCTGGCGGGGCCCGACTAGGGTGGGAATTTCCTCCGGTCTCATGGCGTCTTACGTCGCCACCAGGTCTCGACCATCCGGTAGGCGAAGCCAAAGCCGTCGGCCTGGCCGCTGGGGGCGATGAAGCCATCTTCGATCAGCGAGGCCAGCAGCTGGTTGGCCTGGTCGTCGGTGGCGATGCCCTCGCTGCGCAGGCGCTGCACTAGCTCGGTGCGAGATTTGGGCTGTTGGGCCGCCAGGCTCTCTAGAACGGCGCGCGCGCGTGGCGCATCGTCCTTGTAGCGGCCGAGGCGCTTGTCGAACTGATCGAAGAAGCCGGACTCAAACTGGTAGCGGACATCGCGCCGGATGACTTCGGTGGCCTCGGCCGGCGTCGGGTCGGTGAGGGCTCGCACCTTGGCGAAGGCGCTCTGGATGTAGCTCGGCAGGTTGTCGGGCGCCTCGGCCAAGATTGCGTCGCTGTGCTCCGGCTTCCACCAGGCGACGTTCGCTCCGGCGGCCAGGGCGGCGATCATCGCCTTGGCCTCTTCGTTGGTCAGCGACAGCAGCGGGACCGGCGTGAGGTCGTTCAGGTGGTCCGGATCGAGACCGTGGGTGCGCAGCACGTGGCGCATCCCGATGGAGCCTGCGATCGCCATGCTGAGGCCTTGCTGGCGCCAGCGGCGCAAGGTGGCCAGGAAGTCGTCGACGAAGTTCGCGGGTGTGCCACGTTCGATCATCTGCTCGCAGAAATAAGGCAGCTCATCTAGAATCAGGACGATGCGCTTGGGGCTGCGGGCGGCCTGCTCCTGGACGACGTCGGACAGGGCTTCCCAGTATTCCCGGAACAGGTCGTCGGTGTTGCTGTCCGTGGGAATGCCGACGTCCGCCTTCTTGACGATCTCCAGCAGGCCGGTCGGCAAGCCGCCGAGCTTGGTCCAGGCCGTCGTGATCTCGCCGCGCAGGTCCTTCGGGATCTTCGCGATTAGCCGACCGGCAAAGGCGGACGGCCCGGAGCGGCCTTGCAGGTCGATCTCGATCGGCAGGAGGCCTTTAACCTCAAGCAGCCGCGCCGTTTCCTTGAGGATCGAGGATTTGCCCGTGCGCCGGGGGCCGAAGAGGGCGATGCTGCCGCCGTCTTCGATCGTGTTAACGGCCAAGGTGACCGGATAGCTCCGCGGGAAGAAGCGGTCGCCGGAGACGGGAGAGCCGAATTGGGGGCGGATCGATAGCATGACCGACATATAGCGTTTCGAGTAGCAACCGCAAGCGTGCTAGCGAATTGGCTATATATCGGCGACGCTAACCTCCTCGGGCGAGCACCAAGGTCGCGTTTCGGGAGGGCACGAAGGTCTCTTTCTGGCGGATTTCGTTGAAAAATGGCGGCCCCGGGGCGCGGCGGCTGGGTTGAGCCAGAGGGCCGCCTTTCTCCTCAGGCCATTGCCGGCGCGGGCGGCGGGATCAGCTTGGCCAGTTTGCGGAGGTTCTGGGCGGTGGCGGCGAGGAGGAACTCGTCTCGGGCGCCGCAGGGTCCGCGTAACCGCAGCCGGTCGAGTTTCAGGATGCGCTTGAGGTGGGCGAAGAGCATCTCGACCTTCTTCCGCTCGCGCCTGGAGGTGACGTAGGCGTCCGTCTTGGCGATATCACGGGCGTAGTCCCTGGCGCCTTCGTAGATCGAGCGGGTCACCTTTCGCGCCGGGGTGTTGGGGCAGCAGCGGCTCTTCAGATCACAGGCGTCGCAGTCCACCTTGCTGGCCCGGTATCGATAGGTGTCGTCGGGCGGCATACCGGTCCTGGGC
>CAZOHI010000017.1:0-63504 GCA_964579695.1 uncultured Caulobacter sp. | reverse complement strand
GAGCATCGGTCTCCAAAACCGAGGGCCGGGGGTTCGAGTCCCTCCACTCCTGCCACCCTTTTTGAGAAGGTCTGAGCCTTGGCCAAGAAACCGGGCAACCTGTCGGCGATGCGAAGCCGCGCCAACCGCGCGAAGGCCGCCGCCGTGGCCGCGCCCGCAGGCGCCGCTCCGGCCGCGCCGAAGAAGCGCGTCAATCCGCTGCAGTTCGCCCAGGAGGTGCGCGCCGAGGCCCGCAAGATCACCTGGACGTCCCGCAAGGAGACCTGGATCACCTCGGTGATGGTCTTCATCATGGTGATCCTGGCGGCGATCTTCTTCTTCGTCGTGGACATGGGCCTGGGCTTCGGCGTGGGCCAGATCCTCAAGCTCGCGAACGCGGGGTAAGAGCTGAAAATGACCGACACCGTCCCCGAGAAGCCCCAGGCCAACCCGCGCCACAAGTGGTACATCGTCCACGCCTACTCGAACTTCGAGAAGAAGGTGGCCGAGAGCATCCGCGAGCAGGCCAAGACGCAGGGGCTGGAGGAGAACTTCTCCGACATCCTGGTCCCCACCGAGGACGTGGTGGAAATCCGCCGCGGCCGGAAGGTCAACGCCGAGCGCAAGTTCTTCCCCGGCTACGTGCTGGTGAAGATGGAGATGACGGACGAGGCCTACCACCTCATCAAGAACACGCCGAAGGTCACCGGCTTCCTCGGCTCCGGCAACAAGCCGATGCCCGTCTCCGAGAAGGAGGTCGAGCGCATCGTCGGGGCGATCGAGGAGGGTGTCGAGCGTCCCAAGCCCACGATCATGTTCGAGATCGGCGAGCAGGTCCGCGTCACCGACGGCCCCTTCGCCAGCTTCAACGGCTCGGTCGAGGACGTGGACGAGGAGCGCTCGCGCCTGAAGGTCACCGTGTCCATCTTCGGGCGCGCGACCCCGGTCGAGCTGGAGTACAGCCAGGTCGAGAAGACGGCCTGATGTTTGCGTAATCGCCGCCGCCCGTGTATTGGGCGCGGCTTCAAATCCGTGGGAGGGGCTGCCCGCACCACGGCTTCATAGGCGGGATTAGCTTCCCGTCGCCTGGAAGGAGACAGAGATGGCCAAGAAGATCTTGGGCTATATCAAGCTGCAGGTGCCCGCGGGCTCCGCCACGCCTTCGCCGCCCATCGGGCCGGCGCTGGGCCAGCGCGGCGTCAACATCATGGGCTTTTGCAAGGAATTCAACGCGCGGACCGAGAAGGAAGCGAAGGGCACGCCCCTGCCGACGGTGATCACCGTCTACCAGGACAAGAGCTTCACCTTCGTCACCAAGACCCCGCCCGCGACCCATTACCTGAAGGAAGCCGCCAGCCTGAAGTCCGGCGCCAGCAAGACCGGCCGCGAGAGCGTCGGTTCGATCACGCGCGCGCAGCTGCGCGAGATCGCCGAGAAGAAGATGAAGGACCTCAACGCCAACGACATCGAAGCCGCCGCCCGCATCATCGAGGGCTCGGCGCGCTCGATGGGCCTTAAAGTCGTGGAGGCTTAAGACCATGCCCAAGCAACCCAAGCGCATCCAGGCCTGGACCGGCGACCGCGACGCCCTTCACGCCGTCGAGGAAGCCGTCAAGCTGGTGAAGGCCAACGCCACCGCCAAGTTCGACGAAAGCGTCGAGATCGCCGTCAACCTCGGCGTCGACCCGCGCCACGCCGACCAGCAGGTCCGCGGCGTCGTGTCCCTGCCCTCGGGCACCGGCCGCGACGTCCGTGTCGCCGTCATCGCCAAGGACGCCAAGGCCGATGAAGCCACCGCCGCCGGCGCCGACGTCGTCGGCGCCGAGGAACTGGTCGAGCGCATCCAGGGCGGTTTCATGGACTTCGACCGCGTGATCGCCACGCCGGACATGATGGCCCTGGTGGGCCGCCTGGGTAAGGTGCTGGGCCCCCGCGGCCTGATGCCGAACCCGCGCGTCGGCACCGTCACGCCGAACGTCGGCCAGGCCGTGAAGGACGCCAAGGGCGGGGCCATCGAGTTCCGCACCGAGAAGACCGGCATCATCCACGCCGGCATCGGCAAGGCCTCGTTCACGGAAGAAGCCCTGCTCGTCAACGTTCGCGCCCTGGTGGACGCCCTGCAGAAGGCCAAGCCCTCGGGCGCCAAGGGGACCTACATCAAGCGGATCGCCCTGTCCTCGACCATGGGCCCCGGCTTCAAGGTCGATACGGCGAGCGTGGGCGCGAACGCGTAAGCATCCTCCACATCGCGAAGATTGCGGCGGGCGGGCCTTCGGGTCCGCCCGTTTGCGTTTCAGGGCGGCCGGGCTAAAGCTTGGCCATGGAATGGGTCGCGCGCGCCGTGGGCGCCTTCTACATCTTCGCCGGCGTCGTGGTGATCAACGCCGCCCGGCAGGACGACTTCCTGGACAGGGCCATCGCCCAGATCAGCGGAGAGAAGCCCGACCCGGCCGAGCGGTTGCAGACCACGATCCTGCTGGGCGTGGCCGTGCTGACGCTGTGTTCGGGCCTGCTGCTGGTCCTGCTCAGCCGCTGGGCGGCGGCGGCCTTCGTGCTGAACGCCTTGCTGCAGGCCGGCTACCTGTTGTGGGCCAGGACCAACCGGCCGCCGCAGGACGCCCTGGAGGCGCGGAGTCGCCGCCAGACGACCAACGCCTTCGTGATCTATCTGGTGGCGACGGCGATGGTGCTGGGCCTTTTTCAGGCGGCCGTGTTGACGTAGCGCCCTCGCGGCCTAGTGTCCGGCCGCCCACCGACACAGGATACAGAAGGCCCCCCATGCCCGAGACCCAGCCCTACGACGTCGTCATCATCGGGGGCGGCCCCGGCGGCTACAACGCCGCGATCCGGGCCGGGCAGCTCGGGCTGAAGGCGGCCTGCGTGGAAAAGCGCGGCGTGCTGGGAGGGACCTGCCTCAACGTCGGCTGCATGCCCTCCAAGGCGCTGCTGCACGCCTCCGAACTCTATGAGGCGGCGGGCAAGGACTTCGCCCACCTGGGCATCGAGGTCAGCCCGAAGCTGAACCTCGCCCAGATGATGAAGCAGAAGGACGAGAGCGTCACGGCCCTGACCAAGGGCGTCGAGTTCCTGCTGAAGAAGAACAAGGTCGACTACGTGAAGGGCGCGGGCCGCCTCGCCGGCGCCGGCAAGGTCGAGGTGACCGCCGAGGACGGCAAGGTCACGACCCTGGAAGCGAAGAACATCGTCATCGCCACCGGCTCGGAGCCCACGCCCCTGCCCGGCGTGACGGTGGACCAGGAGCGGATCGTCGATTCCACCGGCGCCCTGGCCCTGCCCAAGGTCCCCAAGTCGATGGTCATCATCGGGGCGGGGATCATCGGGCTGGAGCTGGGCTCGGTGTGGCGGCGCCTGGGCGCGGACGTCACCGTCGTCGAGTTCCTCGACCGCATCACCCCCGGCATGGACGAGGAGGTCGCCAAGGCGTTCCAGCGCACCCTCGCCAAGCAGGGCGTGGCCTTCAGGCTGGGCGCCAAGGTGACCGGCGCGAAGGCGGGCAAATCCGGCGTGGAGCTGACCGTCGAGGCCGTGAAGGGCGGCGATCCCGAGACGCTGAAGGCCGACTACGTCCTCGTGGCCATCGGCCGCCGCCCATACACCGAGGGGCTGGGGCTGGAGAGCGTGGGGATCACGCCCGACAAGCGCGGCTTCATCGACACCGACCACTTCAGGACCTCGGCTCCCGGCGTCTGGGCCATCGGCGACGTGATCCACGGCCCGATGCTGGCCCACAAGGCCGAGGAGGACGCGGTCGCCTGCATCGAGATCATCGCGGGCAAGGCCGGGCACGTCGACTACGGCCTGGTGCCGAGCGTCGTCTACACCACGCCGGAAGTGGCGTGGGTCGGCAAGACCGAGGACGAGCTGAAAGCGGCAGGCGTCGCCTACAAGGCCGGCAAGTTCCCCTTCGCCGCCAACAGCCGCGCCAAGATCAACCACGAGACCGACGGCTTCGTGAAGGTGCTGGCCGACGCCAGGACCGACCGCATCCTGGGCGTCCACATGATCGGCCCGTCGGTGTCGGAGATGATCGGCGAGTACTGCGTGGCCATGGCCTTCACCGGCGCGTCCGAGGACGTCGCCCGCACGTGCCACCCGCACCCCACCCGCTCCGAGGCGGGGCGCCAGGCGGCGATGGGGGTGGAGAACTGGACGATGCAGGCGTGAGGAGTCTCACTGGCGGCTGCCTCTGCGGCGCCGTCCGCTACGTCGCGAGCGGCGAGCCCGTCAACGTGCGCGTCTGCCATTGCGAGCAGTGCCGCAGGTCGACCGGCGGCGCCTTCTGGGCGCGGGCCCTGTATTCGCAGGACGACGTGGCCATCGAGGGCGCGACGGCCGGCTATCCGACTTCCGGCTGGCTGGAGCGGGTCTTCTGCCCGAAGTGCGGCGCGACCCTGTTCTCCCGGTCCCTGGACGACCGGAACGTGATGGGCGTGTCGCTGGTCACCCTGGACCACCCGGCCGCCCTCGCGCCCACGGAGCACATCTTCGCCGAGGAGATGCTGCCCTGGCTGCATCTGGACGACGGCCTGCCCAGGCACGCGCGAAGGCCGCCCGGCTGACAGACCCTGCGTGGTTCGAGACGCTCGGCTGGGGCCTCGCTCCTCACCATGACGAATGCTGAGTCCGTCATCCTGAGGAGCGGCGAAGCCGCGTCTCGAAGCAAGCAACGAAAAAGGCCCCGGATCGCTCCGGGGCCTCTTCGTATCGGTGGTGGGAAGCCTCAGGCTTCCGTATCGGCCGTCGGCTTGGCGCCCATCTGGCGCTCGGCGATCCGGGCCGACTTCCCGCGACGGTCGCGCAGGTAATAGAGCTTGGCCCGGCGCACGACGCCGCGGCGCTTGACCTCGATGCTCTCGATCATCGGCGACATGATCGGGAAGATCCGCTCGACGCCTTCGCCGAAGCTGATCTTGCGGACCGTGAAGCTCTCGTGCAGGCCGGCGCCGGCGCGGGCGATGCACACGCCTTCGTACGCCTGGATGCGCTCGCGCTCGCCTTCCTTGATGCGCACGTTGACGCGCAGGGTGTCGCCGGGCTGGAATTCGGGGGTCTTGCGGAGCTGCGCCAGACGCTCGGTCTCTTCGCGCTCCAGTTCCTTGATGATGTTCGCCATCGTCATCTTCCTTTTTCGTCGGGCTTCAGCCGCCCTTTGGTTGTCGGTTGGCGAGGTGGGCGTCCCAAAGGTCGGGCCGCCGCTCGCGGGTCGTCTCTTCACGCATCCTGCGCCGCCAGGCCGCGATCTTCGCGTGATCGCCGCTCAGCAGCACCTCGGGGATGTCCAGCCCTTCGAACGCCCGCGGCCTCGTGTACTGCGGATGTTCGAGAAGCCCGTCCTCGAAGCTTTCTTCACTGAGGCTCTCGGCCTTGCCCAGCACGCCGGGCGCCAGCCGAACGCAAGCCTCGATCGCCACCATCGCCGCCGCCTCGCCACCGGCCAGGACCGCGTCTCCGACGGAGACCTCCTCGAACCCCCGGGCGTCTAGCACCCGCTGGTCCACCCCCTCGAACCGGCCGCAGAGGACCACGATCCCCGGCGCCTCGGCCCACCGTTTCACCCGCGCCTGGGTCAGGGGCCGACCCCGGGCGCTCATGTACAAAAGCGGCCGCCCCGCAGCCGCCACTGAATCCAGCGCCGCCGCGATCACGTCCGCCCGCATCACCTGCCCCGGACCGCCACCCGCGGGGGTGTCGTCGAGGAAGCCGCGCTTATCCTTTGAAAAGGCGCGGATGTCCACTGTTTCAAGGCGCCACAGGTCCTGCTCGCGCCAGGCCGTGCCGATCAGGCTGGCGCCCAGCGGGCCGGGGAAGGCCTCGGGGAACATGGTCAGGACGGTGGCGGTGAACGGCATGGCGGCGCTCCTTAGCATGGCCTTGCCCGGGAGGCTTCTCCCGCATAAGCCGTGCCCATGAGCGATTTCCCCTCTCTGATCGACACGCTGACCCTCGAGCCCATCGAGGTGAACCTCTTCCGCGGCCGCAGTCCCGACGAGGGCTTTCCGCGCATCTTCGGGGGGCTGGTGATCGCCCAGGCGCTGCTGGCGGCGTACGAGACCGCGCCGAACCGCGTCTGCCACTCGCTGCACGCCTACTTCATCCGGCCGGGCGACGTGCGCGCGCCCGTCCTCTACCAGGTCGAGCGGGCCCGTGACGGCGGCACCTTCACCACCCGGCGGGTCGCGGCCATCCAGAACGGCGAGCAGATCTTCAACCTGGCGGCCTCGTTCCAGGTGCCGGAGGAGGGGCTGGAGCACCAGTTCCCCATGCCCTCCGCCCCCGATCCCGAGACCGTGCCGACCGAAGGCGAGCGCATCCTGGAGGAGGCGGCCGACCTGCCGCCGGAGATGGTGGCCAACATCTCCCGGCCCCGCGCGATCGACACCCGCTGGAACGAGCCGCAGTCCTTCGCGAGGCCGAAGAAGCTGCCGCCGAACAAGAGCGTTTGGATGCGCTGCCGCGAGCCCATCGGCGAGGACGTGCGGATGCAGCAGGCGCTGGTCGCCTACGCCTCCGACATGGCCTTCATGGAGACGGCGCTGCGCGTCCACGGGCTGATCTGGCACACGCCGGGCCTGCAGGGCGCGAGCCTGGACCACGCGATCTGGTTCCACCGGCCGATAAGCTTCAACAACTGGCACCTGTTCGACCAGGACAGCCCCTCGACCTCGCAGGGGCGCGGGCTGGTGCGCGGCCAGATGTTCTCGCAGGACGGGACCCTGGTCGCCTCGATGGCCCAGGAATGCCTGATGCGGGTGCGGAAATAGCTACTCCACCGCTTCCGGCGGGTCGGCGAGGATCACGCCCTCGGCGATCTTCACCTCCGGCACGGCGGCGCGGGTAAAGGGCAGGTACCAGGTGGCGCCGCCGCCCTCGGGCTCGATCTCCAGGATGTCGCCGGCCCCGAAGTCCTGCACGCTCTTCACGCGGCCCAGCGCATCGCCCTTCACATGCCGCACGGCCAGCCCCACGAGGTCGGCGAGGTAGAACTCGTCCTCCTCCGTCTCGGGCAGGTCCTCGCGGGCGATGTAGAGGCGAAGGCCGCGCAGGGCGTCGGCGGCCTCCTTGGTCTCGATGTCCTTCACCCGGCAGACGATCCCGCCCTTGGCCGGGCGGGCCGAGACGATGGCCGGGCCGGGCGAGCCGTCCTGGCGCCTGAGCCGGGCGAAGCCGGCCAGCGCCAGGGGGTCCTCGGTATAGGCGGAGATGCGCACCTCGCCGCGCACGCCGAAACCTCCGGCGACGCGGCCAACGAGGATGAGCCTCTCCGCCATAGGGACTTAGCCTTCGGCCTTTTCTTCGGCGGCGGGCGCTTCGGCAGGGGCTTCTTCGGCCACAGGGGCTTCTTCAGCGACCGGAGCCTCTTCAGCGGCCGGGGCCTCTTCGGCGGGAGCGGCGGCGGCTTCCTCGGCGGCGGCTTCGACCGGAGCGGCTTCCTCGACGGCCGGAGCCTCTTCGACGACGGGCTCGGGCTCAGGGGCGGGCGGCGGCGCGGCGGCGGCTTCAGCAGCGGCGGCGGCGCGCTCTTCCTCACGCTGGGCGCGTTCGGCGGCGCGTTCCTCGGCCTTCTTGCCCGGCTTGCCCTTGTTCGGGTTGTTGCCGTGCTCCCACTTCACCAGGCCCTGCTGGGACAGGAAGCGCGCGACGCGGTCGGTCGGCTGGGCGCCCTTCTTCAGCCAGCCTTCGATGGCTTCCAGCTTCAGGGTCAGGCGGTTCGGGTCGTCCTTCTTGAGGAGCGGGTTGTAGGTCCCGACCTTCTCGATGAAACGGCCGTCGCGCGGCGAATGGCTGTCGGCCACCACGATGGAATAGTAGGGACGCTTCTTGGCGCCGCCACGGGCGAGACGGATCTTCAGCATGTCTGGCTAGTCCTAGTTGGGTTTCTTGAAAGGATTGAAGCCGGGAGGCAGGCCGCCCCCCAGGCCGGGAAGTTGAGGCGAGCCCAGGCCCGGAAGCTGGCCGCCCTCGGGCGTGGCGGGCAGCTTGCCGCCGCCCATCGCCTTGAGCTTGGCCATGTCGCCGCCGCCCATGGCCGCCGCCATGCGGGCCAGGCCCTTGCCGCCATCGCGGCTCATGGACTTGAACACGTCGGCCATCTGGCGGTGCTGCTTGAGGAGGCGGTTGATCTCGGCCACCTCGACGCCGGCGCCCGCCGCGATGCGGCGCTTGCGCGACGCCTGGAGCAGGTCGGGCTTCCTGCGCTCGGCCTTGGTCATCGAGTGGATGATGGCGCGCTGGCGGGCGAGCATCCTGTCGCCGATCCCGGACTCGGCCATCTGGTTCTTCACCTTGGCCACGCCGGGCAGCATGCCCATGATGCCTTCCATTCCGCCCATCTTGCGCATCTGGTCGAGCTGGGAGGCGAGGTCGTTGAGGTCGAACTGGCCCTTGGCCAGCTTCTTGGCCATCCGCTCGGCTTCGGCCTGGTCGAGGTCCTGGGCGGCCTTCTCGACCAGCGCCACCACGTCGCCCTGGCCGAGGATGCGGCCCGCGACCCGGCGGGCGTCGAAGACGTCCAGCGCCTCGACCTTCTCGCCCGCGCCGAGGAACTTGATCGGCAGGCCGGTGACGTGGCGCATCGACAGCGCCGCCCCGCCGCGGCCGTCGCCGTCCGCGCGCGTCAGGATCAGGCCGGTCAGCGGCAGGCGCTCGTGGAAGGCCTTGGCGGTCCGCACCGCGTCCTGGCCGGTCAGGCTGTCGGCGACCAGCAGGGTCTCGGCGGGGGAGGCGACGCGGGCGATGTCGGCCGCCTCGCTCATCATCGCCTCGTCCAGCGTCGTGCGCCCGGCGGTGTCGAGGATCAGCACGTCGAAGCCGCCCAGCCTGGCCGCCGTCATGGCGCGCGAGGCGATGTCCCGCGCCGACTGGCCCGCGACGATGGGCAGGGTCTCGACGCCGACCTGCTTGCCCAGGGTGGCGAGCTGCTCCATCGCGGCCGGACGACGGGTGTCCAGCGAGGCCATCAGGACCTTCTTGCGGTCGGTCTTCGACAACCGCAGCGCCAGCTTGGCCGAGGTGGTGGTCTTGCCCGAGCCCTGGAGGCCCGCCATCAGGATCACGGTCGGCGGGTTGAGCGCGAGGTTCAGCCCCTCCGGCTCCTCGCCGCCCAGCATCTCCACCAGGCCGTCGTAGACGATCTTGACCACCTGGTCGGCCGGGCGGACGGAGCGGATGACGGCCTCGCCGGTCGCGCGCTCCTTGGCCTTGGCGATGAAGTCCTTGACCACCGGCAGGGCGACGTCGGCTTCGAGCAGGGCCACGCGCACTTCGCGCAGCGCCTCGTCGACGTCCTTCTCGCCGAGGACGCCGCGTCCGCCGAGCCGGTCGAACACCCCGGTCAGCCGTTCTGTAAGGCCTTCGAACAAATCCAACTCCCTAGACGCAAACGCAGCCAGCCCCCGTGGACGATCACGTCGACGGGGGTCCTCGCCGCCCTCGTCCCATATGGTGATGGGGGTCGTGGCGGTGGAGGCGCTGGCTGAAGCTGGCGCCGGAAAGGCGGGCTTATGCGCTCAAGGCCCTCGAAAGGCAAGCCGGGCGGCCCGAGCCTCACCATAAAAGCGGCGCATTCGGCCCGCACAGGACAGGCCGCGACGGTGCGGAGGGGAAGCCGCGCCGCGCCTACGGGGAGACGCCATGCGCCCGACCACGCTCCGTGTTCTATGCGCCGTGACCTTGATGGCCGCTGCGTCGCCGGCGGCCGCGCAGCCCGCCGTCCTTGTGAAGTCGAAGCCGATCCAGGGGACCCTGCCGAACCCGCTGGCCGACCTGCCGACGCGGGATTCCAAATGGATCAGGGACGAGGCGGCGAGGCAGGCGGCGAACCCGACCGACCTGGGCGCGCTGGAGCTGGCCATGCTGACCTTCATGAGCGACGACCTGGACCGGCTGGCCCACCGCCAGAAGCTCTCGTTCGACGAGGTGTCGGTCATGATCCTGCATCAGGTCATCACCCGCGCGGCGTCCGAGCTGGACCGCGACGTGCGGGCCCGGCGTAAGGCCTTGAGCAAGAGCGGCGACCTCGAAGCCTCCGACACCGAAATGCGGGCGCTGATGACCCGCAAGGCCAGCCTGCTGAGCCTCATAAACGAGCTGACGCCCCGGATGACGGCCAACGCCCGGCTGGTCGCGGGCCGCGACTGAGAGCCATCGCGTGGACGGACGGTCGCCACGGCGCTAAAGCCGAAGGCATGGCCATCGGCGTCTTCGATTCAGGGGTGGGCGGGCTCACCATCCACCGCGCGCTCACCCGGCGCCTGCCGGACGCCGACTTCGTCTACCTCGCCGACCAGGCCAGCGCCCCCTACGGCGGGCGCGGCGGCGAGGAGATCGTCGACCTGACGCGGGCGGGCTGCGAGCGGCTGTTCGAGGCGGGGGCGTCCGTGGTGGTCCTGGCCTGCAACACCGCCGCCGCCATCGCGCTGCGCCGCCTTCAGCAGACCTGGCTGCCGGGATACCGCAAGGCGGCGGGACGGCCGCTGAACGTACTGGGCATCATCGTGCCGACCATCGAGGCGGCCACCGGGGTTCCCTGGGAGCACGAGGCCGAGCGGCGCGGCGACAAGGTCGAGCAGCTCGACGTGCTGGGCGTCTTCTCCACCCCCGGCACCGCCCGCTCGCGGGTCTATGAGATCGAGATCGACAAGCGCCGCCAGGACGTGGCGGTGTTCTCCGAGCCCTGCCCGAACCTGGCGCGGATGATCGAGGACGGCGCCGCCGAGGGCGAACTGGCGCGGGAGATCGAGGGCCACGTCGCCGCCCTGCGCACCCGTATCGGCCGCAATCCCGACCGCGCCATCCTGGGCTGCACCCACTACGAGCTGGCGGCCGACCTGTTCCGCGCCGCCCTGCCGCCGGGCACGCCGCTGATCCACCAGCCGGACGCGACGGCGGACGCGCTGGAACGCTACTTCGCCCGCCACCCGGCGTTCGACACCGGAAGCGGCGGAACCCGCCGCTTCCTGACCACTGGAACGCCCGGCGGGCAGAACGGCCTGGTCGCCGCCTTCTGGGGCGAGCCGCTGCGGTTCGAAGCGGTTTAGGCCGAGGCCGCTTCGCCCGCGACCACGCGGCTGGCGGCGTTGACCACGGCGGCGATGCGCAGCGCGGCCTGAATCTGGGTGTTGGGCACGCCGCGCTTCTTCAACTCTTCCTCGTGGGCGTCCAGGCACATGCCGCAGCCGTTGATGGCCGAGACGGCGGCGCACCACAGCTCGAAGTCGATCTTGTCCACGCCCGGATTGGCGATGACGTTCATCCGCAGGCGGGCCGGAAGCGTGCGGTACTCCTGGTTCTTCAGCAGGTGCAGCGCCCGGTAGTAGACGTTGTTCATGCCCATGATGGCGGCGGCGGCCTTGGCCGCGTCCTTCGCCTCGGGGGACAGCCCGGCCGCCTCGGCGGAGGCTTCGACCGCCTTGACCACGGCGGGCGCGCCCACCGCGTGGGCGGAGGCGACGAAACAGCCCCACTTCTGCTGGTCGTTCAGCACGCTCTCGCCCGCCAGGGAGGAGAGGTTCAGGCTGATGTCCTTGGCGTAGGCGGGAATCGACTCGCGCAGGGTGTCCAGCGACATGGGGGCTCCTTCAGGGTGTCAGGGGAAGAGAGGTCGTCCGGGAGACCCCGCGCCCGCCAAATTGGGGGGAGAGCAGACGCGGGGTCGTCCCGGACTTGCGTGGCGGCCCCTGGGGGGAGCGGCCGCCACGCAATCCTTTAGAGGGTGTCGCCGCCCACCGCGCGGTTGCACGGGCAGAGCTCGTCGGTCTGCAGGGCGTCGAGGACCCGGAGGGTGTCGGCCGGGGCGCGGCCGACGTTGAGGTTCGTCACATACACGTGCTGCACAGTGTTGTGCGGGTCAACCACGAAGGTGGCGCGCAGGGCCACGCCTTCCTCTTCGTCGAGCACGCCGAGGGCGCGGGCGAGCTTCCCGGAATTGTCCGCGAAGTTCCAGATCGGCAGGTTGGCCAGGTCGGGGTGCTCGCGGCGCCAGCCGAGCTTGGAGTGCTCGTTGTCGGTCGAGCCGCCGAGGACGACGGTGTCGCGCTCCTCGAACTGCGGGTTCAGGCGGGCGAACTCGGCGATCTCCGTCGGGCAGACGAAGGTGAAGTCCTTCGGGTAGAAGAAGATGACCTTCCACTTGCCGGGGAAGCTGTCCTGCGTGACCGCCTCGAAAGCGCTCTCGCCGTTTTCCTCGTGGCGCATGAACTTGGGCTTCACGCCCATGACCTTGAAGTCCGGCAGCTTCTCGCCAACACCCAGCATCGTCGTCTCCTTGGGAAAAATCTGAAGGCCAGGTCGCCCCGGCCGCGAACAGACAGATAGGACGGGGAACCTGGAAGGTCCAATCGATTGTTTCTGGATTTTCGATAGATAAACTCTATCATGATGACATGCTCCCCACCCTGCGCCAGCTCCAGTACCTCCAGCTCCTCGCCGAACACGGCTCGTTCAGGGCGGCCGCGGAGGCGGCCCACGTGACCCAGCCGACCCTTTCGGCCGGATTGCAGGAGCTGGAGAAGACGCTCGGCGCCCCGCTGGTGGACCGCGCCCGCTCCGGCCTGATCCTGACGGCGGCGGGCGAGGAGGCGGTGGCCCGCGCCCGCACCATCCTGCGCGAGGCCGAGGACCTGGTGCAGGCGGCCCAGGCGGCGGGCCAGCCGCTGACCGGGCGCTTCCGGCTGGGCGTCATCCCGACCATCGCCCCCTTCCTGCTGCCCAAGGCCCTGCCCGCCATCCGGGCGCGGTTCCCGAAGCTGCGCCTCTTCCTGCGCGAGGACCTGACCCATCGCCTGATCGCCTCGTTGCGGGCCGGAGCGCTGGACGCGGCCCTGATCGCCCTGCCGTACGACATGGCGGGCCTCGACTGGGCGCACGTCGAGGAGGACGAGCTGCTGGCCGCGGTGCCCGCCAACCACCCGCTGACGGCGCAGAAGCGGGTGCGGCCCGAGGCGCTGGAGGCGGACGAGCTGATCCTGCTGGAGGACGGCCACTGCCTGCGCGAGCACGCCCTGGCCGCCTGCGGCCTCGCCCCGCCGAAACCGGCCGAGGAGGGCTTCGCCGCCACCTCCCTGCCGACCCTGGTGCAGATGGTGGGCTCGGGGCTGGGCGTCTCCTTCCTGCCCGCCATGGCCGTGGAGTCCGGCCTGACCGACCACGTCGCCGTCACCGTCCGCCCGCTGGACGCCGACCACCCGACCCGAGAGATCGTCGTCTGCTGGCGCGCGGGATCGAGCCGGGGACGCGAGGGACGGCTGCTGGCCGAGACGATCCGGGAAGCCTAACCCTCGTTCGGGATCTTCAGCGTATCGCCGCACGCCTTGCAGTGGACCGCGTCCGTGTCGTGCCGCTGCAGGCCGCAGCTCGGGCAGGGATGCAGGACCTTGTGCGGCCGCAGCAGCGACTGGATCAGGCGGATGAACAGCGACACCCCGCCCAGCATCACCACGATGGACAGCAGCCGCCCCCACACCCCCGGCAGGATGATGTCGCCGTAGCCGGTGGTCGTCAGGCTGGTGACGGTGAAGTAGAGCGCGTCCACCCAGCCGCCGATGCCCTCGTAGCGCCCCATGAAGGTCGAGTAGACGAACCCGGTGATGACGAAGACGAAGGTGACGAGCGCCGCCCCCGCCTTGGTGATCTCCTCGACCCGCGTGTCGTCGTAGCGCCGCCCGACCGTGCGCCAGAAGAACTCGCTGTTGAGCAGCGTCCACAGCCGCAGCACCCGCAGGAAGCCGAAGTTGAACAGCCAGGCCGGGAACAGCAGGGTCGCCAGGATGAAGATATCCACCCAAACCAGGGGACGTCTCAGCCAGTCCTTGATGTCGGTCTGCGCCGCCGCCCGCGCCAGCAGGTCCACGGTCAGCACCGCCGCCACCAGCCCGTCCAGCGCGTAGAAGGCGAAACCGTGGTCGCGCAGCAGGGGAGCGGCGATGAAGAAGCCGATGATGGAGAAGTCGATGGCGATGACCGCCAGCCGGAACTTCACGGCCGCCGGGGAGGAGCCGTGGTACAGCGCCCGCAGCCGCGCCCTGATCCGCAATCCTTCGTGCGCCGCCATCGGCTCCCTCTGGCCCGAGTTTTCCCCTATATACGCCCGGTCATGAACCGTCCGTTCCTGAAGATGAACGGGCTCGGCAACGATTTCGTCGTCGTCGAGGCCCTCGAGGCTCCGTTCCGTCCGGGACCGGAGAAGGCGCGCGCCATCGCCGACCGCGCGTCGGGCGTAGGTTGCGACCAGCTCATCGGCGTCGAGCCCTCGGAGCGGGCGGACGCCTTCATGCGCATCTGGAACGCCGACGGCGGGGAGGTCGACGCCTGCGGCAACGCCACCCGCTGCGTCGGCTGGCTGCTGATGCAGGCGTCGGGCCGCGACGAGGCGACCATCGAGACGGTGGCCGGGCTGCTGCACGCCCGCCGCGTGGGCGAGCGCATCGCCGTCGACATGGGCGAGCCGCGCCTTTCCTGGGACCAGATCCCCCTGGCCGAGGAGATGGACACCCGCGGCATCGAGCTTCAGGTCGGCCCCATCGACAATCCCGACCTGCACACGCCGGGCGCGGTCAGCATGGGCAACCCGCACGTCGTCTTCTTCGTGCCGGACGCCGAGACGGCCCCCGTGCGCGGCGCGGGCTCGCTGATCGAGCGCCACCCCCTGTTCCCCGAGGGCGTCAATGTCGGGTTCGCGCAAGTGAAGGCCCCCGACCGCATCCGCCTGAAGGTGTGGGAACGCGGCGCGGGCCTGACGAAGGCCTGCGGCACCGGCGCCTGCGCGGCCCTGGTCGCGGCGGCCCGCCGCGGGCTGACCGGCCGCAGGGCGACGCTCGAACTCGACGGCGGCGAGTTGGAGATCGAGTGGCGCGAGGCCGACAACCACGTGATCATGACCGGCCCCGTCGAGGTCGAGTTCACCGGGCGGTTGCCGTGAACGCCATTACACCCGTCATCCCGGACGATCCGCAGGATCGAGCCGGGACCCAGGGGCCGGCGCCCACGGCCCTGGGTCCCGGCTCTCCGCTTCGCTCCGGCCGGGATGACGACGTGGAGGTGGTCACCTTCGGCTGCCGCCTGAACGCCTACGAGTCCGAGGCCATCCGCGCCCGCGCGGCCGAGGACGGGGTGACGAACGCCGTCGTCTTCAACACCTGCGCCGTCACGGGCGAGGCCGTGCGGCAGGCGCGGCAGGCGATCCGCAAGGCGCGGCGGGAGAAGCCCGGCGCCCGGCTGATCGTCACCGGCTGCGCGGCCCAGATCGACCCCGCCGCCTTCGCCGCCATGCCGGAGGTGGACCTCGTGCTCGGCAACGCCGAGAAGGCCGCGCCCGGCGCCCTGTCCGAGCCCGGCCGGGTGCGGGTCGGCGACATCATGAGCGTGCGCGAGACCGCCGGGCACCTCGTGGACGGGCTGAAGGACCGGGCGCGGGCCTTCGTCGAGGTCCAGAACGGCTGCGACCACCGCTGCACCTTCTGCGTCATCCCCTACGGGCGCGGCAACTCGCGCTCGGCCCCGGCGGGCGAGGTGGTCGAGCAGGTCCGCAGGCTGACCGCCGAAGGCTACCGCGAGGTGGTGCTGACGGGCGTGGACCTGACGAGCTGGGGCGCGGACCTGCCGGGCCAGCCGACCCTGGGCCAGCTCGTCTCGCGCATCCTGAGGCTGGTTCCCGAGCTGCCGCGCCTGCGGCTGTCGTCCATCGACGCGGCCGAGATCGACCCGGACCTGATGCGGTGCCTGGCGCAGGAGAAGCGGCTGGCGCCCTACCTGCACCTGTCGCTCCAGCACGGCGACGACCTGATCCTGAAGCGGATGAAGCGCCGCCACCTGCGGGCCGACGCGCTCAAGCTGGCGGCCGAGGTGCGGGCCGTGCGGCCGGACGTGGCCTTCGGCGCCGACCTGATCGCCGGTTTCCCCACCGAGACGGAGGAGGCGTTCGCCAACACCGTCCGCCTCGTCGAGGAGACGGGCCTCGCCTTCCTGCACGTCTTCCCGTTCAGCCCGCGCCCCGGCACGCCCGCCGCCCGGATGCCCCAGCTTCCCCGCCCCGTCGTCAAGGACCGCGCCCGGCGCCTGCGCGAGGCGGGCGAGGCGGCGCTGGTCCGCCACCTGGGCGCCCAGGTCGGCCGCACCCTTCTGGCGCTGGTCGAGAAGGACGGGCTCGCGCGGGCCGAGGACTTCACCGAGATCGCCTTTACGGGCGCCGCGCCGGCCGGCGAACTGGCGACGATGCGGATCACCGGCCACGACGGCAAGCGCCTGACGGGAGCGCTCGCGCACGTCACGGCTGACGCGGACTGGAAGGCCCGCTAAACACCCGCCATGGCAGAACAGAAGAAGGGCTGGTTCCAGCGGTTGACCGACGGCCTGTCGCGCTCGTCGCGGCAGATGACCGATCAGGTCACGTCGGTCTTCACCAGGAAGCCGCTCGACCAGGAACAGCTCGACGCGCTCGAGGAGATGCTGATCGAGGCGGACCTCGGCCCGGCCGCCGCCGCGCGCATCACGCAGAGCTTCGCCGAGGCCCGCTTCGGCAGGGAGTCGACCGAGGAAGAGGTCAAGGAGGCCCTGGCCGAGGCCGTGGCCCGCGAGCTGGTCCCGCGCCAGGGCGTGTTCGACCCGCTGTCGGGGGCCAGGCCCTATGTCGTGCTGTTCATCGGGGTGAACGGCTCGGGCAAGACCACAACCCTCGGCAAGATCGCCGCCGACCTGCGCGGCCGGGGGGCCAAGGTGCTGATCGCGGCGGGCGACACCTTCCGGGCCGCCGCCGTCGAGCAGCTCAAGGTCTGGGCCGACCGCGCGGGGGCCGAATTCCTGTCGCGGCCGACGGGCTCGGACTCGGCGGCGCTGGCCTTCGAGGCGGTGGAGAAGGCGCGGGCGGAGGCCTTCGACGTCGTGCTGATCGACACCGCCGGGCGGCTGCAGAACAAGCAGGACCTGATGAACGAGCTTCTCAAGGTCATCCGGGTGATCAAGAAGGTCGACCCGGACGCCCCGCACGAGACGCTGCTGGTCCTCGACGCCACCGTCGGCCGCAACGCCCTGGCGCAGGAGAAGATCTTCGGCAATCAGGTCGGCGTCTCGGGCATCGTGATGACCAAGCTGGACGGCACGGCGCGCGGCGGGGTGCTGGTGCCGGTCGCCCAGGCCTCCGACAGCCCGATCAAGCTGATCGGCGTCGGCGAGGGCATCGACGACCTCCAGCCCTTCGACGCGCGGGCATTCTCCAGATCGCTGGTGGGACTTCAGGCATGACGACGGCTTCCCCGAACGCCCGCTGGGTGCGCATCGCCGTGGACTATGGCGCGCCGGTCGCCTTCGCGGCGGTGTTCTTCACCACGCGCGACTTCATGCTGGCGACGGCGGTGCTGGTCGCGGCCTCGGTGGTCGCCCTCGTGCTGGGCTTCGTCGTCGAGCGGCGCGTGGCGCCCCTGCCGCTGATCGCGGGGGTGTTCGCGCTGGTGTTCGGGGGGCTGACCCTGTTCCTCAACGACCCCAGCTTCGTGAAGCTGAAGGTCTCGATCGTGAACATGATCTTCGCCGTCGCCCTGCTCGGCGGCGTGGCCCTGCGCAAGAACCCGTTGAAGCTGTTGCTGGGCGAGAGCCTCACCCTGCCGGACGCCGCCTGGCGCACCCTGACCATCCGCTACGGCTTCTATTTCGTGGCGGTGGCGGCGGCCAACGAGTTCGTCTGGCGCACCCAGCCGGACGATGCGTGGGTGGCGTTCCGCATCGCCCTGCTGCCGGCCGCCCTGATCTTCTCGCTCACCCAGGCGCCGTTCCTGATGAAGCACATGAAGCAGGCCCAGACGCCGGAGCCGCCGGACGCGGGGTTCTGAAGGGGTCCGTCAGACCTTGATATCCAGCAGCGACCCCGGCCGCAGGATCTTCTGCGGCGCGGCGTCGGGCTGGGCCTGGCGCAGGGGTTCGCTGCGGATCGGCTGGGTGGCGGTTTCGGCCGCCTTCCCCAGCGCCGCTTCGAAGAAAGCGCGCTGGGCGGCGTTGCGGGCCGGGGTCTGGGTCGGCTGGACCTGGGGCCAGATCGGCGGGCGGACGGCGGTCACGGCGGGCCTCGAAAACGTGGTTAACGAGGTATTGCCGTAACCCCGTCAACGGCGGGTTAACAGCGCTTTCGCGTCCTGCGCCGTCAGCGGGCCGGTGTGCTTGGCGAGGATCACGCCGTCCGGCCCGACGAGATAGGTTTCCGGCACGCCCGTCACCCCGAACTCCACCCCCGCCCGCCCGTCGCGGTCCACCAGCCGGGCGGCGAACGGATCGCCCAGCCGGGTCAGGAAGGCGCGGCTGTTGTCGGGGGCGTCCTTGTAGGCGATCCCGACGATGCGCACGCCGTCGGCCTTCAAGGCGACCAGCACCGGATGCTCGACCTCGCACGGGGCGCACCAGGAGGCGAAGAAGTTGACGAGGGTCGGGCCCTCGACCGGGATGGGCTGGAGTGCGCCGGTCTCCAGCGACGGCAGGCGCACGTCCGGCATCGGCTGCCCCACCAGCGCCTGGGGCTGGACCTGGGGATTGCGCTTGAGGGCATAGCCCGCGAACAGCACGGCCAGCAGCGCCAGCGCCACGAGGGGAAGGGCGGCGAGCCAGCGCCTCATCCGCCGCCCAGCCGCTCCGCTTCGCGCCGCCAGCGGCGGGCGCGGGCCAGGCTGTCGGTGATCATCCAGGCGAAGACCAGGGCCGTCGCGCCCATCGCGGGCCAGACGTAGGCGGCGTACTTCCCGGCGTCGAGGTCGGGCATCTCAGGCTCCCGCCGCGCGCAGGGCGAGCGCCGTGGCCCGCCGCCGCCAGACCTCGGCCCGGATGCGGACCAGCCACAGCGACCCGAAGGCCGCCATGTAGCCCAGCCCCATCAGGGCGAGCGGTAGGAGGTAGACGGCGGGCAGCCGGTCGCCGTCGTCGGCGCGGAAGGTGGACGAGCCCTGGTGCAGGCTGTTCCACCACTCCACCGAGAAGTGGATGATCGGCAGGTTGACGATTCCGACCAGCGCCAGGATGGCGGCGGCGCGGCCGCCCTTGGCCTCGTCGTCGATGGCCGCGCGCAGGGCCATGTAGCCGAGGTAGAATAGGAAGAGGACCAGCACCGAGGTCAGGCGCGCGTCCCACACCCACCACGTCCCCCACATCGGCCGGCCCCACAGCGAGCCGGTGATCAGGGCGAGCGCCGTGAAGGCCGCGCCCAGCGGGGCGGCGCTCTTGGCGGCGGCGTCGGCCAGCGCGTGGCGGAAGACCAGGGCGAGGAAGCTGGCGACCGCCAGGCAGACGTAGGCGAACATCGCCAGCCAGGCGGCGGGCACGTGCACGAACATGATCCGCACCGTGTCCGCCTGCTGGTAGTCCTCCGGCGCCGAGAAACCGAGCCACAGCCCGGCGGCCAGCAGCACGGCCGCCGCCGCGCCGATCAGCGGCGCGGCCCACCGCGAGAAGGCCATGAAGCGGTCCGGGTTTGCCAGGAAGGCGAACATGGTCCCGCTCTAGGCCGGTGGCTCGCGGCGGGCAAGCGCCGCGAGGCCTTTAGCCGTGGCCGCGGAAGCCGCCGCCCCGGCGGCCCATCTTGCCGCGCGTGTCCTTGTGCATGGCGTCGAAGGCCTTCTGCTGGGTGGGCGACAGGGCGGCGTAGAAGCGTTTGGTCGCGTCCGCCCGGCGGGCGAAGGCGGCCTGACGCTCGGCCATGCGGGCGGCCTGACGGTCCAGGCGCTGGGGCGTGGTGAGGTCGGCGCGTTCGCCGCGCTCGCCGCGCATCCTCTCGCGGGCGCCTTCCGGCGGCTTCATCGAGGAGAGGTAGGCTTGCAGGGCCGGTTCCTGGTCGCTGCGAAGCTGGAGGACATCGCGCAGGTGCTGGGCGCGGGCGGCCGGGTCGCGGTGTTGGCGTTTCCAGCCCATGCCGGGGCCGGGCTTGGCCTTGTCGGCGGTGGCGGCGGGCGGCGCGCCCTGCTGGCCGCCGGGTTGGGCGTAGGCGGCGGCGCCGGCCGTCATGGAAAGGGCGGCGCCGGCGATCAGCGCCGTGCGGGCGAAGCGTTTCATGGTGTCAGTCTCCGTGTTCGTCCCCGGCCTGCACACTGCAAGCCCAGGTTTGCACGGATGTTTCAGGCTTGTTTCAGTCCAGTGCGTTGCGGCAGGCCGCAGCCATGACGACGGGGGACAAGGCCACGGCCGCCGCCGCCCAGGCGCACAGCAGGGCCAGCCCGCCTCCGCCGCCGGACAGCGCTCCGCCGCCGAAGATCACCGGCGGCGCGAACAGCGGCAGCACGATCACCGCGATCAGCATCCCCCCGCGCCGCGAGCCGATGGCCAGCGCCGCGCCCATCCCGCCGACGAAGGCGAAGGCCAGGCTCCCCGCCAGCGACACCGCCAGCAGCAGGGGGGCCACCTGAGGCGAGGCGCCCAGCGCGATGGCCGCGACCGGCGAGGCCAGCGCCAGCGGCGCCCCCGCCGCCAGCCATTGGGCCAGGCACTTGACCGCCGCCACCGCCTCCAGCGGCGCGGGGCCGAGGGCCAGCAGGTCCAGCGCCCCGTCCTCGAAGTCGCGCTCGAACAGCCGCTCCAGCGACAGCAGCGCCGAAAGCGCCAGCGCCAGCCACGCCACGCCGGGCGCCAGCAAGGCCAGCCTCTCCGGCTCCGGCCCCGCCGCCAGCGGCAGCAGGGTGACGACGCAGGCGTAGAAAGCCAGCGCCAGCAGCGGCCCGCCGCCCCGGCCCCAGGCCAGCGACAGCTCCCGCCGGAACAGCACCGCCAGCGCCCTCATGCGCCCACCTCCGCCTGGCGGGCGGGGACAGGCAGCGGATCGTGGACGGCGGCCATGACGATGCCGCCCTCCTTCATATGCGCGGCCATCGCCTCGCCAAAGCGGGCGCGGTGGACGGCGTCCAGCGGGGCCATCGGCTCGTCGAGCAGCCACAGGGTCCGGGGACTGGCGCTCAGCCGGGCCAGGGCGAGGCGCCGCCTCTGCCCCGCCGACAGCCGCCGCACCTCCAGGCCCAGCAGCCGGGTCAGGTCGAAGGCTTCGGCCGCCGCGCGGGCGCCGTCCTCGCTCCCGCCGGTCCACAGGGCCTGGAACCGCAGCTCCTCCCAGGCGGTGCGGCCGGGCTTCAGCCCGTCGAGGTGGCCGATCAGGTGCAGGTCGTCCTCGTCGCCCTCGATCCGAACCCGCCCCGCCTCGGGCCGCAGCAGTCCCGCGACGGCGCGCAGCAGGCTGGTCTTGCCCGCTCCGTTGCGGCCAGTCAGCGCCACGGCCTCTCCCGCCGCCACCCCGACGTCCAGCCCGGAGAACAGCAGCCGCTCCCCGCGCCGGATCGCCAGCCCCTCGATATGGACCGAAGCGATCATCTCCTCCCCCATGCAATGGAGGAGGGGGACCATGCGCAGCATGGTGGAGGGGGCGAGACCTGGCTCCGCGGGCGGCATCCGCCCCCTCCACCGCCTTGCGGGGGAGGAGAAAGGGCCAATGCATGGACGCCGAGCCCGGCTCGCTTTATGAAGCGCGCGGCTGTCCCCCTCCTGAAGTTCAGGGGCGTACGCGGCGCTGGCGAGGACGCTGTGTGTCCTTTCCGACAAGCGCGCGGTCCCGGGAGCGGTTTGTGGACGGCCGAGGACAGGAAAGGATTCCCCCGATATGGCGTCGATAGACAGCCTCAAGACCCGCCGCACCCTGAAGGCGGGCAAGTCGTCATACGACTACTACAGCCTCCGCGCCGCTGAGGAAGCCGGTCTTTCGGGCATCTCGCGCCTGCCGGTCTCCATGAAGGTGCTTCTGGAGAACCTGCTGCGCAACGAGGACGGCCAGGACACCCGCGAGGCCGACCTGCGCGCCGTCGCCGCCTGGGTCGAGAACAAGGGCGCCGTCGAGCACGAGATCAGCTTCCGCCCGGCCCGCGTGCTGATGCAGGACTTCACCGGCGTTCCGGCCGTCGTCGACCTCGCCGCCATGCGCGACGCGATGGCCAAGCTCGGCGCCGACCCGCAGAAGATCAACCCGCTGGTCCCCGTCGACCTCGTCATCGACCACTCGGTGATGGTCGACCACTTCGGCACCGCCAGGTCCTACGACGAGAACGTCGACAAGGAATACGAGCGCAACATCGAGCGCTACCGCTTCCTGCGCTGGGGCTCTTCGGCCTTCAACAACTTCCGCGTCGTGCCGCCCGGCACCGGCATCTGCCACCAGGTGAACCTGGAATACCTGGCCCAGACCGTCTGGACCAACGAGGACCTCGCCTATCCCGACACCGTGGTCGGCACCGACAGCCACACGACGATGGTCAACGGCCTGTCCGTCCTGGGCTGGGGCGTCGGCGGCATCGAGGCCGAGGCCGCCATGCTGGGCCAGGCCATCCCGATGCTGATCCCCGAGGTCATCGGCTTCCGCCTGCTGGGCAAGCTGCCGGAGGGCGCCACCGCCACCGACCTCGTGCTGACCGTAACCCAGATGCTCCGCAAGAAGGGCGTGGTCGGCAAGTTCGTCGAGTATTTCGGCCCCGGCCTCCTCGACCTGACCATCGAGGACCAGGCGACCATCGCCAACATGGCGCCCGAGACGGGGAAGAAGCCGCAGGTGGCGCCGTACTCGGGCGCCACCTGCGGCTTCTTCCCCGTCTCGGCCGCCACGGTCGAGTACCTGCGCGCCACGGGCCGCGACCCGGCCCGGCTGGCGCTGGTCGAGGCCTACGCCAAGGAACAGGGCCTGTGGTTCGACGCCGAGACGCCCGAGCCGGTGTTCACGGACGTGCTGGAGCTGGACCTCTCCACCGTCCTGCCGTCGCTGGCGGGGCCGAAGCGCCCGCAGGACCGCGTGCTGCTGTCCGACGCCGCCCCGGCCTTCGCCGAGCAGCTCGGCAGCGAGTTCGGCAAGAAGGACGGCGCCGACGCGCGCTTCCCGGTCGAGGGCGAGGACTTCGACATCGGCAACGGCGACGTGGTCATCGCCGCCATCACCTCCTGCACCAACACCTCCAACCCCAGCGTGCTGATCGCCGCGGGCCTGCTGGCCAAGAACGCGGTCGCCAAGGGTCTGAAGGTCAAGCCGTGGGTGAAGACCTCGCTGGCCCCCGGCTCGCAGGTGGTCACCGACTACCTGGCCAAGGCCGGGCTGACCAAGCACCTGGACACGCTGGGCTTCAACCTCGTCGGCTACGGCTGCACGACCTGCATCGGCAACTCCGGCCCGCTGCCGGAGAACATCTCCAAGTCCGTGCAGGACAACGACCTGGTGGCCGTCTCGGTCCTGTCGGGCAACCGCAACTTCGAGGGCCGGGTGAACCCCGACGTGCGGGCCAACTACCTGGCCTCGCCGCCGCTGGTGGTGGCCTACGCCCTGGCCGGTTCGATGAAGATCGACCTCGTCAACGAGCCGCTGGGCCTGGGCAAGGGCGGCAAGCCGGTGTTCCTGAAGGACATCTGGCCGACCGGCGCCGACATCGCCGCCCTGCAGCGCAAGGCCGTCACCGCCGAGATGTTCGCCAAGCGCTACGGCGACGTCTTCAAGGGCGACAAGAACTGGCAGTCGATCAAGACCGGCGGCGGCCAGACCTATGCCTGGGAAGGCTCGTCCACCTACGTCCAGAACCCGCCCTACTTCGAGGGCATGGGCATGGAGCCGGCGGCGGTCCACGACATCATCGAGGCCCGTGTCCTCGGCGTGTTCGGCGATTCCATCACCACCGACCACATCAGCCCGGCCGGCTCGATCAAGGCGTCCAGCCCGGCCGGCCAGTACCTCGTGCAGCACGGCGTCGAGCCGCTGGACTTCAACAGCTACGGCGCGCGCCGGGGCAACCACGAAGTGATGATGCGGGGCACCTTCGCCAACATCCGCATCCGCAACAAGATCACGTCCGAGATCGAAGGCGGCGTGACCAAGCACTTCCCCACCGCCGAGACCATGCCGATCTACGACGCGGCCATGCGCTACCAGGCGGAAGGACGCCCCTGCGTGGTGTTCGCGGGCAAGGAGTACGGCACCGGCTCGTCCCGCGACTGGGCGGCCAAGGGCGCCAAGCTGCTGGGCGTGCGGGCGGTCATCGCCGAGAGCTTCGAGCGCATCCACCGCTCCAACCTCGTCGGCATGGGCGTGCTGCCGCTGCAGTTCATCTCCGAGGGCTGGCTGAAGCTGGGCCTGACGGGCGAGGAGATCGTCTCGATCCGGGGCCTCCAGGACCTCGCGCCGCGCAAGCAGCTCATCGTCGAGCTGTACCGCCCGTCGGACGGCCGCATCGCCCGCTTCCCGGTCCGCTGCCGCATCGATACGCCGACCGAGCTTGAGTACTTCAGGAACGGCGGCGTCCTGAACTACGTCCTGCGCAACCTCGCCCGGACGGCGGGCTGATGATGCGCGCCATCGGCGCTCACGGCCTCGTGAGGCGCGGATGGCGCGTAACTTCGCTTAAGTGCGCTGCGATGCGGAAGGCGGCCTTTTCTTTCATCCTGCTGGCCCTGGCGGCGGCGGCGTCCCCAGCGGCGGCGGCCAAGCCTCCCACGGTGGTCGAACTCTATACGGCGCAGGGATGCCAGGCCTGCGGCCGCGCCAACGCCTTCGTGGGCGAGCTGGCCGACCGGCCGGGCGTGCTGGCCCTGACCTTCGCAGTCGACTACTGGGACTACCTCGGCTGGCCCGACACCTTCGCCCGGCCCGGTTTCGCCGAACGCCAGCAGGCCTACGTCCGGCGGCTGGGGCTGGGCGAGGTCTACACCCCTCAGGTCGTGATAGACGGGCGCTGGCAGGCGGCGGGCGGCAAGCCCGAGCAGGTCGAGGAGAAGCTGGCCCAGGCCGCCCGCGCCGCGCGCAATCCCCCCGACATGCTGCTGATGCAGAACGGCCGCCTAGCCGTCGGCTCCGGCCCCGTCCCCAAGGGCGGTGGCGAGGTCTGGCTGATCCGCTACGACCCGCGCGAGGTCGAGGTCGAGGTCAGGAAGGGCGAGAACCGCGGCGAGACCATCAAGCACCGCAACGTGGTGCGCGAGGTCGTCCACCTGGGGAGCTGGAAGGGCAAGCCCTCGGCCTATCGCGTCCCGGCGGCGGAGGAAGAGGGGCTGGAAAGCGTCTTTCTCGTCCAGCAGGCCAAGGGCGGGCGCATCGTGGGCCTGCTGCAACCCTGACCGCATAAAAGAAGACCCGCGCGGCGGAGGGGAGGGAGCCACGCGGGTCGACATTGGGATTCGAAAGTGTCGGCCGACCGAAACCCCGCGATCCAGGGGGGCTGGGGGGGCTGTTCAGGATCCGGGACCAGCGCGGTTCCGATCAGCCGACACCGTCAATCTCGGCCCCCAACCCGGCGCGCGCTTGTTCGGAATAAGGTCTTTTCACGGCGCAACATTACGGGCCGTTCATATTCGTTACGGTGTGGCTTTGCCGCAACGCTCGCCAGCCGCACGCATTTGGGTCTAGCATCCGCCCGGCATGGCGTTCGATCCGACATACGCTCATCCCGCGCCGGGCGCGGTCTTCTTCGAAAGGCGTGAGCTGGAGCTTCTCCTGCGCCTCTACGGGCGGATGGTGGCGGCGGGGGAATGGCGCGACTACGCCATGGACGGCCTTGCCGACGCCGCCGTGTTCAGCGTCTTCCGCCGCACCGCCGACGCTCCCCTCTACCGGATCGAGAAGCGCCCGGCGCTGGCGCGGCGCCAGGGCGCCTGGGCCGTGGTCGGCGAGGGCGGCCACATCCTCAGGCGCGGCCACGAACTGGCCCAGGTGCTGAAGGTCTTCGACAAGGGCCGCTTCACGGTCGTCGAATGAAAAAGCCCCGGAGGCGGACCTCCGGGGCTTCGTTCGTTTCGCTGTCCGGCGCCGCTATTCGCGGTTGCCCAGGAACGACAGCAGGAACTGGAACAGGTTGATGAAGTCCAGGTAGAGGCTCAGGGCGCCGTAGTTGGTGGCCACGCCCATGGCGGCCTCGTCCCCGCCGAGCTGGTAGTAGGTCATCTTCAGGCGCTGGGTGTCGTAGGCGATCAGGCCCGAGAAGATCAGCACGCCCAGGGCGTTGACGGCGAAGTAGAGCGCCGGCGACTTCAGGAAGATGTTGACGATGCTGGCGATGATCAGGCCGAACACGCCCATGATCAGGAAGCTGCCGAAGCCGCTCATGTCCTTCTTGGTCGTGTAGCCGAACAGGCTCAGCGCGCCGAAGGCCGAGGCCGTGACGAAGAAGGTCGAGGCGATCGACCCGCCCGTGTAGCGCAGGAAGATGGTGCCCAGCGAGGCGCCGATCAGCGCCACGATGGTCCAGTACATGATCCCGGCGGTGCGGGGGTTGGGCTCTTTGCGCGTGAAGCCGCCGAACAGCAGGATGGCCAGCGGCGCGAAGGCCACGACCCAGCCCAGGATGGTGTAGCCGGCCAGGCGGCCGTCCGGGGTCACCTGGAACAGCAGATCGCGCACGGGGGCGACGGACGAGGTGATGTAGGCCAGCACGCCCGACAGGACGAGGCCCAGGCCCACCTTGTTGTAGACCCCGAGCATGAAGGAACGCAGTCCCGCGTCCACCGACATGTCTGCGGCCTGCGGGACCGAGCGCGCGTAGCCGCGGTTGGAGTCGCTCATCGAATAAGCCCTTGTGTTCTCCTGCGCCCGCCAGATGGGCGCACAGGCGGAAATATCGGGTCTGCGGCGGCCTGACGCAAGACTACTCCGCGCGCAGCACGGGCGCGGGCCTGCGCGAGAGCGCCTGCACGGCCGCCAGCAGGCCGCCGAAGGCCGCCAGCCCGGCCGCGCCGCCGACGAGAGCGGCGACCCCGGCCCAGTCGACGCTCCACCGGGCCTCGAACACCTGCACCACCACCGGCCAGGCGGCGGCGTAGCCCAGCGCCACCCCCGCCACGCCGGCGATCAGGCCGACCGCGCCGTACTCGACGGCGTAGGCCATCAGGATCTGCGGCCGCGCGGCGCCGAGGACCTTCAAGGTCGCCGCCTCCTTGGCCCGCGAGCGCGCGCCCGCCGCGATGGCCCCGGCCAGCACCAGCAGCCCCGCCAGCGCCGCGACGGCGGCGGCGGCCCGCACGGCCAGCGCCAGCCGGTCGAAGAGGCCGGTCGCCGCTTCGAGCTGCTCGCGCACGCTGATGACGTTGACCCCGGCGAACCGGGCGCCGAGGGCGCGGGTGACGCGGGCCTCCTGCTCGCGGTCGGCCTTGGCGATGGCGACGTGGCGCAGGGGCGCCCCCGCCAGGGCGTTCGGGTCGATGATCAGGGCGAAGGCGGGACCGAAGGCGCCCCAGTCGACATCGCGCAGGGCGGCGACCCTGGCGTCGATCTCGACGCCGAGGACGGAGAGGGTGATGTCGTCGCCGACCGCGATCCCGCCGCCCCGCGCGGCGTCCGCCTCCATGGCCACCAGCGGCGGCCCGGCGTAGTTCGCGGGCCACCAGGCGCCTTCGACCACCCCATGCTCGCGCGGGCGGGGGCCGATGGCCGACAGGGCGATGTCGTTGTCGTAGGCCCAGCGCTCGGACGGCTTGATCTTCTTCTCGTCCACCGGCTCGCCCTTGATGCGGATGATCCGGCCGGTGGCGAAGGGCGCGCGCAGGTAGTTGTCGGCGGTCAGGGGCTCGCCGAACGCCTCGCTCACCTGGGCGTCGAAGGCCGCCGCTTCTTCGCCGGGGATGTCGGTGAAGACGACGGCGGGGGCGGTCTTGGGCGCCACCTCGCCGACCTGCGCCAGCAGGCTCGACTGGATCAGCACCACCGCCGCCAGCAGCGCGACCCCGAGCCCGATGGCGGGCGCCGCCGTCCGCGCCGCCGAGCGGGGACCGGCGAGGTTGGCCAGCCCGATCCGCACCGCGCCCCGTGTCGCCGAGCGCACCCGCCCGGCCAGCATCGCCGCGCCGCGCCCGAGCCCCCAGAGCAGGACGAACGCCGCCGCCACCCCGGCCATCATGATCGCGGCGGCCATCGGCGTCGGCGCCGTGGCGACCGCCAGCACCGCCAGGCCGGCGGCCGCGAGCAGCGCGCCCACGATCTCCGGCCCGAACTTCAGCCTCGCCGAAAGGTCGCGGCGGAACAGGGAGGCGGGCGGCGTCGCCCGCGCCCTCGCCAGCGGGGCCAGCGAGAAGGCCGCCGCCGCCAGCAGCCCGAAAAGGCCCGCCCGCAGCAGCGGCATGGGATAGATGGCGAACAGGGCCGGGACCGGCAGATCCTTGCCCGCGATCTGGCCGAGGACCAGCGGGGCCACGGCGCCGACCAGCAGCCCGGCGGCCACGCCCAGCGCCGCCAGCATCGCGATCTGTACGAGATAGATGTTGCGGATCAGCGCGCCTTCCGCCCCCAGCGCCTTGAGCACCGCGATGGAGGGCTTGCGCGCCTCCAGATAGGCCGAGACCGCCCCCGCCACGCCGAGGCCCCCCGCCACCAGCGAGGCCAGGCCGATGAACCCGAGGAAGTATTCGAGCTGGCCGATCAGCCGCTTCAGCCCCGCCGCCGCCTCGCTGCGGTCGCGGATCTCGAAGCCGGACGAGGGGAAGGTGCGGCGCAGGTTGGCCATTGCCGCCTTGGGGCCGTCCTCGCCGTCGATGGCGATGCGGGCCACCTCGCCCGGCGGCGGCAGGGTGGGATCGAGGAAGCCGCCCTGCTCGACCGCCTCGATGCTGGTCAGCACGCGCGGGCCCAGGCCGAAGCCCCGCCCCAGCCGGTCGGGCTCGGAGACCAGCACCGCGCGGACGGTGAAGGGCGTCTCCCCGACGCGGATGGTCTGGCCCACCTTCACGCCCAGCCGGTCGAGCAGGGCCTGCTCGACGGCCGCGCCGTTGTCCTCGAAGACGGCCTCCAGGCTGGCTGCGCCCTCCAGCTTCACCTCGCCCGCCAGCGGATACCGGCCGGACACGCCGCGCAGCTCGACCATCCGCCGCTCGCCGTCCGGCGCCTCGGCCATGGCGCGCAGGGCGATGGTGAAGGCGGTGGGGCCGATCTTCTCGAACGCCGCCCGCTCGGGCCGCGTGAAGCGCCGCTGGTCGACCGCGATGCGCAGGTCGCCGCCGAGGATCTCCCGCGCCTCGGCCGCCAGCCCCTGGCGGAAGGCCTCGGCGGTGGACCCGGCGGCGGCGATGGCCGCCACCCCCAGCGCCAGGCAGGCCAGGAAGATGCGGAATCCCGCCACGCCCGAGCGCAGTTCCCGGGCGGCGAACTTCAGCGACAGGACCATCAGGCTGGCTCGACGAAGCGGCCGTCGTCCATGTGGACCTGCCGGTCGGCCCGCGCCGCCAGGGCCGCGTCGTGGGTGACGAGCACCAGCGCCGCCCCGGTCTTGGCCGCCAGCTTGAACATCATGTCGGCCACCGCCTCGGCGTTGGCGTGATCGAGGTTGCCGGTCGGCTCGTCGGCGAACAGGAGCTGCGGGCGCATGGCCAGCGCCCGAGCCAGCGCCACCCGCTGCTGCTCGCCGCCGGAAAGCTGGTGGGGATAGTGGGTCAGGCGCCCGGTCAGCCCGACCCGCTTCAGCCAGATGTGCGCCACCTCGAAGGCGTTGGTCGCGCCCGCGATCTCCAGCGGGGCGGCGACATTCTCCTCGGCCGTCATGTTGGGCAGCAGGTGGAAGGCCTGGAACACCAGCGACACCTTGGCCCGCCGCAGCCGCGCCCGGCCGTCCTCGTTCAGGGTCGCGAGGTCGCGGCCGAACAGGTCGATGCGGCCCGAGGTCGGGCTTTCCAGCCCCGCCGCCACCGCGATCAGCGACGACTTGCCCGAGCCCGACGGCCCGATCACCGCCACGCTCTCGCCCGCCCGCACGGTCAGGTCGACCCCCCGCAGGATTTCCACCGGCCCGGCCGCGGACGGCAGGGTCAGGGTCACGCCGTGCAGGGAAAGCGGCGGGGCGGCGGGCGTCGCGTCGTACATCGGGCGCCTTTTCGTCGTGGTTTGAGCGTTTGGACGCCCTACATAGGCGCACGAGATGGCGAACACACCTGACGACCGCATCACCCGCCGAATTCTTCTCGGCGTCCTCGCGGCCCTGCCCGCCCTGCCGGCCCTCGCCGCGCCCAAGGTGGTGACGGTGCTGGGCGATTCGATCACCGCCGGCTACGGCCTGCCCTCGCGCGAGGCCCTGCCGCTGAAGCTGGAAGCCGAGCTTAGGAGGCTGGGCGCCGACGCGCGGGTGCGGGGCGCGGGCGTTTCGGGCGACACCACGGCGGGGGGCCTGGCCCGCCTCGATTTCAGCGTCCGGCCCGACACCGCCGTCTGCATCGTGGCGCTGGGCGGCAACGACCTGCTGCAAGGCGTCGATCCGAAGCGCACCCGCGACAACCTCGACACGATCATCCGGCGGCTGAAGGCGCGGAAGATCACCGTCGTCCTGGCCGGGATGCGGGCCCCGCCGCAGGTCGGCGGGGCCTGGGCGCGGGACTTCAACGCCGTCTTCACGGACCTGGCGCGCGCCCACAAGGTGGCGGCCTATCCCTTCCTGCTGGACGGGGTCATGGGAATCCGTAGCCTGAACCAGCGGGACGGCATCCACCCCAATGCGGCGGGCGTGCAGGTCATCGCCCGGCGGCTGGCGCCGGTGGTGAAGAAGGCGCTGGGCTGAACCGGCCGACAAGGGGGCTGAACTTGCAATATTCCGAACTGGGCCGGACCGGCCTGAAGGTGTCGCGCTGCTGCCTGGGCACCATGACCTGGGGCCAGCAGAACACCGAGGCGGAGGGCCACGCCCAGATGGACCTCGCCCTGGAGCGGGGCGTGAACTTCTGGGACACCTCGGAGATGTACTCCGTCCCGCCGATGCCCGACACCCAGGGTTCGACCGAGCGGATCATCGGGAGCTGGTTCGAAAAGACCGGCCGCCGCGGCGAGGTCGTCCTCGCCACCAAGGTGGCCGGACGCTCGCCGATGGGCTGGCTGCGCGACGACGGCGCAGGCACGCGGCTGACCGCCGCCCAGATCGACGAGGCGGTGGGCAAGTCCCTGAAGCGCCTGCGCACCGACTACATCGACCTCTACCAGCTCCACTGGCCCGACCGGGGGGTGCGGCTGTTCGGCGGCATGACCTGGCGCGACTACGACCAGGCGTTCGAGACCTTCGAGGCCATCCTCGAAGCCCTGCAAGCACAGGTGAGGAAGGGCAATATCCGCCACGTCGGCGTCTCCAACGAGACGCCGTGGGGCGTGATGAGGTTCGTCGAGGCGGCCGAGCGGCGCGGGCTGCCGCGCATCGCCTCGATCCAGAACGCCTACAACCTCGCCAACCGGGTGTTCGAGTTCGGGCTGGCCGAGATCGCCCTGCGCGAGCAGGTCGGGCTGCTGGCCTATTCGCCGCTGGGCCAGGGCTACCTGACCGGCAAGTACCTGGACGGCGCCCGGCCGCCGGGCGCGCGCTCGACCCTGTTCAACCGGGGCCAGCGCTACGAGGGCCCCGGCGCCGAGGCCGCCCAGCGGTCCTATGTCGAGCTGGCGCGCAGGCTGGGGATCACGCCCGAGCAGCTGGCCATCAAGTTCTGCGACTCCCGCGACTTCGTCACCGCCACCATCATCGGCGCGACGAGCCTGGAGCAGCTCGAGGCCGACATCGACGCCTTCGACTTCCCCTGGACGAAAGAACTCGACCGCGAGGTCGACGCGTTGCACGAGGCGCAGCCCAACCCCTGTCCCTGACCCTTGCCCCTGACGAGATGATCCGCCTCTTCGCCGCCATCGCCGTCCCGCCGGAGATCGGCGAGCCGCTGCAGCGCCGCCAGCAGGGCCTGCCCGGCGCGCGGTGGCGGCCGCTGGAGACGCTGCACGTCACGCTGCGGTTCTTCGGCGACGTGCGCGAGGACGTGGCCGCCGATCTCGACGCGGCGCTGTCGACGATCGCCGCCGATCCCTTCGCGGTGACGCTGGAAGGCGTGGGCGCGTTCGGCGAGGGGCCGGACATCCGCGCCGTCTGGGCCGGGGTGGCGGAGACCCCGGCCCTGACCCGCCTGGCCAGGGCGAGCGAGGCCGCCGCCCGGCGCGCGGGGCTGAAACCCGAGGCGCGGACCTACAGGCCCCACGTCACCCTCGCCTACCTGCGCCGCCCGGACCCGGCGCGGGTGGCGGCGTGGATACAGGGCCACAACCTGCTGAAGTCCCCGCCCTTCGCCGTGGACCGCTTCGGCCTCTATTCCAGCCACCGCACCGCCGAGGGCTCCCGCTACCGGCTGGAACGCGAGCACCGTTTCTGATCCTTCTCCCCTGGCGGGAGAAGGAAGGGCCATCGTCGTAACGGGTGGCCATCGCCCGATCCTAGCGGCTAAGAAGGCGGCGCCACAGCGACCAACACGAGCGACGACACCAATGACCGACACGGCCCGGCCCCGGCGCAGCGCCCTCTACATGCCCGCCTCCAACCTCAAGGCCCTGGAGAAGGCCCGCACCCTTCCCGCCGACGCCGTCATCCTCGACCTGGAGGACGCCGTCGCCCCCGAGGCCAAGGAAACCGCCCGCGCCCAGGCTGTCGAGGCGGTGAAGGCCGGGGGTTTCGGCCGCCGCGAGGTGGTGATCCGCACCAATGGCCTCGACACCCCCTGGGGCAAGGACGACCTGGCCGCCGCCGCCGCCGCCGGTCCCGACGCCATCCTCGTGCCGAAGGTGAACGACGCGGCCGACGTCGCCGCCTACGAGGCCGCCATATCCTCGGCGCCTTCGCATACGAAGCTGTGGGCCATGATCGAGACCTGCCGGTCCATGTTCCAGCTCGACGCCATCGGCGGAGCGGCCAGGACCTCGCGCATGACCTGCTGGGTCATGGGCACCAACGACCTGGCCAAGGAGATGCGCTGCCGCCAGACGGCCGACCGCGCGCCCTTCTTCGGCCCGCTGTCGCTGTCGGTGGCCGCCGCCCGCGCCTACGGCCTGTCCATCCTCGACGGCGTCTACAACGACATCGAGAACGAGGAGGGCCTTGCCGCCGTCTGCGAGCAGGGCGTCGACTTCGGCTTCGACGGCAAGACCCTGATCCATCCCAAGCAGATCGAGACCTGCAACCGCGTTTTCTCGCCGTCCGAGGCGGAAGTGGCGTGGTCCAGGGCCGTCATCGCCGCCTTCGCCCTGCCGGAGAACGCAGGCAAGGGCGCCATCCGCGTCGAGGGCCGCATGGCCGAGCTGCTGCACCTGTCGCAGGCCGAGCGCCTAGTGACGGTGGCGGCGGCCATCGCCGAGGCCGACGCCGCTTGATCCGCCCCGGCGCGCTCGCCCTGGCCCTGAGCCTCGCCGCCGCCGCGGCGAGCGCCCAGGACGCGCCCGCCGACCCGATCGCCGACCTGCTGGCCAACCCGGACGCCTACGCGACGGACGTGGAGGAGGCGACACCAGATCTTCCCCCACGGGGGGAAGTCCCGGCGCAGCCGGGGAAGGGGGCTGAAGCCCCCGGCGTCTCGGCTGCAAGCCCCCTCAGTCCCTTCGGGACAGCTCCCCCAAGGGGGGAGCATCCTACCCCCCAGCCCATGACCCTGCCGCCGCTGCCGCCGCAGGTCGTCACGCGGCCGAAGCTGGACCGGCCGGTGAACATCAACGAGGCCGGGCTGACCCCCGAAGGCCCGCTGGCCCCGCAGGAGCTGGGCTACGACATGCGCATGCGGGCCAACATCGCCACGGCGCAGGGGCGGCAGGGCCAGCTCGACGGCGGCTGGACCGTGGCGGGCGCCGACGGGACCAAGCTCTACAGCCTGCAACTGGTCGATCCGGGCGACAGCGTCACCTCGCTGGAGGGCGCCTGGCGCAGCCTGCAACGGCAGGGGCTGGGGACCACCGGCCTGATCACCGGCTTCGAGCGCGGCGCCGCCAGCCTCGTGGTGCGCTTCAGCCGCCGCAGCGCCGACAACCCGACCGTGCTGACCCTGCAACCCGCCGTCGACGGAAGCTGGACCGGCGAGATGTGGGAGGACGGCAGCACCCAGCCCGTCACCATGCGGCGCGGCTAGAAGCCCAGCGCCCGGCGCGCCTTGGCGACCACCGCCTCGACATCCTCATAAGGCTGCGCGACGCCGACGCCCCACACCGGCCCAGGCCAGGCGGCGTCGCCGACCTGGCGTCCGACGACGTGGACATGAAGCTGCGGCGTGATGTTGCCCAGCGCCCCGACGTTCAGCTTCTCCACCGGCCCGATAGCGCGAACGGCTTCGCCCGCCAGCACGATCTCGTCCACCAGCCGCGCGCGGTTGACCGGGTGCAGGTCCTCGATCTCGCGGGCGCCCGGCGCACGGGGGACCAGCACGATCCAGGGCCAGCGGGCGTCGAGCTGCAACCTCGCCTCGCAGAGCGCGAGCGGCCCCAAAGCCACCGAAGCAGCTTCGAAGGCCGGGTCGAGGGTGAAGGTTTCAGCCACGTTTCGGAACGGCCGCCCAATAATCGAAGTCGAGGATGACCTCGGCAGGATAGGCTCCCGCCGCGTCCTTGTCCGGGAAATCGGCGCAGGGGCGGTCCTTGGTCGCCACCAGCCGCAGGCGCAGCGCGCCGGCCGCGCCGAGGTCGGCCTTGTCCAGCACCTCGCTCCAGGCGAACACGGTGGCCCCCGCGAAGTAGGGGTTCACGTGGCGCCCGGCGTTGACGGCCAGGATGAGCCCGGCGTTCTGGAGGCCGTTGAACGACAGGGCCTTGGCCGTCGAGATCACCACCCCGCCATAGACCAGCCGCCGCCCGGACGGGTCCTTGGCGCGCTCATATTGGTTGAAGTGGACCTTGGCGGTGTTCTGGTAGAGGCGCGTCGCCATCTGGTGCTCGGCTTCCTCGACCGCCATGCCGTCGACGTGGTCGATCTTCTCGCCCACCGCATAGTCCTCGAAGGCGTGCGGCGCCCCGGCCAGCCCGTAGTCGTAGGACGAGAAGTCCAGGCCCTTGGGCAGCACGAGGTCGGACGCGGCGACGGCCGGGGCCAGCTTCGGCGTCTCCTGGCCCGCGACCTCGGCGGCCTCGGAGCGCTTCCTCACCATCACCCAGCGCACGTAGCTCAGCACCGCCTCGCCGCGCTGGTTCACGCCCGTGGTGCGGACGTAGACGACGCCGGTCTTCCTGTTGGAGTTCTCCTTCAGCCCGATGACCTCGGAGGACGCCGACAGGGTGTCGCCGGGGAAGACGGGAGCCAGGAACCGGCCTTCGGCGTAACCCAGGTTGGCGACCGCGTTCAGGCTGATGTCCGGCACCGTCTTGCCGAAGACGACGTGGAAGGCGACCAGCGGATCGACCGGCGAGGCCGCCAGCCCGCTCGCCCGCGCGAACTCGTCCGACGAGAAGAGGGCGAAGCGCGGCCCGTAGAGGGCGGTGTAGAGCGCCACGTCCCCCGCCGTCACCGTGCGCGGCGTGGCGTGGTTCAGCACCTGGCCGAGGCGGAAGTCCTCGAAATAGTTGCCCGGATCGGTCTTGGACATGAAGGCTCCCCCACAAATGGCAGGCGCTTCTAGCGCGGGGCCGCGGTCCATTGAAAGATGCGCGAGGCAAATCGGGGGATCGGATGACACAGGAACGGCCGGGCGAGGCGGGCGCGAAACCCGTCGTGGCGGCGGCGATGGCCGCGGCCCTGGTCTACGGCTTCGGCGTCTACGGCCTGACGATCCTGCTGCTGCCGGACTCGGGCATGGCGGTCCTCGGCTTCCTGCTCGGCGCGCCCATCGCCTGCTGCGCCCTGGCCAGCCTCATCGTCGGACGGGGGCGCAACCTCTCCATCGGCTCGCACATCGTCCTGGCGCTGGCGGTGGTCACCGCGATGATGGTCGCCGCCGGCGTCGTCCTGCGCGAGGGGGCGATCTGCCTGGCGATGGCGGCGCCCTTCTTCTACGGGCCGGGCATGGCGGCCAGCATCGTGGTCGGCGCCCTGATGCGGAGGCCGTCGAAGGGAACCACCGCCGCCTGCTGGACGGCGATCTGCCTGCCGCTGCTGGCGCTGCCCGCCGAGACGGCGGCGGTCTATCCGCTGAAGCAGGGCTCGGTGACCAGCGCCATCGTCATCGACGCCCCGCCCGCCGCCGTCTGGGCCAACACCGCCGAGCTGCGCGACATCCGCCCCGAGGAGCTGTCGGCCGACTTCAGCCACACGGTCCTGGGCGTGCCCCAGCCCCTGGACGCCCGGCTGGAAGGCGAGGGCGAGGGGGCCGTGCGCCATATCCGCTGGGCCAGGGGCGTGCATTTCGAGGAAGTCGTCACCGGCTGGGAGCCCGCGAGGCGCCTGGCCTGGCGCTTCAGGTTCGACGCCGATTCCGTGCCGCCGGTCATCGAGCGGCGGATCAACCTGAACGGCGACTACCTGCGGCTCGACGGCGGCGAGTACCGCTTCGAAGCCCTGCCGGGCGGGCGCACGAAGCTCAGCCTGCGCACCGACTACCGGGTGAAGACGCCGATCAACGCCTACTGCGGCCTGTGGGGCCTGATCTTCCTGAACGACATGCACGGCGCGGTGCTGGACGTGGTCAAGGCGCGGTCGGAGGCGGGAAGGGCTTGAGGAAGGGGGCGCGGAGAGCTAGACCGCCCGCGACCTTATTCCTCCCCCTTGCCCTTGGAGAGCAAAGAATGGCTCGCGCGAAGATCGCCCTCATCGGCGCCGGCATGATCGGCGGCACCCTGGCCCACATCGCCGCGCGCGAGGAGCTGGGCGACGTCATCCTGTTCGACATCGCCGAGGGCACGCCGCAGGGCAAGGCGCTCGACATCGCCGAAGCCACCGCCGTGTTCGGCAAGGACACCGCCCTGAAGGGCGCCAACGACTACGCCGACATCGCCGGCGCCGACGTCTGCATCGTCACCGCCGGCGTGCCGCGCAAGCCGGGCATGAGCCGCGACGACCTGCTGGGCATCAACCTGAAGGTCATGAAGTCCGTCGGCGAGGGCATCAAGGCCCACGCCCCGAACGCCTTCGTCATCTGCATCACCAACCCGCTCGACGCCATGGTCTGGGCCCTGCAGCAGTTCTCGGGCCTGCCCAAGGAGAAGGTGATCGGCATGGCCGGCGTGCTGGACAGCGCCCGCTTCGCCTACTTCCTGGCCGAGAAGACCGGCGTGTCGGTCGAGGACATCCACGCCTGGACGCTCGGCGGACACGGCGACGACATGGTGCCGATGGTGCGCCACTCGACGGTCGGCGGCCTGCCGCTGCCGGAACTGGTCAAGCAGGGCTGGATGACCCAGGACGAGCTGGACGGCATCGTCAAGCGCACCCGCGGCGGCGGCGGCGAGATCGTCGCCCTGCTCAAGACCGGCAGCGCCTACTACGCCCCGGCCGAAAGCGCGATCGCCATGGCCGTGTCCTACCTGAAGGACAAGAAACGCGTCCTGCCGTGCGCCGCCTTCCTGACCGGCCAGTACGGCCTGAAGGACATGTACGTCGGCGTGCCGGTGGTGATCGGCGCCGGCGGCGTCGAGCGCATCGTCGAGTTCGAGACCAACGACGACGAGAAGGCCATGTTCGCCAAGTCGGTCGACTCGGTGAAGGGCCTGATGGAAGCCTGCAAGGGCATCGACCCCTCGCTGGCGTAGGACCTCCCGCATGGGGCGGCCTGAAATCAGCTGTCTGATATAAGGCCCCCCATGAACGGCCCGACCCTCACCACCGAACGCCTGATCCTGCGCCCGCCGATGCAGGAGGACCTCGACGGCTGGGCCGCGCTGATGGGCGACGAGGAGGCCGCGCGGTTCATCGGCGGGGTGCAGCCGCGCGCCGCTTCCTGGCGCGGGCTGGCGGCCATGGCCGGGTCGTGGGCGCTGAAGGGCTTCGGCATGTTCTCGGTGGTCGAGCGCGATACCGGCCGCTGGGTCGGGCGCATCGGCCCCTGGCAGCCCGAGGAGTGGCCGGGGACCGAGGTGGGCTGGGGCCTGACCCGCGACGCCTGGGGCAAGGGCTACGCCGTCGAGGCGGCCGCAGCCTCCATCGACTGGGCCTTCGACAACCTCGGCTGGACCGACGTCATCCACTGCATCGACCCCGCCAACCGGCCCTCGCAGAAGGTGGCGGAGCGGCTGGGCTCAACCAACCGGGGGCCGGGCCGGATGCCGGCGCCGTTCGAAGACCATCCCATCGAGATATGGGGTCAGGACAGACAGACCTGGAAAGCGCGGTCTTAGCGGGTTGCACCCCCTCATAGCGGCGCCTATAACCCCGGGCGCCGCGCCTTGGCGCGCCCCCCCTTTCCGTTCCGACCGGACCTTCGATGAACATCCACGAGCATCAAGCCAAAGCCGTCCTCGCAGAGTTCGGCGTCCCCGTCCCGCGCGGGTTCGCAGCCTTCACCCCCGACGAAGCGTCCGCCGCCGCCGAGAAGCTCGGCACGCCGGTCTTCGTGGTGAAGAGCCAGATCCACGCCGGCGGACGCGGCAAGGGCCGCTTCGAGGGCCTGGGCCCCGACTCCAAGGGCGGCGTCCGCGTCGTCAAGTCGGTGGAAGACGTCCGCACGAACGCCGAGGAGATGCTCGGCCGCGTGCTGGTGACCCACCAGACCGGCCCCAAGGGCAAGCAGGTGAACCGCCTCTACATCGAGGAAGGCGCCGCCATCGCCAAGGAATTCTACCTGTCGCTGCTGGTCGACCGCGAGACGAGCTGGGTCTCGGTCGTGGCCTCCACCGAGGGCGGCATGGACATCGAGGAGGTGGCCCACGACACCCCCGAGAAGATCGTCACCTTCTCCATCGACCCGGCCACGGGCGTCTTCCCGCACCACGGCCGCACGCTGGCCAAGGCGCTGGGCCTGACCGGGGGCCTGGCCAAGGAAGCCGCCGCCCTCCTTCCGCAGCTCTACGCGGCCTTCATGGCCAAGGACATGGCCATGCTGGAGATCAACCCGCTGATCGTCACCGGCGACGACCACCTGCGCGTCCTCGACGCCAAGGTCAGCTTCGACTCCAACGCCCTCTTCCGCCACGCCGACGTCGTCGCCCTGCGCGACGAGAGCGAGGAAGACGCCAAGGAGATCGAGGCGTCCAAGTACGACCTCTCCTACATCGCGCTCGACGGCAGCATCGGCTGCATGGTCAACGGCGCGGGCCTGGCGATGGCCACCATGGACATCATCAAGCTCTACGGCGAAGAGCCCGCCAACTTCCTCGATGTCGGCGGCGGCGCCTCGAAGGAAAAGGTCACGGCGGCCTTCAAGATCATCACCTCGGACCCGAACGTGAAGGGCATCCTGGTCAACATCTTCGGCGGCATCATGCGCTGCGACATCATCGCCGAGGGCGTCATCGCCGCGGTGAAGGAAGTCGGGCTGCAGGTCCCGCTGGTGGTGCGCCTGGAAGGCACCAACGTCGAACTCGGCAAGAAGATCATCAACGAGAGCGGCCTCAACGTCATCTCCGCCAACGACCTGTCGGACGGCGCGGAGAAGATCGTCGCCGCCGTGCGGGGAGCCGCCTAATGTCCATCCTCATCGGCTCCCAGACCAAGGTCATCTGCCAGGGCATCACCGGCAGCCAGGGCACCTTCCACACCGAGCAGGCCATCGCCTACGGGACCAAGATGGTCGGCGGCGTGACGCCCGGCAAAGGCGGCACGACCCACATCGGCCTGCCCGTCTACGACACCGTCGGCGAAGCGCGCGAAGCGACCGGGGCCGACGCCTCGGTGATCTACGTCCCGCCGCCCTTCGCGGCCGACTCGATCCTGGAGGCCATCGACGCCGAGATCCCGCTGATCGTCTGCATCACCGAGGGCATCCCGGTGACCGACATGATCAAGGTCAAGCGCGCCCTGTCGGGTTCGAAGTCGCGCCTGATCGGCCCGAACTGCCCGGGCGTGCTGACGCCGGGCGAGTGCAAGATCGGCATCATGCCGGGCTCGATCTTCTCCAAGGGCTCGGTGGGCGTTGTTTCGCGCTCCGGCACGCTTACCTATGAAGCCGTGTTCCAGACCACCAACGTCGGACTTGGCCAGACGAGCGCCGTCGGCATCGGCGGCGACCCCGTGAAGGGCACCGAGTTCATCGACATGCTCGAGATGTTCCTGGCCGACGACGAGACCAAGTCGATCATCATGATCGGCGAGATCGGCGGCTCGGCCGAGGAGGACGCCGCCCAGTTCATCGCCGACGAGCGCAAGTGCGGCCGCTCCAAGCCCATGGTCGGCTTCATCGCCGGCCGCACGGCGCCTCCGGGCCGCCGCATGGGCCACGCGGGCGCCATCATCTCCGGCGGCAAGGGCGGCGCGGAAGACAAGATCGCGGCGATGGAGGCTGCGGGCATCCGCGTGTCGCCCTCGCCCGCAAAACTCGGCGAAACCCTTGTGGACGTGCTCAAGGGCTGACTTTTATTCCAGGCCGCCCGCGGGGATGCGGGCGGCATGAGACTAAATTTACGGATCGTGGTTAAGCCGGAGGCTGGGGCGGCTTTGAAGGCGCAGAGGCAATGGCGGACGACGCGGGGCTCATCAACCAGGTCTTGACCGAGACCTCCTTCCTGTATGGCGGCAACGCCGCCTTCGTGGAGGACCTCTACGCCCGGTGGGCGGCGAACCCCTCCTCCGTCGAGCCGTCCTGGCAGGCCTTCTTCGCCTCGCTGCCCGACGACGCGAAAAGCGCCGCGCACAAGCCTGCCTGGACCCCCCGGCAGGTTCCCGCCGCCCGCCCCGACTGGCTGTCGGCCATCGACGGCATGTGGCCGGCGGTCGAGGCCAAGCTCGGCAAGGCGATCGAGGGCAAGCAGCCCGCCGCCTCGCCGGAGGCCGTGCGCGCCGCCACCCTCGACAGCCTCCGCGCCATCATGATGATCCGGGCCTACCGGATGCGCGGCCACCTGCGGGCCAACCTCGACCCCCTCGGCATCGCCTTCCCGCCGGGGGACGCCTCCGAGCTGGACCCGGCGAGCTACGGCTTCTCCGACGCCGACTACGACCGGCCGATCTTCCTCGACTTCGTGCTGGGGCTGGAGACGGCCTCCCTGCGCGAGATCCTCGAGATCGTGCGGCGCACCTACTGCGGCCCGGTGGGCGTGCAGTACATGCACATCTCCGACCCGGCCGAGAAGGCATGGCTCCAGCAGCGCATCGAGGGCCGCGACAAGGAGATCGTCTTCACCAAGGAAGGCAAGATCGCCATCCTCAAGAAGCTGATCGAGGCCGAGGGCTTCGAACGCTTCCTGCACAAGCGCTTCCCCGGCACCAAGCGCTTCGGCCTGGACGGCGGCGAGGCGGCGATCCCGGCGCTGGAGCAGATCATCAAGCGCGGCGGCGCGCTGGGCGTGAAGGACATCATCCTGGGCATGCCGCACCGGGGCCGCCTGAACGTGCTGGCCGCCGTGATGGGCAAGCCCTACCACGTCATCTTCCACGAGTTCCAAGGCGGCTCGTCGGTGCCCTCGGACATCGAGGGCTCGGGCGACGTGAAGTACCACATGGGCGCCTCGTCGGACCGCAGCTTCGACGGCAACGAGGTCCACCTGTCGCTGACGGCCAACCCGTCGCACCTGGAGATCGTCAACCCGGTGGTGCTGGGCAAGGCGCGGGCCAAGCAGGCCTTCACCCTGCGCGAGACGCCGGACGCGGGCCGCACCCACGTCCTGCCGCTGCTGCTGCACGGCGACGCCGCCTTCGCGGGCCAGGGCGTGGTGGCCGAGTGCTTCGCGCTGTCGGGGCTGAAGGGCTACCGCACGGGCGGCACGATCCACTTCATCGTCAACAACCAGATCGGCTTCACCACCGCCCCGCACTACAGCCGCTCCTCGCCCTATCCGAGCGACGTGGCGCTGATGGTCGAGGCGCCGATCTTCCACGTCAACGGCGACGACCCCGAGGCCGTCACCTACGCCGCCAAGGTCGCCACCGAGTTCCGCCAGCAGTTCTGCAAGGACGTGGTGGTGGACATGTTCTGCTACCGCAGGTTCGGTCACAACGAGGGCGACGACCCGACGATGACCCAGCCCTTGATGTACCAGCGCATCAAGGACCACCCGTCGACCCGCGAGCTCTACAGCCGCCGCCTGGTCGAGGAGGGCGTCGCCACCGACGCCGACGTCGACGCCTGGCTGGCCGAGTTCGACGCCTTCCTCGACGCCGAGTTCGAGGCGGGCAAGACCTACAAGGCCAACAAGGCCGACTGGCTGGACGGCAAGTGGGCGGGCCTGACCCTGCCCGGCGACGAGGACCGCAAGGGCCGCACCGGGGTGTCCGCGCAGAAGCTGCTCGACCTCGGCCGCAAGATCACCACCGTCCCCGAGGACGTCGACGCCCACAAGACCGTGCGCCGCATGGTCGAGAACCGCCGGGCCGCCATCGAGGCGGGCGAGGGCGTCGACTGGGCCCTGGCCGAGCACCTGGCCTTCGCCACCCTGCTCGACGAGGGCATCCCCGTGCGCCTGTCCGGCCAGGACAGCGTGCGCGGCACCTTCACCCAGCGCCATTCGGACCTGATCGACCAGACCACCGAGGAGCACTACACGCCCCTCAACAACATCCGCCCCGGCCAGGCCCACTACGAGGTCATCGACTCGGCCCTGTCGGAAGAGGCGGTGCTGGGCTTCGAGTACGGCTTCTCGCTGACCGACCCGAACACCCTGACCCTGTGGGAAGCCCAGTTCGGCGACTTCGTGAACGGCGCCCAGGTGGTCATCGACCAGTTCATCTCGTCGGGCGAACGCAAGTGGCTGCGGATGAGCGGCCTCGTCATGCTGCTGCCGCACGGCTACGAGGGCCAGGGGCCGGAGCACTCCTCCGCCCGCCTGGAGCGCTTCCTGCAAAGCTGCGCCGAGGACAACATGCAGGTGGTCAACTGCACCACCCCGGCCAACTACTTCCACGCCCTGCGCCGCCAGATGCACCGGGAGTTCAGGAAGCCCCTGATCGTCTTCACGCCCAAGTCCCTGCTGCGCCACAAGCGGGCGGTGTCCAACCTGAAGGACATGGCCGAGGGCGCGTCCTTCCACCGGGTGATGGTCGACGGGGCCGAGGCCGGCTGCGACGTCGGCGACGTCAAGCTGAGGCCCGACGCCAAGATCAGCCGGGTCCTCCTCTGCTCCGGCAAGGTCTACTTCGACCTCGTGGAGGCCCGCGCCAAGTCAGGCCGCGACGACGTCTACCTGCTGCGGCTGGAGCAGTTCTATCCGTGGCCGATGAAGTCGCTGATGGCCGTGCTGTCGCGGTTCAAGAACGCCGAACTGGTCTGGTGCCAGGAAGAGCCGAAGAACATGGGCGGCTGGACCTTCGTCGACCCGTGGCTTGAACTGACCCTCGACCGGCTCGACATCAAGGCCAAGCGGGCCCGCTATGTCGGCCGTCCGGCCAGCGCCTCCACGGCGGCGGGCCTGATGAGCCGGCACCTGAAAGAGCTTGAGACGTTCCTGAACGAGGCCTTCGCCTGAGAAGGCGGGACTCTGAAGACATACAAACACGAGACATCGGAAGACAAATGGCCGACATCATGACCCCCGCCCTGGGCGAGTCCGTCACCGAAGCCACGGTGGCGCGCTGGACCAAGAAGCCTGGCGAGGCCGTGAAGAAGGACGAGATCCTCGTCGAGCTGGAAACCGACAAGGTCAGCCTCGAGGTGGCCTCGCCCGCCAACGGCGTGCTGGAGGAGATCGCCGCCGCCGACGGCGCGACCGTCACCCCCGGCGCCCTGCTGGGCCGCGTGACGGAGGGCGGCAAGGCCGCCGCCTCCGCCCCGCCGATGCCCGCCAAGCAGCCCGAGCCCCAGCCGGGCACGGCGACCTCGGTTGCGCCCGCGGGCGAGGCCCAGGCCGAACCGGCCCCCGGCAAGGCCCCGCCGAAGTCCGGCCCCGTGCCGGACACCTCGGCCAAGCCCCTGAGCCCGTCGGTCCAGCGCATCGTCTCCGAGACCGGCCTGAACCCGGCGGGTGTCGAGGGCACGGGCAAGGACGGCCGCATCACCAAGGGCGACGCCCTCGCCGCGCTGGAGGCCCGCGCCGCCCAGCCCGCCGCCGCGCCCGCCCCGGCCGCGCCGCGCCCCGTGCACGAGCGCGAGGAGCGGGTGAAGATGACCCGCCTGCGCCAGACCATCGCCCGGCGCCTGAAGGAAGCCCAGAACAACGCCGCCATGCTGACGACCTTCAACGAGGTCGACATGAGCGCGGTGATGGCCCTGCGCGGCCAGTACAAGGACGTGTTCGAGAAGCGCCACGGCGTGAAGCTCGGCTTCATGAGCTTCTTCGTGAAGGCGGTGGTCCACGCCCTGAAGGAGATCCCGGACGTCAACGCCGAGATCGACGGCCAGGACCTGATCTACAAGAACCACTACGACATCGGCGTGGCCGTCGGCACGGAGAAGGGCCTGGTGGTCCCGGTCGTCCGCGACGCCGACACGATGGACCTGGCCGGGATCGAGAAGGAGATCGGCGCGCTGGGCAGGAAGGCCCGCGACGGCCAGCTCGCCCTGGAGGACCTGCAGGGCGGGACCTTCACCATCTCCAACGGCGGCGTCTACGGCTCGCTGATGTCGACGCCGATCCTGAACGCGCCGCAGTCTGGCATCCTGGGCATGCACAAGATCCAGGAGCGGCCGATGGTCGTGAACGGGCAGGTGGTGGTGCGGCCGATGATGTACCTGGCGCTGTCCTACGACCACCGCGTGGTCGACGGGCAGGGCGCGGTCACCTTCCTGGTCAAGGTCAAGGAAGCGATCGAGGACCCGCAGCGCCTGCTGCTGAACCTCTAGGCTAGTAGATCACCGCATCCGGCGGCGGGGCCGGGGCCTCCAGCAGGTCGCCCACGGGGTCCGCCGGGGGCGGCTCCTCCTTCGGGGCGGGCGGCGGCGGGGCGAGGACCTTCGGCTCGGGGGCCTTGGGCTCCTCGGCCTTCTCCTCCGGCTTGGGCGCCTCCGCCTTTTCCTCGTCCTCGGCGGGCGGGGTTACGATCGCCTCTTCCAGGGGCGCGGCCTCGATGACCACCCCGTCGGTCGGCGCGGCCGGCGGGCCGGAATCGATGGAGCCTGGCTCTCCCCGGGGCAGGGCGCCTTTCAGACCCATGAAGAACCCCAGCAGCGCGCATCCCATCAGGAACAGCACCACCCAGCGCAACAGCTTCGTCCGGCTTCGCCACATAGGCCGGGAAGCTAAAGCAGCATTCGCCGTCTAGGAAGCGGCTCGCGCGTCAAAAACGCGACGGGAGCGAAGCTTGGCCGCTGCGACGATCCGCCGCCGCGATTCAACCGGCGCGTTAATCCCCTGCGCGGAGCGTCCGGGCGATCATGCCTCCAGTCCCCCGGAGCCCTTTTTCCCATGTCCCGTCCCGAACTTTCCATCGCCGCCGACCTGCGGGCCGGCGCCATCGACAGCGGCGCGGCGCTGATGATCGCGGAGGTCGCCCTCCAGGTGCTGGCCGAGCTGCCCGGCGGCCGCGAGCTGATCGCCGAGGCCATGGCCCGCAAGACCGCCGAGGTTCGCGCCATGCCCGGCCAGCAGGAGGACGCGGGCGCCTCGCTGATGGTCATGCGCGGCATCGTCCACGAGGCCGTGACGCTCCACGCCGCGGCGGCCGCCTGATTTCTCTCGATCGTGCTTGCCTGAAACCGCCGGTGCGCCTATCTGGGCGTTAAGTGGACGCTATCGTCCATTTTTAATGTGTGGGCGTTCCGGGGTTCCAGTCCATGGCCAGGCTTCCAGCCAAGAAGATGATCCAGCTCGGCGTCGCGGGCGCCGTCGCGGTGGGCGTGCTCGCAGGGGGCGCCGTCTGGTGGATGGACAAGCAGCGCTACGAGGCCACTGACAACGCCTTCGTGCAGGCCGACACCGTCCTCGTCAGCCCGCAGGTCAGCGGCTACGTCGCCGAGGTGCTGGTCGCCGACAACCAGCACGTCGAGGCCGGCCAGGTGCTGGCCCGCATCGACCCGGCCGCCATCGAGGCGCGGCTGGCGCAGGCCGAGGCCCAGGCCCAGGCGCTCGAAGCCGCCGTCCGGGGCGTGGACGACAAGGCCGCGCTGGAGCAGGCGATGATCGCCCAGCGCGCCGCCGGGGTCGCTTCCGCCAGGGCCGAGGCCGACCGCAACGCCGCCGACCTGAAGCGCTACGGCGACCTCGCCGAGCGCGGCTGGGTCTCGGACCAGAAGATGCAGACCGTGCGGGCGGGCGCGGCCCAGGCCGGGGCCTCGGTCGCCCAGGCGCAGGCGGCGCTGGAGGCCGAGCGCAAGTCCGCCGCCTCGCTCGGCTCGGCCCGCGCCGAAACGGTGGCCCAGGCGGCCGCCGCCCGCGCCGCGGTGCAGCAGGCGCGGATCGACCTGGAGCACACCGTCATCCGCGCGCCGGTTTCCGGCGTGGTGGGCGCGCGCGCCCTGCGGCCGGGCCAGCTCGTCCAGCCAGGGGCCTCGCTGATGGCCATCGTGCCGGTCGGCCGCTCGTTCATCGTCGCCAATTTCAAGGAGACGCAGGTCGCCCGCCTGCGCGTCGGCCAGCCGGTCGTGATCCACGCCGACGCCTTCGGCAAGGCGGCGCTGAAGGGCCATATCGACAGCTTCTCCCCGGCCACCGGCTCGGAATTCGCCCTGATCCCGGTCGAGAACGCCGTCGGCAACTTCACCAAGATCGCCCAGCGCCTGCCGGTGAAGATCGCCGTCGACGAAGGCCCCATGTCCGCCGCCCTGCGCCCCGGCCTGTCGGTGGCGGTGAAGGTGGACGTCACCCAGCGCACCGGCCCGTCCTTCGCCGAGGCCGGAGCCGCCGGGCCCCGGCTCGCCGCCGCCGGCCAATGACCGCGGCCGCCATCCCGGCCTCGCCTCCCGCGCGGGAGGTGGACTGGCCCAAGCTGTTCCTCGGCTTCGGGGGGATGGTGATCGGCCAGTTCATGGCCATCCTCGACATCCAGATCGTCGCGGCCTCGCTGTCGCAGATCCAGGCCGGAGTCGGCGCCACCGCCGACGAGATCGCCTGGGTCCAGACCATCTACCTGCTGGCCGAAGTCGTCATCATGCCGCTGACGGCCTACATGACGCGGCTGTGGGGCACCCGGAACACCTTCGTCGGCTGCTGCATCGCCTTCGTCGTCACCAGCGTCATCACCGGGCTGTCGTCCAGCATCGAGATGATGATCTTCATGCGGGCCCTGCAAGGGCTGGCGGCGGGGGCGATGATCCCGGCGGTGTTCGCCACCGCCTTCACCGCCTTCCCGCCCGAGAAGCGCATCACCGCCAACGTCATCGTCGGCCTGATCGTCACGCTCGCGCCCACCATCGGCCCGACCCTGGGCGGCCACCTGACCGAGGCCCTGTCCTGGCATTGGCTGTTCTTCATCAACGTGCCGCCGGGCGCCCTCGCCATCTTCCTCGTCTGGCGCTGGGGCGACTTCGACAAGGGCGACCCGAGCCTGGCCAAGGGCGTCGACTGGTGGGGCGTGGCGACCATGGCCATCGCCCTGCTCAGCCTGCAGTACGTGCTGGAGGAGGGAGCCGAGAACAGCTGGTTCCAGGACGACGCCATCCTGTGGCTGACGGTGCTGGGCCTGATCTGCGGCGCAACCTTCATCTGGCGCCAGCTTACCTACCGCCAGCCGATCGTGAACCTCGCGCCGTTCAGGGACCGCAACTTCACCCTGGGCATCATCATGACCTTCGTCTCGGGCGTCAGCCTGTTCGGAGGCACCTTCATCCTGCCGCTGTTCCTGGCCCAGATTCGCCAGTATTCGGCGGCCGAGGTCGGCACGACGATGCTGGTTTCCGGCCTGACCATGTTCCTGTCCGGCCCCATCGCCGGTCGGGTGGTGCGCCAGATGGACCCGCGCCTGCCGCTGTTCTTCGGCTTCGTGTTCGCCGCCTACGGCATGGGGCTGGGCGCGCGGGTGACGGAGGAATGGGGCTTCTGGGAGTTCGCCCTGCTCCAGGCGATCCGGGGCTTCGGGGTGATGATCGCCATGATCGCCTCCCAGACCCTGACCGTCAGCACCATTCCGCAGAACCTGATGAAGGACGCCTCGGCGCTGGTGAACCTGACCCGCAACGTCGGCGGGGCGGCGGGGCTGGCGGGGATATCCACCATCCTCACGGTCCAGACAGCGGTCCACTACGAGGCGCTGGCCAGCCGCATCAGCATCGCCAACGCCCACAGCCAGCAGATGCTGCAGGGCTTCTCGCAGATGCTGGGGGGCCTCCAGGTGATGGACCCGGCCGCCGCGGGCCGCAAGGCGTTCAGCCAGTACCTGCACATGAAGGCCTCGACCCTGGCCTTCGGCGACGCCTTCTTCTGGCTGGCGGTGGGCTGCGCGGCGGCTGGCGTGATAGGCCTGTTGGCGAAGCCGGTTAAGACCGGGTCGGACAACTTCGGCGGAGGCCACTGACGACATGCCCCGGATCGCCGGCCAGATCGACGTCCACAAGACCGAGGCCATCCTCGACGCCGCCTCGGAGGTGATCGCCGAGCGTGGGCTGGCCGCCCCCATCGAGGAGATCGCCCGCCGGGCCGGGGTGTCGAAGCAGACGGTCTACAACCACTACGGCGCCAAGACCGAGCTGGTCCGGGCCCTGGTCGAGCGGCGGGTGGAGACGGTCACCGCCCCCCTGCGCAACCCCGGCGCCCACGAGAACCCGGAGACGGCGCTGGCCGAGTATGCCGGGACCCTGCTGCGGGTTGTGGGGGCCAAGACCTACAGCCTGATGCGGGTGATCATCCAGAGCGCGGGCGAGATGCCGGACCTGGCCCACACCATGTTCGCCTCCGGCCCCCGCCGCTCGCGCGAGCAGCTCGCCGCCTTCCTGGAGCTGGAGGCCAAGGCCGGGCGGCTGGCCATCGACGATCCGTTCCAGGCGGCCGAGTTCTTCGCCGGAATGGTGCTGGGCCACCGCCAGACGGCCCATCTGCTGGGCGTCGGCGAGACCCTGGAGGAGGACGAGGTCGACCGCATCGCCCGCGAGGCGGCCGCCCGGTTCATGCGGGCCTACGCCCCCTGAAGTCAGGCGTTTTGATCGCCCTCGGGGTCGGGCATGCCGATCATGTGGAAGCCCGCGTCGACGTGGACCACCTCGCCCGTCGTCGAGCGGCCGAGGTCGGACAGCAGCCACAGGGCGCAGCCCGCGACGCCCTCCATGGAGGTGTCCTCCTTCAGCGCCGAGAAGGCCCGGCCCTGGCTCAGCATCCCGCGCCCTCCGGAAATCCCGGCCAGCGACAGCGTCCGCATGGCCCCCGCCGAGATGGCGTTGACCCGGATGCCCTTGGGCCCCAGGTCACGGGCGATGTAGCGGGTGGAGGCTTCGAGCGCCGCCTTGGCCACGCCCATGGTGTTGTAGTTGGGGATGACCCGCTCGGCGCCGAGGTAGGTCATGGTGATCATCGAGCCGCCGTTCGGCATCAGCCTCGCCGAGCGCTTGGCCGAATCCACGAAGCTGAAGGCCGAGATGTCCATCGCCCGCAGGAAGCCGTCCCGGGTCGTGTTCTCCACGAACGAGCCCTTCAGCTCGTCCTTGTTGGCGAAGGCGATGGAGTGGACCAGGAAGTCGATGGTCCCGAACGCCTTCTCCAGCTCGGTGAAAGCCGCGTCCATCGAGGCGTCGTTGGTGACCTCGACGGGAATGAAGGTCGTGACGCCGATGCTCTCGCCCAGCGGGCGGACGCGCTTTTCCATGTCGGGCAGGTAGGCGAAGGCCAGCTCCGCGCCCTGCGCCGCCAGTTGCGAGGCGATGCCCCAGGCGATGGAGTTGTGGTTCGCCACCCCCATCACGAGGCCCTTCTTGCCCCGCATGAGGTCGCCGGCGGGAAAGCTGTAGTCGTCGGCCATCTCTCAGGTCTCCTAGGCGCGCGCCATCACGAGGCAGCCGTTGGTGCCGCCGAAGCCGAAGCTGTTGGACATCGCGGTCTCCAGCTCGCGGTCGATGCGCTTGCGGATGATCGGCATGTCCTCGAACGCCGGGTCGAGGTTCTCGATGTTGGCGCTCTCGGCCGCGAAGCCGTTGTTCAGCATCAGGAGGCTGTAGATCGCCTCCTGCGCGCCCGCCGCGCCCAGGCTGTGGCCCGTCAGCGACTTGGTGGACGAGATCAGCGGCGCGTCCTTGCCGAACACCTGGCGGACGGCCTCCATCTCCTTGACGTCGCCGACCGGGGTGCTGGTGCCGTGCGGGTTCAGGTAGTCGATCCTGCGGCCGCCCAGGTCCTGCATCGCCAGGCGCATGCAACGCTGCGCGCCCTCGCCCGAGGGGGCCACCATGTCGAAGCCGTCGGAGTTGGCCGCGTAGCCGACGATCTCCCCGTAGATCTTCGCGCCCCGCGCCCTGGCCAGCTCCATGTCCTCCAGCACCACCATCCCGGCCCCGCCGGCGATGACGAAGCCGTCGCGATCGGCGTCATAGGCGCGGCTGGCCCGCTGCGGCGTCGCGTTGAAGTTGGAGCTCATCGCGCCCATGGCGTCGAAGAGGACCGACAGGGTCCAGTCCAGCTCCTCGGTCCCGCCCGCGAAGACGCGGTCCTGCTTGCCCATCAGGATCTGCTCGTACCCGGCCCCGATGCAGTGGGTGGAGGTCGCACAGGCCGAGGAGATCGAATAGTTGATCCCCTTGATCTTGAACCAGGTCGACAGCACCGCCGAAGGGCCCGAACTCATGGCCTTGGGCACCGCGAAGGGGCCGACCCGTTTGGGGCCCTTTTCGCGGGTGGTCTCGACGGCGTTGACGATGGCGCGGGTGGACGGCCCGCCCGAGCCCACGATCAGGCCCGTGCGCTCGTTGGAGACCTCGGCCTCCTCCAGCCCGGCGTCGGCGATGGCCTGCTCCATGGCGATGTGGCCGAAGGCCGTGCCCTGGGCCAGGAAGCGCGCCGCCCGGCGATCGACCAGGGATTCCCAGTCGATGTCCGGCTTGGCGTGCACCTGCGAACGGAAGCCGAGTTCGGCGTACTCCGGGGCGAACGATATGCCCGAGCGGGTCTCGCGCAGCGAGGTCAGCACCTCGCCGGCGTTGTTACCGATCGACGACACGATACCCATGCCGGTTACGACTACGCGGCGCATGGCGGACTCCTCCCTGGAATCGAACTCAGCCGAGGTCCTTGGCGTCGAACAGGCCGACGCGCAGGTCCTTCGCCTCGTAGATAGGCTTGCCGTCGGCTTCGAGAACCCCGTCGGCCACGCCCATCACCAGCTTGCGCATGATCACGCGCTTCATGTCGATCTTGTAGACGACCTTCTTCACGGCCGGCGTGACCTGTCCGGCGAACTTCACCTCGCCGACGCCCAGCGCCCGGCCGCGGCCGGGCGCCCCGGACCAGCCGAGGAAGAAGCCGACGAGCTGCCACATGGCGTCGAGGCCGAGGCAGCCCGGCATCACCGGGTCGCCGATGAAGTGGCAGTCGAAGAACCACAGGCCGGGATGGATATCGAGCTCGGCCTCGATGTAGCCCTTGCCGTTCGCGCCAGTCCCGGCGCTGGCGATCTGGGCGATGCGGTCGAACATCAGCATCGGCGGTGCGGGAAGCTGGGCGTTGCCCGGCCCGAACATCTCCCCCCGGCCGCAGGCCAGGAGTTCTTCGTAGGTGTAGCTGGATTGGGCCTGGGCCGTGGTCATGCGGGGGTCACTTCCAAGGACCGCCCGAGCGGCGGTCGCGCGCAGGGGTTAGCAGAGCCGGTCCCGCGCCTCAACGGCTCAACGGCACTGCGGGCTTTCGGTTGCGCCCCAGACGGCGCTGGCCATGACCCATCCCTTTGCCCCGCCGGCCTTGATCCGGCACCAGGCGCCCTCGCAGCGGTCGAGGGCGGCAAGGGCGCCTGGGCGCAGGTAGGCGGTCACCTTCCCGTCGGCCTTGGCCTTGGCGCGGACGGGGGTCTGGGCCTTGCCGCCGAGCACCGCGCGCCGCCCGTCCACCGTGCGGCGGTGGACCCAGGCCTTGCCGCCGCGCGGGTCGCAGATGCGCCGCCACTCGCGGGTTTCGGCCACCACCTGCACCGGAAGACCCCGCGAACGATAGACCCACAGCAGGCGATGGTCGTCGCCGGGACCGGCGCGGGCGTTCACCTCGTTGAACTTCAAGGTCACGTAGCGGGGCACCGGCAGGCCCGAGGGCGTGGGGCGTCCATCGGCCGCCATGGCGGGGGCGAGCAGGGCCAGCGACACAACCACCGCGAGGGGTGACGTTTTCATCAAACCGGCGGTAATGGGCCTGCGGGCGTCAGCCGTCGCTTGGCCCTGGGGACGCCCTTTGCTAAGGGAGCCTTCACGTCCGCCTTCATCAGAACTGTTCATGGCCGCCCGAAAGCCGAAAGTCGTCGTCACGCGCAAGCTGCCCGATCCGGTCGAGACCCGGATGCGGGAGCTGTTCGACACCGAACTGAACGTCGACGACAAACCCTTGACGGCCGATGAACTGCTCGACGCGATGAACCGCGCCGACGTTCTCGTGCCCACCATCACCGACCGCCTCGATTCGCGCCTGCTGTCCCGCGCGGGCGAGCGCCTGAAGCTGATCGCAAACTTCGGGGCCGGCGTCGACAACATCGACGTGGCGACGGCGAACCAGCGCGGCGTCATCGTAACCAACACGCCGGGCGTGCTGACCGAAGACACCGCCGACCTGAACATGGGCCTGATCATGGCCGCCTCGCGCCGCGTGGTCGAGGGGGCGAACGTCGTCCAGAACGGCGGCTTCAACGGCTGGTCGCCGACCTGGATGCTGGGCCGCCGCATCTGGGGCAAGCGCCTGGGCATCATCGGCATGGGCCGCATCGGCCAGGCGCTGGCCCGCCGGGCCAAGGCGTTCGGCCTGTCGATCCACTACCACAACAGGAAGCCCGTAAGCCCGCGCATCGCCGAGGAGCTGGAGGCCACCTACTGGGAAAGCCTGGACCAGATGCTGGCCAGGATGGACGTGGTGTCCATCAACTGCCCGCACACCCCGGCCACCTACCACCTGCTGTCGGCCCGCCGCCTGAAGCTGCTGCAGCCGCACTCCATCATCGTCAACACCGCCCGCGGCGAGGTGATCGACGAGGGCGCGCTGGCCAACATGCTGGCCAAGGGCGAGATCGCGGGCGCCGGGCTCGACGTCTACGAGCACGAGCCGGCGATCAACCCCAAGCTCCTCAAGCTGCCCAACGTGGTGCTGCTGCCGCACATGGGCTCGGCCACGGTCGAGGGCCGCATCGACATGGGCGAGAAGGTCATCGTCAACATCAAGACCTTCATGGACGGCCACCGGCCGCCCGACCGCGTCATTCCGGCGATGCTCTGACCTCTTCTCCCGCGAGGGAGAGGGAAGGACGTCACTCCCGCGGCCTGCGCTTCAGCGCGACGTACAGCGCCCCGGCTCCGCCATGACGCCGGTCCGCTTCCGACACTCCCGCCACGATCTCCCGCAAGGACGGGGCCGCCAGCCATTCCGGCGCATGGCGGCGCAGGATCCCGTCGCCGCGCGTCCCCTTGCCGGTGATGACCAGGGCGGCGCGGTAGCCGTCCTCCCACGCCCGTACTAGGAAGCGCTCCAGCGCCGCACGCGCCTTGTCCTGGTCGAGGCCGTGCAGGTCGAGGCGGGCGTCCAGCCCGTCCCGCTCGCGGACGATCCGCCGCCTGCGGCCGGGCTCGATCGCCATGGGTCCGGGCGGGCGCGGCTTGGGCGGGGTTTTCGGCGCGGCGAAGATCGGCTTGCCGACCGGCGCGGCGATGGTTTCCGGCTCCTCGACCGCCGGGGCGGTCCGGCCCGGCAGCGGCCGCACCGTGGCGGCCACCCGCGACCACAGCCGCTGGTCCTCGCGCTTCATGGCCGGACGGGGACGAGCCGCCACAGACGCAGGGCGTGCTTGACGCGGCCCGCCTCGGTCCCGGCGACGGCGCCCTTGCCCATGTAGAGGTCGGCGCGGACCTGTCCCTTGATGGCGCCGCCGGTGTCCAGCGCCACCACCGCGTGGCGGTAGGTCGGGAAGGCCCCGGCCAGGCTCGGCGCCTCGGCGTCCAGCCAGTAGAGGCCGCCGAAGGCATGGTGGGCCGGATCGACCGCGATGGCCCGGCGGGCGGGCAGGGCGATCCCCGCGGCTCCGGCCGGGTCGGACCCGTCGTCGGGCGCGGTGCGGAAGAAGCCGTAGCGGGGATTCAGCCGCATGATCTCGTCGGCTTCCGGCCCGCGATGGGCGGCCAGCCAGTTCCGGATCGCATCGCCCGAGGTGTTGTTGGCGGGCAGCAGGCCCCGGTCGCGCATCGGGATGGCGATGCCGGTGAAGGGCAGGCCGTTGGTGCCGTCGTACAGCGCCCGCAGCTTCCGCCCGTCCGGCAGGACCAGCACGCCCGAGCCCTGGATCTGCAGGAAGAACAGCTCCTCCGGCCGCATCCAGGCCAGGGGGCGGGTCTCCTCGCGGGATTCGATGGTCGCCCGGTCGTCGTAGGGGACGCGCGTGCCGTCGGGGCTGCGGCGCCAGGACTGGCCGGTCTCGACCACCAGGTCGGCGGGGCGCGGACGGACGGCGGCGGTGAACTCGCCCTGCCGCGAGGCCCTCGCCTCGTACTCCGGGGCGAAATAGGCGGTCAGCAGGCCGGTCTCGCCCACCCGCTCGGCGCGGAAGTTGGCCTCCAGGAAGGCGCGGGCCTCGTCGCGGTTATAAGGGCCGAAGGCGCGGGCCCGGCGGCAGGCGTCGGCCAGTTCGGCCGCCTTGCCGGCGTGGCATGTGGCGCGGAACGCCGAGAAGGCCGCCGAGAAGTCCTCCTGCGCCCAACCGGGCAGGGCGGACAGTTCGATCCGTTCGGGCGGCGGCGGAATGGGGACGGGGATCGGCTCGACCGGCGGAACCGGGACCGGTCCCGGCGGCGCCGGCTTAGGCGGCGGGGTGGTGGCGCAGGCGGCGAGCGTCAGTGCGGTCAGGGCCGCCGCCAGGACCCGCCGCATCACGCCTCCGCGGCGTCGACGTGGACGAGGGTCCAGTTCGGGTCGCGGCTCTTCAGGTCGCGCTCGAACGTCCACAGCTCGGCGGTGCGCCGGTCGTCGACGCCCTCGCCCTCCGGTCCCTTGGTGCGGGAGCGGAACTCGGCCAGGAAGCGGACCACCACCTGGGCCGCGTCATTGACCACATCCGCCCGCTCCAGGTCGGCGCGGGGGGCATGCAGGAACTCGACCGTCTCGGTGCGGCCCTCCGCCTCGCGGGCGGTGATGGCGGCGTCGAAGCCTTCCATCACCTTCGGCGACAGCAGGTTCTTCAGGGTGTCGCGGTCGCCGGCGGCGAAGGCGCGGACCACCATCTCGAAGGCGCCCTTGGCCCCGTGCAGGAAGTGGCCGACGTCGAAGGCCGGGTCGCGCGAGCGCAGGGCGGCGAGCCCCGTCAGCGACACGCCGTCGTCGATCGGCTCGGGCGGCGGGACCTCGCGAGGGGTCGCCTGGGGCGGGGGCGCGACGTTGTCTTCCGGCTGGCGGCCGACACGGCGGCCCAGCACCGAATAGAGCTGGTAGAGGACCACGGCGGCCAGCACGGCGAAGATGATGAGTTCCAGAACCTGCAAGAGTCGTCCAAACGCTTCGAGGGATGGGCCTGCCGACTATATACGCATCCGGCGCCGCCGTTGCACCCGGTCGGCGCGCGTGATAGCAGCGCGCCTCGTTCCTGTCCCCAGCGGACTTCACGGACCTTCCAGTCAATGAGCGACATCCAGAACGGCGCCGACGGCGCTCCCGAAGGCGCCCAGCCGCTTCCCGCGCCGGGTTTCCGCATCCTGGCCCAGTTCGTCCGCGACTTCTCGTTCGAGAATCCCCGCGCCCCCGAATCGCTGCGCGGCGAAGGCCAGCCGAACATCGACATGGGCGTCGAGATGAACGCCCGCGGTCGCCCGGACGGCCTCTACGAGGTGGACCTGAAGCTGTCGGCCCGCGCCCTTCGCGGCGACGACGTCGCCTTCCACGTGGAGCTGCTCTACGGCGGGCTGTTCTCGATCCAGGGCGTGCCGGAGAACGAGCTGGAGCCGGTGCTGCTCATCGAGTGCCCGCGCTACCTGTTCCCCTACGCCCGCCGGCTGATCTCGGACGTGACCAGCGAAGGCGGCTTCCCGCCCTTCATGATCGAGCCGATCGACTTCCAGGGCGTCTACCTGGCCCGCAAGGCCCAGTCAGACCAGCCCGGCGGCACGGCCTGATTTCCAGTATCCTCCCCCTCCGGGGGGGAAACATCCCGGCTTCAGCTAAAGCCCGACCTTCAGCCAGATCGCCTTGTCCTTGAGGACCTCGCGCACGAAGGCCTCGTGCGCCGTCTTCTCGGCGTCGGTGATCAGCGAGGCCAGCGGGCGGGGCCGGGCGCCGTAGGCGGCCTGGACCGCCGCCGTCGTGGCGCGCACCGCCACCGCCGTCGTCAGCTCCAGCGACCGCTCCTTGCCGCCCTGAAGCTCGAGATAGACGGCCGCCAGCAGGCGGGCGTCGATCAGCGCCCCGTGCTTGTCGCGGTCGGCCAGCGAGATCTTGAACCGCTTACAGAGGGCGTCGAGTGAGTTGTACATGCCCGGAAAGCGGCTCTGGGCCAGCTTCAGGGTGTCGACCCAGCGGGGAACGTCCAGCACCGTGCGCCCGCAGCGCTCCAGCTCGGCGTTGATGAAGCCCCGGTCGAAGGGGGCGTTGTGGGCCACCAGCGGCGCGTCGCCGACGAACTCCAGGAAGGCCTCGCAGACGTCCGGCTCGTGGAAGCGCGGCTTGCCCTCCAGCATGGCCAGCGAGATGCCGTGCACCCGCTCGGCGTCGGCGTCGATGTCGCGGTCGGGATGGATGTAGCGGTGGAAGGTCCGCCCCGTGGGGATGTAGTCGTCCACCTCCACGCAGGCGATCTCGATCAGCCGGTGGCCGGTCCTGGGGTCGAGGCCGGTGGTTTCGGTGTCGAGGACGATCGCGAGCGCCATTGGCCCTTCAATGGGATGGTTCGCCCGGCCCCGCAAGCTTGGGCGGGCCATGGCGGCGAAGGGTCGCGAGGACGTGGCGGACCTGCTCGCGGGCGGCGTCCAGGCCCTGCGAGGTGTCGATCACGAAGTGGGCGCGGGCCCGCTTGTCGGCGTCCGGCAGTTGGCGGGCCAGGATGGCTTCGAACTTCTCCGTCGTCATGCCGGGACGGGCGAGGACCCGTTCGCGCTGGACGTCCGCCGGGGCGGACACCACGACCACCGCGTCCATCGCCCGGTCGCCGCCGGTCTCGAACAGCAGGGGGATGTCCAGGACGACGATGTCGGCCTTCGCCTCCCGCGCCTTCTCGAAGAAGACCAGGCGGCCCGCTCCGGCGAGGGGATGGACGATGGACTCCAGCCTCTTCATCGCCTCGGCGTCCCCGAGGACCCGGGCGCTGAGCAGGGCGCGGTCGATCCCCCCGTCGCGGACGACGCCGGGAAAGGCCGCCTCGACGGGTTCGACCGCGGCGCCGCCGGGAGCGTAGAGGGCGTGGACCGCCGCGTCGGCGTCGTAGACCGGCGCCCCCTCGGCCTCGAACATGGCCGTGGTGGTGGACTTGCCCATGCCGATGGAGCCGGTGAGGCCGACGAGGATCACGCCTTCGTCCCCAGCTTCGAGAGGACCAGCGAGCGCACGTCGACCTGCGGCGGCGGACGGCCGAAGAAGGCTTCGAAGCTTGGCTCAGCCTGGCGGATCAGCATTTCGAGGCCGTCCACGGTCGGATGGCCGAGGGCGGCGGCCCGTTCGAGGAAGGCGGTGCGCAGGGGCTTGTAGACCATGTCCATGACCACCGCGCCTGGCGCGCGCTCCAGCAAGACGTCCGGGCCTTGGCCGCCGCCGAGCCCCAGGGAAGTGGCGTTGACCACCAGCGCCGCGCCGTCCAGCGCCTGGCCGGGGTCGGGGACCGCCTCGACGCCCAGGTGGGCGGCGAGTTCCTCGGCCCGGGCGTGGGTGCGATTGACGATCCTCACCTGCGGCGCACCCGCCAGCTTCAGCGCCGCCGCAGCCCCCTTGGCCGCGCCCCCGGCGCCGAGGATGACGGCTGGACCGGTCCTCGGGTCGTACCCGGCCTGGATTTTCAGGGCGGCGAGCAGGCCGGGGCCGTCCGTGTTGTCGGCGCGGACCTTGCCGCCGTCGAACACCAGCAGGTTCGCGGCCCCCGCCAGCCGGGCGAGGTCGCTGGCCTCGTCCGCCATGCCCAGCGCCGCTTCCTTCCACGGGATGGTGACGTTGAGGCCGCGAAGACCGCCGTGCGCTTCGACCAGGCGGCGGAAGGCGGCCTCGTCCTCGGCGAGGACGGCCTCGTAGGTTGCGTCCAGGCCGGCGGCGGCGATCCAGGCGCCGTGGATTGCGGGGCTGAGCGAATGGCCGACGGGATTGCCGGTGACGGCGGCGCGCATCGTCATGTCGCCAGCACCCCATGGCGGCGCAGCAGGTCGAGCAGGCCCATCAGCGGCAGGCCGAGGATGGTGAAGTAGTCGCCGTCGATGCGGTCGAAAAGCTGCACCCCCTCGTCCTCCAGCCGGTAGCAGCCGACGGAGGAGAGCAGGGACGAGCCGCCCCTTTCGAGGTAGCCATCCAGGAATTCGTCGCTGAACGGGCGCATGGAGAGGGTGGCGGCCGGGACCTCGCGCCAGATCGGCACGCCGTCTTTCGCAACCACCACCGCCGAGTGCAGCTTGTGGACCTTGCCCCGCAGGATCGCCAGCCGTTCGCGGGCCTCCTCCATCGTCTCGGCCTTGTCGAACAGGCGGCCTTCGAGATCGAGGGTCTGGTCGGCGCCGATGACGAGGCCGGGACGGCCGTGCGAGGCGCGGACGGCCTTCAGCTCGGCCAGCGCGTCGGCGACCTCGCGCGGAGTCGCGCCCTCGGCCAGCAGCCCGTCCTTGACGGCCGCCTCGTCCACCCCTGCCGAGGCGGTCTCGAACGTGACGCCGGCGGCCTTCAGCACCGCCTGCCGGGCGGCGCTTTTCGAGGCGAGGGTGACGATCATCCCAGCACCTCCACCTGGCCGCGCCCGCCGGACATCAGGTTGATGATGGCGGCGGCGGTCTCCTCGACCGAGCGGCGGGTCACGTCGATCACCGGCCAGCCGTGGCGCTCATAGAGCCTGCGGGCGGCGATGACCTCCTCGCGCACCGAATCCTGTTCGATGTATGAGGACGACCGCTCCTCCTTCAGCGACAGCAGGCGGTTGCGGCGGATCTGGATCAGCCGGTCGGGCGAGGCGATCAGCCCGACGATCAGGGTGTTCCTCAGCTTCAGCAGCTCCGGCGGCGGATCGCGCCCCGGCACCAGCGGCACGTTGGCGGCCCGTACGCCCCGGTGGGCGAGGTAGATGCAGGTCGGGGTCTTGGAGGTGCGCGACACGCCGACCAGCACCACGTCGGCCTGCTCCAGGTCCTGGCCGCCCTGGCCGTCGTCGTGGCTGATGGCGTAGTTCAGAGCCTCCATCCGGTTGAAGTAGTCGGTGTCCAGCGCGTGCTGGGCGCCGACCCGGTTGGTCAGCGGCGCGCCGAGATAGCGCGACATCGACGAGACCACCGGATCGAGCGGCGCCACGCACGGCATGTCGAGCTTGCGGCAGCCTTCCTCCAGCACGGCGCGCAGCTCGGCGTCGACGATGGTGTGCATGACGATGCCCGGCGCCGAGGCGATCTCCTCCAGCGCCCGCTCGAGCTGCCGGGGCGAGCGGACCAGGGCGTAGATATGCTCGATCGGCAGCACGTCGGTGAAGCGGGCGCAAACGGCGCGGGCCATGGCGTTCAGCGTCTCGCCGGTCGAGTCCGAGACGAGGTGGATATGGAAGTAGGTGGCGATCCGGGCGGCCGAACTCATGGCCGTTCCATAGACCGCGCCGCCCCGCGGAACCATCCCCGTGGACGGGCTGTTAACGAAGTCTTAACCAACCGGGCCGGGTATGGGGCGGTCCCGCTCGGCCTGTGAGAAGGGCCCGGGTTTGCGCTCAGGGCTCCACATCCGGGCGCCCATGTGGACCGCCGCGCCGGGCCATACCGGCCAGCCTGTCGATATGGCCGGGTCATCCCCAAGGCCATACCGGGCCTAGCGGCGCCGATTTGCCGAGCGGCTTCAACGCCCTGACGATCCATCCACGCAATCCACAACCCGGGCGCCGTGACCCGGAACGAGGGCTGGACGAGGCCGGCGCCGCTTCTGGAAAGGGGCGGGAAACACCCGGTCATCCCCGGTATGCCTATGCCTCACCACCTCTTCCTCACATCCTTAATTTCTTATTAAGGAATGAAGGGAGGGAAGTGCGGGCTTGAACCCTCGGGGAAGGGGCCTATCAAGCGAGCCGATGGAACGACCCGCCCTTCTTCGCGTCCTTTCGGGGGAAACCCTGGAGCGCCCCCCCGTATGGTTCATGCGCCAGGCGGGACGATACCTGCCCGAGTACCGCGAGCTTCGCGCCAGCGCGCCGGACTTCATATCCTTCTGCCTGAACCCGCAGATGGCGGCCGAGGCGACGTTGCAGCCCATGCGGCGGTTTCCGTTCGACGCGGCCATCGTCTTCGCCGACATCCTGCTGATCCCCGGCGCCCTGGGCCAGAAGGTGTGGTTCGAGGCGGGCGAGGGGCCCAAGCTCGGGCCATTGCCGGAGGTGACGGCCCTTAGGGAGCAGATCGACGCCTCGACCGGGCGGCTGGAGGCTGTGGGCGAGACCCTGTCGCTGGTCAGGGCCGCGCTGGAGCCAGAGCGGGCGCTGATCGGCTTTGCGGGAGCGCCGTGGACCGTGGCGACCTACATGATCGAAGGCGGCTCCAGCGACCGCACGGGGGCTCGGACCTTCGCCTACCAGAACCCCGAGACGCTTGCGGCCTTGCTCGACGTGTTGGTGGAGGCGACCGCCCGCTATCTCGTCATGCAGGCCAGGGCGGGGGCGCAGGTCCTCAAGCTGTTCGAGAGCTGGGCCGAGGGCCTGCCGGAAGACCTGTTCGAGACAATCGTCGTCCAGCCGCACAAGGCCATCATCGAGAAGGTCCGCGCGGCGGGGGTCGATGCGCCGATAATCGGCTTCCCCCGCGGGGCCGGGGCGCTGGTCGAGGGCTACGCGGCCAGGGTTCCCGTCGAGGGCGTGGCGCTGGACACCCAGGCGTCCGCCGCGCAGGGACGGGCCATCCAGAAGTCCAAGGCCATCCAGGGCGCCCTCGATCCCCTGTTGCTGCGGGCCGGGGGACCGGCGCTGGACCGCAGGGTCGAGCAGCTCCTGGAGCAATGGGGCGGCGGCCCCTACATCTTCAACCTCGGCCACGGCATCCTGCCGGACGTGCCGATCGCCCATGTCGAGCAGGTCCTGCGCCGGGTGACCGGCAAGTGAGGAAGGTCGCGGTCGTTCTCTTCAACCTCGGCGGGCCCGACGGCCCGGAGGCGGTGCGGCCCTTCCTGTTCAACCTGTTCGACGACCCGGCGATCATCGCCCTGCCGGGAATCGTCCGCACGCCGCTGGCGAGGATGATCGCCAAGCGCCGTGAGGAATCCGCCAAGGCCAACTACGCAGTGATGGGCGGGGCCTCGCCGCTGCTGCCGGAGACCCTGAAGCAGGCGAAGGCGCTGGAGGCCGTGCTGGCGGCGCGCCTGCCGGGGGATGAGGTCCGCTGCTTCGTCTCCATGCGTTACTGGCGGCCGTTCACTGAGGACGCGGCCCGGGAGGTCGCCGCCTTCGGGCCCGACGAGATCGTGCTGCTGCCCCTCTATCCGCAGTTCTCGACCACCACGACGGCCTCGTCGCTGAAGGCCTGGCGCGAGACCTACAAGGGTCCGGGGCGCAGCCGCGCGGTCTGCTGCTACCCCGTGCAGGACGGTTTCGTCGGAGGTTACGCCCGCCTGATAGAGGAGGCCTGGTCCGCCGCTGGACGCCCCGGTCCCGCCCGGCTGCTGTTCTCGGCCCACGGCCTGCCGGAGAAGGTGGTCGCCGCCGGCGATCCCTATCAGGCGCAGGTCGAGGCGACGGCGAAGGCCATCGCGGGCCGTCTGGACGGCGCCTGGGACTGGCGGGTCTGCTACCAGAGCCGGGTCGGCCCGCTGAAATGGATCGGCCCGCAGACCAGCGAGGCCATCGCCGAGGCCGCCCGCGAGGGGCTGGCGGTGGTGGTCACCCCGATCGCCTTCGTCTCCGAACACGTCGAGACGCTGGTCGAGCTGGACCACGAATATGCGGGGCTGGCGGCGGGCGTCCCCTACATCCGCGTCCCGGCGCTCGGGATCGCGGCGGCCTTCATCGAGGGGCTGGCGGGACTGGCGGCGGGCGCGCTAGGACGGAATGGCGTCGAACCCGGATCGGCCTTCGCCTGCCGGTCCTTCGCGAAATGCCCGAGGGGAGAGGCGGCATGAAGTGGCTGGCGGAGCATTACGACCTGCTCAGGGGCCTGCACATCCTGGCGGTGATCGCCTGGATGGCGGGGCTGCTCTACCTGCCGCGCCTGTTCGCCTACCACGCCGGGGCCGAACGGGGCTCGCAGATGGATGCGACCTTCCGGACGATGGAAGCCAAGCTGCTGCGCATCATCATGAACCCCGCCATGGTTGCGGCCTGGATCTTCGGCCTGTGCCTCATCGCCGCCGACGGGGAGACGCGGGGCTGGGGCTTCCTGAAGGAGCCCTGGATCGTCGTGAAGCTGGCCGGGGTCCTTTTCCTGACCTGGTGGCATCACTATCTCGGGGTGGCCAGGAAGAAGCTGGCGGCGGGGACCAGCACCCGCTCCGAACGCTTCTGGAGGATGACCAACGAGCTGCCGTTCCTGGCCGCCATCGTCATGGTCATCGCGGTCACCACCGAGTTCGGGCGTTGACCACGGCGGCGGCCTGTGGTTCCTCACAGTTTCTGCCTCCTTTTCCGGGCCTCGCGCGACGTCGCCGCTGAGACCCGGCCCCAAAAGCAAATCCATTATCCCGAGGGCCGCCGCAGGCCCTCCATGCCCAGAGTCCATCCATGAGCGAAGACACCCCCACCGAGACCATCGTCGAGGACGAGGCCGTCGCCGTAACCGCAGCCGATGAAGGCGCGGACGGCGACGACGGCGCGGCCGTGACCGCCGCCATCGCCGCCCTCGGCGTCACCAAGATGTCCCTGCAGGAGCTGAAGGAGAAATCCCCGGCCGACCTGCTGGCGCTGGCCGAGAAGCTCGAGGTCGAGAACGCCAACTCGATGCGCAAGCAGGACATGATGTTCGCCATCCTGAAGATCGTCGCCGAGGAAGGCGTCGAGATCAGCGGCGGCGGCACCATGGAGGTCCTGCCCGACGGCTTCGGCTTCCTGCGCAGCCCCGAGGCCAACTACCTGCCCGGTCCCGACGACATCTACGTCTCGCCCTCTCAGATCCGCAAATACGGCCTGCGCACAGGCGACAGCGTCGTCGGCGCCATCCGCGCGCCGCGCGAGGGCGAGCGCTATTTCGCTCTCGTCCAGGTCACCCAGATCAACTTCGAGGCGCCCGAGAACGTCCGCCACAAGGTCCACTTCGACAACCTGACGCCCCTCTATCCCGAGGAGCGGATGACGATGGAGCTGCCCGATCCGACGGTGAAGGACCGCTCCGGCCGGGTGATCGACATCGTCGCCCCGCTCGGCAAGGGCCAGCGCTGCCTGATCGTCGCGCCGCCGCGCGTGGGCAAGACGGTGATGCTCCAGAACATCGCCAAGTCGATCGAGACCAACCACCCGGAAAGCTACCTGATCGTCCTCCTCATCGACGAACGTCCCGAGGAAGTGACCGACATGCAGCGCACGGTAAAGGGCGAGGTCATCGCCTCGACCTTCGACGAGCCGGCCACCCGCCACGTCCAAGTCGCCGAGATGGTGATCGAGAAGGCCAAGCGCCTGGTCGAGCACAAGCGCGACG
>CAZOHI010000016.1:0-66429 GCA_964579695.1 uncultured Caulobacter sp. | reverse complement strand
GACCACGAGCGCAGGATGTATTCCTGGATCGAGGCGCGGATCCACCACATGGCGTAGGTGGCCAGCCGGAAGCCCTTGTCGGGCTCGAACTTCTTGACCGCCTGCATCAGGCCAACATTGCCCTCGGAGATCACTTCCCCGATCGGCAGGCCGTAGCCGCGATAGCCCATGGCGATCTTGGCCACTAGGCGCAGGTGCGAGGTGACGAGCTGGTGGGCGGCGTCGGGGTCCTCATGCTCTTTCCAGCGCTTGGCCAGCATGAACTCCTGGTCCTTGGCCAGCATCGGGAACTTGCGGATTTCCGAGAGATAGCGGGACAGGCCGCCTTCGGGCGTCATCACCGCGATTGCATTTGTGGCCATGGCTCATCCCCTTTCGCTTCGGGACGTCTCGGCCTGACACACACGCGCGCAGCCGCGTCCGCCCCCTCAACTGGAAAGATAGGAATAGGTTGCGGCCAAAGTAAGGGGCCGGCCAATTCCTGATCGCCCAGGTCGGTATTTTTAGAGGACTGACGCGGGCCGAGCAAGGGAGAAAGGCTGGGCGGGCGGTGAGGAAAGCTGAACTGCCCTTTCGCCTCGCCGGAGAAGGGTCAGAGGGCGCTGAGCCTCTCTTCCAATTCCGCCATGTCGGCGGGCAGCGCCGTCTCGAACCGCAAGCTCTTCCCCGTCACGGGATGCACGAAGCCCAGCACGGCGGCGTGCAGCGCCTGCCGGTCCAGCCCGGCCTCGGCGATGGCGGCGCGCACCACCGGCGCGGGTGGGCCGGAGCCATAGGTGGGGTCGCCCAGGCAGGGCGCCCCCTTCGAGGCCATGTGGACGCGGATCTGATGCGTGCGCCCGGTCTGGAGGCGGCAGGCGACCTTCGCGGCCAGCGGTTTCTCCTGTGGCCCGAACACGCGCTCGACGCGGTAGTGGGTGACGGCCTCGCGCCCGCCGGACTTCAGCACCGCCATCTTCTTGCGGTCGTGGGCCGAGCGCCCCAACCGGGTCTCCACCGTGCCCTTGGCGGGCGAGGGGGCACCGCGTGTGAAGGCGATGTAGACACGTTCGATGTCGTGGGCGGCGAACAGGGCTGACAACCCCCGGTGGGCCGTGTCGGTCTTGGCGGCGACCATGACGCCGGAAGTGTCCTTGTCGAGCCGATGGACGATCCCCGGCCGCGCCACCCCGCCGATCCCCGACAGACTGTCGCCGCAGTGGTGCAGAAGGGCGTTGACCAGGGTCCCGCTCTCGCAGCCGGGCGAGGGGTGGACCGCCATGCCGGAAGGCTTGTCGACGACGATGAGGTGCTGGTCCTCGAACAGCACCTCGAGCGGGAGGGCCTCCGCTTGCGGCTCGGCGGGCGCCGGGGCCGGGATAAGGATGGTGTAGAGGCCCGCCTGCGCCTTCGCCGAGGCGTCCGTGACCGGTCCGCTAACCATGCCGTCCGCCATCAGCGCCTGGAGCCGCGCGCGCGACAGGTCGGCGACCTTGCCCGCCAACAGCTTGTCCAGGCGCTGGCCCGCCTCCTCCGGCGTCACCTCGACAACGCGCACCCCCGGATCGTCGGGTTCGAAGTCTTCCTCGGGCTCCCCCATGGCCGAGGTCTTACCCCGGATTGGGCCCAGAGCGCACTTTCCTTATCCGCCGGAAGGGTCAGTAATGGCTCAAACGATAAAGGGAGGCGGCGATGAAGCTCGACAGACGCCAGGCGCTGGGACTGCTTGGCGCGGCTGGCGCCGCCACGGCCGGGCCCGCTTCCGCCGCCGTCAGGGCGACCTTCCGGCACGGGGTGGCCGCGGGCGACCCTTCGCAGGACGGCCTAGTGCTGTGGACCCGCGTCACCCCGGACGAGGCGGGCGCCGACAACACCTCCCTGCGCTACGCCGTCGCCAAGGCCTCCCGGCCGACCAGGAAGGTCAAGCAGGGGCTGGCCTTCACCGGCGCCGCCCGCGACTTCACGGTCAAGGTCGAGGTCACCGGCCTCGATGCGGGCGAGGAGTACGTCTACTGGTTCGAGGCCGGGCCGGTGAAGTCCCCGGTGGGCCGGGCCCGCACCCTGCCGGAGGGCGAGACGCCGGACCTCGTGCTGGCCGTAGCCTCCTGCGCGCTGTGGGCGGGGGGGAACTTCAACGCCTACGAAGCCATCGCCAGGCAGCCGCGCGTGGACGCGGTGCTGCACCTGGGCGACTACATCTACGAGTTCGGGCGGGACGGGTTCGGGGCCGAGATCGGGACCAAGATCGGACGACTGGTCGATCCGCCGACCGAGTGCCTGACCCTCGACGACTACCGCCGCCGCCATGCGCAGTCGAAGACCGATCCCCAGCTCCAGGCGGCCCACGCCAGAGCCGCCTGGATCGTCGTCTGGGACGATCACGAGACGGCCAACGACGCCTGGATGGGCGGGGCCGAGAACCACCAGCCGGACACCGAAGGCGCCTGGACGGACCGCCGGGACGCGGCCATCCGCGCCTGGTACGAGTGGATGCCGATCCGCGATCCGCAGGCAGGCCGCAGTTTCGAGGCGGTCAACCGCAGCTTCCACTTCGGCGACCTCGCCAGCCTGATCATGCTGGAGACGCGGCTGATGTCGCGGGCGCGGATACTGGACTACGCGGCCGACCTGCCCGTCGTGGACGGCAAGCCCGACATCCCCGCCTTCATGGCCAAGTGGCGGGATCCGGCGCGCGAACTGATGGGCGAGCGCCAGCAGGAGTGGCTGGAGGGCGAGCTGACCGCCTCCGTCAACGCCGGACGGCGCTGGCAGCTTCTCGGCAACCAGGTGGTGATGGCGCGGGTGGTCATGCCGAACCTGATGGAGGCCGTGGGCGGGCAGGAGGCGTTCGGCCAGTTCCTGGCGGGGCTGCCGGACTACGCCCAGGGCCCGGCGCGGGATTCCATCGGCGTGGCGATGATGGGCCTGCCCTACAGCCTGGACACCTGGGACGGCTTCCCGGCGGCGCGCGAGCGGCTGTACGAGGCGTGCAAGGCGGCCGGGGCCACGCCCATCGTCCTGTCCGGCGACAGCCACGCCTTCTGGGCCAACGAGCTGTGGGACGGCTCCGGCCAGACGCGGGTGGCGGCCGAGTTCGGCGCGACGGGGATTTCCAGCCCCGGCTACGGCGTGATCCTGAACGGCGTGAACGTGAACCCCCCGTTCGAGGCGCTGAACAAGGAGGTGGTCTACACCGACCATAACGCCAACGGCTTCGTCCTCGTGACCCTCACCCGCGAGAAGGCGAAGGCCGAGATGGTCGCGGTCTCGACCGTCTATGCCCCTCAGTACGAAGTGAAGGTGTTGCGGGCGTTCGAGGTGAGGCCCGCCGAGGTCGGGGTGGGCGAGGTTACGGCCGTTCCGTAAGCCGTCCGTCCTCCACCACCCGGTAGAAGCACGAGCGAAAGCCGACGTGGCAGGCGCCGCCGTCGCCCTGAGGCAGGACCTTGAGCAGCACCGCGTCCTGGTCGCAGTCGACCCGGACCTCGACGACCTTCTGAAGCTGGCCGGAGGTTTCGCCCTTCTTCCACAGCGCGCCCCGCGAGCGGCTGAAGTAGTGCGCCACGCCGGTGTCGAGGGTGAGCTTAAGGGCCTCGGCGTTCATCCACGCCAGCATCAGCACCTCGCCGGTCTGCGCGTGCGTCGTCACGGCCGCGATCAGGCCATTGGCGTCGAAGCGCGGGGCGAGGACGTCGCCGCGTTCAAGGGCGTGGGTGGAGGGGGCCGTAGGAAACATACAGCCCTTCTAGCCTCTAGCGCTTGTTCACGAAATCCAGGAAGCGCTGCTGGAGCGCGCGGTCGGTCTTGAAGACGCCGGTGAACTGGGTCGTGATCGTCGACACGTGCCGGTGGTGCACCCCGCGCGTGGTCATGCACTGGTGCGCCGCGTCGATCAGCACCGCCACGCCGGCGGGCTTGAGGCTGTCGGTGATGGCGTCGGCGATCTGCTGGGTCATCGTCTCCTGGGTCTGGAGGCGGCGGGCGAAGATCTCCACCACCTTGGCCAGCTTGGAGATGCCCACCACCCGGTTCGTCGGCATGTAGGCGACATACGCCTTGCCCAGGAACGGGGCCATGTGGTGCTCGCAGTGACTTTCCACCTCGATCTCGCGCAGCATGACGATGTCGTCGTAGCCCTGCACGTCCTCGAACGTCCGGTTCAGTTCCTTGGCCGGGTCGGCGCGGTAGCCGCTGAACCATTCCTCGTAGGCGTCGACCACCCGCTTTGGCGTGTCGATGACGCCTTCGCGGCGGGGGTCGTCGCCGGCCCAGGCGATCAGGGTGCGCACGGCTTCCATCGCCTGCTCGCGCGTCGGGCGCACGGGAGGGACGTCGAGGTTGTCGCCGATCAGCGACCGGGTCAGGGTGTCCATCTCGGAGAGGTCTTCCCAAGGGCTGAGTTGCGCCGGAGCGCCCGTCGCCCCGGAATTACGCGTGCCACCCTTCACACTTCACGGCGCATGGCTTGCGACCGTGACCACAGCTATATGGGACACCCGACCCTTCCGACAACCTTTGCCGTGACGTCATTTCCCGATGAATCTGCGCCTCTATGACACCATGACCCGCGAGAAGCGGGACTTCGTTCCCTCCGATCCGAGGCGCGTGACGATGTATGTCTGCGGGCCCACGGTCTACGGCTACGCCCATATCGGCAACGCCCGGCCGGTGGTGGTGTTCGACGTTCTGTTCCGCCTGCTGCGCCTCCAATACGGCGAGGGCTCGGTGGTCTACGCCCGCAACGTCACGGACGTGGACGACAAGATCAACGCCAAGGCCGCCGCCGAGGGGGTCGAGATCGGCGTGGTCACCGACCGCTACCTTGCCGCCTACCACGAGGACATGGATGCGCTGGGCGCCCTGCGCCCCACCCTGGAGCCGCATGCCACCGCTCACATCGACGCCATGCAGGCCCAGATAAAGGCGCTGGTGAAGCGCGGCCACGCCTACGCCGCCGAGGGGCATGTCCTTTTCGACATCCAGGCCTTCCCGGAGTACGGCCAGCTTTCCGGCCGCCCGCTGGACGAGATGATCGCCGGCGCGCGGGTCGAGGTCGCCCCCTACAAGCGCCACGCCGCAGATTTCGTGCTGTGGAAGCCGTCCAAGCCCGGCGAGCCGGTGTGGGACAGCCCCTGGGGGCCGGGCCGTCCCGGCTGGCACATCGAATGCTCGGCGATGATCGAGGCCCAGCTCGGCCTGCCCATCGACATCCACGGCGGCGGCGTCGACCTCGTCTTCCCGCACCATGAGAACGAACTGGCCCAGGGTCGTTGCGCCCACGGCGGGGAGTTCTCGCGGTACTGGATGCACAACGGCTTCCTCGACATGGCCGGTGAGAAGATGAGCAAGAGCCTGGGCAACGTCGTGGTCCCCCACGACCTCCTGAAGACCGTGCCGGGCGAAGTGCTGCGCTGGGCGCTGCTATCGGCGCACTATCGTCAGCCGCTGGACTGGACCGCCTCGCTGATCGAGCAGAGCCGCGCCTCGCTCGACCGCTTCTACGGCGTCCTCCAGCGGGTGAAGGGGATCGCGGCGGCGAAGGCCGAGGCGCCCGACACCTTCCTCGAAGCGCTCGCCGACGACCTCAACACGCCGAAGGCGGCGGCCGAGCTGTTCGCCGTCGCCAAGGCGCTGGAGACCGCCCGCGGCGAGGCCGAGAAGGCGCGGCTGAAAGGCGTGCTGCTGGCGGCCGCGAACCTGCTGGGCTTCCTTTCCGCCGACCCTGACGTCTGGTTCGCGGGCGGGGCGGACGAGGACCTTCGCGCCCAGGTCGAAGCCCTGCTGGAACAGCGCCTCGCGGCGCGGACGGCCAAAGATTGGCCAACAGCCGACCGCATAAGGGGTGAACTCGACGCCCTGGGCGTCATCGTCATGGATGGGCCCCAGGGCGCGACCTGGCGGCTCAAGGAACCAGCCTAGGTTTTGATGAGCATGAGGATAGAACACCGCATCGGCATCCAGGCTCCGGCCGAGGTGATCTGGGAGAGCCTGTTCGACGTGCCCGGCTGGGCGGCGTGGAACCCGCTCTATCCCAAGGCTTCCGGCCAGGTCCGCATCGGCACGGTGCTGGACCTGGAGCTGCGCCTGCCCGGCCAGCAGCCGCGCGAGATCAAGCCCGTCATCCTCGACTGGGCGCCGAACGACCACATCCACTGGAACCTGAAGATGATGGGCGGGCTGGTGAAGACCACCCGCTACCTCGAGATCGAGATCCTGTCGGAGACGGGCTGCATCTTCTCCAACGGCGAAATCTTCGACGGCCTCATGGGGGCCTCCGTCGCGCGGCGGCTGCGCCGTCCGATCCACGCGGGCTTCGCGGCCCTGGGCGAGGCCCTGCGTGACCGGGCCGAGGCGGCGTGGCGCGAGCGGCAGGGGATCGCTACTTAAGTCCCAGATGATCGATGACCTCTACAGCGCGAAGATCCTGGGACTGGCCGCCAACATGCCGCGCGCCGGGCGGCTGCCCGCGCCCGACGCCTCGTCGGAGAAGGTCGCCAAGCTGTGCGGCAGCCGCATCGTCGTGGACGTGAAGGTCGAAGGCGGCCGGGTCGCGGACTTCGCGCAGGAGGTCAAGGCCTGCGCCCTCGGCCAGGCCGCCGCCGCCATCCTGGGCGCGCACGTCCTGGGCGCCAGCCTTGACGAGATCGAGGAAGCGCGCGATGCCCTCTCCTCCATGCTCAAGTCCGGCGGGCCGCCGCCGGAGGGACGTTTCAAGGACCTGGCCGTGCTGGAGCCCGTGAAGGACTACCCCCCGCGCCACGCCTCCACGCTGCTGGCGTTCGAGGCGGCGGTCGAGGCCGTCCGCGCCGCCTCACGAACTAGCGGCGCCGACGCGGCCTGAGCGTCGGCATGACCCCCTACGAACGCAGCGTCCGTTTCGGCCTTCGCGCCTACAAGCTGACGCTGTCGCCCCTGATCGGGCAGCACTGCCGGTTCGCCCCGACCTGTTCGGAGTATGCCGCGCAGGCCCTGATCGAACACGGCCCGGTGCGGGGCGCATGGCTCGCCGCCGCCCGCGTGTGCCGCTGCAATCCCTGGGGCGGTTCGGGATACGACCCCGTGCCGCCGCGAAAGTGCGAAACGACATGATCGACCTGGTTTTCCCCGACGGCACGGTCCGTCAGTATCCCGAAGGCTCCAGCGGGCGCGACGTGGCCAACGCCATCTCGCCCAGCCTGGCCAAGCGCACCCTGCTGGTGCGGCTGGACGGCCGCCTGCTCGACTTCGACCGCCCGCTGCCCGGCGGCGGCAGGATCGAGCTGGTCGGCCGCGACGACCCCGACGCCCTCGACACCATCCGCCACGACACGGCCCACGTGCTGGCCGAGGCCGTGCAGGAGCTGTTCCCCGGCACGCAGGTCACCATCGGCCCCAACATCGAGGACGGCTTCTATTACGACTTCGCGCGCGAGGAGCCCTTCAGCCTGGAGGACCTGCCGAGGATCGAGCAGCGGATGCGCGAGATCGTCGACCGCGACGAGAAGATCGTGCGCGAGGTCTGGCCGCGCGAGGAGGCCATCGCCCACTTCGAGGGCATCGGCGAGAAATACAAGGCCGAGATCATCCGCGACCTGCCCGGCTCGGACGAGATCACCGTCTACCGCCAGGGCGCGTGGAAGGACCTCTGCCGGGGGCCGCACCTGCCGTCCACCAAGCATGTCGGCAAGGCGTTCAAGCTGACCAAGCTGGCCGGCGCCTACTGGCGCGGCGACCAGAAGAACGCCCAGCTCCAGCGCATCTACGGCACCGCCTGGGCCAGCCAGGAGGACCTCGACGCCTACCTCAAGCGCATCGAGGAGGCCGAGAAGCGCGACCACCGCAAGCTGGGCCGCCAGCTCGACCTCTTCCACATGCAGGAGGAGGGGCGCGGCATGGTGTTCTGGCACCCCAAGGGCTGGACCCTGTGGCGGGTGCTGGAGGACTACATGCGCCGCCGCCTGGACGCGGCGGGCTATGTCGAGGTCAAGACGCCCCAGGTCCTTGACCGCTCCTTCTGGGAGAAGTCCGGCCACTGGGAGAAGTACCGCCCCAACATGTTCGTCTGCGAGACGGTCGAGGGCGAGGTGCTGTCGCTCAAGCCGATGAACTGCCCCGGCCATGTGCAGATCTTCGACCAGGGCCAGCGCAGCTATCGCGAACTGCCGATCCGCATGGCCGAGTTCGGCGCCTGCCACCGCTACGAGCCGTCCGGCGCCCTGCACGGGCTGATGCGGGTGCGCGGCTTCGTGCAGGATGACGCCCACATCTTCTGCCGCGAGGACCAGATCGTCGAGGAGACGGAGCAGTTCGTCCGCCTGACCCGGATGATCCACGCCGACCTCGGGATGGAGACGGCCTACGTCAGCCTGGCCACCCGGCCGGAGGTGCGGGCCGGGTCCGACGAGTTCTGGGACAAGGCCGAGGGGATGCTGGCGGAAGCCGCGCGCCTGGCCGGCGTCGAGCCGGTGATCGCCGAGGGCGACGGGGCGTTCTATGCCCCCAAGCTCGACTTCATCGTCAAGGACGCCATCGGGCGGGAGTGGACCTGCGGCACGCTCCAGCTCGACTATGTGCTGCCCGAGCGGCTGGGCGCCGAGTACGTGGCCGAGGACGGCTCCAAGCAGCGGCCCGTGATGCTGCACCGGGCCGTGCTGGGCTCGTTCGAGCGCTTCATCGGCATCATGATCGAGAACTACGCCGGGGCCTTCCCGCTGTGGCTGGCGCCCGTGCAGGCGGTGGTGGCGACGATCACCTCCGACGCGGACGACTACGCGGTGGCGGCTGCGGCGAAGCTGCGCGCGGCGGGCCTGCGGGTCGAGACGGACCTGCGCAACGAGAAGGTCGGCTACAAGGTGCGCGAGCACTCGGTCGGCAAGGTCCCGGTCATCGCCGTGGTGGGCCGCAAGGAAGCCGAGGAAGGCAAGGTCGCCCTGCGGCGGCTCGGGTCGCAGGAGCAGACGGTCGTTACGCTGGACGAGGCCATCGCCATGCTGACCGCCGAGGCGACGCCGCCGGACCTCAAGTAACCGCCGTCATCCCGGCCGTACCCCGGCGCAAGCCGGGGGGAGAGCCGGGACCCAGGGGCCGCGTGCTGCAACTCCTGGGTCCCGGATCGGCTTCGCCGTCCGGGATGACGGTTTGAATTACTGCGCCGCGACCAGCGCCTCGGCCTGGCGCAGGTCCACCGACACCAGTTGCGAAACCCCCCGCTCGGGCATCGTCACGCCGAACAGCCGGTCGACCCGCGACATCGTCACCGGGTTGTGGGTGATGGCGATGAACCGCGTCTGGGTCCGCTCGCGCATCTCGTGCAGCATGTTGCAGAAGCGGTCGACGTTGGCGTCGTCCAGCGGCGCGTCCACCTCGTCCAGCACGCAGATCGGGGCCGGGTTGGCCAGGAAGACGCCGAAGATCAGCGCCGCCGCCGTCAGGGCCTGCTCGCCGCCGCTCATAAGGCTCATGGTCGACAGCCGCTTGCCGGGCGGGCAGGCGTAGATTTCCAGCCCCGCCTCCAGCGGATCGTCGCTCTCGATCAGCCGCAGCTCGGCCTGGCCGCCGCCGAACAGCGCCTTGAACAGGGTCTGGAAGTGGCCGTTGATGATCTCGAAGGCCGCCAGCAGGCGCTCGCGGCCCTCGGCGTTCAGTTCCTCGATCCCCTGGCGCAGCTTGGCGACGGCGCCCTGAAGGTCCGACCGCTCGGACTTCATGCCGCCCAGCCGCTCGGCGGTCTCCCCCGCCTCCTCCTCGGCCCGCAGGTTGACGAGGCCGATGGCGTCCCGCTCGCGCTCCAGGGCGTAGAGGTGGGCCTCGACCCCGGCCGGGTCGGCGGGGACGGCGGTGGCCTCCTCGGCGATGCGGCGGCCCAGTTCCTCCGGCTCCATGCGGGCGGATTCGCGGATGTTGCCGGAGTATTCGGCGTACCGCTCCCGCGCCGCGTCCAGCCGGGCGGCCAGCCCGGCGCGGTGCTCGCGGGCCTCGGCGGCGGCGGCCTCGGCGGCGCGCAGGGAACGGTCGGCGGAGGCCCTGGCGATCTCGCCCTGCTCCAGCGCGTCCGACGATTTCGCCCTTCGGGCCTCGGCCGCGGCGTACTGGTCGAGCAACTCGGCCCGTCGGCCCTCTATCAGCTCCGGCGCATCCTCGGCGGCGCGCAGGGCGGCCTTGGCCTTCTCGCGGTCGGCGTCCAGCACGGTGATCCGCTTCTCGGCGGCCTGCGAGCGGCGGGTCCAGTCGGCCTGGTCGCGGGCCAGGGTTTCCAGCCGCCGGGCCCGGCCGTCCTTCTCGCGCATCTCGACCTCGACCGCCGAGCGGGCGGCTGAAGCGGCCTCGCGCGCGGCGGCGGCGGCTTCGCGGGCGGCGGCCAGCATCGGCGAGCGGTCCTGTCCCGGCCCGCCGTCCTCGGCCCTGGCCGCTTCCAGCGCAGCTTCGGCCTCGGCGCGCTCGGCATCGAAGCGGGCGATGGTCTCGTCCAGCGACTGGGCGCGGGCGTCACGGCGGGCGGCCTCACGGTCGAGGCGCTCGACGGTCTCGCGGGCGGCGCCCAGCACGCGCTCGGCGTCCTGCGGAGCGCGGCGGGCCTCGCGCAGGGCGTCCTCGGCGGCGCGCAGGCGGGCCTGCGCCGCCTTGTGCGCCTCGGCGGCCTGACCGGCGGCCGGGGTCAGGCGCTCGATCTCGGTCTCGACCTCGGCGAGGCGGGTCTTCTGCTCCAGCCGCACGGCGGCGGGCTTGGGGGCCTCGGCCCTGGCGGTGAAGCCGTCCCAGCGCCACAGGTCGCCCTCGCGCGAGACCAGCCGCGCGCCGGGGGCGAGGGCCTTCTGCAGCCGCTCGCCGTCCTTGCGCTCGACCAGGGCGGTGAAGGCCAGCCGCGCGGCCAGCGCGGGCGGGGCCTTGACCAGCGGGGCGAGCGGGGTCGCGCCCTCCGGCCACTTCGGCGCATCGGCGTCGCGGCCGCCCCAGTAGGACGGAGCGCGGTTGTCCAGCGCCGCCTCCAGGTCGTCGCCCAGCGCGGCGGCCAGCGCGGCCTCGTAACCCCGGTCGGGCGCCACCTCGTCCAGCGCGGGCGCATAGCCGTTCTTGGCGCGAGAGGCGGTGAGCTGGGCGAGGCCCCTGGCCTCGGTCTTCAGGCGGCCGAGCTGGTCCTCGGCCTTGCGGGTCGCGTCGCGCGCGGCGCCTTCGGCTTGAGCCGCGCTGGTGCGCTCCGTCTCGGCGGTCTCCAGCGCGGCGCGGGCGGCGCGCAACGCTTCCAAAGCCGTGTCGAACTTCGCCTTGGCCTCGGCCGCCTGCGGATCGACGGCGGGGCCGATGGCGGCGCGTTCGGCCTTGGCCTGGTCCAGCGCGCGATTGGTGCGGGCAAGGCGGCCCTCGGCGTCCTGCACGCGGGCCTGGGCCGCGCGGCGGCGGGCCTCGTCGGCGGCGACGGAGGCGGCCAGGGCCTCGACCTCGCCGTCGGCGCGGGCCCTCGCCTCCTCGGCCTCGCGGGCGGCGGCCTGAAGCTCGGGCAGGCGCTCGGGCGCGGCGGCGATCTGCTGCTCGACCTGGGCGATCTCCTCGGCCAGGCGCTCAAGGGCGGCGGCGGCGTCCTCGGTGACGTGCTGCTCGCGGGCGGCGTCGGCCTCGATCCGCTCCAGGTCGGCGGTCAGGCGGGCGACCTCGGCGGCGGCGGCCTCGACCTCGCGCTCGATGCGGTCCTTCTCGATGGCCAGCTTGTGCAGGATGGCGGCGGCGACCGTCTCCTCCTCGCGCAGCGGCTTGATGGCCTCCTCGGCGCGCTGGGCCTCGACCTGGGCCGAGGCCGCCTCGCGGGCGGTGACCTCGACGGCGGACGCCGACTGGGCGTTCTCGGCCTCGACGGCGCCCAGCGTTTCGCGGGCGTCGTGCCAGCGGGCGTAGAGGACGGCGCTCTGGACGGCCCGGATCTCGGACGACAGCTTCTTGTACTTCTCGGCCTGCCGCGCCTCGCGCCGCAGCCGGGCGAGGTTGGCCTCCAGCTCCTTCATCACGTCGTCGAGGCGGGTCAGGTTGGTCTCGGCCCCGCGCAGGCGAAGCTCGGCCTCGTGACGGCGGGTGTGCAGGCCCGAGACCCCGCCCGCCTCTTCGAGGATGCGCCGCCGGTTCTGCGGCTTGGCGGCGATCAGCTCGGAAATCTGCCCCTGCCGGACCAGCGCCGGGGAGTTGGCCCCCGTCGAGGCGTCGGCGAAGAGGAGCTGCACGTCCCGCGCCCGCACCTCGCGGCCGTTGACGCGGTAGGTCGAGCCCTCGCCCTTGTCGATCCGCCGGACGACCTCGATCACCGGGGCGCTGTTGAACTGCGCCGGGGCCGTGTGGTCGGAGTTGTCGATGGTCAGGGTGACTTCGGCGTGGTTGCGCGCCGGGCGCGATCCCGTGCCGTTGAAGATCACGTCGTCCATGCCGCCGGCCCGCATGGCCTTGGCGGAATTGGCCCCCATCACCCAGCGCAGGGCTTCCAGCAGGTTCGACTTGCCACAGCCGTTGGGGCCGACGATGCCCGTGAGTCCGGGCTCGATCCTGAACTCGGTCGGATCGACGAAGGACTTGAAGCCCGAAAGGCGCAGCCGCTGGAAGTGCACTGCCTGGGCGCCTTCTCCTACTTCGCCGCCGCTTCGGCCTTGGCGACGGCGGCGTCGAGCTGGGCCATGCTGGCTTCGCCGCTGATCTTCTCGCCGTTGACGACGAAGGTCGGCGTGCCGGTGATCTTGGCCGACTTGGCGTACTTCTCGACGCGTTCGTTCAGGGCCTTCAGCGCCGCTTCGTCGCTGATGCACTGGGTGAACTGCTGCTCGGTCATGCCCGCCGACTTGGCGATGCGGACCAGCACGCCTCGGATGTCGCCGGTCGAATACATCTCCGGCTGGGCGCGGAACACGGCGTCGACGACGGTGAAGTACTTATCCTTGCCCGCGCACCGGGCCATCAGGAAGGCGGCCGAGGCCAGCTCGACCGGCGGGGTCAGGAATTCGCGGAAGACGTAGTGGACGCGGCCGGTATCGACGTACTTGGCCTTGAAGCCGGGCCACACCTCCTCGTTCCACGCCGCGCAGTGCGAGCAGGAGGCCGAGGCGTATTCGATCACCGTGACCTTCGACTGGGGATTGCCCAGGCTCATGTCCTCGGAGGTCACGGCGCCGCCGCCGGAGCCTCCGCAGGCGGCGACGGCGAGGCTCAGGCCGATCGCAAGGACGGCGCGGCGGTCGAAGAAGCGCATCGAAAGCTCTCCCGAGAAAGACAGGCCAGTTAAGCGCGATTCCCATCGCGCGCGGAACGCGGCGTTTCCAGCGGGCAAGAGCCCGGACGCAGGGGCGATGTCAACCGCGCATGACCTCGCGGCCGAGCTTGAGCAGCGCGTCCTTCAGCGGGCCTTCCGGCGCCTTGGCCAGCCCCTCGGCCAGCGCCTGCTCGGCGGCGGCGTCCAGGGGCGCGCCCTTGCGGCGGCGCGGGGCCTTGGGGGCTTCGCGCCTGGCGACCACGCCCTGGACGATCCGCAGCCTTGTCACCGAGCCCGCGCCCAGCATCAGGTTCAGCCGCGCCATGATCTCCGGGGCCTGGTGCTGGATCAGGGCGGCGGCGGGGCCGGCGACCTTCAGCTCCAGCGTGCCCCGGGTCAGCTTGGCGGGCTCGGTGTGGCGGGCCAGCGCCTCGCCGACGATCTCGCGCCAGCGGGCCTGGATCAGGGCCGGGCCCTGGCCGAAGCGGGCGTCGAGCTGCTTGACCAGCGGGGCCAGCGACTTGCCGAGCGGCGGCGCGGGCCGGAAGGCCGGGCGTGTGCGGCGACCCTTCAGGATCGCGATCGCCTCATCGGGCGTGGGGAGCGGACGGCGGCGCATGTCCTATGTATACCGCGCCTGATGACCCTGCGCGCCGCCCTTCTTCGCTGGTACGACGACAACGCGCGGACGCTGGCGTGGCGGACGGCGAACCCGGACCCATACCGCGTCTGGCTGTCGGAGGTGATGCTCCAGCAGACGACGGTGCCGCACGCCACGCCCTACTTCCTGGCCTTCACCCGGCGGTGGCCGACGGTCGCCGACCTCGCGAACGCCGAGGACGCCGACGTGATGGCCGCCTGGGCGGGGCTCGGCTACTACGCCAGAGCCCGCAACCTGCTGGCCTGCGCGCAGGCGGTGGCGCGCGAGCACGGCGGCGTCTTCCCGGACACCGAGGCGGGGCTGCTGGCCCTGCCGGGCGTCGGCGCCTACACGGCGGCGGCCGTGGCGGCCATCGCCTTCGACCGCGCCGCCAACGTCGTGGACGGCAACGTCGAGCGGGTGATGAGCCGCCTCTACGCCGTCGAGACGCCGCTGCCCGACGCCAAGCCCGAGCTGAAGCGCCTCGCGGGCGCCCTGGTGGCCGATGACCGGCCCGGCGACTGGGCGCAGGCGCTGATGGACCTGGGCGCCACCGTCTGCCGCCCGAAGTCGCCGCTGTGCCAGCGCTGCCCGGTATCGACGTACTGCGCGGCGTTCAAGGCCGGCAATCCCGACCGCTACCCGCTGAAGACGAAGAAGGCCGACCGGCCGAGGCGCTACGGCGTCGCCTACCTGCTGACGCGGGGCGGCGAGGTGGCGCTGGTCCGCCGCCCGCCGAAGGGGCTGCTGGGCGGGATGCTGGCCCTGCCGACCAGCGAGTGGCGGGCCGCGCCGTTCACCGACACCGAGGCCATCGCCACGGCCCCCGTGAAGGCCGACTGGCGCCCGGCGGGCGAGATCGAGCACGTCTTCACCCACTTCGCCCTGACGCTCAGAGTGCTGCGGGCGGAAGGAACCGCGCCGGACGTGATCTGGAGCCGCGACCTCGGCGGGCTGCCGAGCGTCTTCCTCAAGGCGGCGCTCAGTTCATCTCCGCCCTGATCTTCGAGCGCAGCACGTCGATGGGGGTCAGGCCCTTGTCGGTCTTGAAGTGCCAGTAGGTCCAGCCGTTGCAGGCCGGCTGGCTCTGCACCATCGCCCCGACCTTGTGGATCGAACCGGCCATCTCGCCGACCACCAGCGAGCCGTCCACCCGCACCTTGGCCGAGAGCAGGCCCTTGGGGTCGTAGAGGGTGTCGCCGGCGTTCAGCAGGCCCGCCTCGACCACCCGGCCGAACGGCACGCGCGGCTCCGAACGCTTGGAGCCCATGACCTCCAGGTCCTCGGGCGCGACGGGGACGACCTTGGCGATCCGCTCCTTCGCCAGCGCCACATAGTCGGCCTCGCGCTCGATGCCGATGAACCGGCGGCCCAGCCGCTTGGCCGCCGCGCCCGTGGTGCCGACGCCGAAGAAGGGGTCGAGGACGATGTCGCCGGGCTTGGTCGAGGACAGCAGCACCCGGTGCAGCAGGGCCTCGGGCTTCTGGGTCGGATGGGCCTTGGCGCCGGAGCCGGTCTTGACCCGCTCCTCGCCGGTGCACAGGGGCAGGGTCCAGTCGGACCGCATCTGCACCTCGTCGTTGGCCATCTTCATGGCGTCGTAGTTGAAGGTGTAGCGCTTGCCGCCGCGCGACTTGGTCGCCCAGATCAGGGTCTCGTGGGCGTTGGTGAAGCGGGTGCCCTTGAAGTTCGGCATCGGGTTGGACTTGCGCCAGATGACGTCGTTCAGGATCCAGAAGCCCAGGTCCTGCAAGGTCACGCCGACGCGGAAGATGTTGTGGTAGCTGCCGATCACCCACAGCGCGCCGTCGTCCTTCAGCACCCGGCGGCACTCGGCCAGCCATGCCTTGGTGAAGGCGTCGTAGGCGGCGAAGCTCTCGAACTGGTCCCAATGGTCGTCGACCGCGTCGACCTTGGAGTTGTCTGGCCGCAGCAGGTCGCCGCCGAGCTGGAGGTTGTAGGGCGGGTCGGCGAAGACGAGATCGACCGAACGGTCGGGCAACGCCTTGAGCTGCTCGATGCAATCGCCGTGGATGATGGTTTCCGACCCGAAAGCCATGGTCGCCCGCTCCTCGAAATGACTCTGCACATTCGCGGGACGTGGTGAAGACGGGGTTAGGCTTTATGGTTAACAGGCGGTGCGAATCACGCAGGCGGAACCGGCGTCAGACTGGTCCGTTTGGAGGAAGCCAACGGAAAGGGAACCCGGCCATGCAGCCGTGCCCGGAAGACCTGCGCAATACCGACCTGATGACCCGCGTCATCGCCCGCTGCGGCGTGACGGAGGTGATGATCGGCGTCTGCGCCGTGGTCAGCGCCCTGGCGGCGGGGCTGCTCGCCGCCCCAATCTGACCTAGCCGCGTCCCTCCAGGGCCCGCCGGACGGGCTCCCAGCCCATGCGGTGGATTTCGCAGGGACCGAGCGCGGTCAGCGCCTCGATATGGACCGGCGCGCCATAGCCCTTGTGCGAGGCGAAGCCGTAGCCGGGATAGAGGCCGTCCATCTCGTGCATCAGCCGGTCGCGGGCGACCTTGGCCAGGATCGAGGCCGCGGCGATGGAGCAGGAGATGGCGTCCCCGCCGACCACCGTCTTGACCTCGCAGGGCAGGGGAAAGCGGTAGTTGCCGTCCACCAGCGCGATGACCGGCGCGACGCCCAGTCCCTCGACCGCCCGCCGCATCGCCAGCCCCGTGGCGTGCAGGATGTTCAGCTCGGCGATCTCCTGCACCGAGGCGAAGCCGACGGCCCAGGCCAGGGCTGCGTCCTTGATCTCCAGCTCCAGCGCCTCGCGGGCCTTGGCGGTCAGCTTCTTGGAATCGTCCAGCCCCTTGGGGACCTTGCGCGGGCGCAGAATGACGGCGGCGGCGCTGACCGGCCCGGCCCAGGGGCCCCGCCCCGCCTCGTCCACGCCGCAGACCGGCGCGGGACAGGCCCGCTCCAGCATCATGTCAGGCATGGGCCATCTTCCGGCATTCGTCGTGGCGGAAGCAGGTCGTGAAGTGGTCGTTGACCATGCCCGTCGCCTGCATGAAGGCGTAGACGATCACCGGGCCGCAGAACTTGAAGCCCTTGGCCTTCAGCGCCTTGGCCATCTCGGCGGCCAGCGGCGTCTGGGCCGGGACCTCGCCGAAGCCCGCCCACTGGTTCTGGACCGGCTTGCCGCCGGTGAAGGCCCACAGGAACTCCGAGAAGTCCTCGCCCCGCTCGCGCATGTCCAGGTAGACGCGGGCGCCGGAGATGGCGGCGTCGATCTTGGCGTTGGAGCGGATGATCCCCGGATTGGCCATCAGGGCGGCGCGCTCGGCCTCGCCGAAGCGGGCGACCTTCTCGGGATCGAACCCGGCGAAGGCTTCGCGGAAGGCGTCGCGCTTGCGCAGGATGGTGATCCAGGCCAGCCCCGCCTGGAAGCCGTCCAGCACCAGCTTCTCCCACAGCGCGCGCGAATCGTACTCGGGAACCCCCCACTCGGTGTCGTGGTAGGCCTCGTAGAGCGGGTCGCCGTTCATGCCGCGCCAGGTGCAGCGGGAGAGATTCGCCATGCGGCGAATGCTAGCGGCCGATCAGGCGGGAAACCACTCCGGCGTTTCGACGCGCACGGGCCGTCCGTCCGCCGTCAGCGCCCCGTCGATGCGGTCCAGCCGCAGCAGGGCCATCGCCCGGCCGTCCTGCCCGCTCAGCACCTCGCCCGCGCGGCGCTCGCCCGCCAGCACCTCGGTCCCGAAGGGCGGGGGAGGGCCGTCGAAGGCGATGGGCGCCATCCGGTTCTTCACCGTCCCGCGCCGCTTCATGCGCGAGGTCGTCTCCTGCCCGACGAAGCAGCCCTTCTTGAAGTCGATGCCGTTCAGGAGGTCGAAGTTGGCCTCGATGGGATAGGTGCGGTCTTGGCCCCAGTCCGCCGGACCGGGCACGCCGAGGGTTAGGCGCCGCGCGTCGTAGGCCGCCTCGTCCTCGGTCGCCTCCACGCCGTATCCCCGAAAGCCCAGCGCCGGCAGGCGCGGATCGGCGACCCAGGCGCCGCCAGGGCCGGTCTCCTCGGCGGCGACCACGGGCAGGTCGAAGGGCTCGAACGCCACCTTCGCCCGCAAACGGTAGAGGGTCAGCCGCTGGATCAGCGCCGCGCGGGTGTCAGCCTGCACGTCCAACCAGCAGCCGTCTTCGCGGCCCACCACGAACATGTCGAACAGCAGCCGTCCCTGCGGCGTCAGCAGGGCGGCGAAGCGGGCCTCGCCGGGCTTCAGGGTGTCCACGTCCTGGGTCAGCTGGCCCTGCAGGAACCCGCGCCAGTCCTCGCCCGAAACGGCGATGAGAGCGCGGCTGGACAGGAGGGCTGCGGTGCTCATGCCCCTCATGTGGACCGCCATGCGCTGGAGCGCCAGAGCCGGGCGGCCTATACAAGGCCGGATGGTCCACCGGCCCTTCCCGATTCTGTTCATCACGGCGACGCGCATCGGCGACGCGGTCCTGTCGTCCGGCCTGATCCGCAGGCTGCACGACGAGATCCCCAACGCCCGCTTCACCATCGCCGCCGGGCCCCTGGCCGCGCCGCTGTTCGCCGACACGCCGGGCCTCGACCGCGTCATCGTGATGGAGAAGCGCAAGTGGGGCGGTCATTGGCTGTCCCTGTGGAACCAGGCGCGCCATCGCCGCTGGGGGCTGATCGTCGACCTGCGCGGCTCGGCGACGGCCCGCTTCCTGCGCCGCGAGCGCCGGGCGATCCACCGGAAGATGGGCGGCGAGCCGGTCCACAAGGTGATCGAGGCCGCCCGCGTGCTGACGGTGGACGACGATCCGCCCGCGCCCTTCCTCTACGCCAGCGAGGACACCGAAGGCCGCGCCGACGAGCTGATGGCGGGCGCTGGGCCGATCCTGGCCATGGGACCGGCGGCCAACTGGGTCGGCAAGACCTGGCCCATCGAGCGCTTCGCCCGCACGGCCATCGAGCTGCTGGGCAGGGACGGGCCGCTGGCGGACGGCCGCCTCGCCATCTTCGGCGGGCCTGGCGACGTTCGCTACGTCGAGGAACTGCGCAAGTCGCTGCCGCGCGAGCGGGTCATCGACCTGACCGGGCAGATCGATCTCCTGACCGCCTACGCCTGCCTGAAGCGCGCGCGCTTGTTCATCGGCAACGATTCCGGCCTGATGCATCTGGCGGCGGCGGCCGGAACCCCGACCCTGGGACTGTTCGGGCCGTCGGACGACCGGCTCTATGCGCCGTGGGGGCCGAAGGCGCGGGCGGTGCGCGGGCCGCGCGCGTTCGAGCAGTTCCAGGCCCTGGACCCGGAACTGAACCAGTCTATCGGCCATATGATGGACCTGCCGGTGACGCAGGTGGTGCGGGCGGCGAACGAGCTGCTGGCGGAAACGGAAGAGGGCGATGCCTGAGACCTACGACCTGATCGTGCGCGGCGGCGAGGTGGTCAACCACGCCGGCCGCGGGCTGTGCGACGTCGGCGTGCGGGCGGGCAAGATCGTGGCGGTCGGGGACCTCGCCCAAGCTTCGGCGGGGGAAGTGTTCGACGCGCGCGGGCTGACCGTGCTGCCGGGCGTCATCGACAGCCAGGTCCATTTCCGCGAACCGGGCCTGGAGTGGAAGGAAGACCTCCACACCGGCGGCCGATCGGCGGTGCTGGGCGGGGTCGTGGCCGTGTTCGAGATGCCGAACACCGAGCCGACCACCACGGACGAGGGCTCGCTCGCCGACAAGCTGGCGCGGGCCAGGGGGCGGATGGACTGCGACCACGCCTTCTATGTCGGCGGCACGCATGAGAACGCCGCCTTCCTGGGCGAGCTGGAGCGGCTGCCCGGCTGCTGCGGGATCAAGGTGTTCATGGGCGCCTCGACCGGCACCCTGCTGGTGCAGGACGACGAGGGCGTCGAGCAGGTGCTGCGGCATGTGAACCGCCGGGCGGCCTTCCACAGCGAGGACGAATACCGCCTCGCCGAGCGCCGCCCGCTGGCCCGCACCGGCGACTGGACCAGCCACCCGGAGGTGCGCGACGCCCAGTCGGCCATTCAGTCGACCGAACGGCTGGTGCGCATCGCCAAGGCGCTGGGCAAGCGCATCCACGTGCTCCACGTGACGACCGCCGAGGAGATCGAGTTCCTGTCGCGCCACAAGGACGTCGCCAGCGTCGAGGTCACGCCCCAGCACCTGACCCTGACCGCGCCGGAAGCCTATGAGCGGCTGAAGGGCTACGCCCAGATGAACCCGCCGATCCGCTCGGCCGAGCACCAGAGGGGCCTGTGGAAGGGCGTCGCGACGGGCGTCGCCGACGTCCTGGGCTCCGACCACGCCCCCCACACCGCCGAGGAGAAGGCCCGGCCCTATCCCGCCTCGCCGTCCGGGATGCCGGGGGTGCAGACGCTGGTGCCGGTCATGCTGACCCACGTCGCCGAGGGGCGGCTGAGCCTGGAACGCTTCGTGGACCTGACCAGCCACGGCGTGAACCGCATCTTCGGCCTGGCCGACAAGGGCCGCCTGGCCGAGGGCTTCGACGCCGACCTGACCATCGTCGACCTCAAGGCCCGCCGCACCATCCGCAGCGAGGCCATGGCCACCCGCGCCGGCTGGACCCCCTTCGACGGTTTCGAGGCGAGAGGATGGCCGATGGCCACCGTCGTCCGCGGCCGGATCGTCATGCGCGACGACGAGGTGGTCGCCGAGGGGCAGGGGGAGCCAGTGCGGTTCCTGGAGACGCTGGCGGGCTAGAAGAGGTCCGGTTGTCTATTTGGCCGAGTTGTTCCCATTTGGCGCGGGCCTCGCGGGCGATCTCCGCGAAGCCGGCCTTTTCCGAAGGCCCGCTTTCCAGCCCGATTTTGCGCTGATCTGGCCATCGCCGGGTAGATGTTGAACTGCCGTTCAGGTCCGCCGATAAGGACGCATGGACGGTTCCCCCCACGTCTCAGACGTCCCATTCCGCGACGCACGGTTCGCGCCGCGCCGCCTGGAGGTCGAACGCCGCGACGACGGCGCCATCGTCCTCTTCAACCCCACGCCCTTCTCGCGCCGCTTCCGCACGACGGTCGAGCCGCTGGTCCACTGGGCCGGGCAAGCGCCCGACCGCACATGGCTGGCCGAGCGCGCGGGGGACGGCTGGCGGCGCGTCGCCTACGCCGAGGCGCTGGACGAGGTGAAGCGCATCGCGGGCGGGCTCGTCTCCCTGGGCCTGAAGCGCGGCGACGTGCTGCTGATCCTGGCCCGCAACGGCGTCGACCACGCGCTGATCGCCTATGCGGCGATGAGCCAGGGGATCGCCATCGCGGCGGTCTCGCCCCAGTACGGCCTGCCCGGCGCGGACCTGACGCGGCTGGAGCATGCCTGCGCCGTGCTGGAGCCGTCGGCGGTCTGGGTCGATGATCCGAAGGCGTTCGCGGGCGCGCTGGCCGCGCCCTTCCTGGCCGGGCTGCCGGTGGTGGATACGGCGCTGCGGGGCCAGCCGCTGGAGCCGTCCGCGCGGCCGGACGACGTCGCCAAGCTGCTGCTGACCTCGGGTTCGACCGGGCGGCCCAAGGCCGTGATCTGCACCCATGAGAACGTAACGACCAACGGCGCCCAGATCGAAGCCATCTTCGACGACCCCGACCCGCCGGTGACGGTCAACTGCGCGCCCTGGAGCCACAGCCTGGGCGCCAACGCCATCCTGCACATGTTCCTGCATCGGGGCGGCACGCTCTACATCGACGCGGGCCAGCCGACGCCGGAGCGGTTCGCCGAGACGGTGCGGAACCTGAAGGAGGTCCCGACCACCTACTACAACATGGTCCCGGCGGGCTGGGGCCTGCTGGTGGGCGAGCTGGAGCGGGACGAGGACCTGGCGCGGGTGTTCTTCTCCAAGCTGCGGATGATGCAGTACGGCGGCGCCTCGCTCGCCCAGAACGTCATCGAGCGGGTACAGGCGGTGGCCGTGCGGACCATCGGCGAACGCATCAGCCTCGGCACCGGCTACGGCGCGACGGAGACGGGGCCGACGGCCTGCAACATCCACTGGCACAACACACGCTCGGGCCTGTGCGGCCTGCCGACGCCGGGCACGTGGGTGAAGCTGGTCCCGGCGGGCGAGAAGTACGAGTTCCGGGTCAAGGGGCCGCAGGTCTCGCCCGGCTACCGCAATGCGCCGGACGCCACGGCTCAGGCGTTCGACGAGGAAGGCTTCTACAGGCTGGGCGACGCCGCCCGGCTGGAGGACCCGGACGATCCCGCCGCCGGGCTGGTGTTCGACGGGCGGCTGGTGGAGAACTTCAAGCTGACCAGCGGGACCTTCGTCGCGGCGGGGGCGCTGCGGGTGGCGGCGCTGTCGGCCATGGGTGGCGCGGCCTCCGACGCCGTGGTCTGCGGCGAGGGCGAGGCGGGCGTGGGCCTGCTGATCTTCCTCAATCCGCCCTTCTGCGAGCGGCTGTCGCGGGCCGAGGTGCGCGAGGCCATCCGCGCCGGGCTGGAGAAGCTCAACGCCCAGGCCAGGGGCGGTGGCGGCAAGGTCGCCCGCGCCCTGATCCTGGAGGGCCAGCCCGATCCCGCCACCGGCGAGATCACCGAGAAGGGCTACATCAACCAGGCCCTTGCCCGCGACCGCAGGCCCGCCGAGATTGCCCGCCTGTTCGCGTCCGACCCGGACCCCGACGTCCTCACCTTCTGAGCGAGAGCCCCATGAACGGCGCCGAAGCCCTGATCGCGACCCTGGCCGACAACGACGTCACCGCCTGCTTCGCCAATCCGGGCACCAGCGAGATGCAGTTCGTCACCGCGCTGGACCGCGAGCCGCGGATGCGCTCGGTGCTGTGCCTGTTCGAGGGCGTGGCCAGCGGCGCGGCCGACGGGTACGGCCGCATGGCGGGGGGCCCGGCCTGCACCCTGCTGCACCTGGGGGCGGGGTACGCCAACGCCGGGGCCAACCTGCACAACGCCCGGCGGGCGGGGACCCCGGTGGTCAACATCATCGGCGACCACGCGACCTACCACCGCCAGTACGACGCGCCGCTGACCTCCGACATCGCCGCCTGGGCGAGGCCCAACTCGAACTGGGTGAAGTCGGCCGAGGGCGCCGACGAGGTGGGGCCGCTGGCCGCCGAGGCGGTGGCCGCCAGCTACGGTCCGCCCGGCGGCTGCGCCAGCCTGATCCTGCCCGCCGACACGGCCTGGAACGAGACGACCGTGAAGGGGCCGACCTGGGCGCCGCCGCGCCGCCCGACCCCTTCGGCGCCCGACGTCGAGGCGCTGGCCGAGCGCATCCGGGGCGCGGCCAAGCCGGTGCTGCTGATCGGCGGCTCGGCATGCAGCGAGAAGGGCCTGCGCGCGGCGGGCCGCCTGAAGGCCGCCGGCGTGCGGGTGCTGACCGACACCTTCGTCGCCCGGCAGGCGCGGGGCGCGGGCCGGTTCGCGCCCGACCGGATGATCTACTTCGGCGAGATGGCGCTGATGGACCTGGCGGGCGTCGACCTGATGGTGCTGGCCGAGACGGCCGTGCCGGTCGCCTTCTTCGCCTATCCCGACCGGCCGAGCGTGCTGGTCCCCGAGGGCTGCGACACCGTCAGCCTGTGCGGGCGCGACGGCGACGGGGCGGCGGCTCTGGCCCTGCTGGCCGACGCCCTGGGCGCGCCTGCCGATCCGCCGGTCGAGCCGCTGGAGTTGCCGGACGCGCCGAGCGGGGCCCTGGAGCCCTACGCCATCGGCGCCTCCATCGCCCGGCACATGCCGGAAAACGCCGTCGTCTCGGACGACGCGGTGACGGCGGGGCTGCAGATCTACCTCGCCACCAAGACGGCCCGGCCGCACGACTGGCTGATGCTGACCGGCGGCGCCATCGGCCAGGGCATCCCGCTGGCCGTGGGCGCGGCGGTGGCCTGTCCCGACCGCAAGGTGCTGTCGCTGAACGGCGACGGGGCGGCGATGTACACGCTCCAGGGCCTGTGGACGATCGCGCGCGAGGGGCTGGACGTGGTCACGGTGGTCTTCGCCAACCACGCCTACCGCATCCTGACCATCGAGCTGATGCGCACCGGGGCTGGCGACGCCGGCCCGGCGGCGGGCAAGCTGCTCGACCTCGGCAGCCCGAAGATCGACTGGGTGTCGGTGGCGGGCGGCCTGGGCGTTCCGGCCGTCCGCGCCACGACGGCGGAGGAGTTCGATGCGGCCCTTGCCGACGCCATGAGCCGCAAGGGCCCGGCCTTCATCGAGGCGGCGCTCTAGCTGGCGCTCCCCAAAGGAAAAGGGCCGCCGGGAAAACCCGGCGGCCCTCATTTCAGCGCTGTGAGGCGCTTAGCCGCGCCGGTTCGTCGCCAGCTTGCAGCCGCCGCCGATGTTGTTGGCCTGGGTGCAGCTCAGCACTTCCTGCGGCTTGTCGCTGCCGGTCGGATAGCCGATCACCCAGCCGGGCAGGCCGTCCGAGCAGGCGACTTCCACGAAGCCTTCGTTGGCCGTCTTGCCGACCACGCGGGCGTCGGAAACGACGCACTGGTTCTTGCCGAGCGTCTTCAGGTTGGCGGTCAGCTTCGGGAAGATCGGGTCCTTCTTGGTGAAGGAGCAGCGGTAGCCTTCCAGTTCGGCGTGGATGCAGTTGTGCACCTTGCCGCCCTGAGCCGTGAAGATGCCGATGCCGCCGTCGGGACGGTTCGAGCATTGCAGCTCGATGACTTCCTTGGCGCCGGTGGTGGGCAGCGGGGCGTACTTGGAGACGTTGCAGTCGAAGCCCGCCTTGGTCGCCAGCTTGGTGTACAGGGCGGCCTGCTCGGTCTGGGCGGCGCGGGCGTCGCTCAGGGTGCAGCCGCCGCCGACGAAGTCGGCGCTGCCGCAGTCGAGGATGCGCGACAGGGCCCCGGAGGCGTTCTCCTGGACCATGTAGCCCGTGCCGCCTTCGCAGGCGACCTCGTAGTAGTTCGCGCCGTCCTTGGTCGACAGCACGTAGCGGCGGTCGGTGATCTTGCAGGCCTTGCCGGACTTGGCCACCAGCTGGTCGACGGTCTGGAGCTGGGTGGCGCGGTCGGTCAGTTCGCAGAACAGGTTGCCGCCGGGCTCATAGGCCAGGCAGGTGTTCATCTGCACCGGCTGCGCGGGGCTGGGCGGCGAGGAGGTGACCATGATGAAGCCGGCGCCGCCCTGGCAGGCGACTTCGAAGTAGGCCGACTTCTGGCCCTGGCCGATGGCGCGGGCCTTTTCGATCACGCAGGCCCCGCCGGCCTTGGCGACGAAGGGCGTCAGAGCGGCCTTGAAGTCGTTGTTGCCGGGCAGCTCGCAGGCCAGCGACGAGGGCTGGCCGTCGGCGCCGGGGCGGGCCGTCTCGAGGCAGGTGTAGGCCTGCGGCTTGGGATCCTCGGCCTTGTTCAGGATCACGAAGCCCATGCCCTGTTGGCAGGCGACCTCGTAGATGTTGACGGCCTGCTTCTTGTCCTCGCCGACCCAGCGGGCGTCCGCGACCTGGCAGTCGATGCCGGCCGCCTGCACCAGCGGCGGCACATCGGCCATGCCCTTTTCGCGGGCCTTGGCGGCCTGGAGGGCGGCTTTCGGGTCCTGCTTGGGCGCGGACATCACCGAAGCCGGGGCCACGACGGCGAACGCCAGGGCGGCGATCAGGCCGAACCGGATGGGCCTCATAGTCAGTCTCTCCTGGGGTGTTTCCTCGGGCGCGAGCATAAGCCTACGCTTTTCTCAGGGGTCAAGATGTCCATCGACCGGGGCCGAATTGCGGCGTTCGCCGGAAGGGCCGATGATGGGCCGGTGTTCAGGAGACAGTGACAGTGAGCGACGGTTTCGAGGAAGGCGCCGGCGAGACGCGGCGGCCAAGGCTGGTCTATCCCTTCGAGCAGGTCCCCGAGCAGGGATCGGGCGCGGCCGTGGAGGTCGCGCCGGGCGTCCTGTGGCTGCGCCAGCCGCTGGGCGGGCCGCTGGGCTTCATCAACGTCTGGGCGATCGCCGACGGCGACGGCTGGGCGCTGGTGGACACCGGGGTCCAGGGACACGAGACGGCCCAGGCCTGGCGCAAGGCCTTCAAGCTGGCGCTGGGCGACAAGCCCGTCACCCGGATGATTGTCACCCACCTGCACCCCGACCATATCGGGCTGGCGGGCTGGATCACCCGCAAGCACGACTGCCGCCTGTGGATGACGCGGCTGGAATACTTCCAGTGCCGGATGCTGGTCGCCGACACGGGCCGCGAGGCCCCTGAGGACGGGGTGCGGTTCTACCGCGCTGCCGGATGGGACGAGGAGGCGGTGGAGTCCTACAAGGCCCGGTTCGGGGGCTTCGGCAAGATGATCTACCAGCTTCCCGACAGCTACCGCCGCCTGACCGACGGCGAGGCGTTCGACATCGGCGGCCGGACCTGGCGGGTGGTGACGGGCAACGGCCATTCGCCGGAGCACGCCTGCCTCTACTGCCCGGAACTGAATCTGCTGATCAGCGGAGACCAGGTGCTGCCGCGCATCTCGTCCAACGTCTCGGTCTTCCCGACGGAGCCGGACGCCGACCCGCTGAGCGACTGGATGACCTCGCTGGCCAAGCTCAAGCGCGAAATCCCGGACGACGTGCTGGTCCTGCCCGCCCACAACGACCCGTTCCATGGGCTGCACGCCCGGCTCGACCACCTGATCGGCGGCCACGAGAAGGCGCTGGTGCGGCTGGAGAGGATGCTGGCGACGGAGCCGAAGCGGGTGGTGGACGTGTTCGGCGCCCTCTTCGCCCGGCCTATCGGCCCCGAGGTGGCGGGCATGGCCACCGGCGAGGCGTTGGCGCACATCAATTGCCTGATCCGGCGCGGCGCCGCCGTGCGGAATGTCGATGACGACGGCGTGGCCTGGTATCGCGCCGCATAAAAGGGAGGGTCCGTTGGGCCGCATCGTCTCGCGCTTCGGCGCCTACACCCCCGCGCGGGACGTCGTGGCGGGCAGGGACCTCACCGGCCGCGTCGCCATCGTCACCGGCGGCGCCACCGGCATCGGGATCGAGACCGCCAGGGCGCTGGCCGAGGTGGGCGCGGAGGTGGTCATCGCCGCCCGCAAGCCCGACCTCGCCGAGGCGGCGGTCCGCGAGATCGGCGGCAAGGCGCGCTGGGAGATGCTGGACCTGGCCAGCCTCGCCTCGGTGCGGGCCTTCGCGGAGCGGTGGGGGGAGGCGCCCCTGCACATCCTGGTCAACAACGCCGGGGTGATGGCCTGTCCGCAGGCCTACACCGAGGACGGCCTGGAGATGCAGGTCGGGACCAACCACTTCGGCCACTACCTGCTGTCGGTCCTGCTGGCCCCGGCGCTGGAGGCGGGCGCCAAGGCGTCGGGCCGCCCGTCGCGGGTGGTGTCGCTGTCGTCCATCGGCCATCGCCGGTCGGCCGTGAACTTCGAGGACCCGCACTTCAGGAACCGGCCCTACGACAAGTGGGAAGCCTACGGCCAGGCCAAGACCGCCAACGCCCTGTTCGCCGTCGGCTTCGACGCGCGGTTCAAGGACCGGAGGATCAGGGCCAACGCCGTCATGCCCGGCGGCATCTTCACCCCGCTCCACCGCCATATGAGCGAAGCCGAGAAGCAGGCGATGGGCTGGATCGACGAGAACGGCAAGCCGCGCATGGGTTTCAAGACGCCGGAGCAGGGGGCCTCGACCTCCGTCTGGGCCGCCGTGGGCGAGGAGCTCGAAGGCGTGGGCGGACTCTACCTGGAGGATTGCGCGCAGGCGGTTGCCTGGTCCAAGGAGGATTCCTGGAAGGGCGTCATGCCGCACGCCCTCGACCCCGAGGCCGCCGACCGGCTCTGGGCGCTGTCGGTGGAGACGACCGGAACATGACGCCCGCGACCGCCTATCGGCTGGCTGGCCTGTGCGCGCTGCTGGGCGGCATTCTGCGGCTCGCCGGGCCGCTGACGCAGCACCTGCTGGAGGGGCAGGCGCTGCAACTCGTGTGGCTGGTCAACGACGTGCTGCTGCTGTTCGGCCTCGTCGGCATCTACGGCTATTCGCGCAAGCTGCTGGGGTTGACGGGCCTCGTCGGCTTCGGCGTGGCGGTGGTCGGGGTGCTGACCGTGCGTAGCGCCGGCGCCGAGGTGTTCGGCCCGGCGACCTACATCTACGGCGCCACCGTCTGGACCATCGGCATGGCCGTCCTCGCCTTCCCCATGCTGCTGCGCGGGGTGGGGCACATGGCGGCCGCCGGATTCTGGACGCTGGCGCTCGTGATCGGTTTCGCCTCGGCCATGCGGCCGGGAGAAAGCTGGGGGATCGTGCTGGCGGCTGTCGCCTTCAGCGCGGGCTATATCGCGGCGGGCCTTCCGCTCATCGCAAAACCTGATCGGGGAGAGACCTTGTGAGTCTTCAGGGAAAGACGCTGTTCATCACGGGCGCGAGCCGGGGCATCGGCCTGGCCATCGCGCTGCGGGCCGCCCGCGACGGCGCCAACATCGCCATCGCCGCCAAGACGTCCTCGCCGCACAAGCACCTGCCGGGGACCATCTATTCCGCCGCCGAGGAGATCGAGGCCGCGGGCGGCAAGGCCCTGCCGCTGGTCGTGGACGTGCGCGAGGAGGCGTCCGTCATGGAAGCCGTCCAGCAAGCGGCCAGCGTGTTCGGCGGCATCGACATCTGCGTGAACAACGCCTCGGCCATCCAGCTCACGCCCACCGAGGCGACCGACATGAAGCGCTACGACCTGATGCACCAGGTCAACGCGCGGGGGACCTACCTGACCTCGAAGGCGTGCATCCCCTACCTGAAACAGGCCCAGAACCCGCACGTCCTGATGCTCTCGCCGCCGCTGGACATGAGCCCGCACTGGTTCGGCCGCCACGTCGCCTACACCATGGCCAAGTACGGCATGAGCATGTGCGTGCTGGGCATGGCCGAGGAGTTCAGGGACGCCGGGATAGCCTTCAACGCCCTGTGGCCGCGCACCGGCATCGCCACCGCCGCCATCAAGTTCGCCCTGGCCGGCGACGAGGGCATGCGCCACTGTCGCACGCCGGAGATCATGGCCGATGCGGCCTACGCCATCTTCAACAAGCCGTCGCGCGAGTTCACCGGCCGGTTCATCATCGACGATACCTTCCTGTATGACGAAGGCGTGCGCGACTTCGACCAGTACAGCGTCGATCCGACCGCCCCGCTGATGCCGGACTTCTTCGTCCCGGCCGACAGCGTCCCGCCGCCGGGCGTGAAGATCGGCTAGAGGCCCTGGAAGGCCGCCAGGAACAGGGCGGCCAGCGTGCCTGTCGCGGCGTCCCGGTCGAGGTCGCCGCGCAGGACCGCGTTGCTCAGGCTCTCGCCCGCTCCCAGGAAGGCCACGGCCAGTCCGTAGACCTGCCCGGGGTCGGCGGCCACGCCCGCGCCCAGGATGGCGGCGTACTTGCGGATGAAGTCGGCGCGCACGTCCTCCTGCCCCGTCTCCGAGGCCGCCAGCGCCGCGCCGATGGCCCCGTAAAGGGCGCCGTTCTCCAGCACGCAGTCGATGAAGGCGGCGCTGATGGCGTGGGCCAGGCCCGGCAGGTCGAGGCTGCCCGCCTGCCGCGCCTCGATGGCCTCCAGCGCGGCGGCTTCGTGCCGCTCGCCGAGCTGGATGTAGATTTCCGACAGCAGCCCCTCGCGCGTGCCGAAGTGCTGGTAGGCGATGGGCTTGGTCACGCCGCAGGCCCCGGCAAGCCGCGCGAGGGTCAGGGCCGCCACGCCCTCGGCGCGCACGATTTCAACCGCCGCGCCCAGCATCTGGACCCGGCGATCCGCGGCGGTCATCCGCGATGAAGAAGCCTTCTGCATGTCAGCGACATAGCGGTTGACAGCGGCGAAGGCCAGATATTACGAACGGTAACTTACCAATCGTAACTTATGGGGGCTTCGATGTCGGTGCTGGTGGTCGGCGGTTACGGCGTGGTCGGCGCGCAGGTTTGCGCTCTGCTGGCCGAGCGCAATCCGGGCTTGGAGATCATGATCGGCGGCCGCTCGCTGGCGAAGGCGCGGCAGGCCGCTTCCGGGATCGCGGGCGCGCTCGGCGTACGGATCGACGTGGAGGACGAGGACCCCCTGGCGGGCCTGCCGAAGCCGCCCGCCGCCATCGTCGTCGCCGTCAACGACCACCACGACCGCCTGCTGCTCGCGGCCGCCCGGCGCGGTATCGCATTGGTCGATATCGCCCGCTGGCGTGAACGGATGGACGACGCCCGGCGGTTGCTGGAGAGCGCCGAAGCCCCCGTGGTCCTGGCGTCCGGGTGGATGGCCGGGGCGGCCGCCGTCGTGGCCGCCGCCTTCCGCGACCCCGCGCGGCCTGCCGATCGGGTCGACATCGACATCCTGTTCGACCTTGCCGACAAGGCCGGTCCCGACTCCATCGCCGGTTTCATGGACATCCAGGAGCCGTTCACGGTCTGGGAAGCGGGTGTGCCCCGCACCGCGAAAAGCCTGTCCGAGGGCCGCGTGGCGCGGTTCAGCGACCGGTCGGCCCGCTGCCTGCGCTTCGACAGCCCCGACCAGCAGACCCTGGTCCAGTCCGGCCATGCCCGGGGCGCGGCGACCCGCATGACCTTCGGCGGGGCGGCGATGACGGCGACCTTCGCGGTGCTGGTCCGGTCGGGCCTGTGGGGCCTGCTGCCGAGGGCGGCGCGCGCGGCGCTGCTCTACAACCCAGGCAAGGGCGCGCCGCACGAGTTCGTCGTCACCCTGGACGAGGCGGCGGGCGCGAAGCGGATCGTGGTGAGGGACGGCTTGGGGCAGACGCATATGACGGCGGCGGGCGCGGCGGCCCAGGCCGAACGTATGCTGGGGCTGAACGGCCGCGCGCCGGTCGCGCGCGGCGTCAGCTACCCGGAAGAGGCCGCCGACCTCCACGCCGACATCGCCGCCTTGCGGGCGATGGGCGTGGAGATTGGCGATCAGACCGGATCGTAGGGGAAGACGCCCGAGGTGGCTTCCAGGCCCGTGAAGTCGTTCTTCATCGCGGGCAGGCAGATGTCGAGCAGCGAGCGGGGGTCCCAGCCCTCGATCTTGGCCAGCGACTTGACCGGGCGGGGCTGGCTGAAGAGGACGACCTCGTTGCCGCGCACGCCGAAGACCTGGCCGTTGACCTCGTTCGCCGACGAGCTGGCCAGCGCGATGGCCAGTTGCGCCACCTGGTCGGCGCGCATGGCGTTCTTCATGCGGTTGACCCGCTGGGCGGAGGCCTCGTCCTTCACAGGGATGGTGGCGATCATGCGGGTCCAGGCGAACGGCGCGATGATGTTGGAGCGCACGTTCTTCATCGCCCCTTCCATCGCCACGATCCGCGACAGGCCCATCACGCCCAGCTTGGCGGCGGCGTAGTTCGCCTGGCCGATGTTGCCGATCAGGCCGCTGGTCGAGGTGAAGTGGACGTAGGAGCCTTCCTGCTGGTTGCGGAAGTGCTCGATGGTCGCGCGGGTGACGTTGTAGGCGCCGCGCAGATGGACGTCGATGACCTTGTCCCAGTCCTCGTCGGGCATCTTGTGGAACATGCCGTCGCGCAGGATGCCGGCCGGGTTGATGACGGCGTGGAGGGCGCCGAAGGTGTCGATGGCCTGCTGGAACATGCCCTTGACGGATTCCATCGAGGTCACGCTCTCGGAGTTGGCCACGGCCTCGCCGCCGGCGGCCTTGATCTCGTTGGCGGTCTGCTGCGCCGGGCCCGCGTCGCCTGCGTCGCCGCCTGCGACCGAGCCGCCCAGGTCGTTGACCACGACCTTCGCGCCCTCGCGCGCCGCCAGCAGCGCGCACTCCTTGCCGATACCGCCGGCCGCACCTGTGATCAGTACGACCTTGCCTTCCAGAACGCCCATGGGGGGGACCCTCTCCAACGCTTGTTTGATTGCGCGCGGACCCTATGCGAGGCGGTCGGCCTTGCGCAAGGCCGGGAACAGCGCGGCCCAGGTCCCCGTCACCATCATCGCGCCCACGCCGCCGAACACCGCCGCGCCGACAGGGCCGAGGAAGCGGGCGACGACGCCGCTCTCGAACTCGCCCAGCTCGTTGGAGGCGCCGATGAACAGGGAGGACACCGTCGCCACCCGTCCGCGCATGTGGTCGGGGGTGACGAGCTGCACCAGCGTCTGGCGGATGTAGACGCTGATCATGTCGGCCGCGCCCAGGATGGCCAGGGCCCCGACCGACAGCCACAGCACCTTCGACAGGCCGAAGACCACGGTCGCGGCTCCGAACACGAAGACGCCCGCGAACATCGCCGCGCCCGCCCGGTGACGGATCGGATTGCTGGCCAGGTAGATGGCCACGCTCGCCGCCCCGATGGCCGGGGCCGCGCGCAGCAGGCCGAAACCCTCCGGCCCGACATGGAGCACGTCGCGGGCGAAGACGGGCAGCAGGGCGGTCGCGCCCCCCAGGATCACCGCGAACAGGTCGAGGGAGATGGAGCCGAAGACGATCTTGTTGCCCCAGACGTAGGCCAGCCCCTCCTTCATCAGGGCCCAGCGCGAGCCCGGCTGCACCTGGGGCTGGGTGTTGCCCCGGATGGCGAGGATGCAGACCACGGCCACGCAGTAGAGCCCGAAGGCCGTCAGGTAGGCCGAGGACGGCGCGTGGGCGACCAGCAGGCCGCCGATTGCGGGGCCGCCGATAGCGGCCGTCTGCCAGGCCAGCGAGTTCCAGGCGATGGCGCGCGGCAGCAGGGCCCGCGGCACCAGCATCGGCCCCAGCGCCGTATTGGCGGGCGCGAAGAAGGCCCGCGAGGCCCCGAACAGCACCGCCACCCCCAGCAGCAGCGGGATGGAGGCGAAGTGGAAGAGGGCGGCGCAGGCCAGCAGCACGGCCGTGAAGATCTCGCCCGCGTAGCAGAACAGCAGGATGCGCTTGCGATCATAGCGGTCGGCCGTCTCCCCGGCGGGCAGGGCCAGCAGCAGGACGGGGATGAACGAGACCAGCCCGATCAGGCTGATGACGAAGGCGCCGCGCTTGATGTCCATCGTCTGGCGGGCGATCTCGTAGATCTGCCAGCCGAGGGTGACGCTCTCGATCTGGACGGCCAGCACCGCCGTCCACCGCGACAGCCAGAAGAAGACGAAGTCGCGGTGCGCCAGCAGGGCGCGCAGCGAGCCTTCATCATGGGCGGGGGCGTCGGTGGAAGGCTCGGACATCGGGGAGAGGCAACATCGCTCCGCGGGGCGCGCCAGGCAACGGCGTTGACGCGCGAGGGCGTCGGTCTTATCGCACGCCGCTCCCATGTCCACGCCTCCCGACATCCGCAACGAAACGCCGCAGGACGCGGCCGCCGCCGAGGCCCTCGTCGAGCGGGCGTTCGGCCCTGGCCGCCACGCCAAGTCGGCCGAGCGGCTGCGCGAGGGCAATGCGCACCGCGCGGACCTGTCGTTCGTGGCCTTCGACGGCGCGCGGCTGGTGGGTTCGGTGCGGCTGTGGCCGGTGACGGCGGGCGGGCGCGAGGTCGTCTTCCTCGGCCCCATCGCCGTCGATCCCGACTGGCGCAGCCGTGGCCTGGGCCAGGCGCTGGTCGAGCGGGCCTGCGAGGCCGCCCGCGCGGCGGGATTCGGGGCCGTGCTGCTGGTCGGCGACGCGCCCTGGTTCGAGCGGACGGGCTTCGCCGCCGCAAAGGTCGTCATGCCCGGCCCGGTGGACCGCCGCCGCGTGCTGGTGCGCGAACTCGTCCCCGGCGGGGCGGAAGGGTTGGAAGGCCCGGCGACCACCCGCTAGACTGCTCCTATGAGCAAACCGGGTCTCGAAGGCGTCATCGCCGCCGCCAGCCAGGCGCAGGGCGGGGAGAGGAAGCGCGGCCTGCCGCCCGTCCACCTGTGGAACCCGCCCCACTGCGGCGAGATCGATATCCGCATCCGCAAGGACGGCCTGTGGTTCCACGAGGGCACGCCCATCGGCCGCGAGGCGCTGGTGCGGTTGTTCTCCACCGTGCTGCGCAAGGACCCGGACGGCTTCCACCTCGTCACGCCCGTCGAGAAGATGAAGATCGTGGTCGAGGATGCGCCCTTCATCGCCATCCGCGTCGACCGCGACGGCGAGGCGCTGCGCTTCCTCACCAACGTCGGCGACGAGGTCGAGGCCGGGCCGGAGAACGAGATCCGCGTCGAGATGGACGAGGCGACCGGCGAGCCGCGCCCCTATCTGCACGTCCGGCGCGGGCTGGAGGCCCTGATCGCCCGGCCGGTCTTCTACGAACTGGTCGAGATGGCGCAGGAGCGCGATACGCCGGACGGGCCGCGCATGGGCGTGTCCTCGGGCGGCGCCTGGTTCCCGGTGGGGCCCGCGGGGGCGCACCGGCTGTGAGCCCCGACGCCTCGCCTGGTGAGGTGCGGGACTGGATCGCCCGCCATCTCGATCCCCTCGACCGCCATGACGACCCGGCCCGGCCGCAACGGTCGGACTTCGACCTGAACCCCGAGATGATCCCGGAAGCGGAGGCCCTCACCCCCGCCGCCGTGCTGACCGCGCTGGTGCAACGTGAGGAGGGGCTGTCGGTGCTGCTGACCCGCCGGGCCGACACCCTGCGCCGCCATACCGGCCAGATCGCCTTTCCCGGCGGCCGGATGGACCCGGGCGAGACGCCCTGGGAGGCGGCCCTGCGCGAGGCGGAGGAGGAGATCGGCCTCGACCGCGCCCATGTGGAGGTGCTGGGCCTGTCCAGCCCCTACCGCACCGGCACGGGCTACCTGATCACGCCTGTCGTGGGGGTGGTGAGGCCGGGGTTCTCCCTGGCCGCCAACCCGGCCGAGGTCGCGGAGATATTCGAGACGCCCTTCGGCTTCCTCATGGACCCGGCCAACCACGAGCGGCGTTTCTATGACATGCCGGACGGGGCGCGGCGGTGGTTCTATGCCATGACCTACGAGGAACGGATGATCTGGGGCGCGACGGCGGGAATGCTGCGCGCGCTCTACGACCGGCTTTATGGAGCAGCCATTGCTTAGGGTCCTGTTGTTGCGGGCGGCGCTGTTCGCGCTGCCGTTCGTCCTCTGGTTCGTCTGGCGGGCGGTGGCGCGGAAGCTGGGGCGCGATCCGGGCACCGCGCCTTGGGCGTGGCTGTTTTCGGCGGGCGCGCTGCTGGTCGTCCTCTCGCTGATGGCGAGCGTCGTTTTCCATCGCGATAATCGCGGCGAACGCTATGTTCCCGCCGACACCGCCGCCGACGGCAGCGTCACGCGCGGCGGGTTCGAGGAGGCCAAGTGAGCGACAGCATCGGGGTCCGCCCCTGGATGAGCCTGCCCGCCACCCAGGCGGTCATGGCGGCGCTGGAGAAGCGAGGCTTCGCGGGCTGTGCGCGTTTCGTGGGCGGCTGCGTGCGCAACAGCCTGATGAGCCGCGAGATCGACGACATCGACATCGCCACCACCCTGACCCCCGACCAGGTCATCGAGGCGCTGGAGGCCGCCGGCGTCCGCGCCGTGCCGACCGGGGTGGAGCACGGCACCATCACCGCCGTCAGCCAGGGCCGCTCCTACGAGATCACGACCCTGCGCCGCGACGTCGCCACCGACGGGCGCCGCGCGGTCGTGGCCTTCACCCAGAACTGGGACGAGGACGCCCAGCGCCGCGACTTCCGCCTCAACGCCCTCTACGCGGACGGGGAGGGGCGGCTCTACGACCCCACAGGCCACGGGATCGAGGACGCGAAGGCGGGCAGGATCGTCTTCGTCGGCGACGCGATGACCCGCATCCGCGAGGACTACCTGCGCATCCTGCGCTTCTTCCGCTTCCAGGCCTGGTACGGCAGGGGCGAGCCGGACGCCGCCGCGCTGAACGCCTGCAAGGCGCTGAAGGGGATGCTGTCCGGCAGGGCCGCCGAGCGGACGCAGAAGGAGCTGCTGAAGCTGCTGGCCGCCGACGATCCGCGCCCGGCCCTGCGGCTGATGGCGGCGACCGGAGTTCTTCCGGCGGCGCTGCCGATGGTCAAGACGCCGGCCCGCTTCGAGGCCCTGGTCGCCATCGAGACCGAGCAGCTGTTCGAGAACGATCCCGAGCTGCGCCTCGCCGCCCTGCTGCCCGACGACGCCAAGGTCGCCCAGGCGACGGCCGAGCGGCTGCGCCTGTCCAACGCCCTGAAGGACCGGCTGGTGGGCGCGACGGGCAAGGACGTGCGCATCGTTTCGTGGATGAGCCCGCGCGAGGCGAGGCGGGCCGTCTACCGGATCGGCGTGCGCGCCTTCAGCGACCGCATCAAGCTGGCCTGGGCGGCGTCCGAACGCTCCTCGACGGCGCCGCAGTGGCGCGCCCTGCTGGCCCTGGCCGAAACCTGGAACCCGCCGCCCTTCCCCCTGACCGGCGAGGAGGTCATCGCCGCCGGCGTGCCCAAGGGCCCGATGGTCGGCGAGGTGATGCGCGAGGTCGAGGAATGGTGGATCGACCACGACTTCCTCGACGACAAGCTCTCGGCCGTCGAGCGGCTCAAGGCCGTGGCGCAGGGGATGGCCTACTAGGCGTCTGCCCCTCCTCCGTCATCCCGGACGGCGAAGCCGATCCGGGACCCAGACCGCCTTCCACTCCGTGATCTGAGGGTTCACCGCCTCAGATAGAGTTCGGATCCAATTCAAGGCCACTTCACCTCGGGCGGCATGGAGCTGAGGATCGAATCGACGTTGCCGCCGGTCTTCAGGCCGAACATCGTCCCCCGGTCGTAGAGCAGGTTGAACTCCACGTAGCGGCCGCGCTGGACGAGCTGTTCCTCGCGCTCGGCCTGCGTCCAGGGTTCGTGCATCCGGCCGCGCACGATCTCGGGGTAGGCGCCCAGGAACGCCTCGCCCACATCGCGGGTGAAGGCGAAGTCGCGATCCCAGTCGCCGCTGTCGTGGTGGTCGTAGAAGACGCCGCCGACCCCGCGCGGCTCGTTCCGGTGCGGCAGGAAGAAATACTCGTCGCACCAGGCCTTGTAGCGGGCGTGCCAGTCTGGGTGGTGGGCGTCGCAGGCGGCCTTCATCGCCTCGTGGAAGGCCGCGGCGTCCGGGAAGGCCTGGTCGCGCTGGAAGCCGAGCAGGGGCGTCAGATCCGCGCCGCCGCCGAACCAGCTCCTGGTCGTGGCGATGAAGCGGGTGTTCATGTGGACCGCCGGCACGCGCGGCGAGCGCATGTGGGCGATCAGCGACACGCCCGTGGCGAAGAATCGGGGATTTTCGGCCGCCCCCGGCACGCTGGCCGCCATCTCCGGCGTGAAGGTCCCGAACACGACCGAGGTGTGGACCCCGACTTTTTCGAACAGGCGGCCGTGCATCATCGACATCACGCCGCCGCCGCCCGCCGCCCGGTCCCACGGCGTGCGCGTGAAACGGCCCGCCTCTCCCGCATAGAGGGCGGCCGGCGCCTCGTCCTCCAGCGCCTCGAAGGCGGCGCAGATGCGGTCGCGGAGGGATTCGAACCAAGCCTGGGCTTGGGCCTTGCGGTCGTCGATCATGCCCCGGGCATAGGAAATCGACGGCTTTCCCGCAACGGCGCGCCGAGGTTTTCGGGACTAGCCGGTTGAAAAAGCGCGAGACGCATTCTAAGCGGTCCGGCCATGAGGGTTCGCGGGGGAATCCCCGATGTCCAGCGCAGGCTGGCGTCCGGGGCCAATCCGCAATATGCAGGCGGCGCCCGCCCGGGCGCTGCACTTTTGAAGGGGTGATCTCAAGGTGGCCGAGGATCCAAACCGGCGCGACTTCATCCATATCGCCGCCATAGCCGCCGCCGCGGGCGGGGCTGCGGCGGTCGCATGGCCGTTCGTCGACCAGATGAACCCGTCGGCGGATACGCTCGCCCTGGCCAGCGTCGAGTTCGACCTGACCAAGGTCGAGGCCGGCCAGCAGGTGACGATCAACTGGCGGGGCAAGCCGCTGTTCGTCCGCAACCGCACCCCGGCCGAGATCGAGGCGGCGGTGAAGGACGACCACGCCAACCTGCCCGACCCGCAGACCGACGCCGAGCGGCACAAGCCGGGCAAGGCCCAGTGGCTGGTCCTCGTCGGTTCCTGCACCCACCTGGGCTGCGTGCCGACCTTCGGCGGCGGCGACTACGGCGGCTGGTTCTGCCCCTGCCACGGCTCGCACTACGACACCTCGGGCCGCATCCGTAAGGGTCCCGCGCCGCTGAATCTGGCCGTGCCCGAGTACGACTTCCTTTCCGACACCAAGGTCAAGATCGGCTGATCATGAGCGGACATTCGACCTACGAACCGAAGAACGCCTTCACCCGCTGGCTGGACACGCGCCTGCCGGTCATACGGCTCGGCTACGACAGCTTCGTCGACTACCCGACGCCGCGGAACCTGAACTACTGGTGGACCTTCGGCGGCATCCTGTCGCTGATGCTGGGCGTGCAGATCGCCACCGGCATCATCCTGGCGATGCACTACAACCCGAGCGCCGCCGGGGCCTTCGCCTCGGTCGAGCGCATCATGCGCGACGTCAACCACGGCTGGCTGATCCGCTACATCCACGCCAACGGGGCGTCGATGTTCTTCATCGCCGTCTACATCCACATGCTGCGGGGCCTCTATTACGGCTCCTACAAGGCGCCCCGCGAGGTGCTGTGGATCCTCGGCTGCGTGATCTACCTGCTGATGATGGCCACGGCCTTCATGGGCTACGTGCTGCCCTGGGGCCAGATGAGCTTCCACGGCGCGGTCGTGATCACCAACCTGTTCGGCGCCCTGCCGATCATCGGCGAGCCGATCACCACCTGGCTGTGGGGCGGCTTCGCGGTCGACAACCCCACGCTGAACCGCTTCTTCTCCCTGCACTACCTGCTGCCCTTCATGATCGCGGGCGTCGTGATCCTGCACATCTGGGCGCTGCATGTGACGGGGCAGAACAACCCGACCGGCGTCGAGCCGAAGTCGAAGGCCGACACCCTGCCCTTCACCCCCTATGCGACGGTGAAGGACGGGTTCGCGATGAGCGTCTTCATGATCCTCTTCGCCTTCTTCGTCTTCTACATGCCGAACGCCCTGGGCCACGCGGACAACTACATCCCCGCCAACCCGCTGGTGACCCCGGCGCACATCGTGCCCGAATGGTACTTCCTGCCCTTCTACGCCATCCTGCGCGCCGTGCCGGACAAGCTGATGGGCGTGCTGGCCATGTTCGGCGCCATCGCCTGCCTGTTCGCGCTGCCCTGGCTGGACACCTCGAAGGTCCGCTCGATGCGCTACCGTCCGATGGCCAAGGCCTGCTTCGGCATCTTCCTGGTCGTCTGCGTCATCCTGGGCTTCTGCGGCGCCAAGCTGCCGGACGATGCGGTCATCCCGCACCTGACGACCTTCCAGCTCGGCGGTTCGGACCTCAACAGCTTCGTGTGGCTGTCAAGGGCGGCGACCCTCTACTACTTCGCCTTCTTCCTGGTGATCCTGCCGGTCCTGGGCCTGGTGGAGAAGCCGCTGCCGGTTCCCGAGACCATCGCTTCCCCGGCCCTGTCCCATCCCGCCTCGGCGCCCGCCGAAGCGACCGCCGCTCCTGAGAAGAAGGGCTGAGCCGATGCTGCGCAAAGTCTCCGTCATCGCAGCGGCGCTCGCCCTCCTGGCGGGTCCCGCCCTCGCCGCCGGCGGTCATCCGAAGGCGCCGAAGGACATCGACTATTCGTTCGAGGGGCCGTTCGGCCAGTTCGACAAGGCCCAGCTCCAGCGCGGATACAAGGTCTATCGGGAGGTCTGCTCGGCCTGCCACTCGATGACCCTGATGAGCTTCCGCAACCTGGGCCAGCCGGGCGGGCCGTTCTACGACCCGAAGTACCCGAACCCGAACGACAACCCTTACGCCAAGGCCATCGCGGCCGAATACCAGATCAACGACATCGATTCGGAGACCGGCGACGTCATCCAGCGGGCCGGCACGACCGCCGACCGCTTCCCCTCGCCGTTCCCGAACGAAGCGGCGGCCCGCGCCGGCAACGGCGGCGCCCTGCCGCCGGATCTGTCGGTGATCGCCAAGGCCCGCCACGGCGGCGCGGAGTACATCGCCTCGCTGATGTCGGGCTACGTCAACCCGCCCGCGGGCCTGACCGTGCCGACCGGCCAGCACTACAACCCCTACATGGCTGGCGACGTGTCCTCGGCCTGGAAGGGCGACCATGACCACGTGCCGCAGGGCGGGTTCATCGCCATGCCGCCGCAGCTGGCCGACGGCAAGGTGACCTTCGACGACGGCACGCCGTCAACCATCGCGCAGCAGGCCAAGGATGTCGGCGCCTTCCTGATGTGGGCCGCCGAGCCCAAGCTGGAAGAACGCAAGCAGACCGGCTTTGCGGTGATGATCTACCTCGTGCTGTTCTCCGGCCTGCTGTACGCCAGCTATCGCCGGGTGTGGCGGGGCCAGTCGCACTGAGCGGCTGGACCCTGGGGGTCATCGGCGGCTCGGGGCTCTACGAGATAGAGGGCCTCGAGGACCGGCGCTGGACCAAGGTGGACAGCCCCTTCGGGGAGCCATCCGACGAACTGCTGACGGGCCGCATCGGAAACGTGCGGCTCGTTTTCCTTCCCCGGCACGGCCGCGGCCACCGCCTGCCGCCCACCTGCATCAACGCCCGCGCCAACATCGACGCCCTCAAGCGCGCCGGATGCACGGACGTCGTCTCCCTGTCGGCCGTCGGCTCGTTGCGCGAGGACCTGGCGCCGGGGACCTTCGTGGCGGTCGACCAGTACGTCGACCGCACCTTCGCCAGGGACAAGAGCTTCTTCGGCCCCGGCCTGGCGGCCCACGTCTCCATGGCCCGGCCGGTCTGCCCGCGCCTGTCCGGGCTGGCCGCCCAGGCGGCGCGGACGACGGGCGCGACGGTGGTCGAGGGCGGGACCTACCTGGCCATGGAAGGCCCGCAGTTCTCGACCCTGGCCGAGAGCCGCCTCTACCGCGCCTGGGGCTGCGACGTGATCGGCATGACCGGGATGCCGGAAGCCAAGCTCGCCCGCGAGGCCGAACTGCCCTACGCCTGCCTCGGCATGGTCACCGACTACGACTGCTGGCATGACGAGTACTCGGCCGTCGAAGTGACCGACATCCTGGCCGTGCTCCACGCCAACGCCGGCAAGGCCCGGGCCGCCGTTCAGGCGCTGGCCGCCCTGCTGCCGCCGGAGCGCCCCGCCAGCCCCATAGACACCTGCCTCGACCTCGCCCTCGTCACCGCCCCGGACGCCCGCGATCCGGCCTTGGCGGCGAAGCTGGACGCCGTGGCGGGGCGGGTGCTGCGCTGAGCGCGGCCCTTTATCCGCCACGCGGCGGCTGTATGGAGCCGTGATGAGCTTCAACACCTCCTGGCGGAACTTCAGGCGCATGCAGGTCTCCACCCTGTCGGCGGCGGTGCTGATCTATGCGGGCGCCGTGCTCTACGCCTGGCGCACGCTGCCGGGGCCCGAGGACCTGAAGCTCCAGCGCACCATTCTCTTCCCGCTTGTTTTCCTGACGCTGTCCTGGGGCGTGCCCATGGCGGTCAGGCCCCTGCGGCGCAAGCTCGCCCGCTATGTGTGGATGAGCTACGTGGCCGGGTACGGCCAGAGCGTGGTGTCGGTGCTGACCGGCATAGGCCTGCTCGTGGCGGCGGCGGTGTTCATCTACTGGCAGGTGGCGGCGGTCGCCGGCGGTGGGCGCTATCCGGCCGGAGTGTTCAGCGGCTATGCGGCGGGCATCGGCATCCTGATCGCCCAGGTCCTGCTGCTGCGTCGCCTGGAGCGCGACCCGGCCGTGCGCCAGGTCATTACCGCGCCCTAGGCTTCCGCCCGCACCCCGCTGGATCGCTGGAAGAGTTGCAGCGTTCGCAGCCGCGCCAGCCGCGCCGCGTCGGGGTGATAGTCGGCCCGGCGGTCGGAAACGAAGCCATGACCCGCCTCATATAGGAAGACCGGAATCTCCGGGTGGGCCTCGACGATGAACTCCACGACCTCCGGGGGGATCGAGTGGTCCGTGCGGCCGAAGTGCAGGATGGTCGGGCACTTCGGCGTCTCGTCCACCAGTTCGGTGATCCGCCGTCCGTAGTAGCCCGCCGCGGCCGAGACGCCCTCGCACCGGCAGGCCGCCAGCCACGCCGCCGCCCCGCCCCAGCAGAAGCCGGTGACGAACACCGGGCCATCCAGCGCGTCGATGGCGGTCTGGAGGTCGCCCTGCACCTGGTCCCAGGGCGTGCGCTGGGAGTAGTCCTTGCCCCTGGCGACCCCTTCGGCGTCGTATCCGGCCCTGAAGCCCGGTTCGATCCGGTCGTAGAAGGATGGCGCGATGACCTCGTAGCCGTCCTCGGCGAAGCCGTCGCACAGCTCGCGGATGTGGTCGGTGACCCCGAAGATTTCCTGCACGAGGACGAGGCCCCCGCGCCGGGCGTCCGACGGCTTTGCATGGTAGGCGGAAAGTTCGAATCCGTCGAAGCGGCTTTTGAGCGTGATCATCCGCCCAATGTGTCACGCGATGGCGGCGCGCTCCAGCCGCCCGACCATCCGCCGGTAGAGGACGAGGGCGGCCCGGTTCAGGCCCAGCCTCGCCGCCACGGCGGACGGCACGATGCCGGTCCAGTAGGTGGCCAGCCACACCCGCGCCGCGTCGGCCCTCGCATTGACCGCCTCCACCAGCCTCGGCGCCCGCTCATAGTAGTCGGCGACCAGCGCCCGCCCGTCGGCGCTCGCCGTCAGCGGCCCGTCGCGGAAGGCGCGCAGGGTGGTCAGCTCCCAGCAGTCGTCGGTCAGGCCCACCGTACGCACCGAGGCCGTGGTCAGGAAGCAGTCGCTGACCAGCGGCGCGCAGGCGCCCGACTGGCCGTCTGCGTACAGCTTGTCCAGCACCGCGCCGGCGGGCTTCAGCTTGCCGCGCACGTCGGGGGTCCTGTAGGCGATCCTCAGCTTCGATTCCGCGCGCAGGGGATCGCCGCCGATCTCAAGGTCGATGGAGGCGCCCTTGAGTATGGTCTCGAAAAGCTTGGGCCGCTCCGGCTCCGGCACATCGGCCAGCACCAGCGCGACCTGCCCGCCGCCGGACATGGAGCTGAAGCTGCCCCTGACCGTCTCCCTGCCGTCGATGCGGATGGTCGCCGTCGTCGGGTTGAAGTAGCCGTTCGCTGACTCCAGGCGGGGATAGCGGAAGGCGATCCCTGACGGCGTGAAGACCCCGCCCCTTGCCGAGCCGTTCAAGCCTATGCCGAAGCGCAGGGGATTGAAGGCGTCGTTGACGACCCGCAGGTTGGTGAGCGTGACGGCCGACGTCGGAATCGGAACCTCGAACAGGCCTGTCGCGCCCTCGTTCCCCTCCATATAGCTGCCGGTGATGAACACCCCGCCCAGATCCTCGGCGGTCTGGCAGGTCTGCGTCTGCGCCCGGCCCGCCAGCGGCGTTCCCGCACCCAGCAGCAACAGGCCGGCCATCAGGCGGCGGCGCATCGGGTTGTAGGCCATCCGGTAAGCTCCCCTCGCTGAGGACAGGCAGCTTAGGCGGCTTCGGGCGTTCGCCTCGCCCCCACTAAGGGGGGCTCAGACGTTGAAGCGGAAGTGCATGACGTCGCCGTCCTGCACTACGTACTCCTTGCCTTCCTGACGCATCTTGCCCGCTTCCTTGGCCCCGGCCTCGCCGTTCAGTCGAACGTAGTCGGCGTAGGCGATGGTCTCGGCGCGGATGAAGCCCTTCTCGAAGTCGGTGTGGATGACGCCCGCCGCCTGGGGCGCGGTGTCGCCGATATGGATCGTCCAGGCGCGGGCCTCCTTCGGCCCCACGGTGAAGTAGGTCTGGAGGCCCAGCAGGGCGTAGGCTTCGTGGATCAGGCGGTTCAGGCCGGGCTCGGCCAGGCCCAGCGTCTCCAGGAACTCGGCGCGCTCGCCGGCGTCCAGCATGGCGATCTCGCTCTCGATCTGGGCCGAGATGACCACGGACTTGGCGTTGTCGCGGGCCGCGCGCTCAGCGACCTTGTCGGAGTGGGCGTTGCCCTTGTCGGCCGAGCCTTCCTCGACGTTGCAGACGTAGAGGGCTGGCAGGGCGGTCAGGAGCTGGAGCATCCGCCATGCCTTGTCGTCTTCCTTGGAGATGGTCGCCGCGCGCGCGGGGCGCCCGGCGTTGAGCTGCTCCAGGGCGAGGTTCACCAGCCGCAGGGTGTTGGCCGATTCCTTGTCGGAGCCGGCGCGGGCGCGCTTCTCGAGGTTGGGCACGCGCTTTTCCAGGCTCTCAAGGTCGGCCAGCATCAGCTCGGTCTCGATGATGTCGAGGTCGGACAGCGGGTCGATGCGTCCCTCGACGTGGGTGATGTCGTCGTCCTCGAAGCAGCGGGCGACGAAGGCTACGGCGTCGCAGTCGCGGATATTGGCCAGGAACTGGTTGCCCAGGCCCTCGCCCTTCGACGCGCCGCGCACCAGGCCCGCCACGTCGACGAAGTTGATCCGCGCCGGGATGATCTCCTTCGACCCGGCGATCTTGGCCAGCGCGTCCAGGCGCGGTTCAGGCACGGCCACGTCGCCGACGTTCGGCTCGATGGTGCAGAACGGATAGTTGGCCGCCTGGGCGGCGGCCGTCTGCGTCAGGGCGTTGAACAGGGTCGACTTGCCCACGTTGGGCAGGCCGACGATCGCGACTTTCAGGGCCATGGAAATCTCGAAGGAAGAGGTCGGGAGCGTTTAGCCGATCCGGTCCGGCTTGTCGTCAGTCCTCGCCCCGGGCCTGCTTGCGCGGATCGGCCTTGGGGGCGGGCGCCAGGCGCATGACTTCGGCCTGGTAGCGGTCGTCGTCGCCCGCCATCGCGAAGGGCAGGGCGTCGGCCACGGCGTCGAGGAGCGGCTCGACCCACACGCGGTCGGCCTTGTGGAAGTCCGACAGGACGTGAGCGTAGACCAGTTCCTTGTCGCCCGGATGGCCCGCGCCCATGCGCGCCCGGCGGAAACCCTCGCCGACCTGGGCGATGGTGGAGCGGATGCCGTTGTTGCCCGCCGCCCCGCCGCCCGTCTTCATGCGGAAGCGGCCGGGGGCCAGGTCGATCTCGTCGTGGAAGACGATGACGTCGGCGGGGGTCAGCTTGAAGAAGCGCATGGCCTCGCCGATGGCGCGGCCGCTCTCGTTGTAGAAGCCCTGGGGCTTGAGCAGCAGCGCCCTGGCGCCGTCCACCGTCCCCTCGGCCGCCAGCCCCTGGAAGCGGGCCCGCCAGGGCGAGAAGGACCACCGGCGCGCGATCGCGTCGGCGGCCATGAAGCCGATGTTGTGGCGGTTCTTCTCGTACTTCGGCCCCGGATTGCCGAGGCCGGCGAGGATCAGCATTATTCCTCGGCGGCGCCTTCGGCCTCGCCTTCGGCGGCGGCGTCGGACATGCCGGCCGACGAAACCTTCAGGGTCGCGATCACGAAGTCGCGGCCGCCGATGGCGGGCTCGACGCCCTTCGGCAGGTCGATGTCGGAGATGCGGATGGTGTCGCCGAGCTGACGGCCGGTGAGGTCGACCACCAGTTCCTCGGGAATCTTGTCGGCCGGGCAGACCAGCTCGACGTCGTGGCGCACCACTTCCAGCGAGCCGCCCTGGCGCAGGGCCGGGCAGTCGTCCTGGTTCTTGAAGTGGACGGCGATGGAGATGTGGACGCTCTGGCCCTTCTCGACGCGGTACAGGTCGAAGTGGACCGGCTCGTCGGTGACGGGATGGAACTGCACGTCCTTGGCGATGACCGGCTGGGTCTCGTCGCCATACTTCAGGGTCACCAGGTGGCCCAGCAGCTTGCCGGTGTAGAGCGCCTTGCGGAACTCGTTCTGGCGCACGGCGATCGGCACGGGGCCGCGCTCGCCGCCGTACAGGATGCCCGGCACCTTGGACTGGCGGCGGGCTTCGCGGGCGCCCCCCGTGCCGGTGCGGTCGCGGACTTCGACGTTCAGGACGATTTCGGCCATGGCCATGCTCTCAAAACGATAACGCCGCGCAGGAACGCCCGCGCGGCGACGGCGGTAAATAGGGTGCGGCTAGATACACGAGGCCGCCGCGCGTTGCAACGCCCGGCGACCGTCTGTCAGTTCTTCTTGGTCGAGGTCTTGGTCACGCCCTTCTTGGGGGCGACATAGGTGACCTTGCCGGTGGGCGGCGGCAGGGTCAGCGGCTCGATGGCGACGTTGATCGGCATCGGCGCGCCCGAGCCCTTCATCAGGCACTGGCCGGTGTCCATCATGATGTGCTGGCCGAGGCAGAAGACGTCCTCGTAGTGCGGCTTGGACACCGCCAGGCACTGGTAGAGGTTCAGCTTGGCCATGCCCAGGCAGTAGCCGGTCGGCTGGTCGGCCATCACCGAGTCGAGCTGGGCCATGTGGCCTTCCGTCGCCTCGCCCAGCGCCGCCAGGGCGGCCACGGCCATGCCGCGGATGATCAGCGGGGTATAGGGCGGCGGGCGCGAGCCCGGCTTGATGTTCAGGGACGCGGCGCCCACCGACGCCTGTTGCAGCAGGGCGATGTCGTTCGTCTCGGCGGCCGGGACCTGGGCTGACAGGGCGCGGGCCTCGATCAGGCGGCCGTCGCGGTTGGCGACCGTCTGCTTGGACCAGGACTGGCGCTGGATGTTGTAGGCCGCGATCTTCACCGAGTAGCCGGCGTTGAACAGGCGGGTGGAATCGCTGCGCAGGGCGCGGGTGACGAGGCCCGCCGCGCCTTCCGAGCCCTTGAAGGTCGTCACATAGGCCGGATTGGCGACGATGCGGGCGGCGACCTCGCGGCGCTGGGCCGGGTCGGCGGCGAACTCCCGCACGGCGGCGACGTACTCGCGGTCCTGCAACGCCACGACGGCGGCGTAGGCGACCGCGCCGCGAAGGAACTGCTTGGGCTCATAGGCCGCGCCGACCTTGACCGAGCGGGCGATGGACTCGCCGTCGGCGAAAGTCGGGGCGATGGCGGTCGCCCGGGCCATGTAGCCCCGATAGGCGCTGGCCTGCTCGATCAGGCTGGGGGCCAGGCTCACCGCCGGAGGCGGCGGCAGGGGCGGCGGAGGAGGGGGCGCCGGCGGCGCGGGCGTCTCGCAGCCCGCCAGGACCGCCGCCAGGGCGATGGCGGCGAGCGGGGCGAGGCGGCTGCGGAAGGGAGATCTCATCTCGACGGTTCCCCCATGGGTGTTGGTTTCGACGGGACCATATAGCCCGTGGCGCGGACCGCAATGTGACCGCGTGTCGTTAACCGGACTTTGACAAGCTGAGCCGTGGGGACCCGGTCAGTCGAACAGCTTCGAGACCGATTCCTCGTTGGCGATGCGTCGGATGGCCTCGCCGATCAGGGGCGCGCAGGAGACGACCCGGACCTTGTCGCTGCTGCGGACGGCGTCGTTGGCCTCGATGGAGTCCGTCACCACCAGCTCGCGCAGCACCGAGGCGCCGACCCGCTCGACCGCGCCGCCGGAGAGGACGCCGTGGGTGACGTAGGCCGAAACCTCCGTCGCGCCGTGCTCCATCAGCGCCTTGGCGGCGTTGCACAGGGTTCCGGCGGAATCGACGATGTCGTCATAGAGGATGCAGCGCCGGTCCTTCACGTCGCCGATGATGTTCATCACCTCGCTCTGGCCGGGACCGGAGCGGCGCTTGTCGACGATGGCCAGGTCCGCGCCCAGGCGGCTGGCGAGCGCCCGCGCCCGCACCACGCCGCCCACGTCCGGCGAGACGATCATCAGGTCGTCGGTCTTCTTGTAGTGGCTGCGGATGTCGTCGGCCATGCGCCGGGCGGGCAGCAGGTTGTCGGTCGGGATGTCGAAGAAGCCCTGGATCTGCCCGGCGTGCAGGTCCATCGTCAGCACCCGGTCGGCGCCCGCGCGGGTGATCAGGTTGGCGACCAGCTTGGCGGAGATGGGCGTGCGCCCGCCGGTCTTGCGGTCCTGCCGGGCGTAGCCGAAGTAGGGGAGGACCGCCGTGATCCGCCGCGCGGAAGCGCGCTTCAGCGCGTCGACGCAGATCAGCAGCTCCATCAGGTTGTCGTTGGCCGGATAGCTGGTCGACTGGATGACGAAGACGTCCTCGCCGCGCACGTTCTCGTCGATGGTGACGAAGACCTCGTTGTCGGCGAACCGGCGCACCTGGGCGCGGGTCAGCGGCATGTCGAGGTACTCGGCGATGGCCTGCGCGAGCGTGCGATTGGAGTTGCCGGCCAGCAGCTTCATTCAGGGACACTCACGGATTGGGGACGCGTTGGCGGGCTTCTAGCAGCCGACGCGGCGGGGGCAAGGGTTTTGGATGCTCCCCTCGGGGAAGCTCACTCCAGCATGATCGCGGACAGCAGGCGGCCATAGTCGGGTTCGCCCCGGTGGAAGGCGCGGCGGTTGGAGTAGAAGAGGCCGGGCTCCGTCACGGTGTCGCGGCCCAGCCACTCGGCCTCCACCCCCGCCTGCGCCAGGCGGTCCAGGACGAAGGCGGGCAGGTCGAAGAGGCGCTTGTCGTCCGCCGCGCCCGGCCGGAAGAAGCGCCCGGAGCCCGGCCGCTCGCGCTCGAATCGCTCCATGAACTCCAGGCCCACCTCGTAGGATCGAGGCCCGATGCAGGGACCGACGGCGGCGACGATGTCCCTGCCTCCCAGGCGGCGCATCTTCTCGATGGCCGCTTCGACCACCCCGTCCAGCGCGCCCTGCCAGCCCGCGTGGGCGGCGGCGACGACCTTGCCCTCGGTGTCGGCGAGCAGGACGGGCGCGCAGTCGGCGGCCAGGGCGCCGCAGGCCAGGGAAAGCTGGTCGGTGACGACCGCATCGCCTTGCGGGTGGTAACGGCCCCACGGCGCCTCGGCGACCAGGGCGTTGGCGGAATGTATCTGGTGGCAGGTGTTCAGGGCGTCGGGCGTCAGGCCGAACCACGCGGCGGCCCGGCGGCGGTTCTCCTCCACGGCGGCGGGGTCGTCGTTCGAGCCGCGCCCGACGTTCAGGCCCTCGTAGATGTCGCCGGAGACGCCGCCCTTGCGGGTGAAGAAGGCGTGCCGAACGCCGGGCACGCGGGCGAGCAGGTCCGAATGCAGGGTTTCCATCACGCCTCCTCGAAGCCGGGCGGGACAAGGCCGGACGCATGGATGCAGGCGGCCTTGAACAGCTCCCCCATCTGGCCCGGCGCGGTCAACCGTTCAAGCTGGCGGGCGACGGCCTCGGGGCGGGATTTCGCCAGCACGGCGGCCCGCGCCTCGATGCCGAGACGGCGCAGCAGCTCGCCCTGGGTCAGGATGGCGGCCTGCGCCTCCGCGCGCCGGGCGGCGGCCATCACGGCGGGGAAGTCGGCGTGGACGGTCAGGTCCGCTTCGCCGGGGCAGGCGAGGGGGTGGAGCTTCTCGTGCGCCTTCAGGGCCTGGAGGGTGTCGCCGAAGCCCGGCTCGGCGCGGCCGTAGTCGACCAGCAGCGCCGCCCCGCCGTCGCGCGCCACCAGGGTTCCGACCATGGCCCCGAACGCCTCCTGCGCGGGGGACGCCTCGAACACGGCCCCGTCCTCCGCGGGCGGCAGGTGGCGGTCGAGCGGGCGGGGGGACAGGCCGAACGCCAGCCCGTCCCCGCCCGCCCCGACCATCCGCTCGGCCCAGCGCCCGCCGTCGCGCACGAACTGGCGCGCGGGCAGGCAGTCGAGCAGCTCGTTGGCGATGAGGACGACGGGCGCGCCGCCGGGGACGTCCGACAGGTCGCTGGCCCAGTGGGCGCCGCCGATCCGCTGCTGCTGGAGCACGGCCAGCGGTCGCGAGGTCTCGACCAGCCAGACGTCGGCGGCGGCCATGAAGTCGGGCGCCAGCCTGGCCGCCCGCAGCATGTCCTCCATCAGCGTCCCGTCGCCGGGGCCGACCTCGATGAAGCGGAGGCGGGCGGGCCTGCCCAGCCGCACCCAGGTCTCGACCGCCCACAGGCCGATCAGCTCGCCGAACATCTGGCTGACCAGCGGGGCGGTGATGAAGTCGCCCGCTTCGCCCAGCGCTGGGCGCGTGGCGTAGTAGCCGTCCTGCGGGTCGTGCAGGCAGCGGCTCATGTACTGGGCGACGGTGAGGGGCCCCGTCTCGGCGATTTCGGCCCGGAGGCGCTCAAGCAGGCTCATCTACGCAGGCTCGGGCGCCGCCGGCTTTTCCTTCAGGCCGCGCCAGATCAGCCAGGCCCCCCCCAGCGCCATCGGCAGCGACAGCAGCATCCCCATGGTCAGGCCGAGCGGGAAGTCGGGCATGAAGGCGTCCGGCTCGCGCACGTTCTCCAGGGTCATGCGGAAGACGCCGTAGCCGAGCAGGAACAGCCCCGCCAGCGCCCCGCGCCGTTGCAGCCACAGCCAGCGATGGGTCGCCAGCCGCAGCAGCAGGAACAGCAGCAGCCCCTCCAGGACGGCCTCGTAGAGTTGGCTGGGATGGCGCGGGATCGGGCCGCCGTGCGGGAAGACGACGCCCCAGGGAGCGACGGTCTCGCGGCCCCACAGCTCGCCGTTGATGAAGTTGGCGATGCGGCCGAAGAACAGGCCGATCGGCACGGCGGGCGCGGTCAGGTCCGCCAGCCTGAACAGGTCGATCCGGTTCTTCAGCGAGAAGCCGATCAGCGCGACGGTCACGCCGAGCAGGCCGCCGTGGAAGCTCATGCCCCCGTTCCAGACCTTGAAGATCTCCAGCGGGTCGTCGGCGAAGAGGTGCGGGGCGTAGAAGAGGACGTAGCCCAGCCGCCCGCCCAGGATGACGCCGAGCGTGATCCACAGGATCAGGTCGTCGATCTGGAGCGGCGTGGCGGTCGGCGCCTGCCCGCCCCACAGCCGCGGGTTCCTGACCAGGCCCACGGCGTAGCGCCAGCCGAGCAGGATGCCCGCCACATAGGCCAGGGCGTACCAGCGGATGGCGAAGGGGCCGATCTGGATGAGGACGGGGTCGAAGTCGGGAAACGGCATGGGGCCTCGCGCTCTATCGACGCAGGTGTAGCGGCATTCCATTTCGCTTTCACCCCCGCCCTCCCATATGGTTGATGGAGCCTCCTTTCCCGAGTCACCGCCATGCAGACCCAGAACCCCATCCTCGACGAGATCGCCAAGCTGACCACCGCCGCCATGGGCATCGCCCAGGCCGCCGGGGAAGAGGCCAAGACCGCCTTCCGGGCCCAGGGCGACAAGATCGTCGCCGAGATGGACCTGGTGCGCCGCGAGGACCTCGATGCGCTGAAGGCCGAGATCGCCGCCCTGCGCGCCGAGGTCGAGGCCCTGAAGGCGCCCAAGCGCACGTCGGCGCCCAAATCCTGATCCGCGAAACCCACTCGCCCCGCGAAAGAAGCCGGTTGTGACGCCGGCCCCGAAGCAGCTTAGGCTCCTTGGTTACGGGGTGATTCACGACGAGCGCACGCCGCGCCCGTCTCGCCCCACGGGGATGCACGAGTAATGGATGCCCGCCCGGACGAAGACGAAAGCCTGATGGCGATGGATCCGCTCGAGGTGGTCGAGCACGTCCTGACCGCCGAGAACCTGACCTTCGACCGCACCGAGGACGGCGACCTCGCCTTCGCGCTGGCGGGGGACTGGAAGGACTACGAGCTGTGGTTCGCCTGGCGGCCGGAGGCGGATTGCCTCCAGCTCTGCCTGTCGCTGGACCTGCGCGCCCCGAAGAAGGCGCGGGCGTCCTCATACGAGCTTCTGTCGCTGATCAACCAGCGCGTCTGGCTGGGCCATTTCGAGGTCTGGGCCGAGGACGGCGAGGTGGTCTTTCGCCATTCCATGAGCCTGCCCGACGGCGAGCGCCCGACGCTCGCCCAGGCCGCCTCGATGATCGACGCGGCGGTGGAGGCCGCAGACCGCTTCTACCCGGCCTTCGACTTCCTGGTGCAGGGCTCGAAGTCCCCGCAGGACGCCATGGCCGCCTGCATGTTCGAGACGGCGGGGCGGGCCTGATCCCATGACGCCGATCCTGCTGCTCGGAGCAGGCCGGATGGGCGGCGCGCTGATCGACGGCTGGCGGCGGGCCCACGCCTTCCAGGCCCGCGACCTCATCATCCGCGACCCCAATCCGGGCGCCGAGGCGCTGAAAGCCGACGGCGTGCGTCTCAATCCGCCGGACGCGGAGCTGGGCGCGGCGCAGACCGTGCTGATGGCCGTGAAGCCGCAGATATGGCGCGAGGCCTGCGCGCCCGTGGCCCCGCACCTTTCGCCCGACGCCGTGATCGTCTCCATCGCCGCCGGGGTCCGCGCGGCCGACATCGCCGAGGTGTTCGGCGGCCGTCGCGTGGCGCGGGTCATGCCGACCACCGCCGTCGCCATCCGCCAGGGCACGGCCAGCGTCTATGCTCCCGATCCCGAGGCCCGCGAGCGGGCGCGGGCGCTGTTCGCTCCGGTCGCCACGGTGGTCGAACTGGACCACGAGGGGCTGATGCACGCGGCCACCGCCACCTCCGGTTCGGCCCCGGCCTACCTCTACGCCTTCGTCGAGGCGCTGGAGGCGGCCGGTGTCGCGGCGGGGCTGGAGGCCGAGGCGGCCCGGAAGCTCGCCCGATCGACCATCGCCGGCGCGGCCGCCCTCCTGGCCGACAGCGGAGCCGAGCCCGCCGAACTGCGCAGGCAGGTGACCTCGCCCGGCGGGACCACCCAGGCGGCGCTTGAGGTGCTGCTGGCGGAAATGCCGGACATGGTGGCGCGGGCCGTCGCGGCGGCGGCGAAACGCTCGCAGGAACTCGGCGGCTGATCTCGCGTATAAGGGGCGAACGCTTGGCGCCGCCCGGCTTGATCGCCATCTGAGACCCATGACCCCCGCCGAGGACATGCTCGACCGCGCAGCCGCAGCCGCCCTGGCGCTCGCGACCGACCGGCCGTGGCGCGAGATTTCCCTGCGCGACATCGCCCAGAAGGCGGGCGTCTCCTTCGCCGAGCTTTACGTCCTGGCGGACGGCAAGGGGCGGCTGCTTTCGCACCTGTCGAGACGCTTCGACCGCGCCGCCCTGGCGACGGCGAGCGGCGCCGAGGCCGACGCCCACGACCGCCTGTTCGAGGCGGCGATGGCGCGGCTGGAAGCGATGGAGCCCCACCGCACGGCGCTGATCGCCATCGCCAGGGCCGAGGGCCCGCTGTCGGTCGGCCCGCGCCTGCCGCGCACCGCCCGCGCGATCCTGGAAGCCGCAGGCGTGGACGCTACGCCCGCCCGACTGGCGGCGACGACGGCGGTGTGGGCGAGGGCGCTGCAGGTCTGGCGCGACGACGAAGGCGCCCTGAACCGCACGATGGCCGAGCTGGACCGGCGGCTGAAGCAGATGCGGGAGCAGTTGAGAAAGTTGGGCGCGGGGTTCTAGGATCGCCGCGCTATCCCGGCAGCCTCACCGTCGCCCTCAGGCCGCCCAGCGGCGACGGCGCGAGGGTCAGTTCCCCCCCATGTCCCCGCGCCACGTCCCGCGCGATGGCCAGCCCCAGCCCCACGCCCTTCTCGTTCTGGTTCCGGGACTCGTCCAGCCGGTTGAACGGCTTGAACGCCTCCTCGTAGCGATCGGGCGGGATGCCGGGGCCGTCGTCGTCGACCATGATCTCCACGCCGCCCGTCGGCGTCGGCCGGGCGGCGACCTCGATCCGCTCGCCGTGGGCCGCCGCGTTCATCACCAGGTTCGACAGCGCCCGCTTCAAGGCGTTCGGCCGCACGGAAGCCTCCAGCGCCGGGTCGGCGTCGATGGTCACCTGCGCCCCCGCCCGCGCCGCGCCCTCGCTGACCTCCGCGATCAGGCCATGGAGCTGGACGGTCTCGACGCCCTCGCCGCCCTCGCCGCGCGCGAAGGCGAGGTACTCGTCGATCATGTGCTCCATCTCGGCCAGATCGCGCTTCATGTCCTCGACGCGCGCGCCGGGCTCGGCCAGGGCCAGCTCCAGCTTCAGGCGGGTCAGGGGCGTTCTCAGGTCGTGGCTGACCGAGGCGAGCAGGGCGGTGCGCTGGTCGATGTGGCGCTGGATGCGGGCCCGCATGGCCAGGAACGCCTGGGCCGCCTGCCGCACCTCCTTGGCGCCGTAGGGCTTGAAGGCGGGCTGGTCGACGCCCTTGCCGAACGCCTCGGCCGCGGCGGCGAGGCGCTCGATGGCCCGCACCTGGTTGCGGATGAACAGGATGGCCAGCGCCGTCAGCAGGAAGGTCGCCACCGCCATCCACAGGACGAAGATATGCCCCTGGGTGGCGAAGGCCCGGTCGCGCGGAGCGATGATCCGCAGCACCCCCTGCGGCGCCTGCACCCGGATGTCGACGTAGGCGGGATAGCGGGTGGTGTCGAACCAGAAGGGCGCGTCCAGCCGGTCGGACAGCGCCCGGTTCAGCGACCGGTCGAGGGCGGCGAACACCGAGGCCCGGCGGCCCGACGGCAGGGTCCGGCCTTCCTGCAGGGCGATGGAAAGGCCCAGCGACTGCTCGGCCCGTTCCGACAGGCGCGGCAGGGAGGCGGGATCGTCCTGGTAGCTCTCGACCGCCCAGGCGATGTCGCCCGCCAGCCCTTCGGACAGGCGGCTATTCACCGTCTCCCAGTGGGCGTCGAAGAATATCCAGGTGACGACGATCTGCATGATCGCCACCGGCAGCACGATGATCAGCAGGCTGCGGCCGAACAGGGTGGTCGGCAGCCACCGCTTGATCTGCAGCGGCACGATGAGCTTCAGCCGCCGCATCAGTCGGGCGCCAGCCGGTAGCCCACGCCCCGCACGGTCTGGAGGTAGCGGGGGTTCTTGGGGTCTTCCTCGATCTTGCGGCGCAGGCGCGTGACCTGCACGTCCACGGCCCGGCCGGTGACGTCGGCCGTGTCGCGGGCCAGCTCCATGCGGTCGACCGGCGCGCCCATCGCGCGGGCAAGCTGGCGCAGCAGCTCGACCTCGGCCTCGGTCAGGCGCACCGGCTCGCCGTCACGGGTCAGCTCGCCCCGCTCGGCGTCGAAGGTGCAGGCGCCGAAGCTCATCACCTTCGGCGCCACCTCGCGCGGCCCGGCGCGGCGCAGGATCGCCTCGACGCGCAGCAGCAGTTCCTGCGGCTCGAACGGCTTGGCGAGGTAGTCGTCGGCGCCGAGGGTCAGCCCCTCGATCCGGTCGTCCGAATGGCCGCGCGCGGTCAGGATCAGGACGGGGGTGGCGTCCCCCGGCCGCGCCCGGATGCGGCGGGTGAAGGAAAAGCCGTCCTCGCCCGGCATCATCACGTCGAGCACCAGCAGGTCGAAGTCGAAGGTCCCCATCAGCCGCTCGGCCGACGCGGCGTCGGCGGCGGTGGTGACGCGGAACCCCGCCCGCGCCAGGAACTCGCGCAAGAGGCCCCGGATGCGGTCGTCGTCGTCGACGACGAGCAGGTGGCGTTCGCCGTTCATGGCCCCTCCCGCCGCACGCCGATGGAGACGCGCGGGCCCGCCAGCGCCGACAGGATGCGGCGTCCCCCCGCCACGCCGTCCAGCCCGCCGGTGCGGTAGGCTTTGGCGATGAGCTGGCGCAGCTTCTCGCTGATCCGCGCCTCGAACGCCTCGCCCTCCTCGGTCAGCAGGGCCGGGCGGCGGCGGGCGTCGAGGTCCCCGGCCGACTTCACGGCCAGGCCCAGCGTCTCCAGGTCGGCCAGCGTCCGGCTGGCGGCCTGCTTGGACAGGCCCGTCAGGCGGGCGAGGTCCTGCACCCCGACGCCCGGCCTGCGCCGCAGCAGGAAGGCCGCGCGCCAGTGGGGGCGGCCGAGGCCCCGCGCCTCGCCTTCCAGCGCCGCGTCGACCGCCGACCAGACGGCGGCCTCGGCCAGGAGGACCAGCTCCAGCCCCGAATCCAGCTCGTCCTCGCGCAGGATCAACCGAGGGTCAGTCATTGACGAAAATCCGCGCTCGGCGTCTAAGGTCGCCCGTCTCAAAAGAGGAGGCTTTTCGCCGATGTCTATCGTTCCCTTCGACGACCGCGACGGTTGGATCTGGCTGGACGGCCAGTTCGTGCCCTGGCGCGAGGCGAAGGTGCACGTACTGACGCACGGACTCCACTACGCCTCGGCCGTGTTCGAGGGCGAGCGGATGTACAACGGCGAAATCTTCGAGCTGACCCAGCATACCGAGCGTCTTTTCCGGTCGGCCGAAATCCTCGACTTCCAGATCCCCTATACGGTGGCCGAGATCGACGCCGCCTGCAAGGAAACCTGTGCGAAGAACGGGCTGACGGACTGCTACGTCCGGCCGATCTCGTGGCGTGGGTCGGAGATGATCGGGGTGTCGGCTCAAGCGACCACCGTCCACACCGCCATCGCGGTCTGGGAGTGGCCGAGCTACTTCAACCCGGAAGAGAAGGCCAAGGGCATCCGCCTGACCTGGGCCAAGTACAAGCGGCCCTCGCCGGAGACCGAGCCGGTCCATGCCAAGGCCACCGGCCTCTATATGATCTGCACCATCTCCAAGCACGCGGCGGAGAAGGCGGGCTACGCCGACGCGCTGATGCTCGACTGGCGCGGGTACATCGCCGAGAGCACCGGGGCCAACATCTTCCTGATCCGCGACGGGGCGATCCACACCCCGCTGCCCGACTGCTTCCTGGACGGCATCACCCGCCGCACGGTGATCCGGCTGGCCAAGGAGAAGGGCCTCGAGGTGATCGAGCGCCACATCCCGGCCGAGGAACTCGGGACCTTCTCGGAGGTGTTCATCGTCGGCACCGCCGCCGAGGTCACCCCGGTGGCCGAGGTCGGCGAACACACCTTCAAGCCGGGGCCGATCAGCCTGGACCTGATGGACGAATACGCCAAGCTGGTGCGCGGCGAACGTTAGAGGACTACCAGAGCGGGGAGGGCTGTGCTCCCCCGCTCATCTTCGGCGCGGGCTCCGGCTCCGGGACGGGTTCGGCGACGGCCTGCTTGGCCTTGCGCCCGCGCGGCAGCACGGCCGCGACGATCAGGATGATCCCGAACGCCAGCGCGATCTGGCCGATCAGCGCCGCCTGGCTGGTGAAGGGACCAAGGCGCCCGGCGGGGATGTAGGGCGACACCACCCCCGTCGGGTCCATCGTGCCGTAGCCGTAAAGCCCCAGGGCCAGCCCCAGCAGCAGGCCGATCACGCGAGTCACCATGTTTCGAGTCTCCCCTTCCGACGTGGGGAGAGGGTTCGGCATGGCTGGGCCGGGCGTCGAGACGGCTCAACCGGCGGCGTATGCGCCTGCCGCGCGGCGGCCCGCTCCTTCAGCAGAATGGCGGCCGGGCGCCTTCAGAGTAACCATGCGTGGGGACGGGGGTAGGCTTCGCCCCGCACCAGGTGGATCAGCCCGACGACGCAGCGGACCACGAACCAGATCTCGACCACGGCCCAGATGAAGGCCGCCACGATCATGATCGGCACGCCGACCAGCACGATGGCCAGGGCCAGCCCGATGACGAACATCGCCGCCGCGATCAGCCGCCACCAGATCGATTTCCAGAAGCTGGCGATCTGGAAGGTGTAGTGGCTGGCCATCACGGGCCCGGCGCTTCCGCGCGCCACGTAGGCGATGATCAGGCCCAGGATCAGGGTGATGAAGGCCGACGGCACGCTGAACAGGAACAGGCCGTAGACGATGGCCGGGAGGACCTTGTCTTCGGGGGCGGGGGATACGGTGTCCGACATGCGGGCTCTCTCCAGTTCAGCGGGGATGCTCGCTCCAAACGCGCAGCGTCACAATAGGTTGGCTGGAATGTCCCTGGGATCGAAGGTCCCGGCCCGCCGCTCCACCCAGGGCAGGACGGCGGCGATCAGCAGCAGCAGGAAGACCAGCCGCGCCGCCAGCGCGATCCCGAAGCCCGCGAAGTCGGCGCTCACCGAGAACAGCAGCAGCATGGCCGCCCCCGAGCCCAGCAGCAGCATGGCCCAGATGAGCCCCGAGCGGAGCTGCGCCGATCCTGACAGGAAGCGCGCCTTCGGATTGGCGTCGGCGGCCTCGGCGGCCAGCGCCCGGACGAACGCCCCGAAGCCCGCAGAGCGGTCCTCCATCCGCCCCGGCCCGAGCCAGCTCTGCGAGGGGACCAGCACGAAGCCGCGCGGGAAGGCGAGCAGGACGCTGCGACGCGGCGAGCCGGTCAGGCGCAGCCAGCGCAGGCCGGAAAGCGGACGGCGGGTCTCGCGGTTTCCCCGGCGCTCGACCAGCGCGCCGTCCTCGACGCTCCAGGCCGTCTCGGGCTGGAAGGGCGCGAGGCGGGCGCCGTAGGCGGTCAGGCGCGGACCGCCGTGATCTCGACCCCGGCGGCCTCGGCGCTGGGGGCCAGGGCCTGGGGCTTTTCGACCCGCACGCGGGCGCGGCTGACGCGGGGGTCGGCGAAGCAGCGGTCGGCCAGGCGCTCGGCGAACACCTCGACCAGCTCGATGTGGCCCTCGGCGGCGATGTCCTGCGCGGCCTTCAGGATGGTCTCGTAGTTCACCGTGTCGCCCAGCCGCTCGAACCCGGCGGCGGCGATGTCCAGCTCGACATCGACCACCAGCGGCTGGGTGCGGCCGCGCTCGTGGGCGTAGACGCCGACCTCGGCCTCCAGCGCGATGCCGCGCACGAAGACCTTGGCGCCCACGACGCGGGCGGAGGGGCGGGGCTCGGGGCGGGCTTCAGGAAGCACGGCTACTCGTCCTGGATGTCGGGCGTCTTCCAGGCCAGGTGCTGGCCGCCGTCGACGGCGATCATCTGGCCCGTGACCGAAGGCGCGTCAATGAGGTAGCGCAGGGCGGAGGCGATCTCGTCCGGGCTTGTCCGGCGCTCGAGCGGGACGTTGGCGGCCTCGGCCTCGAAGTCCTCCGGCGTCTGGTGGATCGAGGGCAGGGTCGGCCCCGGCCCGATGGCGTTGACCCGGATGCGGGGCGCCAGCGCCTGGGCCAGCGTCCGCGTCGCCCACCATAAGCCGGCTTTCGACAGGCTATAGCTGAAGAACTGCGGGTTCGGCCGCCAGACGCGCTGGTCGACGATGTTGACCACCAGCCCCTGCGCGGCGCGGGCCGCGAACGCCTGGGTCAGGGCGACGGGGGCATGGAGGTTGGCCTCCATGTGCAGGTCCCAGCTCTCCCGGGTCAGGCTCTCGATCCGGTCGTCCTGGAAGACCGAGGCGTTGTTCACCAGCAGGGTCACGGGGCCGAGCGCGGCCTCCGTCTCGGCGATCAGCCGGGCCGGATCGTCGGACAGGTCGGCGGCGAGGACCGCGGCGCGCACGCCCTTGGCGCGGACGAGCCGAGCGGTCTCCTCGGCGGCTTCGGAGGAGTCGCGGTGATGGATGGCGACGTCGTAGCCCGCCTCGGCGGCGGCGAGCGCCAGGGCGCGGCCGATGCGCCGCGCAGAGCCCGTGACGAGGGCCGAGGGCATCAGTCGATGCGGCCGAACTCGTAGAGGTTCAGCGCGGCGATGGCGATGATGAAGACGGAGATGATGCCGATGGCGACCATGGGATTCCTCGGGTAGCGCGTTCGAAGCGGTCTAGCCGCGCCTGTCCCCTCTAGCAAGGGCGCGGCGCGATCTTTAAAATGAGTGTTTGAACGCCCCCGGAGGAGCCCCCATGCGCGACTATACGAAGTTCTACATCGACGGTCAGTGGGTGGAGCCCGCGACCCCGAAGACGCTCGACGTCATCAATCCGGCCAACGAGGAAGTCGCCGGCCGCATCTCGCTGGGCTCGGCCGAGGACGTGGACCGCGCGGTGAAGGCCGCCCGCAAGGCGTTCGAGACCTGGTCGCTGACCAGCCGCGAGGAACGCCTCGACGTGCTGGAGCGCATCGTCGCCGAGTACCAGAAGCGCTACGAGGACATGGCCAAGGCCATCACCGAGGAAATGGGCGCCCCCGCCGGTCTCGCCCAGCGCGCCCAGGCGGCCATGGGCATCGGCCACCTGCAGACCGCCGTCGCGGTGCTGAAAAACTACCACTTCGAGGAAGACCGCGGCACGACCCGGCTGGTGAAGGAGCCGATCGGGGTGTGCGGCTTCATCACGCCGTGGAACTGGCCGGTGAACCAGATCGCCACCAAGGTCGCCCCGGCGCTCGCCACCGGCTGCACCATGGTGCTGAAGCCGTCCGAGATCGCGCCCTTCTCCGGCCAGATTTGGACCGAGATCCTGCATTCGGCTGGCGTCCCGGCCGGGGTCTTCAACCTCGTCAACGGCGACGGTCCCACGGTCGGCGCGGCGATCAGCTCGCACCCCGGCGTCGACATGGTGTCCTTCACCGGCTCGACCCGCGCCGGGATCGAGGTCGCCCGCGCGGCGGCCGCGACCGTCAAGCGCGTCCACCAGGAACTGGGCGGCAAGAGCCCGAACATCATCCTCGAGGACGCCGACTTCCAGCGGGCCGTCTCGGGCGGCGTGGCCCACGTGATGAACAACTCGGGCCAGTCCTGCAACGCCCCGACCCGGATGCTGGTCCCGGCCCAGAAGATGGACGAGGTCATCGCCATCGCGAAGGCCACGGCGGAAGCCCATACCGTCGGCGATCCCAACGGCAACGCCAAGATGGGCCCGGTCGTCTCCGAGACCCAGTGGAACAAGATCCAGGGCCTGATCCAGAAGGGCATCGACGAGGGCGCGACCCTGGTCGCCGGCGGCGTCGGCCGTCCCGAGGGGCTGGACAAGGGCTACTATGTGAAGCCCACCGTCTTCGCCAACGTCACCAACGAGATGACCATCGCCAAGGAGGAGATCTTCGGCCCGGTCGTCGCCATCCTCGGCTACGAGACGGTGGACGAGGCGGTGCGGGTCGGCAACGACACCGAGTACGGCCTGGCGGCCTACGTCTCGGGGACCGACCCGGCCAAGGTGCGCGAGGTGGCCTCCCGCCTGCGGGCCGGGCAGGTGAACCTGAACGGCGCCGGCGTCGACATGATGGCCCCGTTCGGCGGCTACAAGATGAGCGGCAACGGCCGCGAATGGGGCGACCACGCCTTCGCCGAGTTCCTGGAGACCAAGGCCGTGCTGGGTTACTCGCCCAAGCAGGCGGCGGAATAGCTTGGACCTGAGCGATATCCGCTCCGTCGGCGACGTGGCCCGCCTTCAGGCGCGGCTGCGGCCCGACGCGGCGGCGATCTGGTTCGAGGGACGCACCACCACCTTCCGCGAGCTGGACCGGCTGTCCAACGCCTGCGCCCAGGCGCTGCTGGCCCAGGGGCTCAAGCCCGGCGACCGGGTGGCGGTGCTGTCCAAGAACAACGACGACTTCTTCGCCCTGTGGCTGGGAGCGTCGAAGGCGCGGGTGACCCTGGCGCCCGTCAACTTCCGTCTCGCCCCGCCCGAGATCGCCTTCATCGTCAGGGACAGCGGGGCCAAGCTGCTGGTCTGCGGCGCCGAGTTCGCCGGCGTCGTGGACATGATCCTGGCCGACTGCCCGGACATTCAGGGCCTGTTGCAGTTCGAACCGGGCCATGCGCGCTGGCCGTGCTTCCGCGACTGGATACTGGCGCACCACGACCACGACCCGCGCCTGCCGACCCGCGACGACGCGGACGTCATCCAGCTCTACACCTCCGGCACCACCGGCCTGCCCAAGGGGGTGCAGCTCACCGAGGGCAATTACCGCGCCCTGTTCGAGCTGGCGCTGGAGGCGGGCTGGGCCCGATACGAGGCGGGCAAGACCAACCTCGTCTGCATGCCGCTGTTCCACGTCGCGGGCGTGAACACCGGCATCCTGGCCTTGCTCCAGGGCGTGCGGATCGTCCTGATGAAGGAGACGGACCCGGCCCAGATGCTGCGCCTGTTCGAGGAGCAGCAGGTCGCCTACGCCTTCCTGGCCCCGACGATCATCAACATGCTGCTGCACACGCCGGGCGTCGAGACGACGGACTTCTCCCGCCTGGAGCGGGTCTTCTACGGCGCCTCGCCCATCGCGGAGGAGACGCTGCGGCGGGCGCAGGAGGTGTTCGGGGCCGAGTTCACCCAGCTCTACGGCCTGACCGAGACCATCGGGGCTGCGACCTATCTCGCCCCCGAAGACCATCACGGCCGCCGCCTGCGCTCCTGCGGCGTGCCGTGGCCAGGGTTCGAGATCAGGGTCGTGACGCCGGAGGGCGCGATCGCGGCCCAAGACGAGGTCGGCGAGGTGCAGATCCGCGGGCCGGGCCTGATGAAGGGCTACTGGAACCGCAAGGACGCCACCGCCGAGGCCATCGACGCCGAGGGCTGGTTCAGGAGCGGCGACGCCGGCTACTTCGACGCGGACGGCTTTCTCTACATCCACGATCGGGTGAAGGACATGATCGTCACGGGCGGGGAGAACGTCTATCCGGCCGAGGTCGAGAACGCCCTGTTCAGCCACCCCGCCGTCGCCGACGCCGCCGTCATCGGCGTGCCGGACGAGCGCTGGGGCGAGGCGGTGAAGGCGGTGGTGGTCCTGAAGGGCGAGGCCGACGCCGCCTCGATCATCGACCACTGCCGGAGCCGGATCGCGGGCTACAAGGTCCCGAAGTCGGTCGACTTCACCGACGCCCTGCCGCGCAACCCGTCGGGCAAGGTCCTGCGCCGCGAACTGCGCAAGCCGTTCTGGGAAGGGCGCGACCGACAGGTAGGCTGACTAAAAAGGGGGACCCATGACTTCCAACATCTACCGTCTCGCCCTGTGGGCGCTGGCGCTGGGCTTCACCGCCGTGTTCGCGGTGGTGGTCGGGCCGCCGCTGGTGGCGAGCGGCGACGTGCCGGGGGCCTTCGCGGCCGGGTTCGTCAATCCCTACGCTTCGGGTTATTCGTTCGACGTCTTCTTCACCTGGGCGGTGCTGGCCGTGTGGGTGCTACATGAGCGGCGGCGGCACGGCTGGATTGCGCTGGTGCTGGGCGTCGCGCCCGGCGTCGCGGTGGGGCTGGCGGCCTACCTGCTGATCCGCGCCCGGCAAACCTGACGCCAAGTCACCCTTGCGGCGGCCGCCTTGCGGGATCACTCTCGATCAAAACGAGAGAGAGGAAACTCCAAGGATGAGCCCGCATGACGGCGCGGCCGTGGCTGCGCTCGCGCCTTTCAAGCCGCTGCCCATGAAGGGGCCGGACGTCAGCGTCGAGCGGCGGCCCGACGGATCGGTGCTGATCTGGTCCAACCACGCGCCCGGCGAGGGGCCGCGCTCCATCGCCCACCTGCTGGCCGAGCGCGCCGCCCGCCATCCCGACCGGCCCTACCTGAGGCAGCGCGAGCCTGGCCACGGCCCCTGGCGCGGCGTCACCTACGGCGAGGCGTTGCGGGCGGCGGAAGGCGTCGCCCAGGCGCTGCTCGACCACGGCCTGAGCGGCGAGGACAGCGTGATGGTGCTGTCGTCCAACTCCATCGAGCACGCGCTGGTCATGCTGGGCTGCTACACGGCGGGCGTGCCGGTGGCCCCGATCAGCCCGGCCTATTCCCTGATCTCGGCCGACCACGCCAAGCTCAGGCACTGCTTTCGCATCGTGAAGCCCAAGGTGGTCTTCGCCCAGTCCGGCCCCATGTACGCCCGCGCCATCGAGACGCTGAAGGCCCTCGACCCGAACGTCGTCGTCATCACCGCTGACGGTGAGTTCCAGGCCTTCGCCGCCACCGAGCCTCGGGACGTGGACGCCGCGCGCGAGCGGGTCGGGCCCGACACGGTGGCCAAGCACCTCTTCACTTCCGGCTCGACGGGGCTGCCCAAGGCCGTGCCGCAGACGCACCGGATGATGGGCGCGGTGATCGCCGGGCAGGAGGGGCTGAGAAGCGAGCCCGACGACCCGAAGGTCGCGCCCCAGGCGCTGGAGTGGATGCCCTGGAGCCACATCTCGGCGGGCAACATCGGCTTCAACGGCGCCCTGTGGGCCGGGGCGACCGTCCACCTCGACGAGGGCAAGCCGATCCCCGGCATGTTCGAGACGACCATAAGGAACCTCTACGAGGTCTCGCCGATGGTGTTCGGCTCGGCCCCCATCGCCTTCGCCATGCTGGCCGAGGCGATGGAGAAGGACCCGGCGCTCCGCGCCTCGTTCTTCAGGAACCTGCGCTACATGGGCTACGGCGGCGCTACGCTCTCCGATGATGTCTACCACCGCATCCAGGCGCTGGCGGTGGCCGAGACGGGCCATCGCGTGCCGCTGACCACCATGTACGGCGCGACGGAAACGCAAGGCGTCACCGTGACCCATTGGGCGACCGAGCGGGTCGGGCTGGTCGGCCTGCCGCTGCCGGGGATCACGCTGAAGCTGGTCCCCAACGGCGCGAAGATGGAGGTGCGGGTCAAGGGGCCGACCGTGACCAGCGGCTACCTCGGCGACCCGGAGAAGACCGCCGCCGCCTTCGACGAGGAAGGCTTCTACAAGCTCGGCGACGCCGCCCGCTTCGTGGACGAGGCCGATCCCGGGCAGGGCCTGGTCTTCGACGGTCGGGTGACGGAGGACTTCAAGCTCGACAGCGGCACCTGGGTCAGCGTCGGCGTGCTGCGCCCGGACCTGGTGGCGGCGTGCAGCCCCTACATCCAGGACGCTGTGATCGCGGGTCAGGACAAGCCGTACATCGGCGTTCTCTTCTGGCCCTCGGTGGCCGGGTTGAAGGCGCTGGCGGCGGCCGACGGGCCGGGCGCGCCGGTGGAAAAGCTGACGGCGATCCTGCGCGAGCGGCTGTCGGCCTTCAACGCGAGGGCGGGCGGCTCCTCCCGCCGCGTCGGCCGCTTCATGGTGATGACCGAGCCGCCCTCCATCGACGGGGGCGAGATCACCGACAAGGGCTACGTCAACCAGCGCGCCGTACTGGAGGGGCGGGCCGGGCTGGTCGATGCGCTCTACGCCGGGGCTGAGGGCGTCGAGCAGCTCTAGGCAAGAAAAAGGGCGGCCGGATCGCTCCGGCCGCCCAGCCGCGTGCTAGCGCAGGAAGTCTAGTAGCGCAGGCGGACCGTGGCGCCGAAGGTGCGCGGGGCGCCCAGGAAGCCGTTGGTCTGGCCCGGCTGGAACGTCGCGTCGTAGCCGACCTGCAGGTAGGTCTCGTCCGTGAGGTTCTGGCCCCACAGCTCGACGGCCCACTGCTCGTCCGCCGGCTGCAGCGCCAGGCGGCCGTTCACCAGCACCAACTCGTCCTGCAGCTTGTTCGTCGCAAGGTCAGAGCCGGTGTTGTAGGCCGAGGTGTACTTGGCCGAGGTCGAGGCGCGGAACACATACTCGCCGATGTCGCGCTCGTAGGCGACCGACAGGCTCGACGACCACAGCGGCGCGAACGAGATCTTCGTGCCCGGCAGGCGGCGCAGGCCCCCGCTCGGGAGCTGGAAGTTCACACCGCTCGGGCGCTCGTCGTCATACTGCGTCTCGGCGTAGGTCACGCCGCCTTGCAGGCTGAAGCCGTCCAGCGGAGTGTACCACAGGAAGTCGGCGTCCACGCCGCGCGACACCACTTCGGGGATCGAAGTCACGGTGAAGGCGATGCCGTCGAAGGCGTTGAGCTGGTAGTTCTCGTACTGCTGGTAGAACAGGGTGGCGTTCAGCAGCAGGCTGTTGTCCAGCCACTCGGTCTTCGCCCCCAGCTCGTAGCTGTCGACCAGTTCCGGTGCGAAGCTGGTGTTCAGGTTCGGCGTGGCGACCCCGCTCGGATTGGCGGGGCTCGGGATACGCACCCGGTCCAGGTTGAAGCCGCCCGCCTTGTAGCCGCGCGCGTACGACGCATAGGTCATGAGGTCGTCGTTCACGCGCCAGGCCAGCTTCACCGTGCCGGTCACTTCCTCTTCTTCCAGCGACTGGCTGTAGTCGAGGTTGGTGTAGACCGGGTCCTGGGCGCCGGCGCAGTAGTAGCCGACGTAGAGCTGGGCCGCCGTCGCGCCGCCCGACAGCGCACGGCCGAGGGTGGCCGGATCGGTGCAGGGGTTGGTCCCGCCGAAGCCCGCGCCGCCCGCGCCGCCGTTCAGGTTGCGGTGGCTGGAGACGAGGTCCTTCTCTTCGCTGGTGTAGCGCAGGCCCGCCGTCAGCTCGAGGCTGTCGGTGATGTCGAAGCCGCCGTTGGCGAACAGGGCCCACGACTGGCCCTCCTGGGCGTAGCGGTCTTCCTGGCCGACGCCGGGGACGTAGTTGGTCCCGAACGCATCGCCGGTGATGTAGGCGAGGCCGCCCGTCTGGACGCCGCTGCCCGAGGTGGCGGTCGCGCGCAGGAGCTGGTCGATGTAGAGTTCCAGGTGCGTGCCGACGGCCAGCGGCTCGCCGCTGTCGAGGTCTTCCTTGGCGTAGAAGGCGCCGACCAGCCAGTTGAAGCGGTCACCTTCCCCGGCCAGCCGCAGTTCCTGGCTGAACTGGCTGAAGTCGCGGAAGAAGCGGCCGTCGTCGGGGCGGTAGAGGAGGTCGAGCGCGGTGAAGTCGCTGTCCTGGCCGTTGACCGTCGACCACTTCCGGGCGGCGGTGATGGAGGTCAGGCTCATGGCCCCGAAGTCCCAGTCGGCCTGGAGGGATATGCCCTTGTCCTCGATCTCCTGCGCCGTCGAGCGGTTGGCGAAGCCAAGGCGCTCGTCCGGGTTCGGCTGGGCCAGGATGCCGACGCCCGTGGCCACGGCCACGCCGTTGGTCACGGCGGCCAGCGGGCCGTTGGCGATCTGCACGCCGACGCAGCAGTCCTCGTCACGCTTGGAGTAGTCGGCGATCAGGCGCAGGTCGAGGTTCTCGCTGGCCCGCCACAGGAGCTGGCCGCGAGCGGTGTAGTAGTGCTGGTTGTTGTCTTCGTCCCGGCCGCGCGGGCCGTTGCCGGTGTAGATGTCCTGGAAGCCGTCGCGCTTGCGGGCGGCGATATACAGGCGCCCGGCCAGGGTGTCGGTGATTGGGCCGGTGATGGAGTTGGAGAAGCCCACGGCGTTGAAGTTGCCGATGGTCACTTCCGATTCGGCGTCCAGCTCGAACAGCGGCGCCTTGGTGATGATGTTGATGACCCCCGAGGAGGTGTTCTTGCCGAACAGGGTGCCTTGCGGGCCCTTCAGCACCTCGATGCGCTCCATGTCGCCCAGGTCGCCGAAGC
>CAZOHI010000015.1:0-68702 GCA_964579695.1 uncultured Caulobacter sp. | reverse complement strand
GCCCTTTACCCAAGGGCTGTATCAATCCGGGTCAACGAGCGTCGTCCGGGTTGAGACGGGCGCCGGTACTGGTGGGTGACTTCTAATGACCAAGACGGTTCTCGTCGTCGATGACGATCCGACGCAGCGGCGGCTGATCCAGGGCGTGCTGGAGCGCGACGGGTTCGCCGTCGCGCACGCCGAGAACGGCGACGCCGCGCTGGCTTACCTGATGGCCGGGTCGCCCGCCGACGTGGTGCTGCTGGACCTCCAGATGCCCGGCCTTTCGGGGCAGGAGACGCTGAAGGAGATGCGCGGGCGGGGCTTCGGCCAGCCTGTGATCGTGCTGACGGCGTCCGGCGGGGTCGACACCGTGGTCAAGGCCATGCAGGCGGGAGCAGGCGACTTCTTCGTAAAGCCGGCCAGCCCCGAGCGGATCATCGTCTCCATCCGCAACGCCCTGTCCATGGGCGACATGAAGACCGAGGTCGACCGGCTGAAGAAGCACGCCTCCGGCCGCACCACCTTCGCCGACCTGATCGGCGCCTCGCCCGCCATGCAGCTCGTCAAGCGCATGGGCGAGCGGGCGGCCAAGAGCGCCATCCCCATCCTGATCACCGGCGAAAGCGGCGTCGGCAAGGAGGTCATCGCCCGGGCCGTCCACGGCTCCTCCGACCGGGCGGGCAAGCCGTTCGTCACGGTGAACTGCGGCGCCATCCCCGAGAACCTGGTCGAAAGCATCCTGTTCGGCCACGAGAAGGGCTCGTTCACCGGCGCCACCGACAAGCACCTGGGCAAGTTCCAGGAAGCCAACGGCGGCGCCCTGTTCCTCGACGAGGTCGGCGAACTGCCCCTCGACATGCAGGTCAAGCTGCTGCGCGCCCTCCAGGAAAGCGAGATCGACCCCATCGGCGCCAAGCGGCCCGTGCGGGTGGACGTGCGCATCATCTCGGCCACCAACCGCGACCTGACCCAGGCCGTCGCCGAGGGCCGGTTCCGCGAGGACCTGTTCTACCGCCTCAACGTCTTCCCCATCGAGGCCCCGGCCCTGCGCGAGCGGCGCGAGGACGTCCCGGCCCTGGTGGAGGCCTTCGTGCGCCGGTTCAACATCGAGGAAGGCAAGCGGGTGGCCGGAGCGAGCGCCGAGACGCTGGCCTACCTGACCGCCTTCGACTGGCCCGGCAACGTCCGCCAGCTGGAGAACGCCGTCTACCGCGCCATCGTGCTGTCCGACGCGCCCTACCTCCAGCCGCACGACTTCCCGTCGATCAGCGGGGTCAAGGTCCCGCCGCCCGAGACGGTGCAGCCGGTGGCCAGCCAGATGCCCATGCAGCTTCCCACCGCCGAGCAGCTCATCGCCGAGATGCCCGCCGACGCGCCGGTCCGCATCCTCGACGGGCGCGGCCACCTGCGGAAGCTGGAGGACATCGAGCGGGACCTGATCCAACTCGCCATCGAGATTTACGCCGGCCACATGAGCGAGGTCGCCCGCAGGCTCGGAATCGGCCGCTCCACCCTCTACCGCAAGGTCCGCGAGCAGGGGCTGGAGGACCATGTGAAGGAAGCCGAGGCGGGTTAGTCCGCGCTCTTGCGCCTGAAACCACCGCCCCGTTTCATCGGCGTCTTCTCGCCCTTGGCCTTGCCGGTGATCTCCTTGAGCTTCACCGCCTGCATGAGCGACAGGGCCTCGCCCGCGCCGCCCTTTTCCGGGTCGCCGAAGGCGCGGCCGTAGGTCTTCACGCGGTCCTCGACGCTGCCGAGGAACTCGCCTTCCCATTCGGAGAGCTTGACGCCCGCGCGATCGGCCATCCGGCGGGCGCGTTTCAGAGCGTTGAGTGCGGCGCGCTTGGCCTGCGCCTTACGGTCAGGGACCGTTCGCTTCACAGACCGCCGATGGCGGACAGGTAGAGGTCGATGAGGGCCTCTTCCTCCTGCCGCTTGGCCTTGTCCTGCTTGCGCATGCGGATGACCTTGCGGAGGATCTTGGTGTCGAAGCCGTTGCCCTTGGCCTCGGCGTAGACCTCCTTGAGGTCGGCCATCACGGCGGCCTTGTCCTCTTCGAGCCGCTCGATCCGTTCGATGACGGTCTTGAGCTGGGTCTGGGCGGTGGCGTTGAGGATGTCGATGGAGGAAGAATCGTCGGCCATGGCGTCACCCTAGCGGGACGAGGGGACGCTGTCAGGGCGTCAGAGCAGGTTATCCACAACCACGGCCTTGGGGTCGGCATAGTGCAGGACGTGGAAGCCCAGCGCCGCGGCCGCCTCGACGTTCGGCAGGTGGTCGTCGACGAACAGCAGCTCGCCCGGCCGCATCCCGGCTCGCTCGCAGGCGATCTGGAAGATGCGCGGGTCGGGCTTGGTCACGCCCTCCTCGGCCGAGACCACCACGTCGCGCAGCAGGGCGAAGGCCGGGCTCATGGCGCGGATGAGCGGCCACTTCTCCGACGGCATGTTGGTCAGGCCGAACATCGGCACGCCCCGGGCATGCAGGCGGGCCATGGCGCCTTCCGTCTCGGGGATCGGCGGGCCGACCATCTCCAGGAAGCGCTCGTCCCAGGCGCGGATGGCGGCTTCGTGTTCGGGGAAGCGGGCGACGAGGCGGGCGCGGTTCTCGGCGAAGGAGACGCCCCGGTCGTGCTCGTTGTGCCAGTCAGGCGTGCAGACGCGCGCCAGGAAATCCCGGGCGTCAGCGGGATCGGTGAAAAGTCGCGAGACGAGCCGGCCGGGGTTCCAGCCGACGATCACATTGCCGACATCCCACAGGACGCCGCGCGGCGTCATCAGCCCTGCTTGGCCTTGAAGCGCGGGTCGGTCTTGTTGATGACGTAGATGCGGCCCTTGCGGCGCACGAGCTTGCAGTCGCGGTGGCGGCTCTTCAGCGACTTGAGCGAGCTTCTGACCTTCATGACCCGTTCGTCCGTTACGTCGAACGGCCCGTGCGCATAGGAAGGCGCACCGGGCCGCCGGTTAAATCCAGAGGGCGTGCGTATAGTCAGGGCTCCCCCCGGAGTCAATCACGCTCAGCCGTGACTGAAGCGTCCTTAGAAAATCTGGCGGGACTCAATCCCTACAAATTGAATAGGAATAAGTCACATCGACGCTGCTTCTCCCCGATGCGACGGTGACTTCCGGCCAGGGCCTCTCCCCAGGGGTCCTGGCCCCCTTTTCCGCCAGAGGAGGCCCTCATGCTGGACGTGATCTCCGTCACCCCCGCCGCCACCGGCTGGAGCGTGCAGGCGCGGGGAATGGAAAGCGCCATGATGTTCCTCAGCGGGGCCAAGGCCGAGGCCGCCGCGCGCAAGCTCGGCCTGACCGCCGCCAGCCGGGGCGTGGCCGCCGAAGTGCGCATTTTCCTGCGGGACGGGTCGCTGGCCGGGCGCATCGTCTGCAGCCCAGGCGCGTGAAGGACTCGCCTTGGCGCCCATTTTTCGCCTAGAAGGCGGCTAACCATCCGGCCGCGGTCGCCGGACGTCGGGGGCGCGCCGCCGCCCCTTCCTAGTGCAGAAGGCATCGCTGCTTGGTCCCGATCCGCTCCATACTGTGCGCCGCGCGCCTGCCCGCCATCCGGTGGGACTCCGTGCTGCGCCCGCCGTTCTGGGTGGCCGACCTGATCGTCGGGACCTTCGTGGCGCTGTTCGCCGTCACCACCGTCGCCCAGGCCGCCCTGCCCTCCGACGAGCAGCGGACCCAGGCCAAGGAGCGGTCGCTGCGCCAGACCCTGCGACCGGCCCAGGTCGTCGCCCCCGCCTTCGTGTTCGGCGAGCCGGTGGCGGGCCATCCGATCATCTCCCCTTTCGGCCTGCGCCAGCTTCCCTGGGAGAAACATGGACGGCTGCACGCCGGCGTCGACATCGCCGCGCCCGCCGGAACGCCCGTGCTGGCCGTGGCCGACGGGGTCGTGACCCGCGCCGGGACCGACGGCGGCTATGGCCGCTTCGTCGAGGTGCGGCACGCCGAGGGCGTCGTCAGCCTCTACGCCCACCTCGGCGCCATCGCCGCCGAGGCCAGGCCGGGAACGGCGGTCACGCTGGGAACGTCCATCGGGCTGATCGGCAGCACCGGGACCTCGACGGGCGCCCATCTCCACTTCGAGATCCGCGACGCGGCCCGCCGCCCGCTGAACCCGGAACTGTTCGTCGGCCGCCAGTTCGCCGCCGCGGGCGAGCTGCCGCTGAAGGACGCGGCCCGCATCCCGCGCCGGGTGCGGATGGCCTATGTCTCCTTCATCCCCCACTCCAAGCGCGAGCTGATGGAGCGCAAGGACCTGGAGAAACTGGAGGAGGACGCCGCCCGCGCCGAGGCCGGGATCGTCCAGACCGCCGCCCTCGCCCAGCCCGCGCCCCTGGAGCTTCCCCTGATCCAGATGCCGAAGGGCGAGCGGCCCCGCGCCGTTCTGCCGGGCAGGCCCGTCCCCGCCGCGCCGCCATCCGTTCCGGTAGTGGCGGCCGAGCCCGCTCCGGCCCCGGCGCCCGCGCCCAGGCCGCGCGCGCCGGCCGCGGAAGACGACGACGGCCCCATCGCCACCGCAGCCTGACGTCGTTGTGATTGAAGCCCGCGCCCCGCGCCCGCTAGCCTGAGCCGATGGATCGTCGAACCTTCATAGTGCTGACGCTCGCCGGCTGCGCCGAGCCCTCGTCCAACATGCTGCCCGCCGCGACGCCGCTTCCCGCGCCCCCCCAGGCCCCGCCGCCGACGGCCTCGCCCGCGCCGCCGCCTCCGCCGCCGTCCGAACCGATGAGCTTCGCCGGGTGGCTGGAAAGCTACCGCCCCAAGGCGCTGGCCAAGGGCGTTCCGGCCGGGGTGCTGGACCGCGAGCTGGCGGGCCTGACGCCCAATCCGCAGGTCGCGGGGCTGGATACGAAGCAGCCGGAGTTCTCCAAGCCGGCCGGCGACTACCTCAAGGGCGTGGTCAGCGCCGACCGGCTGGCGCAAGGCGGGCGGTTCCGGTCCGCCCTGCCCTACCTCGGGGCCCTGGAGCAGCGCTACGGCGTGCCACGCGACGTCGTGCTGGCGGTCTGGGCGATGGAATCGGCGTTCGGCAAGATCCAGGGCGACCTCGACGTGGTCCGCTCGCTCGCGACCCTGGCCCACGACGGCCGCCGCCGGGATTGGGCCGAAGGGGAACTGACCAGCGCCCTGAAGATCATCGCCTCCGGCGAACATCCGCGCTCGCGGCTGACCGGCTCGTGGGCGGGGGCCATGGGCCAGACGCAGTTCCTGCCGGGCGTCTTCCTGTCCACCGCCATCGACGCCGACGGCGACGGGCGGCGCGACATCTGGGGCTCGACCCACGACGCCCTGGCCTCGACCGCCAACTACCTGGCCAAGGCGGGCTGGGTCCCCGGCGTCGGCTGGGCGCGGGAGGTGATCCTGCCGCAGGGCTTCGACTATTCGCAGGCCGAGGGTCCGCGCGAGATCCCGGCCTATTGGGAGGCGCAGGGCGCGCGCCGGGCCGACGGCCTGCCGTGGACGGCGGCGGATTCGATGGCCAAGGCCGGGCTGGTGCTGCCGTCCGGGTGGCGGGGACCGGCCTTCCTGACCTTCCCGAACCACTACGTGATCCGCAAGTACAACAACTCCACCAGCTACGCCCTCGGCATCGGGATGCTGGCGGACGGGTTCGCCGGATCGACGGGGACGGTGACGCCCTGGCCCTACGAGACGGGATTGTCGATGGGCGACCGGGTTTCGGCCCAGACCTCGCTGGCCCGGCTCGGCTTCGATCCCGGCGCGCCGGACGGCATCGTCGGCGCGGGCACGCGCGCGGCGCTTCGGGGCTGGCAGAAGGCGCGGGGCCTGCCCGCCGACGGCTACCTGTCGGCCGACCTCGTGCGGCGGCTGGCCTCGGAGGCGGCGGCGGTCCCTTAAGCTTCCGTCGAGGAGATGCCGGCGGCGGCCTCCTGCTCGGTGGCCGGGCGTTCGCCGGCCTCGCGCAGGGCGCCGTTCTTCAGGGCGTAGACGTACATCGCGACCAGGATCGCCAGGTTCAGCAGGAAGGGCCCGGCGTGGGCCGCCTGGTAGAGCCAGACGAACAGCGGCGCGAAGACGACGTTGAGGCCGAAGATGGCGCTGATCGCCCCGGCCACCCGCGCCTGCTCGTGCATCCCCACCGCCAGCGAGGCCCCCGCCGAGAACCCTGGCCGGGCGAAGGCGTAGCCCAGGCTCGCCACCGAGAAGCCGATCACCACGGTCCAGTAGTTGGGCGCGAAGGCGACCAGCAGGTTGGCCCCCGCCGCCAGCGCCACGCCCCAGCGCAGCAGGTGGCGCGGGTTCATGCCGAACATGCGGATCAGCCCCCACTGGGCCAGGAGCCCCGCCACCGCCCCGGCCATCATGGCCACCGCCGTGTAGCCCTGCGCCTCCAGCGGCGAGACCTTCAGCTTGTCGATGATCATGAAGCCCAGCGTCTGGGTCTGCACCGTCTGGCACAGGGCGACGAGGAAGCCGTAGAGGAGGAAGGGAGCCACGCGCGGATCGCGCCAGATGGCCGGGCCGCCGGTGACGCGCGGCGCGCGGCCCATCTCCTCCTTCGGCTTGCCGTTTTCGGGCAGCATCCGGTGGACGAGGACCAGGGTGACGAAAGCTATGGCCGCGAAGCCGTAGAGCGGCCCGGCCAGAGTCACGAACGGCAGGACGAACAGCGGCGCGATGGCCGGCCCGATCACCGTGCCCAGCCCGAAGGCCCCGGCCAGCATCGCCATCGACTGGGTCCGCTCGTCACGGCTGGTGCGCTCGGCGACGTAGGCCTGGCTGGCGGGATTGGACGCCGAGCCGATCAGCCCGAACAGCGCCCGCGCCAGCAGGAACATGACGAAGATGACCATCGGCGGAGCGAGGCGGTGCAGCCCGGCGGTGACGACGAAACCGCACAGCAGCATCGAGATGGCGAACCCCGCCAGCCCCAGCATGATCATCGGCTTGCGCCCGCGCACGTCCGACTGCCGCGCCCAGAAGGGCGAGCCCGCCGCCCACAGGATGGCCGACAGCGAGAAGATCGCCGCCACCATCGGGTCGGGAATGCCGATCTGCCGCCCGATGGCCGGCAGGACCGACAACAGCCCGGTATTGCCCACCGCCACCACGATGGAGACGGCGAACAGCAGCGAGAAGGACCGCTTGTCGAGCTTTGCGGGTGCGTCCATCCGCCTTGGTTAGGCCCGCGCAAAGATGCGCGCAACGGGCGCGGCGCTCACTAGGCATTAAGCATTAACGGCCAAGGTGGCGCCATTAACCTACCGGGGGCCCGGCTCTAGTCATGTTCCAGATCATCGGCATCGTTCTGCTGTTCGCGCTGGTGTTCGGCAGCTACCTGATCAGCGGCGGCAACATGGGCGTCATCATGCACGCCCTGCCGCACGAGATGATGGCCATCGGGGGCGCGGGGGTCGCCGCCTACCTGATCTCCAACTCCATCACCACGATCAAGGCCACCGGCTCGGGCCTGGGCAAGTCCTTCGCGGGGCCGAAGTGGAAGGCGGGGGACTACCGCGACCTGCTCTCGCTGCTGTTCCTGCTGACCAAGACCATGAAGTCCAAGGGCGTCATCGCCCTGGAAAGCCACATCGAGAAGCCCGGCGAGAGCGCCATCTTCTCGCGCTTCCCCAAGATCATGAAGGACCACTTCGCCGTCGACTTCATCTGCGACACGCTGCGGATGATGACCATGAACCTGGAGGACCCCCACCAGGTCGAGGACGCGATGGAGAAGCAGCTTGAGAAGCACCACCACGAGCACCTGGCCCCGGCCCACGCCCTCCAGAACCTGGCCGACGCACTGCCGGCGCTGGGCATCGTCGCCGCCGTGCTGGGGGTCATCAAGACCATGGGCTCGATCACCGAGCCGCCGGAAGTGCTGGGCGGCATGATCGGCGGGGCCCTGGTCGGCACCTTCCTGGGCGTGTTCCTGGCCTATGGCCTCGTGGGCCCCCTCGCCGCGCGCCTGAAGGACGTGGTCGAGGAGGAGGGCGCATTCTACCGGATCATCCAGTCGGTGCTGGTCGCGCACCTGCACGGCAACGCCGCCCAGATCTCGGTCGAGATCGGCCGCGGCAACGTTCCGAGCGGCGCACAGCCCAGCTTCCTGGAACTGGAGGAAGCCCTTTCCAACATCCCCGCCGAGGCCTGACGGGCCGATCACGGCGCCGTGAAGTCTTTGCTTGCGATTTCCCGTGTTGGGGGCATAGTCCCTATCCGGCGTGGGGGAAACTTTCCGAAGCGCTGCCCAGAAACAGACCTAGGGACCCAGGGAAATGACCTCCGAACTCCTGCGCAAGCTCCTCGTCGCCGGCGCCGCCGCCGCTGCTCTGTCCGTCGCCGCCTGCGGCCAAAAGGCTGAAGAGAAGGCCGACGAGGCCGCCGCCGAAGCGACCACCGACGCCGCTGCCGCCGACGCCGCTGCGGACACGGCCGCCGACGCCGCCGCGACCGCCGCTGACGCCGCCGCCGATGCTTCGGCCGCCGCCACGGACGCCGCTGCCGCTGCTCCGGCCGCCGCCGCCGACGCGGCTGCCGCTCCGGCCGCCCAGTAAGCTTCACGCTTACAGCGCTACGGGAAGGGCCGTCCTCGCGGGCGGCCCTTTCTCTTTGGGCGGAACATCCTGGAGCCGTGCGCGCTAGCTTCGCGTCGATCCATTCGGGAGCCCGCCATGACTCTTCGCCTGACCTCGGTCATTCTCGCCGCCGCCCTGTCGGTCGCCGCCTGCAACCGCGAGCCGCCGCCTGAGGAGGCCGCCGACGCCGCGGTCCAGGCCAGCGACGCCGCCGCCCAGGCCCAGGCGGCGGCAGACAGCGCCGCCGCCGCCGCGCAGAACGCCGCCCGGAACGCCGAGGCGGCGGGCGCCGTCGTGCCGGGGACCAGCGCGCCGACCACCGACGCCAATCCCACGCCCTCGCAGATCGTTCCGGCCGAGGACGCCGACAAGGGCTGAGCCCTCGCCCGCGCGCCGGGGCCTCATTATAGAAGCCCCATGGCCGCCGCCCCGCCCGACCCGACGGACGCCCCCCTCGCCTGGGGCGAGGACGGCCTGCCGCGCTCGACGCTCTATGGCGACGTCTACTTCTCCAGCGACGACGGGCTGGCCGAGAGCCGGGCCGTCTTCCTGGCCGGCTGCGGCCTGCCGGACGCCTGGGCGGGCCGGACTCGGTTCACGGTCGGCGAGCTGGGCTTCGGCACGGGCCTGAACATCGCCGCCCTGCTCACCCTCTGGCGGCAGGCGAAGCCCTCGGCGGCGAGGCTCAGCGTCTTCTCCATCGAGGCGCACCCGCTGGACCGCGAGGACGCCGCCCGCGCCCTGTCGCGCTGGCCCGAGGTCGCCGAGGCGGCGCAGGCGCTGACCGCCCGCTGGCCCGGCCGGGCGAAGGGCTTCCACCGCGTCGACCTGCCCGGCTTCGACGCCGTGCTGGACCTGGCGGTGATGGACGCCGAGGAGGCGCTGGCCGCCTGGAGCGGCCCGGCCGACGCCTGGTTCCTCGACGGCTTCTCCCCCGCCGCCAATCCGGCAATGTGGAGCGAGGACCTGATGCGCCTCGTCGCCGAGCGGTCCGCGCCAGGCGCGAGGGCGGCGACCTTCACCGTGGCGGGCGCGGTGCGGCGGGGGCTTTCGGCGGCCGGCTTCGAGGTCGACAAGCGCCCCGGCTTCGGCCGCAAGCGTGAGCGGCTGGAAGCGCGGGCCCCGGGCTCGCCTTCTTCCGCGTCCCCGCCGCGCCGGATCGCGGTCGTCGGCGCGGGCGTCGCGGGCGCCGCGCTGGCGCGGGCCTTCAGGGCGGAAGGCTGCGAAGTCGCGGTCTTCGACCCGCGCGGGGCGGGCGGCGGCGCGTCCGGCAACCCGGCCGCCCTCGTCACCCCCAGGCTGGACGCCGGGCTGGGCCCGCAGGCGCGGCTGTTCTCCGACGCCTTCCGCCGAGCGGTGGAACTCTACGAGCCGCTCGTTCGCGGCGTTCGCCAGCTCGCCACCGGGCCGCGCGATCCCGCCCGCTTCGCCGCCATCGCCGCCAGCGGCCTCTTCGAGCCCGGCTCCCTGGTCGCCGGGGACGATGCGCTGTTCATGGAGGATGCCCTGGTCATCGAGCCCGCACCGGTGCTGGCCGATTGGGCGGGCGAAGTCCTGCCCCACCGGATCGTCCGCCTGGAGCCGGGCCGCCTGCACGCCGAGGACGGCGCGGCGTTCGAGGCCGACGCGGTCTGCATCGCCGCCGGATTCGAGAGCGCCGACCTGGCCGACCTGCCGCTGCAGCCGGTGCGGGGCCAGGCGAGCTGGGCGCCGGGCGAGGCCGCCCCCGTCCCCACCGCCTTCGGCGGCTACGCCATCCCCATGCGTGGCGGCGTGCTGTTCGGCGCCACCCACGACCGGGACGTGACGGACGAGGCGGTCCGCGCCGAGGACGACGTCCGCAACCTCGCCCTGCTGGCCAGGGGCCTGCCGGAACTGGCGGCGCGGCTGAACGGCCCGTTCGAGGCCCGCGCCTCGATCCGCGCCGCGACGCCGGACCGCCTGCCCCTGGCCGGGGCGCTGGGGGAGGGGGTGTTCGTGCTGTCGGGTCTCGGCTCGCGCGGCTTTTCGACCGCGCCCCTGCTGGCCGAGCATGTGGCGGCGCTCGTGCTGGGCGCGCCCTCGCCGCTGGCGCGCGAACTGGCCGCGCTGGTCGACCCGGCCCGTTTCGAGGCGCGGGCCCGGCGGCGGGGCTCCCGCTAGCGGCGCGGGCGGCCTATAGTGCCCGCGGGACGGACGTACCGATGGAGCATGAGACCATGAGATTCGCCCTGCCCGCCGCCGTTCTGGCCCTCGCCGTCGCCGCAGGCGGCTTCGCCTCCGCCGCGCCTGAGCCCGCTCCGGCCGCCGAGGCCAAGGCGCCCCGCGCCTGCTTCTATGTGAACAACGTCTCCAACTACGCCAGCGACGACGACGAGACCGTTTTCGTCCGCGTCGGCGTGAAGGATGTCTACCGGCTCGACCTGATGGGCCATTGCCACGACATCGACAACGCCCTGAAGCTCGGGCTGGAGACGCGCGGCTCGTCCTTCGTCTGCGACGCGCTGGACGTGACGGTGGTGGCGGGCTCCTCGATCGGGCCGCAGCGCTGCCCCGTGACCAAGGTCACCAAGCTGACCGAGGCCGAGGTCGCCGCCCTGCCCAGGAAGCAGCGCCCGTAGAACCGCGACAATCAGCGGCTTGGCCGGGCGCTCTCCCATGTCTAGTCTCCCGCCCGCCGGCGGATAAGAGGGGCGTCGGCGAAGAGGGGAAAGGAGCCGCCCGTGGACGCAGGCGGAACGGCGCTGAGGGTCTTCCGGCCGGAAACCTTCTTCCTGGGCCGGACGACAGGTTGGGGGCATGTGCGCGAACTCGGCGGCCGCCGTCGGCGCTGCGCCATCACCACCGTCGGCGACCTGGACGACACCTACGGCTCGCTGCACTTCGACGAGACCTACGCCTTCGACGACGGCGAGACGCAGGAATGGCGCTGGGCCGTGACCCGCAACCCGGATGGCCGCTATGTCGCCGCCGAGGCCCTGGCCGGGCCGGGCATCGCCGGCGGCCATGACCGCAAGGGCGACTATGTGCTGAGTTTCCGCCGGCCCGTGCGGCCGGAAGGGGGGTTTCCGACGCCCCGCTACACCGCCCGCTTCACCCAGGTCACGCCCGTGCTGGCGCTGAAGGTGGTGAAGGTCAGCCTGTTCGGCCTGCCGGTCGGCGTGATGACGGCCTTCCACGAACGGGGCTGACCCGGCCGCGGAAGGCTCGCGCGTCCTATTTCACCCGGACCCAGTGCTGGGTGCGGCAGATCGGGCCGAAGCAGCCCTTCACTTCCAGCTTGTTGTCCGACACCAGCTTGATCTTGCCGGTCCGGCCGGTGTCGCCGGTCTTGGGGTCGTAGATCTCGCCGCCTTTCCATTCCGACGGGCCGCCGGTGTAGTTCTGGAACAGCAGCAGGTTCTTCACCTTGCGCGACTGCAGGGCCTTGTTCTTGTTGTACTGGTCGGTCTGGTTGGGATTGGCGCGGATCTGGTCGGCGTCGACCAGCCGGGCGCAGACGCCCTCCCCGCAACCCGAGATCTGGACCTTGCCGTTGTCGGTCGAGGTGGCCCACAGGCCGGTGATGTCGGCGGCGAAGGCGGCGCCCGCCGTCCCCAGGACGGCGACGGCGGAAATGGCTGCGGCGAGAATCTTCATGCGGCGGCTCCGGCGTAGGTGGGGGAAGCAAGGCTCTTCTCGGCCTGGGCGAGCAGGTCCCGGTCGTCTTCCTCCCAGGGGTGGAAGCCCGGCTTGTAGTACTTGAAGTAGCTCTTGAGGATGGTGCGGGCGATGCCCGGATCCTTCCACAGGTAATGACGCAGCTTGCGCCAGGTCTCCTTGTTGTCGATGCCGTCCTGGCGGAAGACGTCGCGGATGTTGCCGCCGATGGCGCCGATGAAGATGCCCGTGGCGATGACCATCACGATGCAGCGCCGCAGCCAGCGGAAGAAGGCCGGGTAGCGCGAGGTGGCGGCCAGGTAGGTGTCGAAGGCCACGGCCTTGTGCTCGATCTCCTCCATCGCGTGCCAGCGCCACATGCGGGCGGCCTCTTCCGGCGCGCCCTCCAGGTGGCGCGGGTCGGCCAGCAGGGCGTTGGCGAGGATGGCGGTGAAGTGCTCCAGCGCGCAGGTGGCGGCCAGTTGCAGGATGGCCGGGCGGCTCTTGGCGATGGCGATGTGCTTGCGGGCGCGCTCTTCCAGCGGCTTCATGTCGTAGCCGGCCTGTTCGGCCATGCGGTTGAACACGACGTGCTCGCGGCTGTGCATCGATTCCTGGAACAGGAAGTCGGCGACCTGCTGGCGCAGCAGGCCGTCGGTGCGGTGGCGGAACGCCTTGACCGATTCCATGAAGAAGCGCTCGCCCATCGGGAAGGTCGCCGACAGGGCGTTGAAGAAGGCCGTGGCGACCGGGTCGCCGTTCACCCACCAGCGCGGATGCGCCGTGTCGCGCCCGAATTCCAGGTCGCGGTGCTGGATGGCGAGGTCCGAGGGGGTCTTATGGGAGGTCACTGGGGAGGGTCCTCTGGGCTGTCGTCAGCATCGAGATACTGACATGAATGTAAACTGAACGTTGGGCACGTGAAGTTTTCGACATATTCTGGCGGCGCGGCCCGAAGCCGCTGTCGAGTCGGAAGGGGCGGAAGCGCCGGGTATCCCTGCCCGATGCGTCCGTCGGCGGGCCGAGCCAGGGACGCAGCCCATGCTGCATCCTTGACTTTGCTTGAGATTCCGGCGCGAGACTGCCGGAACTCCCAGGTCCGCCGACCTGGGAAGGACGGCCCGGCGAGGACCCGAAAATGGGCCAGCCGAGCATCACAGCCATATGGATGACATTTACATCAATGTCAATATCAGAGGGGACCAAGCCCGCCGGGAAGAAGCGCCGCAAGCGCAACCCGGAAGAGGCGCGCGAGGAGGCCTTGGCGGCCGCCCGTCAGCTCCTGCTGACCGGCGGACCCAAGGCCGTGACGCTGGCCGCCGTGGGCAAGGCGGTGGGGATGACGCACGCCAACGTCATCCATCATTTCGGCTCGGCCACGGAACTCCAGACGGCGCTGATGGGCTCGATGGTGAAGGACCTGACCGGGGCGCTGGAGCACGCCGTGGCCCACGTCCGCTCGGACGAGGCCGCGCCGCGCGAACTGGTCGACATCGTCTTCGACGCCTTCGGCAAGGGCGGGGCCGGGCGGCTGGCCGCGTGGCTGGCCCTGTCGCAGGACCTGCGCCACCTGGAGCCGGTGCGCGACGCCGTGGGCAGCCTTGTGAAGGCCATCCTCGACCGCGCGGGGCTGGAGGACGAGGCGGCGCGGCGGCGGATCACCTCGGCGGTGCTGCTGATCGCGCTGGTGGCGTTCGGCGACTCGGTGATCGGCCCGCAGCTCCGCGAGATGCTCGGCCGCGACAAGGAAGCCGCCCGGAGAGTCACCGCGCGGCTGCTGCCGGCGTTCTTCGAGGACGTGGGGAGCTAAGGTCCCTATCCTCTCGCGGAGGAATTAGAAGAACGTCGGCAGCAGGTGCGCGGCGATCCTCCGCACCGCTTCGCGGTCCCGGCCCAGCATGTCGCAGAGCGCCTGGCCGATCACCGCATCCCCGAAGGCGCACAGCGTGATGAACAGCAGCGCCGAGGGGATGTGCCGGGGCGGCTCGCCGCCGCTGGCCGTGACCTTGTCGTTGATCGCCTGGGTCAGTTCCCCCACCGCCTCGCGCACCGCGTCGAGCTGGCGCAGGTCGTGGGACATGCTGATCCAGGCGGCGAGACGCCCGGCCCCGCCCTTGCCGAAGGCGTCGAAGACGATGTCGACCAGTTCGCGCGGCCCGCTGTCGTCGGCCCGCACCCGTTCCACCGCCTTGTCGAGGGCGGCGGTCAGGTCGCGGACCATCGCGCCCATCAGCGCCGACTGAAGGCCCGCCGCCGATCCGAAGTGGTGGATGAGGTTGCCGTGCGACATGCCGATGTCGTCGGCCACGGCCTTCAGGGTCACCCCGTCGGGACCATGCTCCAGGAGCAATCGGCGCGCCGAAACCAGGGCCTCGACCTTGGCTTCCTGCGGTGAACGCCGCCGCCTTTGGCCGCGCGGCTCGACCCCCGTCGATATCGACATGAGTGTAAGTGTCCCCCCTGCCGGCAGGATGGACAACGAGCGTCGAAAGTCAAACGGGATAAGGGAAGTCCAGCTTGTAATTCTGCGTGATCGGGTGATGCCGGACAGCGTTAAAAGAGTATTCCAAACAGTAAGTTAGGGTTTACCCGCCTTAAGTGTGTTTGTTGAGCGTATTGCAAGACGCCTCCGGCATTGTGGCTCCCGTCGTGGGCCTGTCGGGGGCGGATGTGCGTCTTGCCGCTATCTTGAGCATCGGTGCTTCCGCCCTGCTGGGAGCCGGGGCGCTGTTCGCCGCCCGCGTCCTGTTGCCGCAGGATGCGGCGCAGGCCGCGCCGATCACCCGGACCACCGCCGTCGTGGTCGCCCTCAACCCCATTTCGCATGGCGCCAGGGTCGAGGCCAAGGACCTGGCTGTCCTGACCCTGCCCGCCGACGCGGCGCCCGAAGGCGCCTGGACCCAGGTCGCCGACATCACAAAACTGGACGGCGGCGCGCCGGTCGCCCTGGCCGACATCGTCGCGGGCGAGGCGCTGCTGCCCTCCAGGGTCAGCGGAGCGGGGGCCAAGGCTTCGCTGGCCTCGATGATCGCACCGGGCATGCGCGCCTACACCATCAAGATCTCCGACAGCGCCGGGGTCGGCGGCCACGCCCTGCCGGGCGACCACGTCGACGTGGTGCTGGCCCGCGAGGCGGGCCCCGGACGGATCGCCGTCGACGTGGTGCTGCAGAACGTCCGGCTGCTGGGCCTCAACCTCAACGCCGACCCCGCCTCGACGGACAAGGCCAGGCCCGAGACCGCCACGCTGGAGGTCGCGCCGCTGGACGCCGGCCGGCTGTCGGTGGCGGGCAAGACGGGCCTGTTGTCGCTGGCCCTGCGCCGTTCCGGCTCCACCGAGGTGGAAGCCGTTCACGCCATCGCCCTGGCCGGGACGCCCGCGCCCGCCGCGCCCCGCGCATCACGCCCGCGCCCCGCCGCCGAACCCGCGTCCCAGGGCCTCGTCGTCGTCCACGGCGCTACGCGGACCACCGTCAACGTGCCCACCGAACGCAAGGGAGCCGGCGCATGAGCCGCCTGATCGCCGCCCTCGCGGGCGCCCTGCTGGCCGCCGCGCCGCTCGCCGCGAGGGCCCAGACCCTGGCCGAGGACGTCGCCCCCAGCCGCTCCATCACCGTGCCGAAGGACAAGTCGGCCGCCTTCCGCCTGACCGCCCCGGCCTCGGAGATCGTCGTCTCCCAGCCGGAGATCGCCCAGATCGTCGCCAACACCGACCGCAGCGTCTACATCCGCGGCGTCGCCATGGGCGCGACCAACGTGCTGGTCTACGACAAGTCGCACCGGCTGGCCGAGGTCATCGACGTCAAGGTCGGCCACGACGCCGCCTCGCTGCAAAGCGACCTGCGCACCGCCCTGCCGGGCGAGCGAATCAACGTCAGCGCCCTCGGCGGCGGGGTCCTGCTCAGCGGCGAGGCCACGACCACCGCCGCCGCCCTGCGCGCCAAGGCGATCGCCGAGCGCTACGCCCCGCAGCTCGTCTCCTCGACCATGACCATCCTGTCGGCCCAGCAGGTGATGCTGGAGGTCCGGGTGGTCGAGGCCAACCGTTCGGCGCTGAAGGACTTCGGCATCGACGTGGACGTGCGCGGCAACAAGCTGGATATGCTGACGGGGACCGGCCTCTATGGGCTCAGCACGCCGCAGGGCGCGGTGGGCGTCTCGACCAACATCGGCCCGACCTCGATCGACGTCGCCTTGCGGGCGCTGGAGGACAAGGGCGTCGTGCGCACCCTGGCCCGCCCCAACCTCGCCGCCGTCTCGGGCGAGGAGGCCAGCTTCCTGGCGGGCGGGGAGTTCCCCTTCCCGGTGCCGAAGGGCCGCGACGAGATCGCCATCGAGTTCAAGCCCTTCGGCGTGCAGCTCAAGTTCACCCCGACCGTGCAGGACAGCGGCGTCATCCGCCTGAAGGTCGCGCCCGAGGTCAGCGCCCTGGACAGCTCCAACCCCCTGCGCCTCGACGGCTACGAGGTGCCGAGCCTGAGCATCCGCCGGGCCGCCACCACCATCGAGCTGCAGAACGGCGAGAGCTTCGCCATGGCCGGGCTGTTCCAGCAGGAATACGCCAACAACGTCCGCCAGCTTCCGGGCGTGGGCGAGGTGCCGGTGCTGGGCGCGCTGTTCCGCTCGGCCCGCTGGCGGCGGCGCGAGAGCGAGCTGCTGATCCTCGTCACCCCGCGCCTCGTCACCGCCGAGGAGAGCCGCGCGCTGACGCCCAACCCGGTGGTCGCGCAGTACGAGCCCTCCGCCATTGACCTGATCCTGGCCGGGCAGAGCGCCGACCGCCCCTTCGTAACCCCCGTCGGAGCCGCCCCCGGCCCGCGGCCTTGAGAGTATCGCCATGACCTCCACGACCTTCGCAAAACGCAAGGTTCTCGCTGTAGGAAGCGGCGTTACGGAGATCGCCCGCCACGCCCTTCCCGGCGCCTGGCTGGAGGTCGCGGGACCCGAGCGGCTGCTGCGCCGGTGGAAGGCCGGCGAGGCGCCGGACCTGGTGCTGATCGACGCCGGTTGCGCCTCGGCCGGGGACCTGGTGACCGCCATCGAGGCGCTGGTCGCCGCGGGCTCGCTGCCCGCCGCCATCCTGGTGGGCGCCCAGCTTCCGGTGCCGCTGGTCCGCGCCCTGCTGCGGGCGCCGCGCTCGGACGTGCTGGAGACGCCGTTCACCGCCGCCGACCTCGCCGCCGCCGCCGCCTCGCTGATGGCCCCGCAGGCGGGCGCCGCGCCGCAGGCCCCGTCCTCGAAGCTGTGGACCGTCACCGGCGCCGTCGGCGGCTCGGGGGCAACCACGGTCGCCGTCGAGACCGCCTGCGCGCTGGCCCAGCGCAGCCGCGAGCGCGGGGTGCTGCTCGTCGACCTCAACCTCGCCGACGGGGCGGCCGCCGCCTATCTGGGGGCGGGGGCCAACATGCTGCTGGCGCGGGCGGCGCCGGAGCGGATCGACCCGGCCCTGCTGGACGCCTTCTCCTCGCCCGCGCCGGGGGGCTTCGACCTGCTGGCCTCGGCCCGCGATCCGCAGGCCTTCGAGCGTACGCCGCCGGAGGTGGTGATCCGGCTGCTGGACGTCGCCTGCCAGGTCTACGACTACGTGGTGGTTGACGCCCCGCGCCACCGCCACCCCTGGAGCCTCGACGTCTTCTCAGGTTCCGACGAGATGGTGGTGGTGTCGGAGCTGACTGTCCCCGCCCTGATCGCCGCCCGCTCGCTGGTGGCCGAGATCGAGCGGGACGCGCCCGCCGGCCCGGCCCCGCGCATCGTGCTGAACCGCCTGTCCAAGCGGGTCTTCGGCCCCGCCCCCTCCATCGGCGAGGCCGAGAAGGCGCTGCAGCGGCGGGCCGACGGGGGCATCACCTCCGACTGGGAGGCCGCCGCCGCGTCCGTGAACCTCGGCGGGCCGATCGCCCACCACCGGCCGAGGTCGCACATCGTCAAGGACGTGGGCAGCCTCGTCGACCGGATGATCGCCCATCCGACTCCGCGCACCGCGCCCGCCGACGTGAAGGCCGCCTGATGAGCCGCTTCTCCCTGCGCCGGGCCGCCGTCGCCCCCGCCGCCGGGCCTCAGGAGGCTCCGGCCGCCCCGGCCCCCGAACCGCCCAAGGCCGCCGCAGTTGCGCCCGACGATTACCTCGACACCCGCCTTCGCCTGCACGGCCGGCTGATCGAGGAGCTGGACCTGTCCAAGCTCGACAAGCTGGACGAGGGCGAGATGCGCCGCCAGGTCCGCAAGCTGGTCGGCGACTTCGCGAGGGACGAGCGGCTGGCGCTGAACTCGGGCGAACTGGACCGGCTGGGCGCCGAGGTGTTCGACGAGATGGTGGGGCTGGGTCCCATCGAGCCGCTGCTCAAGGACGAGTCCATCAACGACATCCTGATCAACGGCCCCTTCCAGGTCTACGTCGAGCGGCGCGGCGAACTCGAACTCACGCCCATCCGCTTCCACGACAACGACCACCTGCTGCGCATCGTCAACCGCATCGTCGCGGGCGTGGGGCGGCGGATCGACGAAAGCTCGCCGATGGTCGACGCCCGCCTGCCGGACGGCAGCCGGGTCAACGCCGCCATCGCGCCGATCACCATCGACGGGGCCTGCGTCTCGATCCGCAAGTTCTCCAAGAAGCCGCTCAGCTTCGAGCGGCTGGTGGGGGTGGGGGCCATGCCCGCCTGCGTGGCCGAGTTCCTCCACGGCGCGGTGCGCTCGCGGGTCTCCACCGTCATCTCCGGCGGCACCGGCTCGGGCAAGACGACCCTGCTCAACGCCTGCTCGGCGGCCATCTCGGAGAAGGAGCGGCTGATCACCATCGAGGACGCCGCCGAGCTGCAACTGCAGCAGCCGCACGTCGTGCGCATGGAGACCCGCCCGCCCAACATCGAGGGCAAGGGCGAGATCCGCCAGCGCGAGCTGGTCAAGAACGCCCTGCGCATGCGGCCCGACCGGGTGATCCTGGGCGAGGTGCGCGGCGAGGAGGCCTTCGACATGCTCCAGGCCATGAACACCGGCCACGAGGGCTCGATGGCCACCATCCACGCCAACAACCCGCGCGAGGCCATCACCCGCCTGGAGCAGATGGTGGCGATGGGCGGCATGAAACTGTCGGCCGAGGCCGTGCGCGGCCAGATCGCCGCCGCCGTCCACATGGTCGTGCAGGTCATGCGCCTGTCGGACGGCAAGCGGAAGGTGATGAGCGTCACCGAGATCACCGGCATGGAGGGCAATGTCGTCCAGATGCAGGAGATCTTCGCCTTCCACCGCACCCGCACCGACCCGGACGGCACGGTCCACGGCGAGTTCCGGGCCTCCGGCCTGCGGCCCCGCTGCCTGGACGAGATGTCCCGGCGCGGCATCCACTACGACACCGCCAACTTCGACCCGACCCGGGTGCTGGCCTGATGGCGGACGGCGCCCGCATCATCTTCCTGATCCTGGTCTTCGCGGCGGTCTTCGTCCTGGGCCAGACCTTGAGCGGCCTGTTCACGACCGCCACCGCCAAGCGCAAGGTGAACCAGCGGCTGCGGGTCGCCGACCGCATCGGCTCGCTGGCCGAGCTGGTGGTGGAGCTGCGCAAGCAGCGCGGCCTGTCGGAAGCGGGCGAGCGGCTGATCGGCTGGCGGTGGTTCTCCGACCTCGTGACCCGTTCGGGCGTGCCGTTCGAGCCGCGCCGCTGGGCGCTGGTCGCGGCCAGCGCGGGCTTCGGCGTGGGGCTGGTGATCTTCACCCTGTCGAGGAACCCCTACATGTCGCCGCTGCTCGGAATGGCGGCGGGGATCTGCGGGCCGGTCCTCTTCCTCCAGTTCCAGGCCGGGCGCCGCGCCAGGATGCTGGGCGAGCAGCTTCCCGGCGCGCTGGAGATCATCGTCCGCAGCCTGGAGGCCGGGCACCCCGTCCCCACCGCCGTCGCCCTGGTCGGGCGCGAGGCGCCCGACCCCATCGGCTCGGAGTTCGGCATGGCCGCCGACGAGATCGCCTATGGCGCCACCCTGGAGCAGGCGGTGGGCCGCATCGCCGACCGTTGCCGCCAGCCGGACGTGGACCTGTTCGCCGCCACCATCCGCCTGCAGGAGAAGTGCGGCGGCAACCTGACGGGCCTCCTGAAGATGAACGCCAAGGCCGTGCGCGAACGCCACAAGATGCGGCTGAAGATCAAGGCCGCGTCCTCGGAAGGACGCGCCTCGGCCGTCATCCTGACCTCGGCGCCCTTCGCGGTGCTGGTCTTCCTCCAGGTCGCCTCGCCGGGCTTCTACGGCGACGTGATCCACGAGCGGACGGTGCAGATGGCGCTGGCCGGGTTCGGGGTGTGGATGTTCATCGGCAACCTCGTCATGCGCCGCATGATCGACATGAGGGTCTGAAGATGGACACGGCCTTCATCCAGACCCTGCTGACCGTGGCCGCCACCGGCCTGCTGACCCTGGCGCTGGGCGGCGGCGGGTTGCTGCTGGCCAGGGAGGCGCGGGCCCGCTCGCGGCGCGGCGCGCGGCTGGCGGGCGAAGGGCCGGCCGCCGGGCCGGGCGCCAGACCGGCCCGGCCCAGCGCCCTGATGGGCGGTGTGCGGCGGCTGGGCGACCGCATGGCGATCCAGGACCCGGCGCAGATATCGGCCATCCGGGCCAGGCTGGCGCAGGCCGGCTATTTCAACCGCGAGGCCGTCGCCATCTACCTCGGCGCCCGCGGCGCCTGCCTGATCGCGGCGACCGTCGCGGGGCTGATGCTGGCGCCCTGGGCGCTGAGCGGCAAGGCCGGGATGGGCGCGACCTGCCTCGCCGGCATCTTCGCCCTGATGGCCATGCTGGGGCCGGACCAGGTGGTCCGCGCCAAGCGCCGCAAGCTCGAACTGGAATACATGGAGGGCTTTCCCGACCTCCTCGACCTGCTGGTCGCCTCGGTGGAGGCGGGGCTGTCGCTGGACGCCGCCGTCAGCCGCGTGGGCGACGAGCTGATCCGCCGCCACCCGCATCTGGCCGAGCACCTGAAGTTCCTGACCCTGGAGCTGCGCGCCGGCCGGTCCCGCAAGGACGCCTGGCAGGCTTTCGCCGAGCGGCTGGGCATCGACGAGGCGCGGCAGCTCGCCACCATGCTGCGCCAGGCCGAGGAGATGGGCGCCAGCCTGGGCGAGACGCTGGCGGTCTTCTCCGACGACATGCGGGTGAAGCGGATGCTGCGGGCCGAGGAGAAGGCGATGGCCCTGCCGGCCAAGCTGATGGTGCCGCTGATCCTGTTCATCTTCCCCTGCCTGCTGGGGGTCCTGATCCTCCCGGCGGCGTTCAGGATCAGCCAGACCCTGGGGCAGTAGGAGAGGTCCCCTCAATCCTCCCACAGGTCCGTCACGTCGCCCTTGCGGTTCAGCATGTGGGTCGCGCGCTTGACGACGTCCAGCAGCCGCGCCGTGCGCTCTGGCGCGTCGTAGGTCAGGCGCGTGCGGGCCAGGCCCTCCAGCACAAAGCGGGCGAGGTCGCGGCTGGCCTGGAACCTCGGCCCCGCCCCCGCGTGCAGCATCTTCAGGAAGTGGTCGCCGATCTGCGCATTGTCGAAGGCGTCCTGCGCCGGGGCGATCCGCTCGTGGACCGCCGGGTCCGTCCGCGCCGCCGCCTCCAGTTCCGCGAAGGCCTGGAAGGGCGTGCGCTGGAGCAGGTCCCAATAGGTGTCGATGGCGTGCTCGGTCACGTCCGCGCCCGGCGGCAGGCTGTCGGACGCCGTCTTGAACAGCATCGCCCGCTCGGCCTGGATATGCTCGATCACCGCCTCCAGCAGCGCCTCGCGGGTGGGGAAGTGGTAGAGCATCGCCCCGCGCGTCAGGTCCGCCGCCTCGGCCACCGCCGCGTTGACCGCCGCCGCGTAGCCCTTCTCCGCGATCAGCCGCATCGCCTCGTCGAGGATGCGGCGGCGCGTGCGGCGGGACTTCGGCGTGTCCTTCACGGGTTTGAGGGCGGGCTCCATCCTCCGATCTAAGCCGACCCCATGCTGCACCGCAACATCGAAGGCTCCCGTTTCATCAAACCGTCGCGAAATCAGCATACTCGCGGGCGCATGGACACCCGCCGATACCGCGCCGTCTTCGTCTCCGACATCCATCTCGGCACCCGGGGCTGCCAGGCCGAGCTGCTGCTGGACTTCATCCGCCATATGGAGTGCGACAGGCTCTACCTCGTGGGCGACATCGTCGACGGCTGGAAGATGAAGACCGGCTGGCACTGGCCCCAGGCCCACAACGACGTGGTCCAGAAGGTCCTGCGGATGGCCCGCAAGGGGACGCAAGTTATCTATATCCCCGGCAACCACGACGACCGCATCCGCGACTTCTGCGGCGTCCACTTCGGCGGGGTGGTGGTGGCGCGCGACGCCATCCACGAGACCGCCGACGGCAAGCGCTACCTCGTCACCCATGGCGACGAATTCGACGGGGTGATCCAGCACGCCCGGTGGCTCGCCTTCCTCGGCGATTGGTCGTATAGGGCCGTCCTGATGGCCAACACCCTGGTCAACCGCGCGCGCAGGCGGCTGGGGTTCGGCTACTGGAGCTTCTCGGCTTTCCTGAAGGTCAAGGTGAAGAACGCGCTTCAGTTCATCGAGAACTTCGAGCAGGCGGTCGCCGAGGAGGCCCGCCGCCGGGGCGTCGACGGCGTGATCTGCGGCCACATCCACAAGGCCGAGATGCGCGACATCGACGGCATCGCCTACGTCAACGACGGCGACTGGGTCGAGAGCTGCACGGCTCTGGTCGAGCACGAGGACGGGTCGCTGGAAATCCTGGAGTGGGCGAAGCTGCGGTCATGGTCCATGATCGCCCGCAGCCGCGACATCGCGGCGCCGGAGCCCGTCGCCGCCTGATGCGTCTACTTCTCGCTACCGACGCCTGGGAGCCGCAGGTCAACGGCGTCGTGCGCACCCTGACCCGCACCATCGCGGAGCTGAGGGACATGGGCCACGAGGTGGCCGTGGTCAGCCCGGACCAGTTCAAGTCTATCCCGCTGCCGACCTATGCGGAGATCCGGCTGGCCATCGGCGCCTACGGCCCGACCCAGGAGACCTTCAAGTCCTTCGAGCCCGAGGCGATCCATATCGCCACCGAAGGCCCCATCGGCCTGGCCGCCCGGCGCATCTGCCTGGAGTGGAAGCTGCCGTTCACGACCAGCTATCACACGCGCTTCCCCGAATACATTTCCGCCCGCTTCCCCGTGCCGCTGGCGGCGGGCTACGCCTTCATGCGCTGGTTCCACGGTCCGTCGGGGCGGATCATGGTGGCGACGCCGACCATGCGGCGCGAGCTGGAGGACCACGGCTTCCGCAACATCTCCTACTGGTCGCGGGGCGTGGACCTGGAGCTGTTCAACCCGAAGGCGCCCTCCGACCCCGACGTGTTCGCGGGCCTGCCCCGGCCGATCTTCCTGAACGTCGGCCGGGTGGCGGTGGAGAAGAACATCGAGGCCTTCGCCCGGCTGGACCTGCCGGGCTCCAAGGTCGTGGTCGGCGACGGCCCGCAGCGGGCCGAGCTGGAGGCCAGGTATCCCGAGGTGAAGTTCCTGGGCGCCAAGTTCGGCGCGGAGCTGGCCGCCCACTTCGCCTGCGCCGACGTCTTCGTCTTCCCGTCCCTGACCGACACCTTCGGGCTGGTGATCCTGGAGGCCATGGCCGCCGGCACGCCCGTGGCCGCCTTCTCCGCGCCGGGCCCGGTGGACATCATCCCGGATTCCGGCGCGGGCGTGCTGGCCCCCGGCCGCAAGGACGGCCTGGCCGAGGCGGCGATCGCCTGCCTGGGCCTCGACCGGCGGGCCGTGCGGGCCTTCGCCGAGCGCCATTCCTGGCGGTCCTGCTCCGAAGAGTTCCTGCACAACCTCCAGCCCTATCCCGAGCCGGAGAAGACCCGCTTCTGGCGCCGCCTCCGGCGTCTCGCCCGGCTGCGGCGCAGGCCCAGGGCGGCCTGAAACGCGAAAACGCCCCCGCCGTGAGGCGAGGGCGCTGCGCGAGAGGTCGGCTGGAGCTTACCGGCGGGCGCCGTACTGGCGGTCGCGGCGCTCGTCGCGGATCTTGCCGCTCAGGACGTCGAAGCGACGATCGAGGTCGCTGCGCTCCCAGTTGTTGAGGCCGTTGGCCCGGTAGCGGGTTTCCAGCCGGGCGATGGTCTGGAACTCGGCCCGCAGGCGGAGGGCTTCGGCGCGGCTGAGCTGGCCGCTGCGAACGCCCTGGTCGATGCGGCGGTCCAGGTCGGCCTGGCGCTGGTTGATGTTCTGCCAGCGGCCCTGGTTGTCGTACCAGCGGCGGTCGTTGCGGTCATCGCGGTCAGCGCGCTGGATGCGGATCTTGGCGCTAAGGACATCGAAGCGGCGGTCGAGATCGCTGCGTTCCCAGGCGCTCAGGCCGCCGGCGCGATAGCGGGCCTCGAGCCGCGAGATCTCCTGGAACTCGGCCCGCAGGCGGACGGCTTCGTTGCGGGTCAGCGAGCCGCTGCGCACGCCCTGGTCGATGCGGGCGTCGAGGTTGGCCTGGCGCTGGTTGATGTTCTGCCAGCTCTGGGCCGCGGCCGGCATGGCGGTCAGGCCCAGGGCGGAAACGGCGGCGAGGCACAGGAGGGTCTTCTTCATGGGTTCGGTTCCTTCGTCTGAGGCCGCCCCTCGTGACCGGAAACGGGTCAGGACACGAAAGGTTCGCTCGGCTTCGCCGCCGGGTGACGACGTTGATGCGAAGGAAACACGCCCCGCCTGAAGCTGTTCTGAGCCGTTCGTTGTATGCGGTTCAGCTAGCTTTTCGGGCGGCGCGGGTGGCCGCGTCGCCGCGCGGGGAGGCGTTGAAGGCCCGCTCGATGGCGTCGTAGAGGCGCGGCAGTTCGATGGGCTTGGCGATATGCCCGTCCATGCCGACGGCCATGTATTCCTCGACCTGATGCACAAGGGCGTTGGCGGTCAGGGCCAGGATGGGGATGCGGGGACGGTTCTCGGCGGCCTCGGCCTCGCGGATGGTGCGGGCGGCCTCGATGCCGTCCATCACCGGCATCTGGATGTCCATCAGGATCAGGTCGAAGGCCCCGATGCGCCAGGCCTCCACCGCCTCGCGCCCGTCGGGAACGATGGTCAGGTCGGCGTCCAGCGGCTCCATGACGGCCTGCAGGACCTTCTGGTTGGTCAGGTTGTCCTCGGCGGCAAGCACCCGCATGCGGCGGGGCTCGATCTCCGGCTCGTCGGCGGGGCGCTCGGCCTGGACCGGGGCCTTGGCCCGCGTCAGGGGCAGCTCGACGATGAAGGACGAGCCCTTGCCCTCGACGCTCTGGGCGCCGACGGTCCCGCCCATGAGCTGGGCCAGCTCGCGGCATATGGCCAGGCCCAGGCCCGTGCCGCCGAACCGGCGGGTCATCGAGTTGTCGGCCTGGGTGAACTTGTTGAACAGAGTCGGCAGCTTGTCCGGCGCGATGCCGATGCCGGTGTCGCTGACCGTCAGCCGCAGGCCGCCCTGCGGGCCGGCGTGGAAGCGGGCCAGCACCTTGCCCTTCTCGGTGAACTTCAGGGCGTTGGAGATCAGGTTGTTGACGATCTGGCGCAGCCGGTCGCAGTCGCCGCGCCAGTAGCCCGCCGCCTCCGGCTCGATCTCGACGGCGAGCTCCAGGCCCTTTTCCGAGGCGGCCAGGGCGAAGGACTGGCGCACGGCCTCGGCCAGTTCGTCCAGCGAGAAGTCCTGGGCCACCAGCTCCAGGCGCCCGGCCTCGATCTTGGAAAGGTCCAGAACGTCGTTGATGACGGCCAGCAAGAGCTCGCCCGACTTGCGGATCACGCCCAGCCGGTCGCGCTGCTTGTCGGTCATCTCGTCGAAGGCCATGACATCGGCCATGGCCAGCACGCCGTTCAGGGGCGTCCTTATCTCGTGGCTCATGTTGGCCAGGAACTGGCTCTTGAGCACGTTGGCGGCGTTGGCCTGGTCCCTGGCCTCGACCAGCTCGTCCATCGTGTGGCGCAGGTCCTGCTCGCGGGCGCCGAGCTGGGCCAGCAGATGGTTGAAGCTGCGAGCCAGGCTGCGGAAGAGGTCGTCGTCGGCGTTCTCGGCCACAGGGGTGAACTCGCCGCTGGACGCGACCCGGCCCATGGCCTCGGACAGGTCGGTCACCGGCTGGATGACCCGCCGCGACAGTCCCTGGGCCAGGAACAGCGCCAGGCCCGAGGCTCCGAAGAACAGCGCCAGCGTCAGGGCGAGGTAGCGCGGCAGCAGCGATCCCAGCGTCGGCGGCTGGACGGTGGTGACCAGGGCGCCCACCGGACGGCCCTGCCACACGACCTGGGTGTGGACGGTCTGCTCGCGCCCGCCGCCGCGCGGCGGGACCTCGTCCTGGTGGACGGCGACGATGCGGCCGCCCGAATCGACCAGCGAGGCGGCGACCACCGCCGGAGCCGCGGCCGCGGCGGCGGCGGCCCTCTGGGCGGCGGGGACGTCATGGGCGGCCAGGGCCGGGGCGGCGATCTCCGCGACCACGGCGTTCAGCGTCGCCTCGGCCGCACGGCTCTCCTGCCGAGCCACGACCCACTGCTGGAGCATGAAGGACACGCATGCGGCCAGCAGGACGACCACCGTCGTGATCAGCGCCACGGAAGCGATCCGCGCCTGGAAGGGCGCGTGGCTGGAGGCCGTAGGCATGCGGCTCTGGTCGGTCATCGAACGGCGGATTCTGCCCCTTTGACCCCCTTATCCCGCAAGGTCCCTAACGTTTCGCTGCTGCGACATAGTTAACCATTCGCTAATTTCCATTGGATTCATCTTAAGGTTTCGTTTACTTTAGGCTTGCTGCTTTTCCAGGAGGGACAATTGGACAAGGCTTTTGTTGCTCAGCGTGTGGCCGCCAAGGTTTGGTCGTCCGAGAACGCTGTTGATGCCGCTATGACCGAAGCGGCCGAGCTGATGGCCGGCATCATGGCCGCCCGTCAGGAACTGAAGGTCTCCGCCGAGGTCACCGACGGCGCCACTGCGAAGCTGGTCGAAGCGATGACGGCCCTCGGCCAGGCTCGCTCCGCCCTGATCGCCATGCATGGCGAACTGGCCGAAGCGAAGCTGCGTGTGGGCATCCGCACGAAGCTGACGGGCGCGTGGGACAAACCGCCACCCCCGCCGCCTTCCGGTGAAATCGAAGAAGAGAATCGCGTCCGCGCCTAAGGCGCTAACGCAGTTGCTAAAGATTAACCTGTTTTGCGCCTCTGATGTTCAGTCAGAGGCGCAATTCATATGTACGAGACCCTAGCCAGCCAGGTGGTGCTTGTGGCCGTCCTTGTGACGGTTGCATTCGCGTGGTGGAGAGGCGGCGCCCCGGAACGCACGGGGGCGCTGTTCAACGGGGTCATCTGCCTCGGCGTGACGTTGTTCCAGGCGCTCACTAAACAGTCTTTCGACACCCTGCCGATCCTAATCGCCGACGGGGTGCTGGCCACGGGCTTCCTGATCCTGGCCTTCCGCTATGCGAGCCTGTGGCTGGCGGCCGCCATGCTGCTGCAGGGGGCGGTGTTCACCATCCACGCCTCCGCCCTGATCGGGCTGCTGCCGGAGAGCCACCTCTATTACTACTATGCAGCTATGAACATCCTGGCCTTCGCGGTGATGCTCGCGATCATCCTGGGCACCATCGGCGCCTGGATGCGCCGCCGTCGTAGCGAGGCCACACTCGGCTGAGCGCGGCGATCCGCCCGCAAATCTCGGCTTGTGCGCATCTGCGAAATGAGGTCTCTACGCGGCGGGCCACGCCCCCCCAACGGGGCGCTGCTCATCTGCAAGGATGGGAGACATCGCAGTGACCACACCCGCCAAGCCCGGCGTTCGCCCGGCGCGTCCCGAGTTCTCTTCCGGCCCGTGCGCCAAGCGCCCCGGATGGACCCCTGAAAACCTTTCCAACGCCGTCCTCGGGCGCTCGCACCGGTCGAAGATCGGCAAGGCGCGCCTGAAGGAAGCCATCGACCGCACCCGCCAGGTGCTGGAGGTCCCCGAGGACTTCCTGATCGGCATCGTCGCCGGTTCCGACACCGGCGCCGTCGAGATGGCCCTGTGGTCGATGCTGGGCCCGCGCCCCGTGCAGCTGCTGGCCTTCGAGAGCTTCGGCAAGGACTGGGTGACCGACGTCACCAAGCAACTGAAGCTGCCGGACGTGGAGGTGCTGGACGCCCCCTACGGCAAGCTGCCGGACACGGCGAAGGTGCGTCCCGACGCCGACCTCGTCTTCACCTGGAACGGCACCACCAGCGGCGTGCGCGTGCCGAACGCCGACTTCATTTCGGCTGACCGCGAAGGGATCGTCATCTGCGACGCCACCAGCGCGGCGTTCGCCCAGAAGCTCGACTGGGCCAAGCTCGATGTCGTGACCTTCTCCTGGCAGAAGGCCCTCGGCGGCGAAGGCGGCCACGGCGTGCTGATCCTCAGCCCCCGAGCCGTCGCCCGGCTGGAGAGCCACACCCCCGCCTGGCCGATGCCGAAGCTGTTCCGCATGACCAAGAACGGCAAGGTTTCCCTCGACATCTTCGAGGGCGCGACGATCAACACGCCCTCCATGCTGTGCGTGGAAGACGCCATCGACGCCCTGAAGTGGGGCGCGGCCATCGGCGGGCTGACCGAGATGCAGGCCCGGGCCGACCGCAACCTCGCGGTGCTGGAAGCCTGGGTCGCCAAGACGGACTGGGTCGACTTCCTCGCCGAGGAGGCGGCCATCCGCTCCAACACCTCGGTATGCCTGAAGGTGACCGACGCGAAGATCGCCGCCCTCTCCGACGACGCCCAGGCCGACTTCGCCAAGAAGCTGGCCTCCGCGCTGGAGAAGGAAGGCGTGGCCCTCGACATCGGCGGCTACCGCGACGCTCCGGCCGGCCTGCGCATCTGGTGCGGCGCCACGGTCGAGCACTCCGACCTGGAAGCCGTCACGCCCTGGCTCGACTGGGCCTTCGCCACCGTCTCCGCCGAGCTGGCCGCGGCTTAGGCCGCCCCCGCCTCGTCCGAAATCCCAAGATAGAAAGAGCATCCCCATGGCTCCCCGCGTCCTCATCGCCGACAAGCTGTCGCCCGCCGCCGTCGAGATCTTCCGCGCCCGTGGCGTCGAAGCCGACGTCAAGACCGGCCTGACCAAAGACGAACTGCTGAAGATCATCGACCAGTACGACGGCCTGGCCGTCCGCTCGGCCACCAAGGCCGACAAGGACGTGCTGGCCGCCGCCGCGAACCTGAAGGTCGTCGGCCGCGCCGGGATCGGTGTCGACAACGTCGATATCCCCGCCGCCACCGCCCGTGGCGTGGTGGTCATGAACACCCCCTTCGGCAACTCGATCACCACCGCCGAGCACGCCATCGCCATGATGTTCGCCCTGGCCCGCCAGCTGCCCGCCGCCGACACCTCCACCCAGGAAGGCAAGTGGGAGAAGAACCGCTTCATGGGGGTCGAGCTGACCGCCAAGACGCTGGGCCTGATCGGGGCGGGCAACATCGGCTCCATCGTCGCCGACCGGGCGCTGGGCTTGAAGATGAAGGTCGTGGCCTACGACCCCTTCCTGTCGCCGGAACGCGCCGTCGAGATCGGCGTGGAGAAGGTCGAGCTGGACGAGCTGCTGGCCCGCGCCGACGTCATCACCCTGCACACCCCGCTGACCGACAAGACCCGCAACATCCTGTCGGAAGAGAACCTGCGGAAGACGAAGAAGGGCGTGATGATCGTCAACTGCGCCCGCGGCGGGCTGGTGGACGAGGCGGCCCTGCGTCGCCTGCTCGACGAAAAGCACGTCGGCGGCGCGGCCTTCGACGTGTTCGTCGAGGAGCCGGCCAAGGCGAACGTCCTGTTCGGGGCCGAGAACTTCATCGCCACCCCGCACCTGGGCGCCTCCACCCTGGAGGCCCAGGAGAACGTCGCCCTGCAGGTGGCCGAGCAGATGAGCGACTACCTGCTCACCGGCGCCGTCACCAACGCCCTGAACAGCCCCTCGGTCACCGCCGAGGAAGCGCCGAAGCTGAAGCCCTTCGTGGCCCTGGCCGAGAAGCTGGGCGGCTTCGCGGGCCAGATGGTCGACTTCGGGGTGAAGGCCATCGACATCGCCTACGAGGGCGAGGTCGCCGCCCTCAACACCAAGCCGCTGACGGCGGCGGCGCTGGCGGGCGTGCTGCGCCCGATGCTGGCCGAGGTGAACATGGTCTCGGCCCCGGCCGTGGCCAAGGAGCGCGGCGTCACCGTCTCCGAGAGCCGCCAGGACGACAGTCCCGTCTATGACAGCCTGGTGCGCATCACCATCACCACCGAGAAGGGCAAGCGCGCCTTCGCCGGGACCGTGGTGGCGGGCGCCCCGCGCATCGTCGAGGTCAAGAGCATGGAACTGGATGCGGCCTTCTCGCCGGCCATGCTCTACATCAACAACCTCGACAAGCCGGGCTTCATCGGCGCGCTGGGCGGCCTGCTGGGCGAGGCCGGCGTCAACATCGCCACCTTCAACCTCGGCCGCGTCACGGCGGGCGATGACGCGGTGGCGCTGGTCGGCGTCGACCAGGCCCCGGCCGAGGACCTGCTGGCCAAGATCCAGGCCCTGCCGCACGTCAAGGAAGCCCGCGCCCTGCGGTTCTGAAACCGCCTTCCTCCAGTTCCCTTCTCCCTTCGCGGGAGAAGGGGATCAATCAGACTATGGCCTTCCGCCTCAACTCCGCGACCTGCTCCCGCGTCAGCCCCGCCACCTCCGTCAGCACCGCCTCCGTATGCTCGCCCAGCGCGGGGCCGGGCCAGCGGACAGCGCCGGGGGTGTCGGAGAGCCTGGGGAAGGCGTTCTGCATCTTCACGCTCCCGAAGACCGGATGGGGCACCGAGACGATGGATTCGCGGGCCTCGAACTGCGGGTCGGCCAGCATCTCTTGGGCGCGGTAGAGGCGGCCCGCCGGGACGCCCTCGGTTTCCAGCAGGTCGAGGAGCGGGGCGATGTCGAAGGTCGCGGTCCATTCGCCGATGAGGGCGTCCAGCTCGGCCTGCTGCTGGCCGCGCGCGGCGTGGCCGCCGAAGCTGTCGGGGGCGGCCAGGTCCGGGCGGTCCATCGCCTTGCACAGCCGCCGGAAGACCGTGTCCTGGTTGGCGCCGATCAGCACCAGCTCGCCGCCCTTCGTGGGATAGACGTTGGACGGCGCGATCCCCGGCAACACCGCCCCCGACCGCTCGCGGACATAGCCGGACAGGTCGTATTCGGTGATCAGGTTCTCCATCACCGTCAGCACGCTCTCATAGATGGCGGCGTCGACGACCTGGCCCTTGCCGGTCCGCGCCTTGGCGTGGAGCGCCATCATCACCCCCAGCGCCGCGTTCAGCCCGGCGAGGCTGTCGCCGACCGAGACGCCCGCGCGGGCCGGGTCGCGGTCGGGCTCGCCGGTGATTTGGCGCAGGCCGCCCATCGCCTCGCCGATCAGGGCGTAGCCGGCGCGCCCGGCGTAAGGCCCCGTCTGGCCGAAGCCGGAAACGCGGGCCATGACGAGGCCGGGGTTGTCCCTGGACAGGGCCTCGTACCCCAGGCCCCATTTCTCCAGCGAGCCGGGGCGGAAGTTCTCCACCACCACGTCGGCCCTGGCGACCAGGGCGCGTGCGACCTCCTGGCCCTCGGCCGTGCGCAGGTCGAGGGTGACGGACTTCTTGTTGCGCCCGATCACCGGCCACCAGGGCGACTGGCCCTTGGGCATGGTGCGGCCCCACTGGCGCATCGGGTCGCCCGCGTTCGGGTCCTCGATCTTGATGACCTCGGCCCCGAAGTCGCCCAGCACCTGGCCGCAGAACGGCCCGGCGATCAGGGTTCCCATCTCGATGACGCGCAGGCCTTTGAGCGGCCCGGAACGGATTTCGGAACTCATCACACGTCCGTGAGGTTGGAGCAGGCTTCCAGCCCCGCTTGGGGCCGGACCCGCGTTCCTGTCAACGCCTCAAGGGAGAGACTTCCATGACCCGCCACCTGCTCGTCGTCGGCGCCGCCGTCGCCGCCCTGTCCATCGCCGCCTGCAACCGCGAGGCCCAGGACACGGCCACCGCCGCCGCCACGCCGGACGCCAACCCGGCCGCCACCGTGCCGACCATGGCCAACGAGGCCGCCGCCCCCGACTACGTCGCCAAGGCCGCCGCCGGCGACATGCTGGAGATCGAGACCAGCAAGATCGCGCTGACCCGGGCCACGGATCCCAAGGTGAAGGCGTTCGCCCGGATGATGATCGACGCCCACACCAAGTCGACCGCCGACCTGAAGGCCGCGCTGACCGCCTCGGGCCTGCCCATCACGCCGCCGGCCGCCCTGCCGGACGACATGAAGAAGAAGGTCGACGACCTGAACGCCGTGGCCGCCGCCGACTTCGACCGCAACTACATGGACCACCAGGTCGACGCCCACCAGGCGGCGCTGGACCTGCACACCCGCTACGCCGAGGACGGCGACAACGCCCAGCTTCGGGCCGCCGCCGCCATGATCGCGCCGGTGGTGCAGCAGCACTACACCGAGGCCACGACCCTGCGCGACGGACTGAAGTAGCCGCTCAGCCCGCCTCGGCGAGGTTGTCGTCCGAGTTGCGGTCGATGACCTTGTTGTAGGGATCGACGCCCGCGTACCGGGGCGCGCGGTCCACGGTGAAGGTCAGCGTCTGGACGCCGGTGCGGATCGCCCGGCGCTCCAAGGCGATGACCTTTCCCGGCCCGAAGCCCTTCTTGCCGGGCATGACGTCGAAAAGGCCGACGTCCATGGTCTCGGCGAGGGGGGCGGCGGCCTCCCTGCCCGCCCCGTCGGCATGGAGCTTTCGCGCCTCCACCGTCAGCGTCACGTCGTAGCGGCCGTCGGGGCGCTTGCTAGACACGACCTTCGTGGCCTTGAGGTCGTAGAGGGTGATCTTCTCGAAGAGGTCCGTGATCAGCGCCTGCTTGTCGGCGGGCGCCTCGGCCCGCAACGCGGCGATCAGGTCCAGCGAGGTCGGGTAGGGCGCGCCCTTGAAGGCGTAGCGGGCCAGCACCCGCCGCAGGGCGCGGTTGACCGCCGCCTCGCCGATCTCGTCGGCCAGCCGGTACATGACCAGCGAGCCCTTGCGGTAGTGGATGTAGCCCTGGTTCTCGACCCGGGCGAGCGGCAGTTCCTCCAGCACCTCGCCGCCCCGCGCGCGCAGGTAGCTGTCCAGCTCGAACTTCAGGAACTTGCGGATCATGTCCGGCCCGTAGAGCCGCTTCATCACCATCAGGGCCGAATACTGGGCCAGCGTCTCCGACAGCACGGTCGAGCCCTGCTGGTCGGCCCCGACCACCTGGTGCGCCCACCACTGGTGGGCGATCTCGTGGGCGCCGACGTAGGTGACGAGGTCGATCTTCTCCGGGTCGTCGTAGCGGGCGATGAAGCCCAGGCCCTCCGACCACGGGATCGTCCCGGCGAACGCCTGGGCGTACTGCCCGTAGTCCGGGAACTCGATGAAGCGGACCTGGGCGAACTGGTAGGGGCTGAACTCGGCCTCGAAATAGTCCAGCGAGGCGCCCATCGCCCGCAGCATCCGGTCGATGTTCCAGGGGTGCTGCGAGTCGTAGTAGACGGCCAGGTCGACATCCCCGTGCTTGCCGCGCTTGACCGCGTAGCGCGCCGACTGGATCGAGAAGAAGTGCATGATCGGGGCCTGGGCCACGAACCGCACCGTGCGGCGGCCGTCCCGCACCTCCTCCGACACCTGCGTCCCCGGCGCGACGGGCGTCTGGTCGGCGCGGGTCGAGACGGTGATGTCGGAGCGCACGAAGTCGCTGTCGTGGCGCAGGTAGTTGACCGCGCGGGACGGCCCGTCGCCCAGCTTCGCCATCCGAAGTTCGGGCTTGAGGCCGTGCTTGCGGCGCTTGGCGCGGTCCTGGAGCAGGCCGCCCCGGTCCATGCCCAGCACCGGCGCCAGCTCGTCGTTGCGGATGAAGGTCCCGTTGCGCACCACCCGCTGGTCCGGCCCGGCGTTGCGGAAACCCTTCTGTTCCCGCACCGTGATGAAGGACATGGTCCGCCGCTCGCCCGGCGCCATCGGAGTGTCGAAGACGAAGATGCGGTAGTTGAACCGCTCGAAGGTCCGCTCGGCCCGTGCGCCCTGGATGGCCAGGCCCCGGACCTTCAGGTCTCGGTCGAAGCGCACATGGACCCGGCGCAGCGGCGCGCCCGTGCGGTTTTCCATGACGTAGGAGCCCCGCGTCTCGGCGCGGGGGGCGTCCGGGTAGAGGTCCACGTCCAGCCGCACCGCGACGATCTTGGGCTGGGGCGCGTGCTCGTAGCGCAGCAGGGCCTTCTCCATGTCGGCCAGCCAGGCTTCCGTCCCCTTGGTCGTGCGGTAGTCGTTCCACAGGTTGGTGTTGACGTAGATCCACGAGCCCGAGGCGATGAAGACCGCCAGCGCGGCCAGCGCCAGAACCCCGGCCGGTCCCGCCAGCCGCCGGGGCAGGCGGCGCAGGCGCGGGAGAAGGCGGCTCTCCGTCCCCCGCCGCCACAGGGCGTAGGCCAGGACCAGCAGCACCACCGCGAAGGCGCTCCAGTAGAGGCGGAACCACCAGGCCCCGACCTCGAAGCCGCCCTGGCCGTTCATGTCCGACAGCGGTACGACCGGCACGCCGCCGTAGTTGTAGAGGTTGTGCTCGAAGCCGACCGTGGCCAGCGTCAGGGTGGCGACGACGTAAACGACCATCACCCCCCAGCCGACGAACTTGTGCGGCGACAGCGCCTGGACGAACACCGCCAGCACGGCCAGCAGGGTCAGGTCCACGGCCTGGGGCAGGACGTACCACAGCAGGTACTTGCCGGGCTCGAAGTCGGCGTAGCCCTTGGCCGCCTGCACGCCCATCGCGGCCAGCACGCTGACCAGCAGCATGGCGATCAGCACCAGGGCGATGGCGGCGGCCTTGGGCAGCACGAAGACCCAGTCGGGGACCGGGGTCGCGTCGACGATCTCGTGCGTGCGGCGCTCCCGCTCGCGCCAGACCAGCTCGCCGGAATAGTAGAGGGCGACGATGATCGGGATCAGGCTGAAGGCGCCGACCAGGGTCGGGATCAGCACCCGGGTCACGGGATAGAGGGCGCCGCCGTAGGCCGTCTCCTCCGTCGCGAACCACAGGGCGCCGAGGGAATTGGCCAGCCCCAGCCCCAGCAGCACCCCGAAGGCCGGGTTCTTGAACACCTGTCCCATGTCCAGCCGCGTGCGGGCGGCGAGCTGGGCCAGGGCGGCGGCCCGGCCGAAGGCGGGGCGCGGCAGGGCGGCGAGGGGCGGGGGCGGCGGAAGGCCGGGGGCGCCCGCCTTCCCAGCCCGCCCGGAAACCTCCGGCCCCTCGAAGCGGAAAAGGGCGTAGGCCAGGGCCAGGAAGCCCGCCGACAGGGCCAGCACGAAGAGGCGGTTCCACGCCAGCGCGCCTTCCAGCGCCGGGACCAGGGTGTTGCGCTCGGCGGCCGTCCAGTACTTGGTCGCCAGCCCCAGGGCCGCCGTGCCGAACGGCTCCCACAGGGCGGCCGCCTTCTCGTATTCCGGCTTGCCCAGCGCGATCCCGGCGACGATCCACAGGACGATGACCGCGATGACGCCGACGTAGGTCCACATCATCGAGCGGGTGACCGTGGCCAGCGCGAAGAACGCCGCCGAGGTCAGCAGGAGGGCGGGCAGGGCCAGCGCGAAATAGGCGAAGAGGTAGGCGTCGGCCCGGAACGGCCCCAGCCGCTCATGGTCCAGCCACGGGGCCAGCGAGCCCAGGCACATCGCCAGCGGCACGGCGGCGAACGACAGCGCCGCCGCCGCGAAGGCGCCCGCGAACCGGCCGTAGAGGTAGTCGAACTTGCCGATCCGGGTCGCCCGCACGATGGGGCCGAACCCCGTCTCGTCGTCACGCACCACGATGTTGGCGACGAAGGCCGTGGTCACGAACATGTAGAAGATCGCCAGGACCAGATGCGTCTGGGCGATGGCGAAGGGGGCGTTCCTGTGGACCTGCCCGCCGCCGCCGATCTGGATCTGGTCGATGGTCACCGACCCGAAGGTCAGCAGGAAGAACAGGGTCGCCACCACCCAGAACACCGGCTGGCGGACCTGGTAGCGGAACTCGAAGGCGGCGACCTGGCCGAACATCAGGCGGCCCGGCGGGTGCTGGTCAGGGTGGAGAAGTAGACGTCCTCCAGCCCGCCCTCCACGGGGACGAACCCGTCGCCCGGATCGGCGTCGGCGATGACGTGGATCACCGTGCGCCCGCCGAACAGCCGCGTGGAGATGACGTCGTACTTCTCCCGGAAGGCCCCCAGCTCGGCCCGGTCGATGGACTTGCTCCACACCCGGCCCGAGAGCTGGCCGATCAGGTCGGCGGGGGCGCCCTCGCGCACGATCCTGCCCTCGCACAGGATGGCCATGGCCGGGCAGAGGTCGGACACGTCCTCGACGATGTGGGTGGACAGGATCACCACCACGTTCTCGCCGATCTCGGCCAAGAGGTTCAGGAAGCGGTTGCGCTCCTCGGGGTCCAGCCCGGCCGTCGGCTCGTCGACGATGATCAGGCCGGGGTCGCCGATCAGCGCCTGGGCGATGCCGAACCGCTGGCGCATGCCGCCGGAGAAGCCGGCCAGCGCCTTGGTCCGCACGTCCCACAGGTTCACCTGGGCCAGCAGCGCCTCGACCGTCTCGCGCCGCGCCTTCCGCCCGGCGATCCCCTTCAACACCGCCATGTGGTCGAGCATGTCGTAGGCCGACACGCGCGGATAGACGCCGAAGTCCTGCGGCAGGTAGCCCAGGGTGCGGCGCAGCCTTTCCGGCTCGGCCAGCACGTCGATGTCGCCGAAACGCACATGCCCTGCGCTCGGCGCCTGGAGGGTGGCGATGGTCCGCATCAGGGTGGACTTGCCCGCGCCGTTGGGGCCGAGCAGGCCGTACATGCCGCGCGGGATGGTCAGGCTCACCTCGTCCAGGGCGCGGACGCCGTTGGCGTAGACGTGGGTCAGGTTCTCGATGATCAGCATGACGTCGCCTGCCCCCGCCGGTTGAGCCCCAACGCCCGTTAGGGTTGGCCGCCATAAGGCCCAAGGGCAAGTGAAAGAAGCGTCAGGGGCTCCTCCCCCCACCTTGCCGGGGAGGAGAGAGAGGCCGATAACCCGCACCCATGACCGCGTTCGCCTTCCCGCCCGCCGGGCGGCCCGTCGTCCCCGTCGAGGGCGCCTCCGTCGTCTTCCCCGTGCGCCGCATCCTCTGCGTCGGGCGAAACTACGCCGCCCACCGGCGCGAGATGGGCGGCGACGACCGCGAGCCGCCGTTCTTCTTCTCCAAGCCCGCCGACGCCATGGTCCCGCCGGGCCAGGACGTGCCCTATCCGCCCGCCACCGCCGACCTTCACCACGAGATCGAACTGGTCGTGGCCATCGGCGAGGGCGGCATGATCTACGGCTGCGCGGCGGGGGTGGACCTGACCCGCCGCGACCTCCAGGCCGCCGCCAAGGCCAGGGGCCAGCCGTGGGACGCCGCCAAGGGCTTCGACGCCAGCGCCCCCGTCTCTGCCATCCGCCCCGGCCGCTTCCCCGATCGCGGCGCCATCCGCCTGTCGGTCAACGGCGAGGTCCGGCAGGACGCCGACGTCGCCGACATGCTGTGGTCCGTGCCCGAGATCATCGTGGAGGCGAACAAGCTGTGGCGCCTCGACGCCGGCGACCTGATCTTCACCGGCACGCCCGAGGGCGTCGGCCCCCTGAACCGCGGCGACCGGGTCGAGGGCGAGGTCGAGGGGGCGGGCCGTCTCGCCTTTTCCGTTCTCTGAGGGTCTGGACCTGAGGTCCGTCCTGCGATACGGCCCCGTTCATGCTCGACGATCTGAAGGCTAAAAACCGCGCCTGGAGCCAAGGCAAGACCCAGGTCGACCCGGACTTCTTCAAGCGGCTCGAACGCCAGCAGAGCCCGGAGTATCTGTGGATCGGCTGTTCCGACAGCCGTGTCCCGGCCAACGAGATCGTGGGCCTCGACCCCGGCGAACTGTTCGTCCACCGCAACGTCGCCAACCTCGCCCCGCCGCAGGACGCCAACTACCTCAGCGTGCTGCAGTTCGCGGTCGACGTGCTGAAGATCAAGCATGTCATGGTCGTCGGCCACTACGGCTGCGGCGGCGTAAAGGCGGCGGTCGACGGCCAGCGCCGGGGCCTCGTCGACCACTGGCTGCACCCGATCCGCGAGACCTACGCCGCCAACCGCGAGGAGCTGGAGGCCCTGCCCCAGGGCCACGCCCGCGACGACCGGCTGTGCGAGCTGAACGTGGTGCGGCAGGTCAAGAACGTCGCCTCCGACATCTTCGTGCAGGACGCCTGGAAGCGGGGCCAGCCGCTGTCGGTCCACGGCTGGTGCTACCGGCTGTCGGACGGACTGGTCAACGACCTGGGAGTGACGGTCAGGAATCCCGAGGACTACGTGCGTTTCCGCGACTCTACCCGCCTCTGACCCGTACCCGGGCGCGGGCCTCCCGGCCCTGCCCGTCCACCACCGTCAGCCGGTAGAACCCCGGCGCGGCGGGCCGCCAGACTGGCCGCCCGCTGACGGGATCGAGCGCCAGCGGCTTGCCCTCGACGTACCAGCTCAAATCCTGGCCGCCCGCCGCCAGCACCAGCCCCCGCGCCTTCGGGCCGAAGCCCTCGACCTGCACGCTGGCCCCGTCCGGCGGAAAGATCAGGCGCGGGCCGCTGGAGACCTCCAGCCGCTCCAGCGCGCCCGGCGCCCCCTTCGGCGCGATAGGCCGGGGCGCGGCGGGCGGGGCGCCGATCAGGTCGGCCGTGTCGAACAGCAGGGGCAGGGCCGCATCCCGCCCCGTCAGCCCGCCCCGCGCGCCGCCGTCCGCCCTACCGGTCCATGCGATGACCACGTGGCCGCCGACCACCCCCGCCGCCACCGCGTCGCGGAAGCCGTAGGAGGTGCCGGTCTTGAAGGCCATCGCCGGGCCGCCGCGCGTAAGCGCAGCGGGCGCACGGCCGTCCGGGGCGGGGGCGTCGCGCAGGATGTCCAGCACCTGCCGCGCGGCCTCGGCCCGCACGAGGCGCGTCCCGCCCTGTTTCGCCCGCTTCTCCGCCTCCTCCTCCGTCCAGGCGAGCGGCTTGGCCGTCCCGCCGTCTCCGAGCGCGGCGTAGAGGACGGAAAGGTCGCGCAGGGTTATCCCCTCGCCGCCGAGGGCCAGCGCCAGCCCGGGCCCCTTCACGTTCGCCTTGGGCCGCACCAGCTTCACGCCCGCGCCCTCCAGCCTCGTGACGAAGGCTTCGGGGCCGACCTTCTCCAGGGTGGCGACGGCGGGCACGTTCAGTGAGTGGGCCAGGGCCTCCCGGGCCGAGACCTTGCCGTGGAAGACACGGTCGAAGTTCTCCGGCTGATAGTCGGCGAAGCGGATCGCGGCGTCGGCGATCTCGGTGTCGGGCGCGGCGATCCCCTCGTCGAAGGCCATCGCATAGATGAACGGCTTCAGCGCCGAGCCCGGCGAGCGCAGGGCTCTGGTCATGTCGATCCAGCCGCCCGGCCGCCCAAGGCCGCCCGAGCCGACCAGGGCGCGGACGGCCCGGCCCTCGATCTCGACCACCATCACCGCCGCCGTCGCGTCCGGGCCTTGGGCGGCGGCGTAGGACGCGGCCAGCGGTTCGAGGCGGCTCTGGAGCGTGGCGTCCACCGTACTGACTACCGAGGCCTCATCGGCCGGGGCCTTGCGGGCCAGTTCCCCCGCCAGATGCCAGGCGAGCGAGGGGAAAGGCGAGCGCCTGGGCATCGGCTCGGCCGCCGCCTCCGCGGCGGCGGGCTCGTCGATCAGCCGGGCGCGGATCATCTTGGCCAGCACCGCCTCGCGGGCCCTGGCGGCCTCAAGCGGGCGGCGGTCGGGACGGCGGGCTTCCGGTGATTGCGGCAGGGCGATCAGCAGGGCCTGCTCGCCGTCCGTCAGGCTCTCGGGCTCATGACCGAAGTAGGAGAGGCTTGCCGCCCGCACCCCCTCCAGGTTGCCGCCGTAGGGGGCCAGCGTCAGGTACAGGGCCAGGATCTCGCGCTTGGAGAGCCGCGCCTCGATCTGCACGGCGCGGACCATCTCGACCAGCTTGGCGCCGAGCGTGCGGGGCCGGGGCTCCAGCAGCCGCGCGGTCTGCATGGTCAGGGTCGAGGCGCCCGAGCGCACCCGCCCCGTCGCCGCCGCCGTCCCCGCCGCGCGGACCACCGCCAGCGGATCGACCCCGGGATGCAGATAGAAGCGCGCGTCCTCCACCGCGATCAGCCGCTTCACGAAGGCGGGGTCGGTGCGGTCCAGGTCGGCCCGGATGCGCCAGCGCCCGTCCTCCACCGGCAGCGCCCGCAGCCAGGCCCCCCTGCGGTCCAGCGCCACGGGCGACGACCGCTCCGCCCGCGCCATGTCGGGGGGCAGGAGGGCGTCGAACGCGACGAGGGCCGTCTGGACGCCCAGCAGCGCCATCAGGGCGGTGACGAGGCGAGCAATCGCCCTCTCCCTGAGGGAGAGGGAGGGGCCCGCGTAGCGGGAGGGTGAGGGTTTACCGCCTCGCCACATACGTCCCTAAACCCTCATCCTCCCACGCCTGCGGCGCGGGCCCCTCCTTCTCCCTCAGGGAGAAGGAACAATGACCGTCCGCCCGGCCGCTCCGCGCGCGCTGACCGACGGGCGGTACATGTCCCGCGCCTCCGGCCCCGGCAGGAAGAAGTCGCCCGGCGTCACCGCCCGCGCCACATAGGCCAGCGCGAACCGGGCCTCGCCCGCCAGGTCCGTGGCGGCGATGAAGCGGTCGTCGCGGGCCTCCTGCGCGTCGGCGCCGGTCAGCTCGCCGAGGAAGCGGAACGGCCCGTCCTGGGCGTCTTCCGGCCCCAGCACGGTCTCGATCTCGAACCCGGCGGGCAGGGCGTCGTCGACGACCAGCGCCATGGTCCGCGCCTGCGACGAGCGCCCGGTCAGCAGCACGATCACCCGGTCGCCCTGGCGCAGCGATCCCGGATCGGCCGCCGCCCCGCCCAGCGTGTAGAGCGTCTTCGACACCGACACCCCGTTGGCCTCCGGCCCCGGCGACTCGACCGTCGTGCCGCGCACCGTCACCGTCCGCCACAGGGCGCCCTTGCCGGCGTTGACGAACTTCGCCTCGGCCAGCTTGCCGACCGCCCAGCGCGGCGCGCCCCCGGCGGTCGAGAGCGCGTTCGCTCCCGTCGCCTCGATGCGCATCGTCCCGGCCGCCTTCAGCATGAAATGGGCGGCCTGGAGCAGGCGGGCCTGCTCCTGGGTGTTGAGGGCGTCGGGGTCCTTGACCGCGTTCTCCAGCCGCCGTTGCAGGCCGCGCGCCGTCTCCACCTCCCCGGCCTCGTGGGCCAGGGCGACGACGGCGGCGAGGTCGCGCAGCGGGCTCTGGTACCAGTCCTCCTGCTCGCGGTAGCCGAGGGCGCGGACGGCCTGCCTGAAGCCCGACCGCGCGCGGGCCTTGTCGCCCATCATGGCCAGCCCAGCCGCGACGTGGGCCTTGGCCACGGGCGAGGCTTCCGACTTCATCTGCACGTCGTGCCACCAGCGCAACCGGGCGAGGTCGCCCTTGCCCGCCTTGGCCAGCACATAGAGGGCGTAGGCCGAGGCGCGGCTGCGCATCCGCTGGGTCGCCTTGCGGGACTCGTCGGCGTTGCGGCCCCACCACTGCGGATACTCCATGCGGTAGGAGAGCGGGGTCCAGCCCTCGGGCCGGCTGACCTGGCGCATGGCGGTCAGGGCCCGGTCGACGGCGGCCTGCGGCACGGGGGCGCCGCGCTTCTGCGCCTCGATCAGGAAATCGGTCGTGTAGGCGCCCAGCCAGGCGTCCGCCTCGCCGTCGCCGACCCGCCACAGCCCGAAGGCCCCGTCCATCGTCTGCCGGTCGAGCAGCCGCGCCACCGCCGCGTTGAGCCCGGCGCTGGAGCGGCGGACCTTCGGATCGCTCGACACCTCGGCCGCATAGAGCAACGGATAGGCGGCCGAGACGAGCTGCTCGGTGCAGCCGGAGGGGTAGCGGTTCAGCGAGGCCGCGATCGGCGCCGGGTCGAAGCCCCGGAACGGCGAGTAGCTGACGTGGAGGCTGACATCCCCCGCCGCCAGTCCGGCCAGCAGCGAGCCGGGCGGGGTGTAGGACGCCCCCGGCTGCTGCAGTTCGGTGGTGACGCGGGTGATGGCGCTCCAGCCGATGCGGGTCTGGATCGGATAGTCCTTGGCTTGCGAGAACTTCGGCCCCGAGACCTTGAAGCCGACCTGTCCGATCCCCGTCCGGGTCGGGGCCAGGAACGGTATCCGCTCGGCGATCCGCTGGCCGAGCGCCAGCTGGAAGACCTTCTTCAGGGCCATCAGCACGCCGCCGGACGAGGTCGCCTCGACGGTGTAGCCGCCCGCCGCGCCCTCGATGTTGTGCAGCTCCAGCGTCGCCACCGGCTTGTCCCCCGGCGCCAGGAAGCGCGGCAGGTTGAGGTCGGCGACCACCGGCTCGCGCACCGTCATGGCCTTGGACGCCGAACCGACGGCCTCGTCGGTCCAGGCCACGGCCATGATCCGCAGCTCGCCGTTGAAGTCGGCGGCGGGCAGGCGGATGCGGGCCTTGCCGTCGAGGCCGGTCTCCACCACGCCCGACCACAGGGCCACGGTCTTGATCGGCGTCACCGTCAGCCCCTCGCCGCCGATGCCGTCGCCGCCGAAGTTGACGTTGGCCGGAGCCCCCAGGTTGGGGTCCAGCAGGCGGCCGTAGTCGTCGCGGTAGTTCACCGTCAGCGCCCGCTTGCCGAAGTACCACTTGGCCGGATCGGGGCTCTCGAAGCGGGTCAGACGCAGGATGCCCTCGTCCACCGCCGCGACCGTCACCTTGGCCCGCTGGGCGATGCCGAGGCCCCGCACGGCGACCGGCACCTCGACCTCGTCGCGCGAGCCGATCTTCTCCGGCGTCCCGAGGTCCACCGTCAGCTTGCGCCCGCGCGGGTCGAGCGGGACGTAGACGAGGCCCATCGCCCGCCGGGGCTTGGGCGAGGCCACGGGGTCGCGCGGCTGGATCACCGTGACCATGACGTAGGCCCCGCCGCCCCAGGCCGCGCTGGTCGGGATGCGGACGGTCGCGCCGTCCTTGCCGACGCGGGCGGTGCGGAAGTCGATGACCCGGTCGGTGGCCACCGCGATCTGCGCCTCGCCGTCGTAGGGGGCCTTGATGGTCACCGCCACCGTGTCGCCCTGCACATAGGGCCTGGTCCCGGCCGAGACGCGCACCAAGTCCGGCGCCTCGGCGTCCTTGGCCGGCGCGCCCCAGCCGGAGGCGAAGCGCACGACCGTGCGGGCGCCGTCCGCGCCCTCGACCACCAGCCGGTAGTCGCCCCAGCCGAGCCGCCGGGCGATCTGGGCGGGCTTGCCGGCCGCAATGGCGAGGCTGCCCGTCTGGACCACCACGTCGCGGCTGGTCCGCCGCCACTGCCAGCGGCCGTCCTGCTGGAACCAGTCGTAGTCCCAGTTCTCGCTGATCAGGCTGTAGGTCGCGCCCGTCGCCACCGGCTGGCCCGCCGCGTTGACGGCGACCACGTCCAGGCTGACCGGCGGGTCGCCGCGCCCGGCGTCGCCCTGCTCGACCTTGACGCCGTAGTAGAGCGCCTTGGGCCGCACCTTCAGCGCCACCGCCTCGCGCACCGGACGGCCGCCCGGCTCGAACACCGAGGCGGTGACGGTGGCGCGCAAAGGCACGACGGCCTCGGCCACCTCCGACGTATCGACCGAGATGGTCGCCTTGCCCTCGCCGTCCGTCACCGTATTGCCGAGGTCGACATACTTGGACTCGAACGGCGTCTGGGCGTCGCCCCACTGGTAACCCTTCAGCGCCGGGAAGGGATCGGGGTCGGCGCTGATCCGCACCTCCCCTTGCGTCTGGAGCCCCGCGCCCACCGCGCCGTAGAGGAAGCGCGCCGCCACCGACACCGGCCGCGTCTCGCCCGGCCCGACGGGGACCTCCTCGCGCCCGGCGGCGGTCACCGCCAGCCGCTGCGGCGCGAAGTCCTCCACCGAGAAGGACAGCGCGCCCGACGCCTCCTCGACCCCTTCGATCTCCAGCTTCGCCGTCCAGCGCCCGCGCGGGGCGCTTTTCGGCAGGGCGATGTCGGCCGTCACGGCGCCCAGCGGCGCCTTGTCGAAGGCGTAGCGCCTGAACTCCACGCCCGAGGGCCGCAGCACCACCACCGCGCCCTTGCGGTCCTTCACGGCCCGCGCCTCCCGGTCGCGGATCATCGCCGTCAGCCGCACCGTCTCGCCTGGCCGGTAGATGCCCCGGTCGGCGTAGAGGTAGCCGTCCACCGTCGTCCTGGCCGTGCGTCCGGCGATAGCGTCGCTGCCCCCGTCGGGGGCGTTGCGCCCGCCGATCCCCTGCTTGGAAAGGTCCACGGGCGGGCGCTCCAGGTCGAGGACCGCCAGGTCCCCCTGATCGCCGTAGGCCATGACCATCCTGGCCCGCTCGCCGCCCTCGCCCTTCATCAGGGAGCGGGCGAAGCGCACGCGCCCGGCGCTGTCGGCCCGCGCCTCGGCCAGCTCCTCGCCGTTGGCCGCCACCAGCGCCACCCGCGCGCCGGGCAGCACCTTGGCGGTCTTCAGCGAACGGACCACCACGTCCAGCGCCTCAGAGCCGTCGTAGGCGATCATCGCCATGTCGGTGAAGACGATCCACCGCCGCGCCTGGGCGGGCGGGTTGTTGTCGTAGTCGGCGGCGTTCGGCGTCGTTCCCCGCCCGCCGGTCGCGTCCCGCGCCTTGATGACGTAGGCGCCGGGCTTCATCTCCTTCAGCACCGCGCCGAGGGGGAAGACGGTGACGTTCTTCTGGCCCTCGTCGCCCGTGACGGCGACCTCGCCCTTCCAGACGACGCGGCCTTCCTGGTCCGGGCTCTCCTCGCCCCACTCGTAGGGCCACTCGCCCTCGCCGGTCGGGTCCGGGGCGCTGATACGGGTGCGCACGAGGTTGCGGTCCACCACGCGCCAGACCTCGATGTAGAGCCGCTCGACGTTCATCGTCTCGATGCCCACGCCGTCGGCGTCCTCGCGGGGCAGGATCACGCCCTCGCCCGCGAAGCCGACGTAGGGCGGCCGGTCGCCGAACACGAAGTCCAGGTCGGCGTTGGCGGCGAGCTGGTCCCGGCCCTTGCCCGGCAGGCCCTTCAGCAGCGTCACCCGGCTGTCGGTGAAGCCCAGCCCCCCGACGCACAGCTCCGAGCCCTTCACCGTCACGGCCGGGACGCGGCCGGGATCGGGCGAGACCATCACATAGTCGCCGTAGGGCTTGGACGGATCGAGCGGGCGGCTCATCTCGACGCAGGCCAGCGGCGCCGCGCCCGAGGTGTCGAGCCGGGTCCGCCACACGGCGAAGCCCTCGGGCCGGGGAACGTCCGGCCGGGGCGCGTCGGCCGCGCGCGGCTTGCCGAACAGGGACCATGCGGGGCCGGACGCCGCCTCGGCCGACGCCGGGTCCTTGGCCCCGAAGCCGTCCGCGCCCTTGCCCAGCAGGAACCCGCCCGAGAAGCCGATGGCCAGCGCCACCGCCGCCGCCACCAGGCCGGGCGAGCGGCGGGCATAGCCGACGGCCTGGTCGCGCCAGCCTTCCAGCCGCTGGCGGACGGTCGTCTTCGGGGCGGGGGTGTCGGAGGGGACTTCCGCAGGCGTCTCGTCGGTCATCGGACCCTCCCAGGCGTTCTTGGGCGAACAGTGAAGCCAAGCGGCGCCTGCGGTCAACGCACCGAAAGGGGGGTGAGCCTTGCCTTATCCGCTGCGGTGCAGCATTAGAGCGCCTAGGCGGTCCCCATCCGGGGCCAAGAGGGAACAGGGGTGTAACGCCCCGGCTGTGCCCGCAACTGTAAGCGGCGAGGGCCGCGTCCGATGCGCAAGCGGCGCCACTGGGAAACCGGGAAGGCGTGGACGAGGCCCGAAGACCCGCGAGCCAGGAGACCTGCCGCCGCGTCGCTCGTCCGAGGTCCGGGAAAAGGCCATCGGCGCGGAGGAAGGTGTTCTCTATCCTTCCGTTGAAGCGACAGCCGGACGGCGCTCCGGTTCGTCGCTGATCAACCGCCTCGCGGCGCCGCGCGGGCTCCATATGGGGAACCCGCGCCATGCGCATCATCCTGCTGGCCGCCGCGAGCGGCCTTGCGATCTCGTCCGCCGCCCAGGCGGAGACGTCCATCGTCGACGAACTGGTCATCACCGCCACCCGCACCGAGACGGCCGCCGAGCGCGTGCCCGGCCAAGTCGAGGTCATCAGCCGCCAGGACCTGGAAGACCGCGTCCTGATCACCGCCGTCGACGCCCTGCGCGCCGTGCCCGGCCTCAGCGTCGTGCAGAGCGGCGGGGCCGGCGCCCTGACCTCGGTCTTCGTGCGCGGCTCGAACTCCAAGCACGTGCTGGCCCTGTTCGACGGCATCCGCCTGAACGACATGGCCTCGCCCAACGGCCTCTACAACTTCGGCCAGGACACCACGGGCGGGCTGGAGCGCATCGAGGTCGCGCGCGGGGCCTACTCGGCCGTCTACGGCAGCGACGCCATCGGCGGGGTGATCAACTTCATCCCCCGCGTCGGCGGCGAAGGGGCCTTCGAGCCCTACTACGAGGTGACGACGGGTTCGCGCGACACCCTGCGCGGGCTGGCCGGGGCGACCGGCACGGTAGGGATCGTCTCCTACGCCGTCAGCATCGACCACTACCGCACCGACGGCTTCAACAACACGCCGGTCCGCTATCCGAACGGCCTCGGCGACCGGGACGCCTCCGAGTTCACCACCGTCACGGCGCTGGCCGACGTGGCCGTGAACGAGACGGTCACGCTGCGCGGCCTGGCCCGCTGGCGCACCGCCGAGTTCGAGTTCGACGAATCCGCCCGCGACCGCCTGGCCCTGCGCGGCGAGGACGAGAACTTCGTTTGGCGCGTCGGACCCCGGCTGTCGCTGCTGGACGGCGCCTTGCAGGCGGACGTCGAGGCCGGGCAGGTCCGCGTCGACCGCCTCAGCATCGACGCCGTGGACGTGAACGAGCCCTACCCCGATCCCAACGAGAAGGCCGAAGGGACGCGCGACTTCGCCAACTGGCGCAACGTGCTGAAGCTGGACGACGTGGGCGCCCTCCAGGCCGTGACCCTGAGCGGCGGCGTCGAATGGCGACGCGAGGAGATCGTCATCAAGGGCGGCTACAACAACGACATGTCGGCCGCCGAGGAAGCCTCGGGCGTCTATGGCCTGGCGCAGTTCGGCGTCGCGGACCGCGTGGACTTGACGGCCTCGGCTCGCCACGACCGCACCGGCGGCTTCGAGGACGCGACCACCTGGAACCTCGGCGCCGTGCTGCGACTGCCGGAGATCGGCGGGCGCCTCTACGCCTCGGCCGGGACCTCGTTCAAGGCCCCGACCCTGGCCGAGCGCTACGCCAGCTCGAGCTATGTCGGCGCCAACCCGGACCTGAAGCCAGAGAAGGGCGAGTCCTGGGAAGTCGGGGCCGACGCCTCCTACGGCTGGGTGAAGGCGGGCGCCGTCTACTTCGAGAACGAGATCGAGAACCTGATCGTCACCGACTACGGCGTGGGGACGAACGTCAACATCGACAAGGCCGACATCCACGGCCACGAGCTGTTCGTCGAGATCGCGCCGGACGAGGTGGTCAGCCTGGAGGTCGACTACACCTACACCGACGCCCGCGACGGCCGCACGGGCGCCCGCCTGCTGCGTCGTCCCGCCCACCAGTGGTCGGCGCGGCTGGACTTCAAGCCCACCGAAGCCCTGCGCTTCGGCGTCGAGTACCGCCTGCGGGGCCAGCGCGCCGACGTGCTTTACAGCACCGACCCCGATCCCTGGGGCGCCGGTGGTTCGTGGGCCGGCAACGGCTGGACCGAGGGCTATTCGGTGGTCGACGCCAACGCCAGCTACCGCTTCGACGAGCGCATCACGGTGTTCACCGCCCTGCGCAACATCACCGGCGAACGCTACGAGGAGCCGGTCGGCTACGCCACCGAGCCGCGCACCTGGCTGGTCGGCGTGCGGGGTTCGTTCTAGGCCGCAACGGTAAAGCGGGCGAGGTCCTGGCGCCCGCCGATCAGGTCCATCACGTCACCGACGCTGAAGGCCGGATCGGCGGGATGCAGGGCGTCGTATACCCCGGCGGCGAAGGCCATGTCGGCCGCCGTCTTCACCCGCCAGTCGAGGCGGGAATTGTCCCGGCCGCTTTTCACCCGGCCTTGCGCGAAATGGTGCGGGCGGCTCCTGATCCAGGCGGTCGGCGAGACGCGCTCCAGCGGATCGCGGGCGATGGCGGCGGCGGCGTTCAGCGCGGCCGTCGTCACCACCTCGGCCCCGGCGCCCTTCGGATAGCCCTGCACCCCGACCCAGGCGGCGCGGGAGGCCAGCGCCAGGCGCACGGCCTCGTCCACCAGGCCCGGATCGACGAAGGGCGCGTCGCCCTTGATCCTCACCACATGGCTGACGGGGCCGGCCGCCGCCACGCAGCGGGCGAAGCGGTCCAGGAGGTCCGTCGGCGCGCCCCGGAACACCGGCTGGCCGCGCGAGACCAGCCAGGCGGCGAGCGCATCGTCGCTCTGGTCGATGCTGGTCGCCACGATGGTGCGCGTGAGGCAGCGGGCGCCGCGCAGCCGCTCGATCTGGCGCCAGATCATCGGCTCGCCGCGAAGGGGGGCCATCGCCTTGCCCGGCAGGCGCTTGGAGCTCATCCGGGCCTGGACGACGGCGATGATCATGCGGCCGCCCACCTTGTGTCGAAGCTGGCCGGGTCGTCGGCGGCCATGGCGTCCCAGTCCAGCTCCGGCGGCGGGCTGGCGGCGGCGGCGATGACGGCCGACAGCTCGGCGGCCGAGGTCACGCCCACCAGCACGGCGCTGGCCTCGCGGCGCGAGAGGGCGAAGCCGAGGGCGGCCTGCAACGGGTCCGAGCGTCCCTCGGCGATCAGGCGGCGCACGCGCGAGATGGAGGACGAGGCCCCCTTGAGCGGCGCGGGTATGCGGTCGGGCGGCAGGAAGAGCAGGCCGTTGAGGAAGATGGAGCGCAGCTGCACCTCCACCCCCATCCCGGCGAGTTCGGCCAGCGCCCCGTTCACCAGCAGCCGCTGGTCCAGAAGGCTGGCCGGGGCCTGGACGATGTCGGGACGGAAGCGGCGGGCCACGCCCACCGGATCGTCGGAGGCGTGGACCGAGACGCCGATCTTCTTGACCAGCCCCTCGTGGCGCAGCTTCTCCAGCCGCCGCCACAGCAGGCCGCCGTGGGGGCCGAAGAGGTCCCCGGCGGACGGCACGATGATGGCGTCGGCGCGCTCCAGCCCCAGGCGGGCCAGCGAGGCGCGGGCCTCCGCCTCCACGAAGTCCGGCCCCCGGTCGGCGCGGGCGGTGTTCAGGGTCAGGCGGAAGGGCATGGGGCGCGGCAACGCCCCGCCCAGCAGCGTCTCGGCATGGCCGTAGACGCCCGAGGCGTCCAGCACCGACAGGCCCGAGCGGGCGGCGACGGACAGGATGGCCTGCGCCTCGGCCTCCGGCGGACGGCCGCGGGGGCCTGCGGGGGCGCCGAGACCGAACTGGGCCGCGCCCAGGCCAAGCTTGGAAAGGATGGGGCTCATAGGCGTCCCGTGTCGAAGGGCGGAGGCGGCCGGCGCAGCAGGGCTTCGAGCACCCCCTTGGCGACCATGAGGGGAAGAATGGCGCGGTAGGCGTCGATCAGCGCCGCGACCTCGGCTTCGCCGTGGGCGGCGGACATGGCGTGCGGGCCGACGACGATGAAGCCCCGCGCCGCCATCTCGCGCAGCCACAGCCCTTCGAGCTGGGGCGCGGCGAACAAAGGCGTGGGCAGGGTCGGGTCGCCTTCCAGGGCGAAGAAGCGAGCGGCCCCGGCGGTCTCGATCAGCCTGGCGATCTCGGCCTCCAGCTCCGCGCCCAGCACCTGGAGCTGAGGGGCGGCGGGGGATTTCGCCAGCTCGGCCAGGGTCGCGGCGGCGGCGGCCACCGAGGCGGGCCGGGGGCTGGGCAGGTCGTCGTCGTCCAGCGCCGCCAGCAGCGAGGCGCGCCCCGCGATGGCCCCGATCGGGCGGCCGTTGGCGATGGCCGCGCCGTGGACGGCGAGGTCGGGCGCGACGCCGCTGAAGCCCCGCGCGCCCTGGGCATGGACCCGGAAGCTGCTCGCCCCTTCGTCGAAGATCAGCACCGCGCCCGCCGCGTCGGCCAGTCGCCGGGCGTCGTGCAGGGCGGCCGGGTCGGCGCCGAGCGGGTCGACCACCACGGCCGCGAGGTCGGCGAGGTCCACCGCCCCGCCCGGAGGCGCGAAGGCCATCACCCGGCGCCGGCCCGTCGCCCGCCGGGCCGCGGCCACGGCGGCGGGCAGGGCCTGGGACTCCTCGGCGGTGAAGCGCACGGCGCTGAGGCCGGGGGAAAGCTCGAACAGGGCCTCGGCGGCCTGCGCCTCGCCCAGCCCGCCTTCGGCGACGGCCGCCTCGACCGCCGGATGGGCGTGGCCGAGGATGACCGCCCCGCCGCCCATGTCGAAGTCGATGCGCGCCTCGCCCTCGGCGTCCCACACGCGGCAGCCCTGCGCGCGGACCCGCTCGCGGCGGGGCGCGGGGCTCATTCGGGTTATGAAGGCGGCGCTGCCCATGGCGGCTTTTCAGGGACCTTCTTGGTTAAGTCCCGGAAAGCATGACCCCCAGATGCTTAAAGAAGCGGTATCAGAGCCGCCTGCCGGACGTTAAGGTTCGAAATGCGCCATTTCATGCCCGCCCTCGCCCTGTCGCTGCTGCTGGCGGCCTGCGCGACGACCCAGCCGATGGACTCCATCACCGACGCGCCGATCCCCTACGCCTGCGCCGGGAACAGGAGCTTCACCGTCAGCTTCCCGGCCCACGGCGCGCGCGCCACCATCCGCGCCGGGAACGAGGAGAAGACCCTGCCGCTGGCCCGCTCGGCCTCCGGCGCCCGCTACGCCGACGGCGACCGCGAGTTCTGGGGCAAGGGCGACAGCGCCACCCTGACGGGCTTTGCGGGCGGCCCCTACACGGCCTGCAAGACGGACTGACCTTGGACGCCTTCCCCGCATTCTTCCCGCTGGCCGGACGCAAGGTGGCGATCGCCGGGACGGGCGAGGCCGCCGAGGCCAAGGCCCGCCTGTTCGAGGGCTCGCCCGCGACCCTGGTGCGCCTGACCGGCCACGACGCCTTCCTGCCCGGCGCATATTCGGGCGCATGCCTGGCCTTCATCGCCGGCGACGACCTCTTCGTGCAGGCGGCGGCGGGCGCGGCGCGGGCGGCGCGGGTGCTGGTCAACGTGGTCGACCGCCCGGCGATGAGCGACTTCACCACCCCCGCCGTCATCGACCGGGGCGAGGTGGTGGCCGCCGTCGGCACCGGCGGCGCGGCCCCGATGCTGGCCACGATGCTGCGCCACGACATCGAGACGCGGGTGCCGGAGGGCGCGGGCCGGGTCGCGGCCCTCCTGCGCCGCCATCAGGACGCGGTGCGCGCCGCCCTGCCCGACCTCGTCGCCCGCCGCGCCTTCCTGCGCGAGGTGATGGCCGGGCCGGTGGCCCAGGCGGCGATGGACGGCGACATGGACCGGGCCGGAAGCCTGCTGCGCGAGGCGCTGGCGGGCGCCGGGTCTCCGCGCGGCCGGGTGCGCTTCGTGGCCGGGCGCGGCCCCGCCGACCTCCTGACCCTGCGCGCCGCGCGGGCGCTGGCGGGGGCGGATATGCTGGTCATCGACGAGGGGGCCGACCCGGCCGTGATCGCGCTCGCCCGCCGCGACGCCGAACGGCGCGGGCCGGACGCCGCCCTCGAGGCGGCGAGGAGCGGGAGGCAGGTCGTGCGCCTGATCGCCGCCCCGCCGGATGCGCGCGAACTCCGCGCCCTGGCCGAGGCGGGTGTCGAGGTCGAGGTGCTGCTCGCCGCGCCCGATTAGATCGCGTCCAGCGCCCGGCCCTTCGTCTCCGGCCAGAAGAAGAAGGTCACCAGCACGCTGATGGCGGTGAAGATCACCGGATACCACAGCCCGGCGTAGATGTTCCCCGTCGCCGCCACGATGGCGAAGGCGGTGAAGGGCAGGAAGCCGCCGACCCAGCCCGTCCCCACGTGATAGGGCAGCGACAGCGCCGTGTACCGCACCCGGGTCGGGAACAGCTCGACCAGCGCCGACGCCTGCGGCCCGTAGAGCGCCGTCGCCCCCACCGCGAACACCATCAGGATGGCGAAGACGCCGACGAGGTTCATCCGCTCGGCGTTCGCCGTCAGCGGATACCCCGCCTCGCTCAGCGCCGCCTTCACCCGCGCCTCGACGTCGGCCTTGGCGGCCTTCATCTCGGCGGGCGCCATGCCCCGGCCCTCGACCGAGGCGACCGCCGCCCCGCCGACGCGGACCTGCGCCACCGTCCCGGCGGGCGCCTTCTCGTTGCCGTAAGAGATGCCCGCGTTGGCCAGGATCGACTTGGCGATGTCGCAGGAGGTGACGAAGGCCGCCTTGCCCACCGGATCGAACTGCAAGGTGCAGGCGGCCGGATCGGCGAACACCACCACCGGGGTGCGGTCTTCCGCCTCGGCCAGGGCCGGGTTGGCGAACTGGGCCATCAGGTGGAAGCCGGGGAAGTAGCAGGCCAGCGCCAGGGTCATCCCCGCCAGCATCACGGGCTTGCGCCCCACCCTGTCCGACAGCCGGCCGAAGAAGACGTAGAGCGGCGCGCTGGCCACCACCATGGCCATGACCAGGCCGTTCACCGTCGCGGGCGGGACCTTGAGGAACTTCTCCAGGAAGACCTGGGTATAGAAGAAGGCCGCGTACCAGACCGCCCCTTGCGCGAACATGATCGCGAACAGGGCCAGGAACACGAGCTTGAGGTTCGGCCAGTGGGCGAAGCTCTCGCGGAACGGGGCCTTGGAATGCTCGCCCGCCTCCTTCAGCGCCTTGAAGGTCGGGCTCTCCGACAGCTTCAGCCGCATCCACAGCGAGATGGCCAGAAGGCCCGCCGAGATCAGGAACGGGATGCGCCAGCCCCAGGCGGCGAACGCTTCCTCGCCCAGGGTCGTGCGGGTGATCAGGATGGCCAGCAGGGCCCCGATCAGGCCGAGCGCCGCCGACACCTGGATCCAGCCGGTCATCGCCCCGCGCTTTTCCGGCGGCGCGTGCTCGGCGACATAGATGGCCGCCCCGCCGTACTCCCCGCCCAGGGCCGTGCCCTGGATGATGCGCATGACGATCAGCAGGATCGGCGCGATGGGCCCGGCCTGGGCGTAGGTCGGCAGCAGGCCGATGGCGAAGGTCGCCCCGCCCATCAGCGTGACGGTGATCAGGAAGGCGGCCTTGCGCCCCGTCCGGTCGCCCAGCCAGCCGAAGATCAGCGCCCCCAGCGGCCGGAAGGCGAAGCCCGCCCCGAACAGGGCCAGCGCGGCGACGAAGGCCGCCGTGTCGTTCAGCGCCGAGAAGAAGGTCCTGGAGATGACCGTCGCCAGCGTGCCGAAGATGAAGAAGTCGTACCATTCGAAGGCCGTCCCGGCCGACGAGGCCGCCACCACCGTCCGCATGGATGCGGGCTTCCTGCCCGCCGTTTCCGTCGCCGCCGTCATGCCGCCCTCCCCAGGTGCCGGGTGCGGTCTAGCATCGCGGACCGGCGTTCGGCAAAGGCGTGTTCAGACCTCGGCCCATTGCCGCAGGAGGTTGTGGTAGACGCCGGTCAGCGACACGACCGACGGATGGGTGGCGTTCTCCGCTCCCAGGCCCTGGATGGCGACGTCCATGTCGAACAGCATCGCCCGGCGCCCGTCGTCGCGGATCATGCTCTGGAGCCAGAAGAAAGAACACAGCCGCACGCCGCGCGTGACCGGGGTGACCCGGTGCTGACTGGTCGAGGGATAGAGGATCATGTGACCGGGCGGCAGCTTGACGCTTTTCGAGCCGTAGGTGTCCTCGACGATCAGCTCGCCGCCGTCGTAGTCGTCCGGCTCGCTGAAGAAGAGGGTGCAGGACAGGTCCGTGCGCATCCGCTGCCCGGTCGGCAGGAAGCGCACCGCGCCGTCGATGTGGTTGCCGAACGCCTGCCCGCCCTCGTAGCGGTTGAAGGTGGGCGGCAGGACGTGCAGCGGCAGGGCCGCCGACATGAACAGGGGGTTGGCGCCCAGCGCCTGGAGGATCATGGCGCCGACCTCGCGCCCGGCGGGGCTGTCCTCGGGAAGCTGGCGATTGTCCTTGACGCGGGCGCCCTGGTGCCCGGCGGTGACGCGGCCGTCCACCCAGTCGGCGGCTTCGAGCTGGGCGCGGGCGCGGGCCGTCTGCTCGGGCGTCAACACGTCTGGGATGGCGAGCAGCATCGAGCCTCGAAGGGATGGGGGCCGCGCACCGGGCGCGACCCCTTCGCTCTTACATTTTCAGGTCGAGGCTGAACAGGATCGAGCGCGGGGCGCCCATGAAGGCGCGCTGGGCCGACCAGTTGGTCGAGACCGCGTAAAGCTCGTCCGTCAGGTTGTCGACGTTGACCCGGAAGGTGACATTCTCGTTGATCTCGTACTGAACGAGGCCGTTGACCACCGTGTAGCCCGGCAGCTTGCCGGCCGCGCCGTTGGGGATGATCCGCTCGGCGTCGTCCGGGCGGCCGACGAAGGCGTCGCCGACGTACTGGGCGCCCAGGCCGAAGGTCCAGCCGGACGGCAGGCGATAGGTCGTCCAGATGTTGGCCGACTCGTTCGGCGTGAAGGCCAGTTCGTCGCCGCTGGTGCGCGTGCGGGCCGTGTAGCCGGGCGCCGGCGAGGCGGGAGCGTAGTCGGTCGCGTTGGCGAGACGACGGCCCTCGTCGAGGAAGGCGCTGTGCTCACGCTCGCTGTCCATCAGCAGCACGCCGCCGAAGACCGACCATTGCGGCGTGATCTGACCGGCGAAGCCGATCTCCAGACCCTGCAGAATCTGTTCGCCATAGCCCAGCAGGATGGTGGGCGGAGCAGGCGTCTGGGGCACATCCGGGTTGCGGCCCGTGATCGCCACGTTCTGGCGCTCCGTGCGGAACACGGCGGCGGTCGTCGCCAGCCTGTTGTCGAAGAAGTTCCACTTGGCGCCGATCTCGTAGTTGACCGAGTGCTGGGGCTTGGCGTCGGCGCTGTTGATCCCGGTCAGAATGCCAGGGAAGGCGGCGTCGTTCTCACGGGAGATGTCCGGGTTGGACAGGAAGGACCCTCCCGGCAGGGCCGCCACGCCCACGGAAGCGTAGAGGCTGGCGTTCTCGGTGGGCTTGTAGATCACGCCGAACTTGCCGCTGACCGTGGTCTCGCCGATCTCGGTGCCGTCGCCGAGTTCCGGAACGCCCGTCATCGTACGCGACTCGATCTCGACGTCGTACTTCTCGACACGCAGGCCGCCCGTCAGGCTCCACTGCGGATTGATCGTGAAGGTGTCGTAGATATAGGCCGCGATCGTATCGACCTGCACCTTGCTGCGCTGGTTGGCGGCGTTGGCCCAAGGACCGGCACGATCAGGGTCGGGGGCGCCGATCAGGGTCCCGGTGGCGACGTTCTCCGTTGCGAAGTGCAGGGCCGAGGATTCTTCGCGAGACAATTCCAGCCCGGCCGCGATGGCGTGGGCGCCGACCCGGGCGGTCAGGTTGGTCTGGTTGGACAGGGCGGTGTTCTCGCGCCAGTAGCCCTGACGCTGGGCTGCGACGACGCCAGTGCCGTGCGTGTAGCCGCTGACCACCGTGTAACGAGCGTCGCGCTCGGTCTGCGACCAGCGGGTCTGGTTGCTGAGGACCAGGTTGGCGCCGAAGTCGTACTCGACGCGGCCCAGCACGCTGTCCGAGGTCACGTCGTCATAGTCCGACGACAGGCCGTAGAAGTTGTCGCGGATCGCCTTGCCGTCCAGCGACGGCTGGTAGCGCCACATGCCGTCGAAGATCACGGCGGGCACGCCCCAGTCGGGCAGGTCTTCCTGCTTGACGTGCTGGTAGGCGGCGATGAAGCGCAGGCCCGTGCCGAGGCCGAAGGCCACCGACGGGGCGAAGCCCAGGCTGGAGCGCGAGGCCACGTCGCGGCCGGGGACGCCGCCGTCTTCGTACAGCAGGTTCAGGCGGACGGCGGCCGTGTCGGAGAACGGCATGTTGAGGTCGGCCGTGACCCGGGTGCGGGTCTCGGAATCGTAGTCGTCGAGGCCCAGGCTCGCCGTGCCCGAGTAGGCCGCCGCGGCCTTCGGCGTCTTGCTGACCACGTTGACGTAGCCGCCGGCGCTGCCGCGGCCGTTGTCGGCGGCGGCGCCCTTGACGACTTCCACCTGCTCGACGTTGAAGGTGTCGCGGCTGTAGTTGCCGCTGTCGCGGACGCCGTCGACGAAGACGCTGCCCGTGGTGTCGACGCCGCGCATCGAGAAGTTCGACAGGCCGCTGGCGAAGCCGTTCTCGCCGGCGTTGAAGGTGATCCCCGGCGTGTTGCGCAGCGCCTCGGTCAGGTTGCGCGCGCCCTGCTGGTTGAAGACTTCCTGCGGGATGACCTGGACGGTCTGGGGGGTGTCGACCAGCGGCGCGGTGAACTTGTCGGACGAGACTTCGCCGGCATGGGCCCCGCGCACCGTGACGCCCGACACCTCGGTCTCGGTGTCGATGTCCGCGCCGAAGGCGGGAGCGGCGGCCACGCCGGCCAGGGTCACGCCGACCGCGGCGGCGGCCAGCGTGTTCAGCGGATTGGGAGACGGCGCGCGCCGGGTCGAAGACATCTTGGGAGCCCCACAGAGTTTTGAAAGTGCGGCGGCCTCCTACCGCGAACCGGGGCAAGATGCGAGTGGTTCTAACTTTCAATCTCATCTAGCGGCGCGGTGCGTGGCCCATTCGCCACACAGCCGAGCTTGACCCCGAGGGAGGCGGGCCCTAGCGCAGCTTGTATGACCAGACGACCCCTGGATGGCGTGCGCGTCCTCGCCCTGGAGCATTTCGGCGCCGGTCCCTACGCCAGCCAGCTCATGGCCGAACTGGGCGCCGAGGTGATCAAGGTCGAGGCTCCCTCGACCGGCGGCGACGCCTCGCGTCCGACCGGGCCCTATATGCTGGGCGAGAACGACAGCCAGTATTTCCAGACCTTCTCGCGCTCCAAGAAGTCCGCCGCGGTCGAGCTGAAGACGCCTGAGGGCCGGGCCGATTTCGAAAGGCTGGTCGCCACCGCCGACGCGGTGGTCAACAACCTGCGCGGCGACCAGCCTAAGAAGCTGCGCCTGACCTACGACGACCTGAAGGCGATCAACCCGAGGATCGTCTGCGGCCACCTGTCGGCCTACGGGCGGGGCAACAGTCGCGAGGCCTGGCCCGGCTACGACTATCCGATGCAGGCCGAGTGCGGGCTGATGAGCCTGACCGGCGAGCCGGACGGGCCGCCGACGCGGATGGGCGTTTCCATCATCGACTTCATGACCGGCTCGGTCTTCGCCTTCGGGGTGGTCTCGGCCATCCTGTCGGCGCGGACGACGGGGGCCGGCTGCGACGTCGATACGTGCCTGTTCGACGTCGCCCTTCACCAGCTTTCCTATCCGGCGATCTGGGCGATGAACGAAGGCCACGACATCGGCCGCCTGCCGCGCGGCGCCCACCCCTCCCTCTCACCCGTACAGCGGGTGAAGACCCAGGACGGCTACGGCCAGCTCATGTGCATGACCCAGAAGTTCTGGCTGGAGCTGTGCGACATCGCCGGCCGCCCCGACCTTGCCGCCGACCCGCGCTTCACCGACCTGCCGACGCGGCGCGCCAACATAGAGGCCCTGACCGCCGAGATGGACGCCCTGTTCTCCGCCCGCACGACGGCGCAGTGGAACGAGGCCCTGGGCGGCCGCGTCCCGTTCGGCCCGGTCAACGACATCCACGCGGCGCTGGCCAACCCCTTCGTCGCCGAGGTCGGCATGCGCGACGTGATCGCCCACCCCGACCGGCCCCAGGGCCTGCACATGCTGGCCTCGCCGTTGCGCATCGACGGCCAGCGGATGCCCGGACGCCGGGCGCCGAAGCTGGGGGAGCATACGGACGAGCTGCTCGATTGATCCTCCCCTTCGCGGAGAAGAAGAAGAGGGATCACCAGCTGTCCACGCGGCGCCGGTACGGACGCCGGCGGGGCGGACAGCTGTCAAGGCCCCGGAGTATCCAGCGGCGGGTGTCGAGGGGGTCGATGACGGCGTCTATCTCCAGGGCGGCGGCCATGCTGGTCGCCTTGCCGGCCGCGTACATCCTCGCGACGAGCTGGTCGAAGAGGGCCTTGCGCCTTGCCGGGTCGGTCTCGGCCTCCAGCTCCTTGCGGTAGCCGAGGCGGACGGCGCCCTCCAGGCCCATGCCGCCGAACTCGCCGGTCGGCCAGCTGGCCACGAACACCGGGGCGTGGAAACCGCCGCCCGCCATCGCCTGTGCGCCCAGGCCGTAGCCCTTGCGCAGCACCACGACGAGCAGCGGCGTGCCGAGCTTGGCCGCCGCGATGAACTGGCGCGAGACCCGGCGCACGGCGGCGGCGTCCTCGCTTTCTGGGCCGACCATGAAGCCGGGGGTGTCGCAAAGGCTCAGCACCGGCAGGTCGAAGGCGTCGCAGAGCTGGAGGAAGCGAGCCGCCTTCTCCGCTCCGTCGCCGTCGATGGCCCCGCCCAAGTGGCGCGGATCGTTGGCGATCAGGCCCAGCGGACGGCCTTCGATACGGACGAACCCCGTCACCATGCCCGGCGCAAACCCGCCGCGCAGCTCCAGGAACGAGCCCTCGTCGACGAGCAGGCCGATCAGGGCGCGGATGTCGTAGACCCGCAGCCGGTTCTCCGGCACGGCCTGGCGCAGCAGACGCTGGTCGGCGCAGGTCCAGTCCGCGCGCGGTCCCTGAAAGTAGGACAGGGCCTGTTTCGCCAGCCGCGTGGCCTGCGCCTCGTCCTCGGCCAGGATGTCGATGACGCCGTTGGCCCACTGGGTCGCGGCCGGGCCGATCTGCTCGGGGCGGAAGACGCCCAGGCCCCCGCCCTCGATCATCGCCGGGCCGCCCATGCCGAGGTTGGAGTCCCGGGTCGCCACGATGATCTCCGACAGCCCCGCGATGGCGGCGTTGCCCGCGAAGCAGCGGCCCGCGACGATGGCGATCTTCGGAACCTCGCCGGACAGCTCGGCGAACTTGGCGAAGGTGGTGACGTCCAGTCCCGCCACCGAGGGGCTGTCGGTGTCGCCCGGCCGGCCGCCGCCGCCCTCGGCGAACCAGACGACCGGCAGCTTCTGGTCGGCGACGACCTCCAGCAGGCGGTCGGTCTTCTTGTGGTTGAAGTAGCCCTGCGTCCCCGCCAGCACCGTGAAGTCGTAGGCCAGCGCCGCGCACCGGGCTTTCTCAGAAGGAAAGAGATTGGCATTGACCGTGCCGATCCCGGCGATCAGCCCGTCGGCGGGGGTGGCGGCCATCAGGTCCTCGACCGTGCGCCGCCGACGCTGGGCGGCCATGGTCAGGGCGCCGTACTCGATGAAGCTGCCCGGATCGACGAGGTCGTCGATGTTCTCGCGCGCCGTACGGTGGCCGGTCCTGCGGCGGCGGGCGACGGCGTCGGGGCGGGCCTCGTCCAGCGTCAGGCGGTGGCGTTCGATCACCTCGGCGAGGTCGGGGCGGATAGTGTCCGGGTCGGCCTCAGCCGCGGCGGCCGCCGCCTCGGCCGCGACCTCCAGGGGTTCGATGAAGACGATGGGCGCGCCCTTCGTCAGCGTCTCGCCCCTGGCCGCCGCCACGCGCACGACCCGGCCGCCAACGGGCGCGGCCACGACGTGCTCCATCTTCATGGCTTCGAGGATGGCGACGGGCCGCCCGGCGGCGACCGTCTCGCCCTCCGCGACCTCGATGGAGCCGACGGTGGCCTGCAACGGCGCGGAAGCGGCCTCGGCGCCCGCCACGGTTTCGAAGACGGCGGCGGGCGCGGGGACCTTGGCGCCCTCGAACCGCCGCGACGGCAGAGTGGCGGCGGCCGCCGACAGCGCCTCCAGCCGCCCCTCCACGAACCGGGTCGTGGTCTTGCCCGCCATCACCTCCGGCTCGGCCAGGACGGCGCGCAGCAGGGCGGCGTTGGTCTCCACCCCCTCGGTGCGGAACTCGGCCAGCGCCCGGGCGGCGCGGCCCGCCGCCTGCTCCAGCGTCGAACCCCGCGCGATCACCTTGGCCAGCAGGGGATCATAGGCCGGGCTGGTCGCGTAGCCCGCATAGCCGCAGCCGTCGACCCGCACGCCCGGCCCGCTCGGCGGCTCGTAGGCGACCAGCACGCCCGCCGCCTCAATGTTCACCCGCGCCTGCACGGCGAACCCTCGTACGGACGGCGTCGTCGCCAGCCCCACGTCGGCCAGCGAGGCGCCCGCCGCCAGCGCGAACTGCACGGCCACGAGGTCCACGCCGGTCACTTCCTCGGTGACCGTATGCTCGACCTGCAGGCGCGGGTTTGCCTCGATGAAGGCGAAGTCCTCGCCGCCGACCAGGAACTCGACGGTGCCGACGGTGCGGTAGCGCACCGCCTCGCCCAGCTTCACCGCCGCCGCATGCAGCCGCTCGCGCAGGTCGGCGGGCAGGTTCGGGGCGGGGGCGATCTCGACGATCTTCTGGCAGCGGCGCTGGAGGGAGCAGTCGCGCTCGCCCACCGCTGCGACCTTGCGCCCGTCGCCGGCGATCTGCACCTCGATGTGGCGGGCGTCGGGCGTCAGCCACTCGGCATAGACCGCCCCGTCGCCGAAGGCCGCCTGCGCCTCGCGCGAACAGGCGGCCAGGGCGGCCTCGATCTCGCCGGCCTCATGCACGGCCCGCATCCCGCGCCCGCCGCCGCCCGCCACGGCCTTCAGCATCATCGGCCCGTGGCGCTTGAAGAAGGCCCGCGCGCCCTTCAGATCGATGGGCCCGGTCCCGGCCAGCAGCGGCGCGCCCGCCTTGCCCGCCATCGCCCGGGCGCGGGCCTTGTCGCCGAACGCCTCCAGCACCTCGGGCGCGGGGCCGACGAAGGCGACCCCCGCCGCCTGGCAGGCGCGGGCGAAGGCGGCGCTCTCCGACAGGAAGCCGTAGCCGGGGTGGACGGCGTCGCATCCCGCCCGCTTCGCCGCCCCGACCACCGCCTCGATGTCGAGATAGGCGGCGGGGCCGGTTCCCGGCAGCGCGACCGCCTCGTCCGCCGCCTTCCCATGAAGGGAAGCGGCGTCGTCCTCGGCGAAAATGGCGACAGAACCGATCCCGAGTTCGGCCGCCGCGCGGGCGATGCGGATGGCGATCTCGCCGCGATTGGCGATCAGGACGCGTTGGAAGCTCATCGGCCGACATTGCCCGCCCCGGCTTGACTCTCCAAGCCTCGCGGACCAGAACAAAAGTGGAACACGGAGCGGCGGATGCCGGATGCGCGGTTATCGGGGCTGAGGGCCCGGATCGCCTCCTTGGAGGCGGGGACTCGGACTCCGTTCCCCGTCCAGCCGTTCGGCGATCCCCGTGTCGACGCCTGCCTGCCCGGCGGCGGCCTGCCGCTGGGCCGCTGGCACGAGCTGACCGGCGAGGGGCTGGAGGTGGAGGGCGCCGCCGCGACCGCCGCCTTCGCCGCGCGGCTGGCCCGACCGCTGGCGGAGCGCGGGCAGGTGGTCTGGGTGCTGCGCCGCGACGACCTCTTCGCGCCGGGGCTGGAGGCCCTGGGCCTGCCCGCCGCGCGGCTGGTGCAGGTCCATGCCCGCGACGAGGCCGAGGGGCTGATGGCGCTGGAGGACGCGCTGGGGACGGCGGGGGTGACGGCGGCGGTCAGCGAGGTCGAGGCCGTGGGCCTGACCGCCGGACGGCGGCTCCAGTTGGCCTGCGAGCGGCGCGGGGCGACGGGGCTGGTGATCCGGCGCAGGCCCTTCGGCGGGACGGCGAAGCGGGAGGCGGGCTCGGCGGCCGCCAGCCGCTGGAAGATCGCGCCCGCGCCGGGAGAGGCGCCGCCGGGCGTGCCGGGGCTGGGGCCGCCCCGCTGGACCGTGACGCTGGAACGCTGCCGGGCCGGCCGGCCGGGGGCCTGGACGATGGAGCTTGAGGACAATGGCCCGCATCCTTTCCGTGTGGTCGCCGACCTGGGCGACCGCGACCTGGCGGCGCAGGAACCCGTCCGAAGGACCGGCTGAGCCCCTGGCCCTCGTCGTCTCCGACGCCGGGACGCGGCGGCTGCATGCGGTGGACGAGGCCGCCGCCGCGCTCGGTCTCCATGTCGGCCAGAAGGCGGCCGACGCCGTGGCGCTGGTCCCCGAACTGCTGGTCGCCGACGCCGACCCGCAAGGAGACCTCGCGGCGCTGGAGGCGCTGGCCGAGTGGTGCGTGCGCTTCTCCCCCGCCGTCGCGCCGGACCGGCCGGACGGCCTGCTGCTCGACATCACCGGGACCGACCACCTGTGGGGCGGGGAGGCGGCGATGGTCGAGGACCTGCTGACGCGGCTGGCCGCGAATGGCGTCCCCGCCCGCGCGGCGGTCGCCGATACGGCGGGCGCGGCCTGGGCCCTGGCGCGGTTCGCCAAGGAAAGCATCGCCCCGCCGGGCGGGCAGGCCGCCTTGCTGGCCCCGCTGCCGGTGGCGGCGCTGCGGCTGGACGAGGCCGCCGCCGCCCAGCTTCCGCGGCTGGGGCTGACGCGGATCGGACGGCTGATGGAACTGCCGCGCGGCCAGCTCGCCAGGCGGTTCGGGCAGGGGCTGCTCATCCGGCTCGACCAGGCGCTGGGCCGGGCGGACGAGGCGCTCACCTTCCGCCGCCCGGCCAACCCGTGGTTCGCGCGGCTGGCCTTCGCCGAGCCCATCAGCGCGCCGGAGGATCTGGCCCGCGCCGGCGCCGACGTCGCCGCCCGCCTCTGCGCCCGGCTGGAGATCGAGAACAAGGGCGCACGGCGGTTCGAGATCGCCTTCCACCGGCTGGACGGGCGGGCGCAGGCCGTGCGGATCGGCCTGTCCCTGCCCGGCCGGGACGCGGGCCGCATCGCCCGGCTGGCCGCTCCGAAACTGGAGGGGGTCGACCCCGGCTTCGGCATCGAGGTCGTGACCATCGCCGCCGAGGGGGTGGAGGCCGTCTCCCCCCGCCAGCGCCGCCTGGACGCCGGGAGCGAGGCCGCCGTCGAAGAGGGCCTCGCCCCCCTCGTCGACCGGCTGGCCGGGCGCCTCGGCGAGGACCGCGTCTGGCGGGCCGAGGCGTTCGAGAGCCATGTGCCGGAGCGTTCGGTCACGCGGCGCCCGCCGCTGTCGCCCCCCGGCCCTTCCGCCTGGGACCCTGGACGCCCGCGCCCGGTGCGCCTGTTCCGCCCAGAGCCCATCGAGGCCATGGCCCCCGTGCCCGACGACCCGCCGCTGCGCTTCCGCTGGCGCGGGCGGCTGCACAAGGTCCGCGCCGCCGAGGGGCCGGAACGGATCGCCGAGGAGTGGTGGCGCCGGCCCATCGGCGAGGTCGGGCCGGGCCATGTGCGCGACTACTACCGCGTGGAGGACGAGGCGGGCGGGCGGTTCTGGATCTTCCGCGCCGGGCTCTATTCGGCGGACGAGCCCGCGAAATGGTGGCTGCACGGGTTGTTCGGATGAGCGGCTATGCCGAGCTTCAGGCCACGACCAACTTCTCCTTCCTGCGCGGAGCCTCGCATCCGGGCGAGCTGGTGCTGGGGGCCGAGGCCCTGGGCGTCACGGCCATCGGGGTCGCCGACCGCAACAGCCTGGCGGGCGTGGTGCGGGCCTGGTCGAAGGCGAAGGACCTGAAGGTCCGCGCCCTGACCGGCTGCCGGCTGGACTTCGCGGACGGGACGCCCAGCCTGCTCTGCTATCCCGGCGACCGGGAGGCGTACGGCCGCCTGACCCGCCTGCTGACCGTCGGCCAGCTCCGGGCGGCCAAGGGCGGCTGCGAGCTGCACTGGGAGGACTTCCTCCAGCACGCCGAGGACCAGCGGGTGCTGGTCGTCCCGCCCGCGAAACTCGACGAGGCGTTCGAGCGCGACCTTTCCCGTATCGCGGCGGAACTGCGCGGGAACGTCTGGCTGGCCGCCTCGCGCGGCTACGCGGCCCAGGACCTGAAGCGCATCGCCCGGCTGGCCGGGATGGCGGGGGCGTCGGGGGCGCCGATGGTCGCGACCGGCGACGTCCTCTACCACGGCCCCGAGCGGCGGCCGTTGCAGGACGTGCTGACCTGCATCCGCGAGAAGTGCTCCATCGCCGAGGCGGGCTGGCGCCTGGAGGCCAACGCCGAACGCCACCTGAAGTCCCCCGCCGAGATGGCCCGCCTGTTCAAGCCCTGGCCGGAGGCGGTCGAGCGCACGCTGGAGATCGTGGAGAGGATCGGCTTCGACCTGTCCGATCTCAGCTACCAGTACCCCGACGAGCCCGTGCCGCCGGGCTGGACGGCGATGCAGCACCTGACGCGGCTGGCCTGGGACGGGGCGAAGTGGCGCTATCCGCAGGGCGTGCCCGAGAAGGTCACGACCCTCCTCCGCAAGGAGCTGAAGCTGATCAAGGAACTGCGCTACCCCGACTACTTCCTGACCGTCCACGACATCGTCCAGTGGGCGCGGGGCGAGGGCATCCTCTGCCAGGGGCGCGGCTCGGCGGCCAATTCGGTGGTCTGCTTCTGCCTGGGGGTGACGGCCGTCGATCCGACCCTGGAAGACCAGGACCTCCTCTTCGCCCGCTTCCTGTCGAAGGAGCGCGGCGAGCCGCCCGACATCGACGTCGACTTCGAGCACGAGCGGCGCGAGGAGGTGATGCAGTACGTCTACCGCCGCTACGGCCGCCACCGGGCGGCGATCTGCGCCACCGTCATCCACTACCGCTCGCGCAGCGCCATCCGCGACGTGGGCAAGGCGCTGGGCCTGACCGAGGACATCACGGCGGCGCTGGCCAACACCGTCTGGGGCGGCTGGGGGACCGAGCCCATGCCCGAAGACCACGTCCGCCAGGCCGGGCTCGATCCCGCGAATACGGAGATCGCGCGCGCCGTGGCGCTGGCCGGCGAGCTGAAGGGCTTTCCCCGGCACCTGTCGCAGCACGTCGGGGGCTACGTCCTGACCCGGCGGCGGCTGGACGAGACCGTGCCCATCGGCAACGCGGCGATGGCCGACCGCACCTTCATCGAGTGGGACAAGGACGACATCGACGACATCGGCCTGATGAAGGTCGACGTGCTGGCGCTGGGGATGCTGACCTGCGTGCGCAAGGCGCTGGACTTCCTGCGGCGCGACCACGGGGTCGACTACGAGGACCACGCCGCCATCCCGCAGGGGTGCCCGCAGGTCTACGACATGCTCAGCCACGCCGATTCCATCGGCGTCTTCCAGGTCGAGAGCCGGGCGCAGATGTCGATGCTGCCGCGTCTGAAGCCCCAAAGGTTCTACGATCTCGTCATCGAGGTGGCGATCGTCCGGCCCGGCCCGATCCAGGGGGACATGGTGCATCCCTACCTTCGCCGCCGGGAGGGCAAGGAGGACGTCCATTACCCCTCGCCCGCGCCGGAGCATGGTCCGAAGGACGAACTGGAGGCGGTGCTCAGGAAGACCCTCGGCGTGCCGCTCTTCCAGGAGCAGGCCATGCGGCTGGCCATCGAGGCGGCCAAGTTCACCGACGAGGAGGCCAACGGCCTGCGCCGGGCGATGGCGACCTTCAAGAACCTGGGGGACCTGTCGGACTACCGCGAGAAGTTCGTCGGCGGCATGATCGCGCGCGGCTACGACCCGGTGTTCGCGGCCAACTGCTTCAAGCAGATCGAGGGCTTCGGCTCCTACGGCTTTCCCGAAAGCCACGCGATCAGCTTCGCCATCATGGTCTACGTCTCGGCCTGGCTGAAACGCCATTGGCCCGACGTGTTCTGCGCGGCGATCCTGAACGCCCAGCCGATGGGCTTCTACCAACCCGCCCAGCTCGTGCGGGACGCCCGCGACCACGGGGTCGAGGTCCGGGCGCCCGATGCGATGCATAGCGACTGGGACTGCACGCTGGAGGAGGCAGGCGCACGGCTGAAGGCCGTCCGCCTCGGCCTGCGGCAGGTGCGGGGCCTCAAGGAGCCCCAGGCCGGGCTGCTCATGGCCGCCCGCGCGGACGGCGCCGCCGGCATCGAAGCCTTCGCCGCCGCCGGGCTGAGCCGCCGCTCGCTGGAGCTGCTGGCGGAAGCCGACGCCTTCCGCTCGCTGGGCCTGTCACGGCGCGAGGCGCTGTGGGCGGTCAAGGGGCTGGAGGCGGACGCCGCCCCGCTGGCCGCAGCCCCCCGCGAGGCGCAGATCGAGCTGCCGCTGATGGCCCTGGCCGAGCAGGTGGCCGAGGACTACCGCACCACCTCCCTGTCGCTGAAGGCCCACCCCTGCGCCTTCTTCCGCAGGCGGCTGGAGCGCCTCGGCGCCGTCCCGGCCGAGCGGCTGAAGACGATGAGGGACGGCGCGCGGGTGGCGGTCGGCGGGCTGGTGCTGACCCGCCAGCGGCCGGGGACGGCCAACAACGTCACCTTCCTGACCCTGGAGGACGAGACCGGCCCGGCCAACGCCGTCATCTGGAACGACCGCTTCCAGGCCAACCGGCGCACGGTGATGATGGCGTCCTTCCTGGTCGTCCACGGCCGGATGCAGAAGGAGGGCGAGGTCATCCACATCGTCGCCGAGCGGTTCACCGACCTGACGAAGGCGCTGTCGCTGATGCGCGAGGAGCCCGAGCCGATGACGGCGGGCCGCGAGGTGAAGGGGCGGCTGATCCGCAGCCGCGACTTCCATTAGGGGGCGAGGTAGGCGACCACCGCCGCTTCAAGCGCCGCCGCGGCCTGCTCCGACGGCAGGGGCGCGGGGGCCAGCGGGTTGAGCATCGCCCCGGCCACGAAGCCGGTGACGATCTGGAAGGCCACGGCGGCGGCGAACTCGGCGTCCGCCCGCCCCTGATCGGCCATCCGCGCGAACCGGGCGAGGTCGGCGATGAAGGCGGCCCGCACCTGGGCCAGCAGCGGCTCGTCACCCGGCCCCTTGTCGCCCACCCGCTCGATCAGCCCGCGCAGCAGGCCGGGGCGCGAGGCCAGGGCGTCGGTCAGGAAGCGGGCCGCCTCGCCGATCCGCTCGCGGGCCGGAGCGCCGCGCTCGTCCTGCGCCTTCACCGCGGCCAGCCACGCCGCGCCCGTCTCGGCCAGGAAACGCGACAGCGCCGCCTGGAACAGGGCGTCCTTGTCGGGATAGCGGAAATAGACCGAGCCCACCGAACAGCCCGCCCGCCCGGCGATCTCCGACAGGGCGGCGCGCTCGAAACCCTTTTCCGAGAAGACGTCGGCCGCCGCGACCAGCAGCCGGTCGCGGGTGTCGCGGCTGCGGCCCTGGCGGACGGGATGGGCGGTCTGAACCATGATTCAGATTTACCCCGCCGCCGCGCGGCTTGCTAGCCGACGAAGGCGCGTTCGAGGACGTAGTCGCCCGGCTCGGCGTTGGAGCCTTCCTTCAGGTCCTGGCCCTCGCAGACGGCGGCCATGTCCTTGATCATCGCCATCGAGCCGCAGAGCATGACCCGGTCGTGCTCGGGGTCGAACTTCGTCTGGTCCAGGCCCAGGTCCGCGAAGATCTGGCCGCTGGCGATCAGGTCCGGGAAGCGGCCCTGGCGCTCGAACGGCTCGCGCGTCACGGTGGGGTAGTAGACGAACTGGGTCTTGGCCTCGTCGCCGACCAGCGGGTCCTCGAAGATTTCCGTCGTGAACAGGTCGCGGTAGGCCAGCTCGGACACCTCGCGCACGCCGTGGCCGACGATGACCTGCTCGAACTTCGAATAGGCGTCGGGGTCGCGGGCCACCGACAGGAAGGGCGCCAGGCCCGTGCCCGTGCCGAACAGGAACAGGCGCTTGCCGGGACGGACGGCGTCCAGAACCAGGGTGCCGGTGGGCTTCTTGCCGAGCAGCACCTTGTCGCCCGGCTGGATGTGCTGGAGCCGCGACGTCAGCGGGCCGGCGGCGACCTTGATCGACAGGAACTCCAGTTCCTCGGCGAAGCTGGGCGAGGCGATGGAATAGGCGCGCAGGACCGGCTTGGCCTGGCCCTCGGCGGGCGGCAGGCCGATCATCACGAACTCGCCCGACCGGAAGCGGAAGGTCGGCGGGCGGGTGATGGCGAAGCTGAACAGGCGGTCCGTCCAGTGCTTCACCCACAGCACGGTCTCGACGTGATGCGGCGAGTTCGCCTGCACGGGGGCGTCCTGGATCGCCGTGGCGGTCATGGGCCAGTCATCCTTGAGGTTTCGGCGCGTCTCATTTGATGCTGCGGCGCCGAATGTCAACGGACGCTAAAGTGGCCCTGCCTTTAGCTTTTCTGCGCTCCCGTCCCCGGATCGGTCGTCAGGCGGTCGCTCTGCGAGGAGCGTTCGGCCCCCTCCGGCTCGGTGGCCGGGCGGGGCGGACCCTCCTTCGTGGGCCGGGGACGCAGGTTCTCGTTCTCCACTTCGCGGTTGTCGGGTCGCCGGTCGGCCATGGCTCGCTCCTGGGCTTTCACCGCTATGGAACGCGCCGGGCCGTCCCCGCGATCCGCCGTGCTTGCCGCAGGTCAGCGCCCCTGCTAAACGACCCGGCTCCGGCGATGAGCCGTGCGCGCCGGCGGGCGGCCACCGCCTTCCGGCGCTCTCGTCATTGTCTGGAGGAGTGTAGCTCAGCTGGTAGAGCATCGGTCTCCAAAACCGAGGGCCGGGGGTTCGAGTCCCTCCACTCCTGCCA
>CAZOHI010000014.1:0-74289 GCA_964579695.1 uncultured Caulobacter sp. | reverse complement strand
CCGTGCCTTTGTCCGACAGCTGGATGGCCACCCTGCACGGGGACCTGCACTACCAGTCGGAATCCTGGGCGCGGATCTTCAACACCGACGGCTACGACAAGCTGAAGGCCTACACCAACGTCAACCTGGCGGCGCTGCTGACCAACGACGACGCGGGCTGGCACGTCATGGCCTACGTCAAGAACGTGTTCGACCGCGACACCATCACCGGCGCCTTCCTGAACTCGGACGACAGCGGCCTGACGACCAACGTCTTCCTGACCGAGCCGCGCACCTTCGGCCTGCGGGTGACCAAGGAATGGACCGGCGAATCCTGGGTCAGCGGCCTGTTCGAGCGCGGCGAGCGTAGCGCTCATTACCCCTTCTGGCTGGAGATCGGCGGCAGCAGCGACCGCGTCGAAGGCGACAACGGCGTCTTCTCGCCGGCCTTCGTCGACGAATACCAGCCGTCCCTGGCCTTCCCGCTGGGCGTCCAGAATGCGGATCTCGACCGCGGCGACCAACGCGACATCAAGCTGACCTATGCTCCCGAAGGGGGCTGGAAGATGTCGGCGGCGGTCCGCTACGGCCGCAGCAACGGCTCGGGCAGGGCGGCCGCCTACGAGCAGTTGCCGGGGGCCACCTGGAACAACCCCTTCGTGCCTCCAATGTACGTCGAAGGGCCCGACAACTACGGCATCTCGACCGTCACCCGGGGCGAGGAACACGCCATCGTCGACTTTGTCGTCGGCAAGGACATCGGCTTGGGCGACGCGGGCAATTTCAAGTCCTCGGTCGGCCTCGGCCTGCGCTATGCGCAGTTCAAGTCGCGCTCGAAAGTAAACGCCCTGGGGACCCCCGACTGGTACTGGCCGGACCTCGCCAACTCCAAGTATCGCAAGGACACCCACACCGAGTATGACGCCACGCTGGAAAGCCGCCGCAGCTTCGAGGGCGTCGGTCCCGTGCTGTCGTGGGACGCCGCCAAGCGGCTGTTCGGCGACGAGGCGAGCGGTCGCGTCGACTTCGACTGGAGCGTCTCGGGGGGCGTCCTCTTCGGCACGCGGAAGACCCAGGCGCAGGGGAGCGGCACGGCGGACTACATCGACTATGGGCCCCAGGCTCTCGGGTTCGAGAGGACCACGACCCTCTACAACGACCCTATCTCGTTCAGCCGCAGCGAAGACGTGAAGGTTCCGACCCTTGGCCTCAGCCTCGGCGTTTCCTACGCCATCGACCGTGTGAAGGTGAGCGGCGGCTACCGCTGGGAGCGTTACTTCGACGCCGTCGACGGCGGGGTGGAAGAAGCCAAGAGCTTCGACCGGGGCTTCGACGGCCCGTACGTGAAACTCAGCTTCGGTTTCGGGGGCTGACCATGACCAACAGCAAAATCGAGACCCGGGGGAAATCCATGTCGCCTTCCAACCGCCGCGCTGCCCGCGGACGCCTGAGCCTGTTCGCCGGCGGCTCCCTGGCGGCGGCGACCATCGCGGTGCTGTCGGCGGGAGGCGCGGTGCTTGCGCCGACCGCCGCCCGCGCCGACAACGAATGCGGCAATCCGGCGACGAACGCCGCCGCCGCCGACACCTTCCAGTGCACGGACGCCGCGCCCTTCGCCGCCATCACCTATCCATCGACGAGCGGCAACCTGACGCTGCAACTTCAGAACGACGTTACCGTCACGACGGGCGGCATCGTCATCACGCCGACCGGCGCCAACACGGTCACCATCAGCCGCATCGCCGACAGCCCGGCGCTTTCCGGCGACCCGCAGATCACCAGCACGACAGGAGCGGGCATCTCGGTCGTCAGGCCCAGCGGCTTCAACGGCAACATCACCGTCAACCTGAGCGACAACGACGCCACCGACACGCCGATGTCGGTGACGGGCACGACCTACGGCATCCGCCTGATCAACGCCGGGACGGGCGTGACGACCCTGACCACCACCAACGGGACCATCACCGCCACCACCGGCGTGGGGGTTCAGCTCGGCACCGTCGGGACCGGAAATACCACCTTCACCAACGGCTCCACCGTCAGCGGCGCGACGGGGGCGGTCCAGTTCGTCGGGACGGGCAACGCCAGCGTTAGCAACACGCCCAACGGCGTGATCCTGGGCAAGGTCACCTTCGAGAACACCGGGACCGTCACCTTCACCAACAGCGGCGTCTGGCGGTCAGAGGGCGAAAGCAACCTGGGTTCGGGGACCAGCTCCCTGAACAGCAGCGGCGTCCTGGCCATCTCCGGCGCGACGCAGGGCGCGGCCACCCTGACGCTGTCGAATCTGGAGACCCTCGGCGGCGGGGGCCGCATCCTGTTCGGCGCCAACAGCGGCAACACCGCCACCGACGGCGTCGCCAACGACCGCCTGGTCACGACGGCGACCATGACCGGCGCGGCGCGTCTGGAGATGGACGTGGTGCTGGGCGGAGCGCAGGCCGACTGCTCGGCCGCCGTCACCGCCGACTGCGTGGACCTGCGCGGCGGCTCGGCCACCGGAACTGCCACCATCCTGCTCAACCCGGTCGCCGGGGCAGGCGCGATGGGCGTCAGGCAGGTGCTGGTCGACGCGTCCGGCGCGGGTCTCGTGAGCAACGGCGCCTTCGCCCTCGATCCGACGAACGCGGGCTACCGCGCCGACGGCGTCATCGACACGGGCGCGATCACCTACCACCTGATCAACGACACTGCGGCCAAGCAGAGCTACCTGACCCGCGTCCCCGACCGCGAACCGGCCCAGCTCGCCCATCTCGGCGAGACGGCGCGGGCCGCCTGGGACATGACCGCCGACGCCTGGCTGGGCCGCCAGTCCGGCCTGCGCGGCGGCGAGGAGGGCGGGGCGGCCGTGTGGGTCTCGGCCCTCTACGGCTCGGTCGCCAACGACCTAGCCCAGGGCTTCACCGGCGGCGCCGTCCTGCACGACACCAGCTACCGCCAGACCTCGCAAGGGCTGGTGGGCGGCGCCGACGTGTTCAGCGCCGAAGGCTGGAAGGCGGGGGTGATGGCCGGCTACGTCACCTCCGAGGTGGACTATGTCGAGAGCCCCGCCAGCCACGAGATGAAGGGCTACAGCCTGGGCGCCTACGGCTCGCTGACGGCGGGGGGCTTCTACGCCGACGCCATCGCCAGCTACGGCAAGCTCGACGTGGACGCCTCGCTGCTGGCCGCCGAGGGCGAGGCGACGACCTTCGGGGTCCAGGCCGAGGCCGGCTACCGCTTCGTGACCCCGGCGGGCATCGCCGTCATCGAGCCGCTGCTGGCCCTGGCCTATGTCAGCACCAGCCTGGACGAGGGGACCTTCGCCGCCGACGGCTGGACCATCGGCTTCGACGACGCGACCAGCCTGCGCGGGGCGGTGGGCCTGCGGCTGTCCGGCGAGGTGGGCGAGGCGGTGACCACGCGGTTCTCCTTCACCGGCCGGGTCTGGCAGGAGTTCGACGGCGAGGCGGGCGTCCGGCTGGCCGGGGGCGGGGTCGCCGACGGCTTCGTCTACGAGGACGAGCGCGACGTGCTGGGCGATGTCGCCTTCGCCATGAGCATCAACGGCCTGGCCCCCGGCCTGTCCCTCGATGCGACCGCCCGCCTGAAGATGAAGGACAACTACAGCGCCGGCGGCATCGGCATCGGCGTCCGCTACGCCTTCTGACCAACCTCCGGCTTCAGTCCCCTCTGAACCTGGATCAACTCGGGGCGGCGGACCAATCCGCCGCCCCTTCTTCGTTTGGGGAGCGTCAGGCCTTCGCGGGGATGCGCCAGATCGCGTCGTCGGGGGCGCCCGCCATGCGGTGGCGCGCCTTTACGGCGGTCCAGGCAAAGGCCGCGGCGGCGAGCACGGCGGTAACGTCGACCAGCCTGCCGGAGCCGCCGTGGCTCCAGCTCGCGCCGGCCAGCGAGGCAAGGCTCGACAGCGGGATCAGCAGGGTGGCCGCCACCGTGACCCACAGGAGTTCGACCGCGGCGCGGGGCGCGCCCCGCACGAAGGCCCAGCCCACCGCCGCCAGGAAAGCCGCGTAGTAGAGGCCGCCGTGCCATGCCGGCAGGTGCGCGGCGGGCAGGCCCCATTTCGCTGCCGCTATGGTCAGCGAGATGCCGGCCATGCAGCCCAGGCTGACACCGACGGTGATGTTGGCCATGACCTTCACCGAGCGGCTCTGCTCGATGGGCTCGGCGCCCTTGCGCCGGCGCTTGCGGTGGCTTTCGACCCACAGCAGGTTGCCGGTGTAGAACAGCGCCGCCCCGGCGATCCCCAGTGCGAAGTAGGCCCACCGGACGGTGTCGCCGCCGAAATTACCGAAGTGCAGGGCGAAGAAGCTCGTCAGAGCCTTGAACCAGCCGTTCTGGTGGCCGGGCAGGTAGTCGCCGCTGACGATCCGGCCGGTATAGGGGTCCGCCAGGGCGACGCCGAACGTCGGGCCGCGCAGGCCGTACCGGGGGGCGAAGCCCTCGATCCTCAGGCCGACGGGACCGTCCGGCCCCCGCCGGGAGTAGCCCAGCCGCAGGGGCGTGAACCCCGGCGCCTGCTCGGCCAACCGGGCGACGATGACCTGGGGAGGCAGGAGCGGGCCGGTGGGTTCGGCGCCAGGGCTGTCGCGTGGCGCGGCCGTCTCGGCCTTCGCGGGGTCGCTGAAGGCGCGTATCTGGGCCTCGTAGAACTGGTCGTGGAAGGCGAAGACCACGGCGGTCAGCGCCATGACGATGTGGAACGGCAGGCTGAAGAGGCCCAGCACGTTGTGCACGTCCAGCCACATGCGCTTGATGTTCTTGCCGACGCGCAGCGCGAACAGGTCCTTCACCAGGCTGGGCAGCAGGACGAACACGCCGGAGACCAGGGCGATCGCATAGAGCAGCGAGATGGCCCCCATGATCGGCATGGCGATCTCGTGGTCGAACGGCAGGCCGACCTGCTGGTGCAGGGTGTCGACGAGTTGCGCGACCGGAGACGGGCCTTCGGAACTCACTCGCAGCGAGCCGTCGGCGGCGAGGTTGGCGTGGAAGACCTCGCCCGGGTGATGCTCGTCCCCGCCCTCGGTCCAGCGCAGGCGGCCGGGGCTTTCGGGACCGGGCTCCAGCACGATCTCGTGGCGTCTGGCCGCCTTTGGATGAGCCGCGACGACCTTGGCGAGCAGTTCCGGAGTCCGCTCCAAGGGCGTGGCCTCGCCCAGCGACATGGGCGGCGAGGCCCAGCGCTGGAGCGGCTCCTCGAACATGGTGATGGCGCCGGCGTAGAAGGCGATGAACAGCGCCAGGCCGCAGATCACCCCCACCCAGCTATGGACGTCGATGTACATCTTGACGATGTCGGTGCGGATCCGCATCGGCTCAGCCTCCCAGCACGCGTTCGGCCAGCAGCGGCGCCCAGACCAGCCCGTTGAGCGCCGCGAACCAGGCCCAGGCGCGCGGACCCGAGCGGAACAGGAAGCAGAAGCTCACGGCTCCCGCCCACAACGGCGACATCATCCACATGGTCACCTGGCCTTGGGCGGACATGAAGTTGACGGCCCCCGGCCCGAAGCGTGCGAAAAGGCCGCACAGCCCCAGCGCCAGCGTGAAGCCCAGGATCAGCCCGGCGCTCGCCTTGCCGAACCAGTCGCGGCTGGTGAGCCTGGCGGTCACGGCCGCGCCCGCTTGCGGAGCAGCGGAACGAAGGGGGCTACGGTCAGGACCGTCATCAGCAGGGTGGCCCAGACGAACACCGCCGCCAGCGTATCGAAGGCGGCGCCCAGCAGCGGCAGGCTGACGACGGAGGCGAGGGCGCCCGGCAGCCAGCCGCTCCGCGCGGGCCAGGGGCCGGACAGCAGTTTCTGGTGCGGGGACGCGACATAGAAGGCCAGCCCCGACAGGGCCGCGAGAAGGCCCCCCAAGGCGGCCAGCAAAGGGATTGTCGACATGGCCTGCCGCTTATCGCGACTAACTCTCAGCCGCAACTCGGGACTTGATGAAGTTGCAAATTAGTTGCAAGACCGCGCCCAATTTCCTGGTCGAGGTTTAGGCATATGGTCCAATTCAAACGTCTGCTTGTGGGTTGTGTCGCGCTTTCGGCGCTGGCGGCTGGAGCCGCGAAGGCCCAGGAGGCCGGCGGCGCGGCCGTCGAGGAACTGGTGGTCACCGCCGCCGGCTACGAACAGCACATCGCCCAGGCTCCGGCGAGCATCTCGGTCGTCGGCCGCGAGGAACTGGCCAAGCGTCCGTTCGTGACGCTGGAGGACGCGGTCCGCGACCTGGAAGGCGTCAGCATCAACGGCTTCGACCCGAACTCCACCGACATCGTCGTGCGCGGCATGCCGGGCGAGTACACCCTGATCATGGTCGACGGCCGCCGCCAGAGCACCCGCGAGACCATGAACAGGGGATCGGGCGGCGTGCAGTCCGGCCTCATCCCGCCGCTCCCCGCCATCGAGCGCATCGAGCTGGTGCGAGGCCCGATGGCGACCCTCTACGGCGCGGACGCCATGGGCGGGGTGGTCAACATCATCACCCGCAAGGTCCCCGAGCAGCTTTCCGGTTCGATCACGGTCGGCGGCATCCTCCAGGAGGACGGCGCCCACGGGGACACCGACCTCGCCGACTTCTGGGTCGGCGCGCCCTTCATGGACGGACGCCTTGGCGTTCAGGTCTATGGCGGGCTGTCGAACCGCGACGAGGACGACATCTTCTACGCCGCGCCCTTCACCCAGGGCGCCAACGGCCTGCGCAACCGCAACGTCGGCGCCAAGGCCGCCTTCCTGTTCACGCCCGAGCAGAGCCTGACGGTCGAGGGCGGCTACAACCTCCTGAAATATATCGAGACGCCCGGCCTCTCGACCGCGCCGACCAGCGCCCGGCTGGATGAGAAGCATGAGCGGACCCACTTCAGCGCCACCTACGAAGGCGCCTGGGAATGGGGCACGACCAAGCTCGCCGCCTATCGCGAGAACGAGGAACTGGCCAACCGCTCGAACGGCGTGCTGCAGAACAAGCCGGACCTGACCAACACCACCATCGACGCGCTGGCCACCCTGCCGTGGGGCCGCAACACCTTCACCGTCGGCGGCCAGTACATCTTCACCAAGGTCACCGGCATCGCCGCGCAGGACGTGGTCACCTTCTATCCCAATGTGAACGAGGCCAAGCGGGAATCCTGGGCCCTGTTCGTCGAGGACCGGCTGGAACTGACCGACGACCTCGTGCTGACCGGCGGCGTGCGCGTGGACCATTATGACCAGTTCGGCTCGCACTTCACGCCGCGCCTCTACGCCAACTACACCGTGGCGCCCGGCTGGACCGTGCGGGCCGGGGTCGGCCAGGGCTTCAAGGCCCCCACCCTGCGCCAGACGACGGCGGCCTACTGCATGACGACGGGCGGCGGCTCGCTGGTTCGCGGCCCCCTGTGCGGCAACCCCGACCTCGACCCCGAGACCAGCACGACCGCCGAGGCCGGCGTGCGCTATGACGGAGCGGCGGGGCGCGCCTTCGGCGTCACGCTGTTCCACACCAAGTTCAAGAACAAGGTGGTGAGCTTCGATTCCGGGCTGGACGATCCGCGCGATCCGACCCGGCCGCTCTACGTCTACGACAACGTAGACCGGGTGCAGATCCAGGGCCTGGAAATCACCGGCGCGTGGCCGCTGCGTGACGACCTGACCGTGACCGCCAACTACACCTACACCGACTCCGAGCGGCAAGGCGGCGGCGAGCCGGCCTTCGACGGAAGCTCGCTGGACGGCCTGCCGCTGGATTCGACGCCGGAGCATGTGGTCAACGCCCGGCTCACCTGGGACGTCACCGACGCCGCCGGCCTCTACGCCGCCGGCTACTACACCGGCGACCAGTACTATTCCGGCTTCCGCAACGGCGCGGTCCGCACCCGCAAGCGCGAGCCGAGCACCACCTTCGACCTGGGCGGCTGGTTCGAGGTGACGGACAACGTCACCCTGCGCGCCGCCATCCTGAACGTGACCGACGAGGTCGTCGCCATCGACGACCGCGGCCGCTTCGGGGGGCTCAGCGGCAACTGGATGGTGGACGAGGGCCGCCGCTTCTGGGCGACGGCGACGTTCAGCTTCTGAGCTTGCCTTACCGGGCCGGCTCCGGGGCCTGTATCCGAAGCTTGGCGGCAGGGCTTCGCCTGGCCTTCTTCAGGTTCCGGGCGCGGGTGAGGCTGCGGTAGAGGGCGTGCACCTCACGGGCGAAGCGCGGGGCGCCGAAGCGGCGCGCCGCGTCCGCCCGGGCCGCCGCCCCGAGCCGCGCCGCCAGCGCCGGATCGTCGATGAGGCGGGCGATCGCCGTGGCCAGGCCCTCGGCGTCCTTGTGGGCATGCAGCAGGCCGGTCACCTCGTCGGTCAACGCCTCTGGGATGCCGTCGACGGCGGTGGCCACGCAGGGACGGCCCGCCGCCATCGCCTCGATCAGCACCAGGGGCAGCCCCTCGAAGTGGGTGCACAGCACGCAGACGTCGGCCGCGAGCATCAGGCGCGCGGTGTCGTCGCGATAGCCGGTGAACACGAAGCGGTCGAGGACGCCCGCGGCGGCGGCGCGGGCCTGGACGCGCTCGAAGTGCTTGCGGTTCAGGGGAACGAGGGCGTTGTCGCCGACGACCACGAAGTAAAGATGCGGATGGGATTGGCGCAGCCGCACGGCGGCGGCGATCAGGGTCTCGTAGTCCTTCTGCGGATTGACCCGCGCGAACATGGCGGCGATGGCCGCGCCCTCGGGCAGGTTCAGTTCGGCGCGCACCGAGCGGGCCGCATCGCGACCGCCGGGACTGGCGCGAGGCGGGCCGTCTATCCCGTCGTAGAGGACGCTCCAGCGGCGCGGAGGCAGCCGGATCGGGAACTGCTCGTGGGTGTCGCGGGACACGAAGACGAAGTGGTCGGCGGCGCCTACGAAGATGCGCTCGCGGTGCGGCAGGCGGATTTCCCGGTTGCGGACGTGGCAAAGGACCGGCCGCCGCGCCAGCCTGCCGGCGGCGGCGATATGGTAGGCGGCGGCGGTGTCGGCGCAGTGGACGATGTCATAGTCGGCGCAGATTCGGGCGATCCGCCAGGATTCGCGGAAGAACCGCGTCGCCTCGCGAACCAGGCTCGGTTCGGGGCGGGGCTCGACCTCGATGCAGGGAATTCCCGCAGCCTCGAAATAGTCGATCTGGTCGGCCGTGGGGCTCAGCAGCAGCGCGGTGCTGTGAACGCCGAGCGGGCGCGTCGCATCGGCGATACGCCGGGTGGCGACTTCGGTCCCGCCCACGCCGGGATACGGCAGTACGTGAAGAACTTTCATTTGAGCAGCCCCCTGAAACAGTTCGCGAGGCGAAATTGGGGGCCGCAAAGGCGTCGCCGAAACACCAAATGACGGTGAGGGCGCGACGGGCCGTTGCTCATTGTCGCCGGACGCCGCTGGAGAATCCCGTGACCGACCGCGTGACGTGCGCTCCACGGGTGGTGGTCGTCGTACCGGCCTACGGCGTGGCCCATCTGCTCGCCGAGACGCTGGCCTCCCTCCAGGCCCAGGGTTTCCAGGACTGGGAGGCGGTGGTCGTCGACGACGGCGCGCCGGACGACGTCGCCGCCGCCTTCGCCCCCTTCGCCGCCGACAGGCGCCTTCGCCTGCTGCGGACGGACAATCGCGGATTGGCCACGGCCCGGAACCGGGCGATCGCCGTCTCGTCCGCGCCCTTCATCGCCCTGCTCGACGGCGACGACCTATACCGGCCCGACTACCTGGCCCGGATGATGGCGGCCATCGAGGCCGACGCGGGGCTGGGCTTTGTGAGCTGCGATGCGATCATGTTCGGCGACAGGCGCTTCGCCGGGCGCCGCTATTCCGAGGACTATGCGATGGCGGGGACGGTAACGCTGGAGCGCGTGCTGGACCGCGACGTCTCCGTCCTGGTCGCCTCGGTCATCCGCCGGTCGGCCTTCGACGAGGTGGGCGGATTCGACGGCGCCCTGAGGTCGGCGGAAGACCTTGACCTGTGGATCCGGCTGCTGGCGGCCGGCTGGCGCGCGGCTATCCTGCCTGACGCCCTGGTCCGTTATCGCCGCCGTCCCGGTTCGCTGTCGACCCAGCCGAGAGGCATGATCGCCGCTTCCGTCCAGGTCTATCGCAAGGCGGCCGCGTCCCTGACCGGCCGCGCCGAGGCCGAGGTCGCCCGGCGTCTGCTGGCGCACTACACGGAGCGGCTGCGGTGGATCGACGGACAGAGCGCGGTCCTGCGCGGCGAGGTGCCGGCGGGGTTGAGGCAGCTCGCCGGCGCGGAGCGTCTTTCGCCCCGTTGGCGTCTGGCGCTGTGGGTCATGCGGCTGGCCCCGTGGTCCGCGGGCTCCCTGATGCGCCTGCGCAGTCGCCTGCCGCGACCTTGGTCGTTTCGGATGATCGCTGGAGCGTCCGGGGCGCCGGTCGCCTCAACGGGCTCCCTGGGAAAACAGAACGACGCGAACTGTCTGGACCAGGATCGCGAGATCAAGAAGAAAGTCGTTATTCTTCAAGTAGTAGAGATCGTAAGACAGCTTTTGCCTGGCGTCTTCGATTGACGCTCCATAGGGGTGGTTCACTTGCGCCCAGCCGGTGATCCCCGGGCGGACCCGGTGGCGCATGTCGTAATACGGAATCTGCTGCTTGAGCTGGTCGACGAAGAACGGTCGTTCCGGGCGAGGGCCGATGAAGCTCATTTCGCCCGAAAGGACGTTGAGCACCTGGGGAATCTCATCGATCCGGCATTTGCGGATGAAGCGTCCGAAGCCCGTCACCCGGTCGTCCCGCGCCGTCGCCCACCGGGGAACGCCGTCGGCCTCGGCCTCGGCGTGCATGCTGCGGAACTTCCAGAGTTTGAACGTCCGGCCGTTCAGGCCGACGCGCTCCTGCCGATAGAAGACCGGGCCGGGGCTCTCCAGCTTGACGATCAGCGCGACCAGCAGGCAGAGCGGCCCGACCAACGCCAGGAAGGCCAGTCCGATCACGAGGTCGGTGAAGCGCTTCAGCAGGCGATGCCTCTGGTTCAGGGCGAAGCCGCCGCCGAAGGCCAACCAGCCCTCGCTTGCGTCGCTCGCGTCGATCTTTCCGCCTTCGCGCTCCCAGAAGGTGAGCGAGTCGATGACGCCGATGCCCTTCAGTTTGCACTCCAGCAGTTCGGACAGGGGGAGGGCGCTCCGGTCCTCCACCGCGACGATGATCTCCTCGGCCCTGAGCATTTCCGCCACCACGGAGAGGGACGCCTCGGCGGGCGACGCCTTGAGCTGAAGGTTGCCGACGATGGCTGCGGCGGGCGCGGGGCTCCAGTCGCGCACCGTCTGCAGGCAGCGGAAGTGGCTGCGGCCCGGCCCTTCGACGAAACTGGTCACCGCATCGGCCAGGGCGCCGTCGCCCAGCACCATCACCCTGGTCTGGAGGAAGGCGAGGCCCAGCCACCAGACGAGCGCCACGCGCGCCATGAATATCGCCAGCATGACCAGGGTCAGCCGCAGGGCCAGGTCCGCCAGCATCGCGCCCGGCAGCGGCGCCTGCGCGAACAGGCGGTCGCTGACGACCAGATACGCGCCCGCCGCCAGGCTGAACTGCCAAGCGAGGGCATGGCGTCTCAGGTAATTTCCAAAGCTTTGCGTGGCCTCCTTGTTGAAGAGGCCGAGGGAGGCGCCGGTCAGCAGGAAGGCCGCGGTCAGGACGGCCTTGGACGCGGGACTCAAGGTCACGCCCACCTCCTCGCCGATGAGCCCGAGCTTCCCGTCGTCGATCACCTGCAGGAGGGCGAGGAACAAGAACCCTTCGAACGCCGACAGCAGCACGAAGGTCTTCGGTACGTCGTGGCCAAACAGTCTCACTTTTGGCTCCTCGTTCCAGCGGTCCTTGGCCGCGTCACGTTGCGGCGATCAGCCCTCGACCCAAGTTTTTCCCCGGCGAAAGGGCGCTGCTCCATCCAATGACGCCCATGCCAGCCGAGCGGCGAATGGCGGACTTAACATTCGATGGGGCGGCCAGGCGGCGGACGGAAAGACTGGGCTGCGGATGGCCTCCAGGTCGCCGGAGAGCCTCGATGACGCACGTCCTAGTCTTCTCGACACTCTATCCGAACGCCGTGCAGCCGAACCACGGCGTATTCGTCGAGAACCGGCTCGCCCATACCCTCGCGCAGGGAGGGCTCGATGCGACGGTGATCGCACCGGCGCCGTACTTTCCAAGCCGCAACCCGATTTTCGGCCGCTATGCCGCCTTCGCGGCGATCCCCGCCTCCGAAACCCGCCGGGGGGTCGAGGTGCTGCATCCGCGCTATCTCGTCGTGCCGAAGGCCGGCAGCCGGTGGGCGCCCCGGGCGCTTTATCAAGCCGGACTGCGCGCGGCGCGGGCCCTGCAGGCGAAGGGCAAGGTCCTCGACGTCATCGACGCCCATTATTTCTTCCCTGACGGGGTCGCCGCCGCGGCGCTGGGCCGGGCCTTGCGGCTGCCGGTCGTCATCACCGCACGCGGCACGGACCTGACCCTGATCCCTCGCGACCCGAGAGCTCGCCGGAGTATCACCTGGGCGGCGCAGGAGGCCGCGGCCTGCATCGCGGTATGCGATGACCTGAGGCTGCGGCTGCTGGCGCTGGGCGCGCCGGAGCGGCGGACGCTCACCTTGCGCAACGGCGTCGATCTGGAAGGCTTCACGCCGGGGGACCGGACCGCCTGCCGCGCCAGGCTGGGGCTCAGCGGTTTCGTCCTGCTTTCGGTCGGAAGCCTCATTCCGCGCAAGGGCCACGCCCTCACCATCGAGGCGATGCGGAGCTATCCCGACGCCACGCTGTTGATCGCCGGTTCCGGGCCGCTAAGGGGACGACTTGAAGCGCTGGCCCGCCAGCTCGGGGTCGCGGACCGGGTGCGCTTCCTCGGCGAAATTCCCCACGCCGCTCTGCCGGACCTCTATCGCGCCGCCGACGTCATGGTGCTGGCCTCCGAACGCGAAGGCTGGGCCAACGTGCTGCTGGAATCGATGGCGTCGGGAACGCCTGTGGTGGCGACCGACGTGAACGGCGCGCGCGAAGCGGTGCGGTCTCCGGCGGCGGGCGTGCTGGTCGGCGAGCGCACGGCGGGCGCCCTGGCCCAGGCCATCGACCGCCTGCACCGCAACCCGCCGCCGCGCGAGGAGACCCGCCGCTATGCGGAGGCGTTCGGGTGGTCGAACGTCGCCGTCGCCAATCGGGCGCTGCTGCGGGGCGTGGCGGCCTGTGGCCACCGGGGACGCCATTCGACGGAAACCGCGCAGAGCGTGAAGCGGCTTTTCAGCGAGGACGTCGAGCGCGTCGCCTGAGCGCCCTCACGAGGGAACGGCCTGCTGCGGAGGCCGCGCCCTGCTTTCCAGAAGGTCCCCCGGCGTGGTGTGGGACAGGAAGGCGTTGAAGGTCCACACCAGCCACAGAGCCTTGGAATTGTCCTGCAAGCCCCGGACGTGGCTGAACGCCAGGGCCCGGAGGGAGCCGATGTCCACCGCGCCGTCGGCCTCCAGCGCCGGGCTGTCAGCCAGGCCCAGCGTCTGTTCGCGCAGCGGGCCGCCGAGCCAGCGGGCGAGGGGAACGGTGAAGCCCTGCTTGGGCCGGTAGAGCAGGTCCCTGGGCAGCCGCGACCGCAGCGCCCGCTTGAGGATGGCCTTGCCGCCGGCGGCGCCGGACAGCTTGGCGTGGGCGGGCAGGTTGAACGACCAGGCGAAGAATTCGGTGTCGAGCATCGGGGAGCGTATTTCGAGCGAGTTGGCCATGCTCGCCCGGTCGACCTTGGTCAGGATGTCGCCGGGCAGATAGGTCATCACGTCGGCGTACTGGGCGCGCTGGAGGGGGTCGAGGTTTTCCCGCACGTCGAAATGGCGCCGGACCACGTCCCCCGGATCGTAGCCGCGCATGTGGTTGCGGAACTCGTGGCCCAGCAGGGTCTCGCGCGTCTCCTGCGGCAGGGCCGAGACCATGCGGACGTAGGCCCCGGAGGGGTCGATGGACATCTCGCGCAGCGTCGTGGCGGCCCGCAGCGGCCGGGGCAGCCACGAGCCGCGCGGATAGCAGCGCGCCAGCGCCCCGAACACCGGGCCGCCGAGCGCGGCCGGAATCCACCGTCTCGCCCCCGCCTGCGCCATGTGGAAGGCGTAGCGGCGATAGCCCGCCAGCGCCTCGTCGCCGCCATCGCCGGTCAGCGCCACCGTCACCGACGCCCGCGCCTGGGCGGAGATCGCCATGGTCGGGATGGCGGATACATCCCCGAACGGTTCGTCGAAGACGCTGGCGAGGCGGGGGATGACGCCGAAATCGTCTGGGTCGAGGCGGCGCACCTCGTGCCGGGCGCCGTATCGCTCGGCCACCAGCCCGGCGTAGCGCGTCTCGTCGTACTCCCGCTCGCCGAAGGAGATCGAGAAGGTCCGGGGATGGTCCCCGGTCTCGGCCATCACGGCGACGATGGCGCTGGAGTCGACGCCGCCCGACAGCAGGGCGCCCAGCGGCACGTCGGCGATGAGCCTGCGCCGCACCGCCGCGCTCAGCCGGTCGAGCAGCGCCTCCTCGGTCTGCGCCGCGCCCGAGCCCAGCCGGTCGAGCAGCGACCAGTAGGACCGCACCTGGATGGGCCTTCCCCGCCTGGCGAACAGTATATGGGCGGGCGGAAGCTTGCGGACCGCCCGATAGATGGTCTTCGGGTCCGGTACGTAGCCATAGGCGAAGTAGTCGGCCACCGCTTCCCGGTCGAGCGCCCGGCTCACCTCGGGAACGCAGAGCAGCGACTTGATTTCGGAGCCGAAGGCGAGGGTCCCGTCGTCCAGCGCCGCATAGTGCATCGGCTTCTTGCCGAAGCGGTCCCGGGCCAGCACCAGCGTCTGCTGGCGGGCGTCCCAGATCGCGAAGGCGAACATGCCCTCCAGGCGCGGCAGAAACCGCTCGCCGTAGCGCCTCCAGCCGTGGAGCAGAACCTCGGTGTCGCCGTCGGTCCTGAACCGCACGCCGAGGGCCTGGAGTTCGGCCCGAAGCTCGCGGAAATTATAGATCTCGCCGTTGAACACCAGGGCGAGCTGACGGTCGGGCGTCAGCATGGGCTGGGCGCTTCCGGCGCGGTCGATGACGGCGAGGCGGCGGTGGCCGAGGCCGAGGCCCGGTTCGCGGTGCAGGCCGCAGCCGTCCGGTCCCCGGTGCGCGATCACCTGCGTCATGCGCGCCAGCAGGTCCTGGTCGTAGGGCCTCGATCCTTTGATGTCATAAAGGCCGGCGAGCCCGCACATGATCGCATTCCCCGACCCGGCAAGACGGGCCGGGACGGACACTGAGGTCCTCGCGGCCTCGCCGACACGTCGAATGGCGTAAACCCCGGGCGAAAATGGCGAAAATCCTGTTCCTGTCCCACCGGGCGCCGTTTCCACCCGACAAGGGGGACAAGATCCGCGCCTTCCACATGCTGCGGCGCCTGGCCGAACGCCATGAGGTTTGGTTCGGGGCCGGGGCGGACGAGGCCGGTCCCAAGGCCCCGCCCGACATTCCGCTGCGCGAGACCTGCATCGCGCCGCTGGGTCCCCTGCGCCGGGGATGGAACATGGTCGGCGCCCTGGCCGCAGGCGCGCCGCTCAGCGTCGGCCGCTTCCGCCACGGACGCCTCGAACGCTGGATCGGGCGGGTGCTGGCCGAGGTGCGGCCCGACATCGTCTTCGTCTATTCCTCGGCCATGGCGCAGTACGTCGTCGGACGCATGGCGCCGGGAACCCGGCTGATCATCGATTTCGTGGACGCCGACGCGGAGAAATGGCGAGCCTACGCCGCCGCCGCCCGGTTCCCGATGGCCGCCGTCTTTGCGCGCGAGGCCAGGCGCCTGACGGCCTTCGAGGCCCGCGTCCTCGCCGCCGCCGAGATCGGCATCGTCATCTCGCAGACCGAGCGCAGGCTGCTTTCCGCCCAGCTTCCGGCCGGGGCGGAAAAGCTTCAGGTGCTGAGCAACGGCGTCGATCTCGATTACTTCACCCCGGCTCCGGGGCGCGGCGACGGGCGCAGCGTCGTGTTCTGCGGGCGCATGGATTACCTGGCGAACGCCGACGCGGCCGCCTGGTTCGCCCGCGAGATTTTCCCGCAGGTGCGCGGGATCCGTCCCGACGCGGTGTTCCGCGTCGTCGGCGCCTGCCCGGTCCCGGCGGTGCAGGCCCTGGCCGCGCTGCCCGGCGTGGAGGTGACGGGCTCGGTGCCCGACGTCCGGCCGTACCTGAAGGACGCCGCCGTGGTCGTGGCGCCCCTGCGCGTCGCGCGCGGCGTCCAGAACAAGGTGCTGGAGGCGATGGCCTGCGCCCGGCCGGTGGTCGTGACCCCCGCCGCGCTCGACGGCATCGACGCCGAGGAGGGCCGCGAGGTGCTGGTCGGCGCGGACCCGTGCGCCTTCGCGCGCGCGGTTTGCGATGTGCTGGCGGGCGAGGCGCCGCCTCGGCTGGGCGAGAACGCCCGCCGCTTCGTGACGCTTCGCCACCAGTGGCCGGTACAGTTGCGGGCGCTCGACGCCCTGATCGGCTCCGGGTCTTCAGCCGAGGCTGCGGCTTAGCAGCGGCGAGAGCGTGTTGGCGACCGGCAGCGGCAGGCGCCGCCACACCTCGATCATGGCGGCGTAGCGGGGGTTGGTCGGGTTGACGTTCGGCAGGTCGGAAGCCCTGAGCAGGCGGTACTGGTGGATGACCGGCCGGGGCTCGAAGCCCCAGTTGCGCTTGAAGCGGTAGGGGCCGGTGTCCAGCTTGCTGCGGCCGAAATCGAAGACCCCGCAGCCCCGCTCCGCGCCGCGCCGCATCAGCGCCCAGTACATCAGGTCGTTGGCGCCCAGGGCGCGCGCGTCGGGGTGGCTGCCCGTGTAGTAGGGCAGCACACGGTCGCCGAAGAAATAGCTGAGGACGCTCGCGACCGGGCGCTCGCCCTCGTAGACGCTCAGGATCTCGCAGTCGGCGCCGAACACCTTCAGCAACTGTTCGAAGAAACGGCGCGGCATGGAAGGCGTGCCGTGGTCGCGCATGGTGCGCGCGAACAGCGGATAGAAGGTTTCCAACGAGGTTTCGATCTTCACCTGAAGGCCCCGTTCCAGCGACTTGCGCACGACCGCGCGCTGCTTGCGGGGAATTTGCTTGAGGTTGTCTTCGGCGTCGGGAGCTATGGGCGCTGCGAAAGTGGCGTAGACATCGCCCTTGGCCAGCCAGCCCGGCGCGGCGGCCGATGTGTCGCGAAGCTCGATATAGTCCACGCCCAGAGCGCGCCCGAGACGCTCGACCCTATCGAGCAGATGGGCCAGGGCGTCGGGGTCCGAGGCGATGGGGCCGCCGCCGACGCAGAAGCCGTTGGAGATCAGGGCATGGCCGAACAGGCGGCTGCGAAGCTCCACCAGCGGGGCCACCCCGGTCAATACGCCGTCCTGACGGATTTCCAGTTGGTATGCCCGGTGGTTGAACGCCTGCTCCACCACCGTCCGCCAGCCGGTGAGATGGAAGAAGGTCCCGCCGGGATGGGCGCGGACATAGGCGTCCCAGGCGCTGGTCGATTCCGGCGTCATCCGTCGGCGAGCCTGAACACCCGGTCGACGCGGTCCCAGTGGAAGGCCCTGGTGAGCCGTTCCAACCTCGGCCGGGTCTGGTGGAGGTTGAGGTAGTGCCGCAGCCGGGACTTCAGGGTGAGGCGTCGCGGGCGCGGCTGGTCCGGGTCCAGCTCCCAGGGGTGGATGTAGAAGATCGCCGGCGCCCGTTCGGCCCGATTCACCCTGGCGATGGCCCCGCGCGAGACCCAGTAGGGCAGCAGCCGGAAGTATCCGCCGCCGCCGCAGGGCCAGTTGCGATGGGCCAGCCGTGCGGTCGAGATCGGAATCTCGACAAGCCTGCGCGTGCCGGGCGGCCGGTAGACGGCGCGGGGCGCATCGGGAAAGCCGTAGAGGTCGCGGGCGACCGGATAGACGCTGGAGCTATAGCGATAGCCTTCCTGTTCCAGCACCGGCCACGCCCAGGGGGTGTCCCGGCCGACGCTGAAGGTGGCGGCGCGGTATCCGATCACCGGCGTTGCGCCGATGTCCTCGAGGATGGCGCGGGTCTTCCTGATGTCGGCCGCGAAGGCGCGGGGGGTCTGGCTGTCCACCCGCGTGTGGCAATAGCCGTGGCTCGCCAGCTCATGACCTTCGGCGACGATGCGCCGGATGAGCGCCGGATGCCGTTCGGCGATCCAGCCGAGGGTGAAGAAGGTCGCCTTCGCCCCCACGTCGGCGAATATCTGCAGGATGGCGTCGGTGTTCCTCTCGACCCTGGATTCGCGGCTGTCCCAGTCCGCCATGGGATAGGCGTCGGCCAGCGCCTGGACCTGGTAGTAGTCCTCCACATCGACAGTCAGCGCGTTGGTGATCGGAACCTTTACCGGAAACATCCTGCCCTCCTGTCGTCAGAACCTTTTTTCGATCGCGATGCGAAACAGGTTTTCGCGCGTCGTCGCGCCGTCAGCGTCGCGCTGGGAGCCGCGCGAATGGTGATAGCTGGCGCTGAAGTCGGTCGTGGAGTTCAGCCGGTACAGGGCCCGCCCGGAGACGCCGTAAGCTTCGAACTCGCCGTATATCGGGCTGTCGAGGGTGCGCGAATAGTTCGCGTCGAAACCGACCTCCACATCGGGGCGGATGCGGCGCGTGTAGAGGGCGGCCCCGTAGAAGGTGACGTCCTCGGCGCGGGACTCGATGAACTCCCGGCGGTTCCACCGGCTGGACAGGTCCAGGGCGTGGCGGGGCGTGCCGTATATGACATGGACCTCGGCGGCCCGGTTGTACGAGGTCTCGTCGTAGATATTCTCGCGCAGCATGAAGTTCTGCGGCGCGAACGGCGCCGGCAGGCCCTTCGTCTGGTCGACGAACCGTGCGAACGAGTTCGCCGCCTGGACCTGGCTCGGGGAAAGCGTCTCGTAGTATTCGGCGGTGACGAGGACGGAGTCGCCCACCAGGACCTCGGCGCTGGCGTTCCAGGCGGCGCGGTCGTAGCGCCGCCCGCCTTCCAGGCTGATCCGCGAGGCGGCGTTGGGCCGGACCTCGACCCCGGCGCTGAGCACGGGCGCCTCGATGTCGACGACGTTCCTCTTGCGGACATGCTCATAGCCTGCCCGGCCGATCAGCCGCGTCTTGGGCGTGATCCGCAGATAGGCCGATTGCACCGCGTTGGCGGCCCGATAGCCGTCGTCGTCCCGCACATAGCTCCCGCTGGTCAGGAGCTGATAGCCGCTGAAGCGGTCGGCGGTGTCGATCCGCCCCAGCGCCTGCAGGATGTTGGTGTCGGGCGGCAGTTGCTGGAAGGCGCGGTCGTCCTCGGCCGAGTAGGACACCCACTGCGATCGCGCCGCCGCCACGACGTCGGCGAACCTTCCCAGCCGGGCCTCCATGCGCGGGCCGACGCGAAGGACCGTCAGGCGGGTGCGCCCCGGCGTTCCGGCCCTGTCGATGGCCGAGATCGGGAACGACGACGCATAGGCGTGGGAAAGCACCCCCTCGGCGTCGATCCACAGCCGGTTCCTGAGGAGGTTGTAGGAGGCCGAGCCGTTGGCGTAGGCCGTCCCGCCGTTCAGGTCGTCCCGCCGGGAATACCAGTCGTAGGCGTACTCGGCCCGGCCGCTCGCCGCCAGGCGGCCGTTGTCCATCTCGGCGTCCAGGCCGGCGACGGCGCGGGTGATGAAATCCGAACGGCGCGTCTCGGCGCTCACGGCGGCGTTGTCGGTGTAGATGCCCTGGAGCCCGATGTAGGGGCCCAGCCGCGCCCGCGTCCCCGGCGCCGGCGCGACTGGGGGCGCCGGCGGCTCGGCCTGGGCCAGGGGGGCGGACGGCAGCATCGCGGCCAGGACGGCGGCGCTGGCGCTTGCGAAGAGCGCGAGGGGCCTGTGGGCCATGTTCCGCCTGCGGCCGCGCACTCAGCGCCGCCGCGAGTATCGGATCGGCGACTGGGAGTGGTCGGTCTTGTTGAACACAAGCGCGACCCGGGTCTCGTCCTCCAGCCCTGCTTGGCGCTGGAGGAGGCCCAGTCCCTCCTCGATATCGACCCGCTTCGTCTGTCCCTTCGAGGCGACGAACAGGATCTGGCCCGCGTGATAGGCCAGCGAGATGGTCTCGCTGCACGACAGGATGGACCCGGAGTCGATGATCACGATCCGCTTTTCCTCGCCCTCGTGAAGGCGCCGGAGGAAGGCCTGCATGCGGTCGTTGCTGATCAGCTCGGGGGCGTTGATGCGCGGCCGTCCGGCGGGCACCGCGTAAACCCCCTTCACGCTGGTCGGGTAGACGATGTCGGCGACCTTCACCTCCTCGTCGTCGAGGTGGTCCAGCAGGCCGAGCTGGTCGGCCAAGTTCATCCGCCGCGACAGGTCCGGCGAGCGCATGTCGGCGTCGATCAGGATGACCCGGCATTCGGGCTCGAACATGAAGCTCATCGCCACGCCGAGGGTCACGGTCGTCTTGCCCTCTGCCGGGGAGGCGCTGGTGATCAGGATGGTGCGCGGGTCGGCGTCCGTGTCGGCGGGGGCGGCCGCGCGGATGCGTGAGAGCATGTGCCGCTTGATGACCCGGAATTCCTCGCGGGTCCGCGACTCGTCGAAGTGTGGGGTGCGGACGGCGCCGACCCGCTTGGTCTCGCCCGTGCGGGTGACGAAGGGCTGGCGGTCATAGGCGGCCTCGCCGCCGCTCGTCCGGCTCGGGTGGTCCGTCGCCATAAGGGTCGGCGGCAGGTCGATCAGGATGCTCATGACACCTCCCACAGCGCGCGCGGCGGGGCGTGGGGGATGGGACGCTTGCGGTCCCGGCCGAGCCGGGCCAGCCGCGGCGACGCCTGCCGGGCCCAGCCGTTCCTGGTGCTCCAGGCCGGTTCCCATGACACCGTGCCCACCACCGGCAGCCCCAGCGTCGTTTCCAGTTCGCGCGGGGAGACGAAGATTCCCCTCATCGCCGCCCAGACGAAGGCGCTGGCGACACCGCCCACGCAGGCCACGACGGCGAGGGCGAGGAGGTAGAGCCTGCGCCGGGGACCGATCGGCAGCTGCGGGACCGTGGGCGGCCGCGTGACCTGATACATGCCCGCGCCATCGCCATACGCCGCCTCGGACATCCTGGCCGCCTCGCGCCGGCTCACAAGCTGGTCGTAGTTGGTGCGCAGCATCAGGTCCGTGCGGTTGAGGTCGGCCCAGGCCGCCCTGGCTTCGGACGAGACCGAGGGCGCGGCGCGGACCCGCGCGCCTTGGGCGGGGCGCAGTCGAGGGACGGGCGCGGCGGCTGCGGCGACGGCGGGCGAGGGCGCGCGCAAGGCGATCTCGGCGCGCTGGGCCATGGCCGCCGTCAACTGGCGTCGCGCAGCGACGACGTCCGGGTGTTCGTCCGTGTATTCGCCGCGCAGGGCCGTGACCCGCGCGTCCAGGGCGGCGACCCGCTCGCTCGCCTGCGCCAGCAGCGCGGAGGCGGGGTTGCCCGGCGCGGGCGTGGCGGCGACCGGCATCGCCGCGGCGAACCCGCCGCCGGACGACGGCGCGGCGACGATGGGAAGGGCGGCCACGCCCGGATGCTGCGCGCGGAAGCTCGCCAGCCTGGCGTCCGACTGGGCCAGCATCTGGCGATAGGTGGCGATCTGCTCGTCCAGGAAGCGGGCGGCGTCGCCGAGGGCGTCCTGATTCCGGGTCAGGTTGCGGCTGACGAACTCGTCGATCAGCCACTGCGCTGTGTTGCGCGCGCGGACAGGATCGCTGTCGAGGACGTGCAACTCGAAGAATCCGTCGTCGACGCTGGGGCCGACGCGAATCTTGCCCCGCAGCGCCGCGATGGCGAGGGCCGTCCGCCCCTTGGTCAGCCTGCGGGTGTTCGGGTCGAGCCGATGCAGGAGCTTTTCGAGGCTCTCGTCGTTCAGCAGCGTCTTCTCGACCACATAGGGGTCGCCGTAGCCCTGGCCGACAAGGCCGACGCCCTGCGCCGCGCTGCCCAGGGGCGTCTCCCTCGCCACGTAGATCTGGGCCCAGGCTTCATAGACCTTGGGAAGGCTCATGATGACCGGCGTTCCCGACAGCAGGATCAGCGCCGCGACCAGGACCGCCACCCACTTGAAGCACCAGATGCGCCGCGCCTCGTCGTGTAGCTGCGCGATCAGGGAACCGATCATCTGTGCACCTGTCGCCCGCCGCTCAGAACCAGCGTTCGGGGATGCGCAGCACGTCGCCCGGCATCAGGGTCCGGTTCGCCCTGAGGTCTCCACCGTCGACGAGATCGGCCAGGTGCAGCGGATATTCGCGATAGGCGCCGTTCTCCCGGCGGATCAGCACCGCCCGATTGCCGCTCGCGAAGGTGTTCAGTCCGCCGACCTCGATCATCACGTCCAGGGCGGTGAGCCCGGCGCGATAGGGCACGATCTTCGGCGTGACGGCGGCGCCGATGACCCGAATGGCCGCCGCGTTGCTGGGCGCCGCGAACGACTTCACCACCACGGTGATGTTGGGATCCTGGATGTAGCGCGAGAGGGCGTCGCGCAGGTCGGCGGCAAGTTGCGACGACGTCTTTCCCTGCGCCACGAGGTTCTGGACCAGGGGCGTGGTGATCTTGCCGTCGGGCCGAACCGGAACGTCGGTCGAAAGCTCGGGATTCTTCCACACGAACACGTGCAGCATGTCGCCCGCGCCGATCAGGTAGTCCGGCTGCTCCGCAGGCGGCGCGGCGTTCGGCTGCGCGTGGCCGGCATGGGGCGCAAGGGCGATCAGGCTGGCGACGACGAGAGAGCGGACTGTGAACATCTGGTCTCCCCTTCCGGCTCGTCCGCAGACGCATATCGGAAGGGTGGCGACGCCATCGCGTCAAATGATCGTCCGCCGTCGGCCGCGCCCGTGAGCGGCGTCGGCCATCATTTGGTCGAGACCCGCGACAGGGCCGCTGTCACGACTGATCGGCGCCCAGGCCCGCCGGATTTTCGGCCCGATGGGGGAAGCACGATGCACCCATATGCGCGTCTGACACCTGGGCCCGGCTTCCAGCTCCACCGGGTGCTTCTATACTACGCCCAGAGGCTCATCACCTTCCGGCCGGCCCGCGCGATGGTGTCGCGCTGCATCTCGACGGCCGTGCGCCTGGTCCACGGCGGAGGGGCGGTCTCGCTCGACGCGCAGTGCGCCGAGGCCGTGAAGGACCTTGAGAAGCATGGCCTCGTCGAGCTTGCCCCGCTCGTATCCAGCGCCGCGGTCAACAAGATGTTCGGCTATTTCATCGACAAGCCGGTCATGGCCCCGCACGGCGGCCGCGTGCCGGTGGGCGACCTTCCGCCGGACACCGCATCGGCCAGCTACGACCTCGAGACGATCATGGGATGTCCGGGGCTGGTCGAGCTGGTGAATTCACCGACCGTGCTGAAAATCGCCTCGGCCTATCTGCGCTGTCGGCCGACGCTGTCGAGCCTGGGTGTGCGCTGGTCGCTTCCGAACGCCACCAGGAACGCCCTGTACCAGAGCTTTCACCGCGATATCGACGACTGGCGCTTCCTGAAGCTGTTCATCTATCTCACCGACGTCACCGAGACATCCGGGCCCCATGACTATGTGCGGACCTCGCATCAATCGACCTTCGGATTTCGCGAGCGGCGCTACGAGATCGCCGAAGTCGACGCCAGGTTCGGCCTCGACAAGCTGCGGACGATCACGGGTCCGGCGGGCACCACCTTCATGGCGGACACCCTCGGCATTCACCGGGGCGGCGTGCCGACGGGGAGTGCGAGGCTCATCCTGCAGGCGCAGTATTCGCTCCTGCCGGTATACGCCTTCGAGTATGCGCCGCGGGACATGAACGCGGCGGCGATAGACCCCTACAGCAATCGCCTGATGGTGCGCGCCGGGCGCGACAGGGCGCGGCGCTCCCTCCCGTCAGGCCACGCCTGATCCCGAGCCGTTCAGCGGCCGGCGCGTCCCCCCGTTCGGAAAATAGACGCGCCCCGACGACCCGCAGGGGATGGACGAGCGTGCGTCCACCCTGTAGCAGCGTGCTCAAGACCCTCGACGGGGAGACTGGCCGTAGCCAGTTATCGATGATCCAGCCGGTTTCGCGCCGCATGTCGGTCCCGGATTTCGGGTGGAACATGTGTCGTTCCCAGCCGCCTGCGTCCGTGCGATGCGCGGGGCGATCATATCGGGTGCTGAAGCGGCGCCTCGGCAAGTAGGTGGGGCGAGCGCCGATGGCGCGGTCTCTGGCTTAAAGCGTTCCGATCCTGTTCCCTGACCATCGCGCTGTTCGCGCAGCATCCGGTTATCGTCTCCGACCTCCCGATACTCTCGGGCCAAGGGCTCCCAATGTCGTTCAACAACCATCCGTCCGTCGCCCTCCGATTGGAATACAGGGGCGGATCATGTTCCGCCGGCGCCGCTCTGGCCGTGGCGACCCATGTCGCGCTATGCCCGCAGTGCGCGAGGACGCAGCGGGGCGGGGCCTGGGGCGGCCGCGACCTGCCCGGCGTCCTGGCGGCCGACCACGGGCGCGAGCGCAGGGCCTACACGGACGCCCTCGGCGCGATGGTCGCGGAGGATTGGCGTGTCGCCGAGAGCGGTTCCCGCACCGCCGCCTTGAGGGGCGCGGGCAGTATCGGCGAGGCGGTCCTTCTGATCGAGGCCGCGCCCGGCGCTCCGATGACCGTTCCCGGCGGCGCCATGTTCATCGTGGTCCTGCAGGGGCGAATGACCGATGGGGCGGCTTCCTACACGCGTGGCGCCTTCATCGACCTGGCTGTCCTGCACCTGCTGGAGCCCATGGGGGGCGAGCCGCACGGCTGTATCTGCCTGCTGGTTTCCGAGACCGGATGAGGTCGCCGGTCCAGAGTGTAACCAGTATCGCCGCCGCACTTTCCGGGAATATCCCCCGATCGGGGGAGAGACTCTCGTATTCAAATGACGGATACTGATGCTGGACGTGCCAAGGAAAGAAATCCTACGGCATATCGGGTGCGTTGTTCTCAAATTTGAAGAGGCTGCAACCGGGGGCGCCAGATGCGTTGGGAGGAATTTCCCACGGAGCGTACATTGCGCTCGCGGGGGACTACCAGGAATTCGGATACTCCGGCCGATCATGATCGGCGTCCCCGGCTGCTCTGGGGGCAGACCCGGCACTATGGGCCGGGCATGGAGGTCGGCGGAGAGGCGAGCCACGGTTCCGGGCGGCCTCAGGTCATCGTGTCGGGCTGGGCCTGCGATATGCGCATCCTGTGCGATGGGCGGCGCCAGATCTTCGCGTTCCTCATCCCCGGCGACCTGATCGCCGCCACGACCACGCCAGGCCTGGAGCCATACGCCGTTGTCGCCTTGACCCAACTGCTGCTGGTGAGCCGGGCGCCGAATTTCGTGCCCGACCACGATGAGCAGGAAGCCATATCGCGCTCCGACGCCATCGCGGCCGCGCGGCGGCAGGAGCAGCTTTACGATCAACTGGTCCGCATCGGCCGCCTGTCCGCCCGCGAACGCGCGATCCACCTGCTGCTGGAGCTTCGCTACCGCCTCGATCGCGTCGGCCTGGTGAAGGACGACACGTTCAAGGTGCCGGTGAACCAGGAAGTCCTGGCCGACGCCCTGGGCATGAGCGTGGTCCACATCAACCGGACGCTGCGGGAGCTGCGCGACGAGGACCTGCTGATGATCAAGGCTGGCGCCGTCACCCTGAAGAACCTGCCGAAGCTGACTGAGATCTCGGGGTATGTCCCGCCCAGGGAGGCTGGCGACCTGCGCCCTTCCGGAAAGACCTAGGGCGCGAGAAACCTGTGCGCTTCGGCGAAGAGTTCGCTCCGACTGCTCACGCCGAGCTTTCGGTAGGCGTTCTTCAGTTGGGTCTTGATCGTCTCCTTCGAGACGCCGGAGAGGGTCGCGGTGCTGCCGAGGCTTTCTCCGCGTAGAATGGCGTCGATGATGCGCGTCTCGGCGGGCGTCAGCCGCGCATTCTCGAAGAACTCCCGAAAATTCTGCTCGCGATGGGGAGGCATCAGCACCAGCCCGAACAGCCTGTCGCCGCCGGCGTCGCCGATGGCCCTGGCCCAGACGATGAGGTTCTCGCCATTGCGGTCGGGAACGACGCCCCAGTGGACCTGGTCGTCCTCCGCCTCCTCAAGCAGGGATTTCAGCCGGTGCTGGTCGAAAAACCGGAGCGTCCTTGGAACCGGTTCGCCGACAGGCCGGTCGTTCTCGCCGAGCAACCGGTTGGCGGCGTCGTTTCTCCAGAGGCAATCGAGATCCGGGTTGATGATGAATCTCGGACGGGCGTCCCGGCCGATCCATTCCGTCAGCGCCGTCACCCACGCAGTCGGCTTTCCGCCGTCAGGCTCGACTACATCCATTTTACGCTCCGGGTGATGTTGAGCGCGGCAGTGCGGCCGCCGTAGACACTGGAGGAAGCTGGATCGGCAATCGTAAACAACCGTTAACATTCCACTTTGAATCCGCACAATCTACATTAAGTGCGACTAAGTTGACATTAACGTCGGTGAGGCGCTGGTCCTGCATCATGCTTCCGCGGTCTGGAAGACCCCGCTGCGCGCCTCCCACTCCAGCGCATGCCGCACGATCTCTCCCAGGTCTTCGTGGAGCGGCTTCCAGCCCAGGCGGCGCTTGAGTTCGGTGGGATCGGCGACGAGGGCGGGAGGGTCCCCTGGCCGGCGCGCCAGCTCGCGTGTTTCGAGTCGGCGCCCGCTGGCCGCCTCGACGGCGCAGATCACTTCCCGGACCGAGAAGCCTCGTCCGTAGCCGCAGTTGAAGACCGCCGACTCCCCGCCGCGCCGGAGGTGGTCCAGCGCGAGCGTGTGCGCCGACACCAGGTCGCTGACGTGGATATAGTCGCGGACGCCGGTGCCGTCCGGCGTGGGGAAGTCGACGCCGAAGATTTCCAGGTAGCGATGCTTGCCGAGCGCCGTCTGGCACGCCCGTTTGATGAGGTGGGTGGCGCGGGCCGAGGACTGGCCCGTTCGCCCCAAGGGATCGGCCCCGGCGACGTTGAAGTATCGCAGGGCGACATAGCGCATCGCGCTTGCCGCGGCCGTGTCCTGCAATATCCACTCCGTCGCCAGCTTGGAGCGGCCATAGGGGTTGGCGGGCGTGGTCTGTGCGGTCTCGCCGATCGTCGGCCGGTCGGTCGCGCCGTACACGGCGGCGGTGGACGAGAAGATGAAGTGCTTCACGCCGGCGTCGATGCAGGCGCAGATCAGCTCGCGCGAAGTGACCGTGTTGTTGGCGTAGTAGGCCAGGGGATCGCTGACGGAATCGGGCACCACGGTGGAGGCGGCGAAGTGGATCACGCAGTCAACGTCGTGCGCGCGCAGTATTCGGGAGACGAGGCGTCGGTCGCCGGCGTTCCCACAGACGAAGTCGGCCGCCGCCGGGACCAGGCGCCTGAGGCCGGTGGAGAGATTGTCGATTATCACCACGTCCTCGCCGCGCTCGATGAGCGTGTGCGCCATGTGGCTGCCGATATATCCCGCGCCCCCGGTGACGAGCACCGACATCGCCATGCCTCCGAACCGACGCATCCGCGATGAGCGCGGCGGTGAACCTGATGGTGAATTCTAGGTCCGCCGGGGCCGTCGTTCCGATCAAAGGATGGGAACGGCGTCCGTCACGGCGTGGGCTGCGGCTGTGCGCGGGGCGGCGCCCAATGCCGGCGGCTGGCCTCGGCCGGGTTCGCGATGCAGTTCTGGCGGACGACCCGATGCACACAGGCCGTCAGCCCCAGGATGACCAGGAAGCCGTCGTAGTAGGCCATCGACAGGGCCGCGCCGCCGACGAGGAAGGCGACGATCGAAACCTGCAGCATGCGCGCGAACTGGTTGGCCCACGCCAGGTCCGGTCGCCGCCCGGTGAGGGAAAGCACGCTGAAGGTGTTGAACAGGGCGGCCGCGATGATCGAAAGATACAGCGCCAGGCCGATGAAGCCATGATCGCCGAGGACTTCGAAGTAGATGCTGTGCGCGGCGCGGCCGGCGGTCAGGCCGCCTTCGGCCGGGAACTGCTGCACGATCCAGTCGAGCTTCACGGCCGAGAAGCCCCCGCCCAACGGGCGCTGGGTGGCGATCTCATAGCTGGTGTTCCAGGCCGCGACCCGCCCGTTGAACGACGCGTCCGCCTCGTAAGTCTGGATCGTCGACATGCGATCCAGCCATCTCTGGGGCATGATGCCGGGCGCGGCGGCGGCGACCGCGCCGCCCAGCAGCAGGAGCGCGAAGCCGCCTTTCGACCTGATGGCATAGACGGCGCCGGCGGCGAACAGCGTCAGCAGCGCGCCGCGCGAGTAGGTGCCGACGACGGCGATGAAGGTGCAGATCGTCAGGCCCAGCAGCATCATGCGCGTGACCCGCACCCGGCTGGTGCTGCGCAGATAGAGAAGCAGGGGCAGGACGGCGACGAGCGCCAGGCCGAGGCAGTTGTTGTCCCCGATCATGGTGTCCGGCGGGCCGTAGACGTTATGGCGTCCGCCGGTGGCGAGTACGAACAGGCCGCCCTTGAATCCGTAGTAGCCGAGCGAGGCGACCAGCACCCAGACGATGGCCTGGATACGCAGCTTCGTCGTGCCGAACGCCGTCACCGCCAGGACCAGGATGATGGTCTTCATGGTGCGGTCCCACAGCGGATAGGCATAGTCGCGGTCGAGGGCGCTGAAGGTGGTGAGCGACATCCAGCCGGCCAGGACGACCAGCAGCACCAGTAACGGGTTCGCGGCCGGCAGCTTCCTGTCCTTGGAGAGCATCCAGGCGGCGAAGGTGAGGGCGGCGATATAGAAATTCAGGTTGGCGTCCCTGAGGAGGCCATAGATCTCGCGCTGTGGAATCATCACCGACGTCCAGATCCAGGCCAGCAGGCCCACGATCGGCGCACGCAGCAAGAGAGGCATGGTCCCGGCCAGAACCAGCAGCAGCACGAAATCCCGCACTGGCGCACGCTCCTCGCATGGGCCGCGGCGCCAGCGCCGCGGCAGGGGGACTTTGCGCAGTCAGGCGCGTCCGATGGCGTCAAATGATGTCCCGGTGGAGCGCACGCGCGGTGAGCCTCGTCGCCCTGGAGGATCGATGACCGCCATACTGTTCGCCATCGGATGCGCCGGCTTCGCGGTCGTGGTCGCCTGGGCCTATTGCATCAGCGCCCTGGACGCGGAGTCGAGCGGCTCGGGGCCGCTGGCGATGGTCGAGACCGCTTCCCCTGATGCGAAGCCGGCGCCCAAGCCCGGCGCCGCTCGCCGCGCCCGTCCAGCAGGGTCCGCGCCACGCGGCCGATCCGCTCGGCGTTGTGCGCCCAGGTGAAGCGGCGCTCCTCGATGGTCGCCCGCGCGCGGGCGCCCAGCTCGCTTCGCAGCGCCGCATCGCCGCACAGCCGCGCCAGGACCGCGCGGAACGAGGTCTCGCTCGCCGGGTCGAACAGCAGGGCGTTGTCGCCGTCGTCGAGGACTTCGCGAATATTGGGCTGGTCAGGCGCGACCACGGCCCTGCCGAGCGCCATGTACTCGAACAACTTCAACGGCGAGGAATAGGGAACGCAGGCCGTCTGCAGGGCGATGTCGAACACCTGCATGTAGGCGGCGACCTCGCGATGCCGGACCCGGCCGACCAGATGCACGCGGGAGTCCAGCCCCAGTTCGCCGGCCCGGGTCCGCAGACCGGGCAGGGCCGGCCCGTCGCCCACGATCACCAGATGCGTCTGCGGCGGAAGATGGGCCAGGGCTTCGAGCGCCCAGCCGACGCCGTGCCAGGCCCGCACGAACCCCACGAAGCCGAGAACCACCGCTTCCGGGCCGATTTCGAGCCGCCTGCGCATGGCCTCGGCGTCGTACCCCGCCCGCGAGGCGGATGGGTCCGCGCCGTTGGGGATCACGTGGATCGCGGTCGCCTGCCCGCGCGTCCGCCGGACGATCCCGGCCAGCACGCAGGTGACGGGCAGCACGGCGTCGGCGCCGCGCCACAGGGCCCGTTCGCACAGGTTCCCGACCGCCCCGAGCTGCAACTGGCCGAGCGCCGAACGTTCGGCTGCGAGCGGCGAGTTGATCTCGAGCAGCATTGGGAGCCGCCGCCGGACCCGCAGCCAAAGCCCCGCGAGCAGGAACAGGTTGTAGCGCTCGTAGATCACGTCCGGCTTGAAGGCGCGCGCGGCGGCCGAAAGCCGCGCGTAGGCGGGTACGTTGTAGAGCAGCTCAAGGACTTCGAACGCCCATCGGGGCAGGCGGCGGCGCAGGCCATCGGCGATACGCTCCAGCCGGCCGGCGTCGCCCGCCGCCTGTTCGGCCTCCTGCCCGCCAGGACCGACCAGCTTCACCAGATGGCCTTGGTCGCGCAGGGCCTGGACCAGTTCGGCGACGTGCACGCGCATCCCGTCGGAAGCGGCGATCCGGTGGTGATACAGGATGCGCAGGCCGCGTGGCCCCACGGCGTTCACCGCGCGTCCTCTTTGAGGACGATGGCGAAGGCGGGGTCCTTTGCATAGGCGGCCTCCAGCCGGAGCGTCTGAGCCTCGACGTAGGCATAGGCCGCCGCCGCCTGCGGCGAGGGCGCGGCGTTGTTGAGCGAGGCGAGCGAGGCGCGGGCGAGCGCGGCGTATCCGCCGCCCCAGTCCGGGTTGTCCAGCGAGGTCAGGCCGCCTTTCGACGGATCGAAGCTGGCCTTGAAGGCGGCGGCCCAGGTGTTCAGCGGGACCTTCGAGCGCGGGTCGGCGATGTAGAGCACATAGGGCGTGCCGTAGAGGGGGTCGTATCCGCGCGCGCCGTTGGTGAAGCGCCCGGCGACGAAGTTGGTCATCCACGCCAGGATGGGCCTGGCCTCCTCGAAGCCCATGGAATGGATCCAGCCCAGCACCATGACCAGGTAGTCGTCCTGCCAGGGCGCGGTGTGGTCCGCGTCGTAGGCCCCCGGCACATAGCCGACGAGTTCGCCCGCGGCGGCCATTTCCCCGCCCTGGACGAAGCGGCGGTTCATCTCGTCCAGGTTCGACTTCAGCTTGGCCTGGAAATAGGCTTGGTAGGGGTCGGACGTGGGCAGGATGTAGGCCGCCGTGGCCAGCGTCCTGAGGTTCCAGGCGATCCCGCGAAGTTGGGCGGGGAGCACGCTGCCCTCGGCGCCACGGCGGTAGACCGGATTGATCGCCAGCAGGACATAGCCCGCCTGCATCGCCAGCTCGTCCCGATAGTATTGCGACCCGGTCAGCAGGTAGGGCAGGTAGGTGAGCGAGGGCTGGTGCCCGTCGTCGATGGACCAGACGCCGTCGGTGGGCGCGTATTTCCGTTCCAGCACGCCGGGCTCGGCCTCGCCGCGATAGTCCAGCCAGACCTTCGGGTGTCGGTCCACGCTGATCGGCCCCTCGTGATCCACGTCCCTGACGTGCCAGGGCACGGCGCCCGCGACATCGGCGTTGGCGAACAGGGTCTCGTGGTTCCGGCGCGACGGGTCGAGCAGGTAGAAGACCGCCCAGGCCGGCAGCGGGCCGATGTCGGCGCGCCCTCCGGTGGTCGGCATGTAGGGCGTGACGTTGCCGGTCCCGCCCAGCGGCGGGCCTCGCGGCGCCGCCGAGGCGTGCATGGCGGCGACGGTCTCCGGGTCGGGCTGGAAGGCGCCGTAGTGCGGCGTTGCCCCGAGCGCGATCAACTGCCGGGTGTCGGGGGTCACGCGGGGCGGCGGCGCGCCGTCGGAATATATCTCCGCATGCCAGGTCTGGTACGGATGCTGGACCACGATCGGGGCCTCATGGAACAGCCGTCCCTCCAGCCTGATCTCGACGCCGTAGGCCGCCTTGGCGATGGTGCGGTCCTGGGCGGCGTCGTTGCGGAAGATCACGTCGATCCGGGCCGGGCCCACGGCCGGTGTCGTCACGTCGAAGGCGAGGTCCAGCTTGCCGGCCTTGGCCCGGTATCGCTGCTCGCGCACCAGCGGCCCCTCCAGCCACGCCTTGGGCCGTGGGCCACGCGCCACGTCGGCCAGGTCGAGGTCGACCGTCCGGGCGCCCTTGAAACGGACCACGACCCTCAGCGGGGGAACGGACGCCGCTATCGGCGCCGGCGGCGCGGCCTCGGCGGACCCGCTGGCCGATATCGTCCCCTTCAGGCGGGAGCCTTGCCGGGTCGGGGGTATGCGCACCGACATCACCGCATGGCGCACCGAGCCGTCCGGGTTCAGGGCCTTGGCGTCCATCTGGGCCTGGACCGCGATGCCGCCGAGCGTCACCGACAGTCTGCTGCGCGGGCCGATCCTTCCCGGCGGGAAGACCTGGCCGAAGGAAACCACCCGGGCGGCCAGGGGCGCGGGACCGTCGTTGCTGACGGAGAAGGTGGCCAGCTTTCCCCTATAGGTCGCCTGGAAGTCCTCGGTGGCGTTGGCGCCCCCGGGGCCGCAGGCCTGGGCGACGAAGGCGAGCAGAAGCGGGAGCAGGGTGCGGCGCATCGCGGCCTCCGGTCGGGGGAGCGTGAGCTTCGCGCGGCGTCCGGGGGCCGCTACGTCATTTGCTGGATCGCTCAGCCATGGGCGGCCAGGCGGTCCTCGCCCCGCGACAGGGTGCGCGCGGCCTGGCGCGCATGGTTCTCGTAGGCGCGGGTCCTGAAGCGCACATAGCCGATGTAGTGCGCCAGCACCGTGGCCCGCGTCTGGTGGTCGGCGTTGCAGTAGCGCGGGTGCGGCAGCATGAAGGCTGCGGGCGCGCTCGCCGCCAGGAGGTTGGAGGCCACCTGTTCCGACCCCCACTCGTTCCAGCGTTCGCCGTGCAGCCCGCGCATCTGCCCGGACAGGTCGTCGAGGGCGAGGGGGTCCAGCGCGCCGCGCCCGAAGCCCGTGAAGCCCGAGCATCCCCGGACGTAGCGGCGCGTGTGGGGATCGGACAGCTCCATCAGCCGCGACTCGGCGACGGCCTGGATGTGGGCCGATTCCTCCAGCTTGCGACGGCCGACGGCGGCGGCCCTGGCGAGGTCGACGATCTGCTCGCCGGGCTCGGGCCGCAGCACGAAGGACCAGCCGGAGAGCGCCGCCTCGACCACCTCGGGGACCTCGCCCAGGGTCACGGTGTCGGCGTCGAGCTGGACCACCGAACACTCGCTGTTGAGGGCCGCGATGGCCGACAGCCGCTCCCAGGTGCCGCCGACGGGCAGGGCGGGGCGTCTGAACTCGCCCGCCTCGCGCACCTCCACCCCGCGCACATGCCGCCGGATCAGGTCCGTGTCGGCCCGCTCCAGCGTGGGGTCGGCGACGACGACGATGCGCGCCGGCCTCGCCCGCAAGGCGAAGGACTTGATAGCCAGCAGGTAGGCCATCAGGTCCTTGCGCCGGACCATCGACAGGACCGTGAAGTCCCTGTCGCCCGGCGCGACCGGCCGGGTGCCGCGCATGGCCGACGCGGCCGTCTCGAAGCGCATCTGGTTGAGGCGTTCGGCAAGCAACATGGACCCGCCCTCCCATTCTAGGCCACGGCGCTGCGGCGCCCCGCGCCCAGCACGCGGTGCAGCCCGCGCTTGATCGCCAGCCGCCGGTATTGCGGCGTCTGCTGGATGACGGGGTGGATATCGAGGGCCAGGGCCACGAACCCGGAGCATTCGCGCCCCGCCTCCACGGCCCGCGACGCCTCCCACAGCAGGTTCTGCGCCAGCACGCTGAGCGCCACGGTCCGCAACGCGCTGTCTTCGGCCTGGTCGAAGAAAGATACGAAGGCGTCCCGGCGCTGAAGGTAGTCGCCCAGGTCGCCCGTCCCGCAATAGCCGTCGCGCATGTTGGCGCCATGCAGCCGGACGAACGCCTGCACGGCGGCGATCTCGCCGACACGGCCGTGCCGGGCGCATCTCAGCCACATCTCCAGGTCGCCGGAGTGCGGCAGTTCCGGCGCGTAGCCTCCGACCCGCTTCTGGACCGCGCTGCGCACCACCGCCGTCGCCGTCTCGACCGGGTTCATCGAACTGTGGCAGAGCCTGCCGATGAAATCCCAGCCCGGCACGATCCGGTCGCCGGTTTCGCCGTCTTCGCCCTCGGTCGGAAGCTCGTCCTCCGACCGGAAACGGGTCGCCCGGCCGAACACGAAGGCGACGTCGGGCCGCGCCTCCATCAGTGCGACCGCCCGCACGAGCGCGCCGGGCGCGACCATGTCGTCGGCCGAAAGCAGCAGCATGTAGTCTTGCCGGACCCAGTCTATCCCCTCGTTGTAGGTGGCGATGTGGCCCCGGTTCGACGTGTGGATACTGACCTCGACGCGGCCGTCGTCGGCCGCCAGCCGGAGGGCCTCTTCCGCGCTACGGTCGCTGGAGGCGTCGTCGATGATCAGCACCCGCACCGGCAGGCGGGTCTCGCGCAGGACGCTGGAGACGCACTGCCGCAGATAGCGGTCGTAGTTGTAGCAGGGCACGATGACGTCGAGGCCGCTCATGCGAGGGCTCCCATGTTCCGGGGCGCGGCGGCCAGGCGCGGGTCCCCCCGCGCGGTCCAGGTTCCGGCCTCGTGGAAGACGCCGAAATGCATGTCGAGCACGTCGTCGCGCACGTGGAAGCTGCCGCCGTGCTGGCCGCAGAGCAGCCTCTGGAAGCCCTTTTCCCGAACGAGGATCTCGACCTTGTAAAGCTCCGCGACCAGCGTGAGCGGCGGGGTAAGCAGCTCGATGCGGCCGCGTCCCGGCATGGGGTCGATGGCCGCGCCGTCCAGGGCGGTGCTGAAGTTGCAGCAGGCGACCCCGTCCGAGCGGACGATGGCGACGATGAGGTTCGGCGCGTCGAGGGGCTCGCGCACCTCGTAGTCGATCCGCAGCCTCATCGGCTCGCCGTGGCTGAACACCGTGCGGGGCGCGCCCGTCTCGTCCAGCATGGCGACGTCGGTGACGACGACCGGCGCCGCCTCGGCGTTTGCGGCGCCCGCCGCGCCCGCCCAGGGTACGGCGCTCAGGCGGCAGTCGGCTTCGTAGAGGGCGATGCCCTGCTCCGTCGGCCCGTCGAACTGTACGCGGCCCTGCCGGATGTAGATCACCCGGTCGCACATCGTCTTGATGCTGAACATGTTGTGCGAGACGAACAGGATCGTCGCCCGGCGCTCCTGAAGCGCCTTCACGAAGGCGATGCACTTGCGCTGGAAGGGCAGGTCGCCGACCGACAGCACCTCGTCCAGCAGCAGGATGTCCGGTTCCAGGTGCGCCGCGACCGAGAAGGCCAGGCGCACGTACATGCCGCTGGAATACCGCTTCACCGGCGTGCCGATGAAGTCGCCGATCTCGGCGAAGGCGACGATGGCGTCGAATTTTCGGGCGATCTCGGCCTTGTTCATGCCCAGGATCGCGCCGTAGAGGAAGATGTTCTCGGCCCCTGTCAGCTCGCCGTGGAAGCCGGTGCCGACCTCCAGCAGGCAGCCGAGGCGGCCGTGGACGACGGCCTCGCCTTTCGTGGGCTGCGTCACCCGCGACAGTATCTTCAGCAGCGTGCTCTTGCCCGCGCCGTTGAGGCCCAGGATGCCGACGTTCTCGCCGTGGCGGATTTCGAAGGAGATGTCGCTCAGCGCCCAGAACTTCGGCCGCGCCGGGCCTCGCCTGCCCAGGCCGCTGAATCCGGCCGCCACCGCGTCGCGCAGCGAGTTGGCCCCCCGCTGCGGGGCGCCGAGCAGGTACTGCTTGCCGAGACCTTCGGCGCGGATGGCGATCTCGCGGCTAGATGAGGTCTGCAAAGGACCGCTCCATCTTGCGGAAGTAGAAGACGCCGAGCGCGAGGGAGGCGGCGATGATGGCGATGCTGATCGCCATGGCGCGGAAATCCGGCTGGCTGGAGCCCAGCAGCGCCCAGCGGAAGCCCTCGATCACGCCGACCATCGGATTGAGGCTGTAGAGCAGCTTCCACCGCTCGGGGACGATGGCGGCCGGATAGGCGACGGGGGTGGCGTAGAGCCAGACCTGGACCATGAACGGCAGGGCGTGCATCACGTCGCGGTAGCGCACGCTCAGCGGCCCCAGCCACAGGCCCACCGACAGCGCCAGCGCCAGGGCGACGAGCAGGAAGACCGGCAGCAGCAGGATGTAGGGCGTCGGCGTGACGCCGTAGAAGGCCAGCAGGGCCAGCAGCACCGCGAGGCCCGCCGCGAAATCGACCAGCGGCGCGGTCACCAGCGCCAGGGGCAGGATCAGCCGCGGGAAATAGACTTTGCGGACAAGTTCCGAATCGCTGACCAGCCCTATCGAACTTCTTCGCACCGCCTCGGAGAAATAGGTCCAGGGCAGGACGGCGCAGAAGGCGAACACCACATAGGGCGTGTCGCCGGTCGGCATCCTGGCGAAGTGGCCGAAGATGACGCTGAAGATCAGCACCGCCAGCACCGGCTGCAGGATCGCCCAGCCGACGCCGATGGCCGCCTGCTTGTAGCGGACCTTCACCTCCCGCAGGACGAGGAAGTAGAGCAGTTCGCGGGCCTGCCAGAGTTCGGCGACATTGAGCCGCGCCCAGCCGGTCGCTGGCCGAATGCGGACGGCGCGGGGGCCGGGATCGAGCGTGGTGGCCGTCATGCGACGACCTTGGCGGCGGCCCGCGCCACGGGTTCGGCCTCGAGCGCCGCCTTCAGCGCCTTCGCCACATGGGCCTGGTCGCCGGAGATCATCAGCGGATAGAGCGGCAGCAGGATGCGCCGCAGATGGGCCGCTTCCGAGTGGGGCAGGGCCGGGGCCGGGGCGCCGGCATAGGCGCCTTCCAGGTGCGAGCACATGATGCCCCGGCGCGTCGCCACCCCGGCGTCGAGCATCGCCTGCATCACGCGGGCCTGGTCGGCGCCGGGCGGCAGGCCGACGCTGTAGCTCTGCCAGTTGCTCCGCGCCCATTCGGGCTCGGTGGGCAGGTCGACCGGCAGGCCCTCCAGCCGCTCGGCATAGGCCGCCGCCAGGGCGCGGCGCTGGGCGACGATGTCGTCGAGGCGCTGCAACTGGTGGCGGCCTATCGCGGCCTGCATGTCGGTCATGCGGTAGTTGAAGCCGCTGACCGGGTAGTCCTCGAAGATGATCCGGCTCGACTGGTGCCGAACGGTGTCGGCGACCGACATGCCGTGCTGGCGCATAGCCCGGAAGCTGGCGTCCCAGTCGGCGCACCGGGTGGTCAGCATCCCGCCCTCGCCGGTGGTGATCACCTTGCGCGGGTGGAAGGAGAAGCAGGCGATGTCGCCGTACGGCGCGCCGACCGCTTCCCAATGCCCGCCCAGCCGGATTTCCGATCCGGCGGCGCAGGCGGCGTCCTCGATGACCGGCAGGCCGTGGGCCTTGGCCAGCGGCAGTATCCGCGCCAGGTCGCAGGGCAGCCCGGCCTGATGGACGCACAGGATCGCCCGGGTGCGCGGGGTGATCGCCGCCTCCAGCAGGTCCGGGTCCATGTTGCGGCTGTGCGGCTCCACGTCGATGAAGACGGGCGTGGCCCCGCAGGTGCGGATCACGTTGGGGGCGGCGATGAAGCTGTGGCTGGGGGTGATCACCTCGTCCCCCGGCCCTACGCCCACGGCCAGCAGGGCCAGGTGCAAGGCGGTGGTGCAGTTGGACACCGCGCAGGCGTGGGGGGCGCCGACATAGTCGGCGAACTCCCGCTCGAACGCGGCGACCTGCGCCCCTTGGCTGAGCCAGCCGGAGCGGACGACCTCGGCGGCGGCCTCGGCCTCGGCCTCGCCCAGCAGGGGCCTTGCGATGGGGATCACGCCGCCCATCCCGGCGCCCGGCCGTTCTTGGCCTTCTCCGCGCGCCACCAGTCCACCAGTCCGACCAGGCCCTCCCGCAGCGGGACTTCGGGCGCAAAGCCGATCACGGCGGCGGCCTGGCTGATGTCGGCCAGCCGCCGCGTGACGGGGCTGGCGACCTTCTCGGCCTCGTGGATCGGCGGCAGCGATTCGGAGGCCATCAGTTCGGAGACGATCTGCGCCAGTTCGAGAAGGCTGGTCTCCCGGCCGCTGGCGATGTTCAGCGTCACGTCGGTCGCGGGCGCGGTGGCGGCCAGCAGGTTGGCCCGCGCGATGTCGTCGACGTGGATCATGTCGAGCGTCTGCCGCCCGTCGCCGAACACCTTGGGCGGCAGCCCCGCCGCCAGCCGCTCCATCCAGCGGATCAGCACTTCTGTATAGCGGCCGTGCACGTCCATGGCCGGGCCGTAGGCGTTGAAATAGCGCAGCGCGACGTAGTCGAGCCCATAGGTTTCGTGAAAGCTGCGCAGCATTCCCTCGCCGAACATCTTGGCCGCGCCGTAGAGGGTGCGGTTGCCGTAGCCGTGGTGCGTTTCCGTCGTCGGGAAGACCGAGGCCATGCCGTAGACCGAGGCCGAGGACGCCATCACCACCTTGCGGACCTGATGCTCCACGCAGAGGTCGAGGAGGTCGTAGGTGGCGTTGATCATCACCTCGACCGCGCGCCTGGGCTCGACGGCGCACTGGGTGATGCGCAGGGCGGCGAGGTGGAAGACGGTGTCGCAACCGGCCACCAGGTTCGCCATCACCGCGCGGTTGCAGATGTCGCCGTGCACCAGCCGCACCCGGCCGCTCGGCAACGTCGCGGCGAGGTTCTCCGGGCGTCCCCGGACCATGTCGTCGATGACGATGACCTCGCCCGCGCCCGCCTCGACCAGTCGGGCGACGGTGTGGCTGCCGATGAAGCCGGCGCCGCCGGTGACGAGCACCTTGGCGCCGGTCAGGTCATACGGGGTCGGGCTCATGGACGTCTCCTTCAGGAATCCTGGCTTGATCGCGGCGGCCGATCACGCGGGCGGGGACCCCGGCGACCTTGGCGAAGGCGGGGACGTCGGCGACGACCACCGCCCCCGCGCCGACGATGGCGCCCTCGCCGATCCTCACGCCCGGCAGGAGCACGGCGTTGACGCCGATGTCGGCGCCGGCCTCGACCACGGTCGGGGCGATCAGCAGGTCGGTGGCGATGATCGCGCGGTCCAGCGGCTCGCCGGTGTGGGTCGAGCCGAGAAGCTTCGCGCCGGGGCCCCAGCCGACGTTGTCGCCGAGCACCATGTCGCGGGCGTCGAGGTAGGCTTGCGGGCCGATCCACACCTTGTCGCCGATCACGCAGGCGCCGTCGTGGCGTCCATGGATGACCGCCTGCTCGCCGATCACCACCCCGTCGCCGATCTCGAAGGTCTCGGGATGGCGAAGGCCGACGTGCGGGCCGATGCGCAGGCCGTGGCCGCAGCGCCGGGCCAGGGCGCGCACGCAGGTCCGCCGCATCAGGTAGTCGATGTGGTCCTCCCCCGCGCTGAAGCGGCGGTAGAGCGCGGCGATCTCTCCGGGCGTGCAGCGCCTGGCCAGGTCGCGGGCGAACGCGATCTCGTAGGGCGGGTCCGGCCGGATCGGCTCCAGCCCGTGGACGGCCCGGACGGTGCGGACCGCGCCCACCTCAGACCGCCTCGCCGACCAGCCGCCGCGCGGGCCCGAGCGCCCGGGCGAGGGCGCCGGTGATGGCGTCGATCTGCTCGTCGGTTATCCCGGGGAACAGCGGCAGCGACAGCGTCTCCTCGGCCAGCCTCTCGCTGACCGGGAAATCGCCCCGCCCATAGCCGCAGTCGGCGTAGGCGGGCTGGAGGTGCACGGGGGTCGGATAGTGGATCGCGGTCTCGACCTCCCGCGCTAGGCGCGCGCGGACGGTGTCGCGGTCCGAAATCCGCACGGCGTAGATGTGATAGACATGGTCGTCGCCGCCAGGCGCCGCGTGGCTCACGCCGATGGCGTCGAGGTTGGCGTCGTAGCGGGCGGCGGCCCGGCGGCGGGCCCGCGTCCATCCCGGCAGGTGAGGCAGCTTCACGTTCAGCATCGCGGCCTGCATCTCGTCCAGGCGATAGTTGAAGCCCTTGACGGCGTGGACGTACTTGCGCGGCTGGCCCCAGTCCCGCAGCAGCCTCAGGCGGCCGGCCAGGTGGGGCCGGTCGGTGGTGATCGCCCCGCCTTCGCCGCAGGCGCCGAGGTTCTTGCCGGGATAGAAGCTGAAGCAGCCCATGTCGCCGTGCGCGCCCGCCGGACGGCCCTCGGCGTCGCGTGCGCCGTGGGCCTGGGCGGCGTCCTCGATGACGGCGAGGCCGTGGGCGTCGGCGATCTCGCGAATGGCCTTCATGTCCGCCATCCGGCCGTGCAGGTGAACCGGAACGACGGCCCGGGTGCGCGGCGTGATGGCCGCCTCCAGCCGGGCGGGGTCCATGGTCCAGGTCACCGGATCGATGTCGACCAGCCGGGGCGTGGCCTGGGCGTACTGGATGGCCGCCACGGTGGCGACGAAGGTGGCGGGGGTGGTGATGACCTCGTCCCCCGGCCGCACCCCGGCCGCCAGCAGCGCCAGGTGCAGCGCCGCCGTCCCGCTGCTGACCGCGACCGCGTCCGCGCAGCCGCAGTATTCGGCGAACGCGGCCTCGAACGCCGTCGTCTGCGGTCCGAGGGTATAGCGCCCGCCGGCGATCACCTCGGCCGCCGCCGCGACGAGCGCCGGTTCCAGCAGCCGTTGCTGGGCCTTCAGGTCGAGGAAGGGGATCAAGAGGCTCTCCGTTGCAGGCTCAGCTCGATCGGGTGGCCGCGCATCCTCATCGATTGGGTGGCGGCTTCGAGCATCTCCACCACCTGCGATCCGAGGCGGCCGTTGGTGAGGGGCGAGCGGCCCGTCGCGATGCAGTCGATGAAGTGGGCGGTTTCGGCGAGCAGGGGCTCGGTGGTCGCCAGCACCGGCGCCCACATGTCGCCGACCCGGTAGCTGACCCTGATGTTGTAGATCTCCTCCAGGTCGTCGGTCAGGCTGACGCCCTTGTCGTAGACCCGGATCTTCTCGCTGGGTTCGAGGTCGTTCCAGACGATCATCCGGCGGCTGCCGCCGATCATCACCTGCCTCACCTTCAGCGGCGCGAGCCAGTTGACGTTGAGGTGGGCGACCGCGCCGCTCTCCAGATAGACCGTCAGGTGGGCCATGTTTTCCGGCGCGCCCGGCACATGGCTGACGCCGTTGGAGGAGATGGCGACCGGCGGGCTGTCCAGCACATGGTGCAGGATGGCCAGATCGTGGACCGCGAGGTCCCAGATCACGTTCACGTCGCGCTGGAACAGGCCAAGGTTAACCCGCGTCGAGTCGTAGTAATAGACTTCGCCGAAGCTCTCGGACTTGATCAACTCCTTCGTCTTCATGACGGCGGGCGAATATATGAAGGTGTGGTCGACCAGCAGCGTCAGGCCGCGCTTTTCGGCCTCCTCGATCAGACGCCGCGCCTGGACGGAGGTCTCGGTCATCGGCTTTTCGACCAGGACGTGCCGTCCCGACCGCAGCGCCGCCAGCGAGATTTCGTAGTGGGCGCCAACCGGCGTGGCGATGGCCACGGCGTCGATCTCGGGATCGGCCAGGGCCTCGCGCCAGTCGGGCAACAGGCGGGCCTGGGGATGGCGCCTGGCCGCGCGGGCCAGCGCCGCCGGCGACGGGTCGACCACCGCGACCACGCGGCAGCCATCCGTCTCGGCGAAGCACCGCGCCAGGTTCGGGCCCCAGTAGCCGTAGCCGATGATCGCGACGCCGATCATGTCCGATGATCCTTGCTGCCGTCAGAGGTATGCGGCCACGGCGGCCTGCGGGCGTCTTGCGTCGCCCATGATGCGGGCGGGACTGCCCGCGACGATGGCGTGGTCGGGCACGTCGCGGGTCACGATGGCGCCGGCGCCGACGACCGCGCCCCGGCCTATCCTGAGGCCGGGAAGGATGGTCGCGTTCGAGCCGATGGAGGCGCCGCGTCCCACGATGGTCGGCAGGACGCACCAGTCGTCGGAGCTCTGCGGCGTACCGGCTTGCGTGGTGGCCCTGGGGTACAGGTCGTTGGTGAACATCACGCCGTGGCCGATGAACACTTCGTCCTCGATGCTGACACCTTCGCAGATGAAGGTGTGGGACGACACCTTGCAGCGCGCGCCGACCGAGGCGTCCTTCTGTATTTCGACGAATGTCCCCAGGCGCGTCTCGTCGCCGATCCGGCAGCCGTAGAGGTTCACGAGGCCGGGGTGGCGGATCGTGACGTTACTGCCAAGACGAACATCCTCGGCGATCGGCATGAGCGGCCCCTGGTCGGAGTAATCGAAGTCCGGGCTTGGGTCGTAGGCCGGGGACCGGGACCCGAACCACGTCTTTTGATGCCGGGTCCGCTTCCCGCCGCGGGCTCCACCAAATGATCGTCTGGCGCGCGGCCGGATGTGCGAGGCGAGGGCGATCCCAACGAGATGTCGCGCGAACCCATGAGCACCCGCCTGGTCCTCCATTCCTTCGACCGCCCCGTGGAGGCCCAGGTGCGGCCGCGCCTGGAAGAGGGATCAAGCCGCGCCGTCGTCGTCGGCCGCCGCGCGCGCAACATCCTGCTGGTCGGGGCGGGGAACATCGCCGCCGTCCATGCCGAGGTGCTGAAAGGGCAGGGCGGCGCCCGCGTGGCCGTGGTCGCGGACCCCGACCTGGGCGCGGCCTCACGCCTGGCGAAGACCTGCGGCGCCAACGCCGTCTATCGTTCGGTCGACGAGGCGCTGGCCGCCGGGGCGAGGCCGGACGCGGCCCACATCCTCGTCCCGCCCGACCTGCACGAGAAGGCGGCCCGCCCGCTGTTGGAGATCGGCTGCCCGGTGCTGATCGAAAAGCCCATGGCGACATCGCGGGCGGCCTGCGAGGAATTGCAGGCGCTCGCGGCCCGGGCGGGCGCGACGCTGGGCGTGAACCAGAACTTCGTCTTCCACCCGGCCTTCGCCAGCCTGCGCCGGGCCGTGGCGGCGGGAACCTACGGCCGGGCCTGCTTCGTGGACTGCATCTACAACATGCCGCTGCGCCAGTTGGCGGCCAGGCAGTTCGGCCACTGGATGTTCCACGCCACGGGCAACATATTGCTCGAACAGGCGGTGCATCCGCTGTCCCAGATCGCCAGCCTCGCCGGGACCGTGCAGGGGGTGAAGGCGGTCGCCGGATCGGCTGCCGAGATCGCGCCCGGCGTCCATATGGTCCGGGCCGTCACCGCCAGCCTGGCCTGCGGGGCCCTGCCCGCGCAACTCCGCTTCTCGGTCGGCGAGGGCTTTCCCGTCTGGCAGGTCAGCGTGGTCTGCGACGACGGGCTGCTGGTCGCCGACATGCTGGCCAACAGGTTCTACGCCCAGGGGCGCACCCGCTGGCTGGAGGCGGTCGACAGCCTCGTTTCCGGCGGGCGCACGGCCGGGGCGATCCTCGCGGGCGCGGTGGGCAATGCGGGCGGCTATGCCCTCTCCACCTTGCGCCTGCGCCCCCGCGGCGACGGCTTTTTCCGCAGCATGAAGGCCAGCATCGGCGCCTTCCACACGGCCCTGGACGAGGGCGCTGCGCCGGAGTGCGACGGAGCCTTCGGGGCGGGGGTCGTCCGGGCCTGCGAGATGATCGCCGAGAGCGCCTTCGATCCCGCCATCGCCGCGCCGCCCGCCCCATCGCCGGAAAGGCGCGCCGCCCCCAGCCGGTCCGCAGACGTCGCCGTGCTCGGCGGCACGGGCTTCATCGGCGCCGAGACCGTCCGCGCGCTGCTGGCCGATGGGGCGAGGGTTTCCGTCCTGGCGCGCTCGATCCGCAACCTGCCCGAGGCGTTCGGCTGCGAAGAGGTGGAGCTGCACCGGGGCGACATCCGGGACGCCGAAGCCGTGCGCCGCGCCATCGACGGCGCGCCGGTGGTGGTCAACCTCGCCCACGGCGGCGGCGGCGGCGGCTTCGAGCAGGTGAACGGGGCGATGGTCGGCGGGGCCGAGACAGTGGCGCGGGCTTGCCTCGACGCCGGTGTGGAGCGCCTCGTCCACGTCAGCTCCATCGCGGCGCTGTACCTGGGGCCGCAGCCTGGCGTCGTGACCGGCGCCACGCCGCCAGATCCCATGCCCGAAATGCGGGCCGATTACGCGCGGGCCAAGGCGCTGTGCGAGGTGATGCTGCTGGAACTGCACGCCCGCCAGGGCCTGCCCGTCTGCCTGCTCCGGCCGGGCCTGGTCGTCGGGGAGGCCGCGTCTCCCTTCCACAGCGGGCTTGGCCTGTTCAACAACGAGCAGCATTGCGTGGGGTGGAACGCTGGCCGCAACCCGTTGCCCTTCGTGCTGGTCCAGGATGTCGCGCAGGCCATCCTCCTTGCCGCGCGGGCGAGCGGCGTGGAGGGGCGCTGCTACAACCTCGTGGGCGATACGCGCCCGAGCGCGCGGGCCTATGTCGCGGCGCTGGCCCAGGCGACCGGGCGGCCGCTGAAGTTCCACCCCAGCCTGCCGGCGCTCATCTGGGGTCAGGAATTCGGCAAGTGGCTGATCAAGCGGGCAGGGGGGCGCCGCGCCGACCCGCCGTCCCGCCGCGACCTGCTCTCGCGCGGGCTTGTGGCCACCTTCGACTGCGAGGACGCCAAGCGTGACCTGGGCTGGCGCCCGGTCGCCGCCGAAGCGGACTTCCTGCGGCTGGCCATAGAAACGCACGCGGCATGAGCCCGCCGCCACGGCCTCTGCTGCTCAGCGTGTTTCCGAACTTCGACATCGGCGGCCCTCAGGTGCGCTTCATCAACCTGATCAACCATCACGGAACGGCGTGGCGCCATGCCATCGTCTCGATCAACGGCCGCCGGGAATGCGCCGAGCGAATTTCGCCGGACCTCGATGTCCGTTTCCCGGACGTGACGATGCGGCGCGGCGCGCTGCTGGCCAATCTTCGGGCCATCCGCCGGATGCTCGAGGCGCTCGCCCCCGATGTGCTGGTCACCCACAACTGGGGTTCCATCGAGTGGGTGCTGGCCAACCTGTCGGTCGGCATACGCCATGTGCACATCGAGGATGGCTTCGGCCCCGAGGAGCGCTCCGTACAGATCGGGCGGCGGGTGCTGATGCGCCGGATGGCCCTGCGGCGAAGCACGGTGATCCTGCCGTCGCTGACGCTGGTGCGGCTCGCTCGCGAGGTATGGCGGTTGCCGCCCCGGCGGATGCGCTACGTGCCCAACGCCATCGACCTCAGGCGCTTCGATCCCCCCGCTTCACGGCCTGCGGCCACGCCCCCCTGCATAGGCGCCGTCGCCAGCATGCGCCCGGAAAAGAACCTCGGCCGCCTGCTGAGGGCGGCGAGGCTGCTGATCGACGAAGGGCTGGTCTTTCGCCTGGACATTGTCGGAGACGGCCCCGAGCGCGCCAGACTGGAGGCGCTGTCGGCGGAGCTTGGGCTTGCCGAGGTGGTGAATTTCACGGGCGCCCTGCAGGACCCGTCCCCGGCCTACCGCGCCTTCGACATCTTCGCGCTGTCGTCGGACACCGAGCAGATGCCGCTGTCGGTCATCGAGGCCATGGCGATGGCGCTGCCGGTCGCCTCGACCCGGGTCGGCGACATCGCGCACATGGTGGCGGCGGAAAACCTCCGCTACCTCTGCGACCCCGACGATCACGCCCTCGCGGCGGTGCTTCGGCCGCTGTTGCGGGACGCGGCGCTGCGGCGTCGGGTGGGCGCGGCCAACCGGGCCAAGGCCGTGCGCGAATTCGACGAGCAGGCGATGTTCGACGCTTACGCCGAGGTGCTGGCGCCCCGCCCCGCCGCGTCCGCCGATACTGGTCCTGACCCGGCCAGCGGCCCCCGACAGCCGCCTCAACTCCCGCCAGTCCGCCGGTGTCGCAGTTCCGCGGCCGACCTCGCCGCCAAGGTGACCAGCGCCAGCAGCGCCAGCACCGAAGCCGCCGCGAACGCGCCGGTGGAGTTGTAGTCGTTGAACAGCAGCTCGATGTGCAGGGGCAGGGTGTTGGTCTCGCCCCTGATCTTGCCGGAGACGACCGAGACCGCGCCGAACTCGCCCATGACCCGGGCGTTGCAGAGCAGGACGCCGTAGAGCAGCGCCCAGCGGATGTTGGGCAGCGTGACCTTGGCGAAGGTCTGGAGTCCGCTGGCGCCCAGGGTCAGGGCCGCTTCCTCGTCCTCGACGCCCTGGGCCTGCATGACGGTGATCAGCTCGCGGGCGACATAGGGGGCCGTGACGAAGGCGCTGGCCAGGAAGATGGCCGGGACGGTGAACATGACCCGCCAGCCGTGCTCGGCCAGCCAGGGCCCCAGCAGCCCCTGCGAGCCGTAGAGGAAGAGGTAGGCGACCCCCGCGACGATGGGGGAGACAGAGACCGGAACCTCGATCAGCGTGGTCAGCAGCCGCTTGCCGGGGAAGCGGTGGCGGGTGATCGCCCAGGCGGCGCAGACGCCGAAGAAGACGTTCACGGGCACGACGACGACCGCCGTCAGCACCGTCAGCCAGACGGCATGCAGGGTGAAGGGATCGGCCAGCTTGCCGGCGTAGACGGTCCAGCCTTCGCCCAGCGCCCGGACGAACACGGCCGCCAGCGGGCCGCCGAAGAACAGGATGGAGAGGACCAGGCCGGTCCCGATCAGGGCACCCCTGACGGCGGGGCTGTCGCCGGCGCGAGTCCTCATCGGCCGACCGCCCGCACGAGCTGCCAGCGCTGGAGGGCGTTGGTGGCGAGCAGGGTGACGAAGGAGACGGCCAGCAAGGCCGTGGCCAGGGCGGCGGCGCCCGGATAGTCGAACTCCTCCAGCCGGATGAAGGTCAAGAGGGCGCTGATCTCGGTGTAGCCGGGGATGTTGCCGGCGATGAAGATCACCGCGCCGAACTCGCCCAGCGATCGGCAGAAGGCCAGGGCGCATCCGGCCAGCAGGGCGGGCAGGGCTTCTGGGAAGATCACCCGCGCGAACACCGACAGGTCGGCGGCGCCCAGGGTGAAGGCGGCTTCCTCGATCTCGGGCTCGAAGCTTTCGAGGATGGGCTGGAGGCTGCGCACCACGAAGGGCAGGCTGGTGAAGGCCATGGCGAGCACCACGCCCATCGGCGCGTAGGCCACCTTGATCCCGGCGGGTTCGAGCCACGAGCCCGCCCAGCCGGTCGGCGCGAAGATGGCCGAAAGCGCGATGCCCGCCACCGCCGTCGGCAGGGCGAAGGGCAGGTCGATCATGGCGTCGAGCAGCTTGTGGCCCGCGAAGCGGTAGCGGGCCAGTATCCAGGCCAGCAGGAATCCGAAGGCGGCGTTGAACGCCGTCGCCCCCGCCGCGCAGGTCAGGGTCAGTCGATACGTCGAGAGCGCCCGCTGCGAAGTGACGGCGGCCCAGAACTCTGTCCAGCCCAGGCCGCTCGCCTTGAAGAGAAGCGCTGCGAGGGGCGCCAGGACGATCAGGCTGAGGTAGGCAGCCGTCACGCCCATGGTCAGGCCGAAGCCCGGCATCGCCCCCCGCGAGCGGCGCCTCATTGCCGTTCGAACACCTGGTCGAGGATGCCGCCCGCGGCGAGGTGTTCCTTGGCGACCTTGTCCCAGCCGCCCAGCACCTCTTCCGCCGTCAGCAGGCGGGTGGGGGTGAACTGCTGCTTGTACTTGGCCGACACGGTGCGGTCGCTGACCCGGTAGAAGTGCTGGGCGAGGATATTCTGGCCGGCCGGAGTGTAGAGGAAGTTCAGGTAGGCCGTGGCGACCTCGCGCGACCCGCGGGCGTCGGCCACCTTGTCCACCACCGTCACCGGGAATTCGGCGAGCAGGCTGACCGGCGGCGTGACCACCGCCACCTTGCCCGCGCCCACAGTCTTGGCCGTGCCGTGGGCCTCGGCCTCGAAGGTGACCAGCACGTCGCCCAGGCCCTTCTCGATGAAGGTCGTGGTCGCCGCGCGGCCGCCGCTGTCGAAGACGACGACGTTGGCCAGCACCTTGCGGGCGAATTCCTTGGCCTTGGCCTGGTCGCCCCGGTTCTTGTCCAGCGCATAGGCGTAGGCGGCGAGGTAGGTGTAGCGCCCGTTGCCCGAGGTCTTCGGGTTGGGGATCACCACGCCGACGCCCGGACGGGCCAGGTCGTCCCAGGTCTTGATGTTCTTGGGGTTGCCCGCCCGCACCAGGAAGGCGGGCAGGGAGTAGAAGGGCGAACTGCGCTTGGGCAGGCGGTCGCGCCAGTTGGCCGGGATCAGCTTGCCCTTGTCGTGCAGCACCTGCACGTCGGTCACCTGGTTGAAGGTGACGACGTCGGCCTGCAGTCCTTCCAGCACGGCGCGGGCCTGGCTGGAGGACCCGGCGTGGGACTGCTTCACCGTGATCTGGCCCTTGCCCTGCTTGGCCCAGTCGGCGGTGAAGGCCGTGTTGATGTCGGCGAACAGCTCGCGCGAGACGTCGTAGGAGACGTTGAGGATCTCGTCCGGCGCGGCCCGGCTGGGTCCGGCGCCGGCCAAGAAGGCGGCGGTGACGGCAAGAATGAGTGCCTTGATTTTCATCGGTTTCCTTAAAGCGCCGGACGGCGCCGCTGAACAGCCCTTGCCGCCACCTAAATTCCTACTTGATTTGTAGGCAATGAAGATGAAGCCGAAGCCACCCGAGATTTTCTGGGGGCGGGGGCGGCGGCGAGGGCCATCCGCTGGGAACTCGAGGGTGAGGCCAGCCGGCCGGGAGCCAGCGCGACGGAGTGGGAGGCGTCGCCTTCGCAAGCGCTGGAGACTCTTTGCGAGGGATCCGCCGCAGGAGGTCGCCGAGAAGGCTGCTGCGGCGGCCCGCCCCCTCGCGGGGCAGCCCGAGCAGGGCTTGCCATCGGCGCCATCGTAGGCGCTTGAGGCCCCTTCAAAACCCGGCTAAGGGAACGGGCGCGGAACGGTCTGTGTAAACCGCATACGCTCCGTCGGGGCTCGGTCAAGCGTCGAAATCACAGCCAAACGCGGGCGTAGTTCAGAGGTAGAACGTCAGCTTCCCAAGCTGAATGTCGGGGGTTCGATTCCCCCCGCCCGCTCCATACCTTCAATGTTCCGCGGTCGGCGCGGCCGTCATTGTCCGGCAAACGGCCGCTTCTGACTGAGGCTGTGTAAAAACGCGAAGCAGCGCACACTCCTGAGAACGGGTTGAGGGGGCGCTGATGAGCCGTTTCGTCGAAGGTGAGAACCGCTGGCAGCCGGCGCTCCTGCCGAGCTGCCTCGACGATACGTCGGTGAGGACAATGCCGTCCGGGTGGTCGATGTCTTCGTGGACGAGCTGGAACTTGGCGGGCTGGGCTTCGAGGTTGTGCCAGCGGCGACGGGTCGGCCGCCCTACCATCCGGCGATGCTGTTGAAGCTCTACATCTACGGCTACCTGAACCGGGTGCAGTCGAGTCGGCGTCTGGAGCGTGAGGCGCAGCGCAACGTCGAGCTGATGTGGCTGACGGGGAAACTCGCGCCGGACCACAAGACCAGCGCCCTCGCCGGGAGAGGCCTAGTTCGGACGCTCCACGATCGAGGCTGGACGGCAAGCGCCGGCCAGGAGAATCGCTGTGGTGGGACATTCAGCAACTCGACACCGATTGTTCGATAAGAGGACGCGAAGATTTTCGGGGTAGGCAGGACTCTTGTTGTGGTGCTGTTCCGCTCTGGCCGAAGAATGCCTGTAACGAGTCGATTAAGCCCGTCCCCAATGCGGTGGCGGTGGTTGTTAGGACCGCCAAGCCGCGTTGCCATGTGTCGGCTCGCTCCCCGTGCGCTTCTCGGCTAGCTTGGCCTCGATGCCTCATTATTGGTGGGTGAATCACAACCAAACGGCCCGTCAGGAGATCGACGGGCAGTACCTCTGGTCCCCCAAGACCGAGAGCAATGGCGGGCGCAGCGAGTTCTACAACAACATGCGCCGCGCTGGGCCGGGCGACCTGGTCCTCTCCTACTCTGGGCAGGCGATCCGGTATGTCGGCCGGGTAGCCGAGTTCGCCTTCACAGTCCCCAAGCCCGACGAGTTTGGGCTCACCGGCGCCTACTGGAACCACGAGGGGTGGCTCCTGCCGGTGTTCTGGACGCCTCTCGATCCTCCGGTTCGACCCAAGGCGCTTATCGAGACCCTCGGGCCTCTTCTGCCGTCCCGTTACTCACCTATCCATCCGGTATCGGGGGCAGGCAGCCAGAAGGCCTATCTGGCGAGCATTCCCCGAGCGGTGTTTGAGGCGGTTGTCGCCCAAGCGGCCTTCAATCACGCGACCCTAGCCCGCGGCGGCGCGAACAGCCTGACCTTTGAGGTCGTGACCGAGTTCCTGGAAGACGCCGTCGAGCGGCGTATCGCGAACGACAACCAACTGGAGGAGAGCGTCATCCTGGCCCGACGCGGCCAAGGGAAGTTTCGCGCCAACGTCGAGGCTATCGAGCGGTCGTGCCGCCTGACGGGCATCACCAACCCATCCCTGCTGATCGCGAGCCACATCAAGCCGTGGCGCCTTTGCAGCTCGGCCCAGGAACGGCTCGACGGGATGAACGGCCTCCTGCTCACCCCTGACGCTGACCATCTGTTCGACCGCGGGTTCATCAGCTTCCAGGACGATGGCGAAGTCCTCGTTTCTCCGCGAGTTGATCGCTCCGACCTGCAGCGCCTCGGCTTCGATCAATTGGTCTGGGAGAGGTTCGGCGTTGCCGAGGCTCCGGCGATCTGGCGCACAGAGGGCTTCGTCTCATCGCAACGGAGCTACCTAGCCTATCATCGCTCGGAAGTTTTCGCGGCCTAGAGAAAGAAGGGCGGCGCACCTTTCGGTGGCCGCCCCAGTCGATCCGGTTTCAGAGGGGACCGAAGCCGGAAACCCGTCGCCTCACCACTGGTAGCGGAAACCCGCCGAGGCGGTGACGCTCTCGTAGTCGTCGCCCTTGCGGCCGCCGATGTTGAGCACGCCGGAGAGGCGGCCGGAGGCGTCCGCGATGCTCACGCCGGCGACCAGCTCGCCGAAGTTGCCGTCGAACGTGTCGGTCACCACCGGGCTGATCGGGTTGAGGTTGCCGATGGCGGCGCTCGCCTCGCCGTCGAACTCCTTGGAGTAGCGGCCGGTCAGGCTGAGGCCGATGGCGAGATCGCCGGTGTTCACCATGGTCGAGCCGCGCAGGCCCACGCCGGCGCGGGTGCTGACGGCCTCGTCGAACATCACTTGGTTGCCCGGCGCGAGCGGGTCGTTGTCGGGGACCTTGAAGTCGCGCGGGCGGGTGCGGACCCAGGAGGCGTTCACCAGCGGCTCGATTCGCGCCACGCCGAGGTCGAACCGCCAGCCCGCCTCGGCCTGGGCGCCGATGGTGTTGAGGTCGGTCTTCAGCGTCGAGTCGCGGAACAGCTGGGCCTGCGGCATGGTCTGGTCCATCCGGTTCCACAGGCCGCTGACCGAGGCGTCGACGAACAGCGGGCCGTGCACCAGGCTGGCATAGCCGCCCGCTAGGATGCCGTTCATCGAGACGGCGTCGGTCCAGCTCTCATACTCGATGTCGGTGCGGACATAGCCGAGCATACCGCCGATCACCCAGTAGTCCTCGCCGCTCGTGACGCCCATCAGATCGCCGCCGATGGTCAGGGAGGCGATGTCCAGGTCGTGGGTGTTGTCATAGACGATGTCGCCCGAGGGGATGGAGAAGACGTGTTCGACCGTCCGCTCGCCCTTGTCGTAGCCGGCCCGCATCCACAGGCCGCTGGTGCGCTCCTCCCCGCCGCGCAGGGTGTCGCGCAGGTCGGCTTGGCGGTCGAAGTAGCTGGCGTTGGCCGAGCGCCAGGCCTGCTGGGCGCCGTTCACCGCGATGGGCTGGTGGAAGGCCCCGCCGGAGGGCGCGCCGACGATCCTGAACTGCATCAGGTCGGGATCGTAGATGGGCAGCGACATGAACATGCCGCTGTCGCGTGAACCGCCATAGTTTGGGCTGTAGAACTGCATGTCGGGCGAGAACACCACCCGGGCTCCCGCCCCGCCAGCGCCGGAGCCTGCCCCGCCCGCGCCGTCCGACATGTCGATGACGACGATGCCGTCGGGGTTATAGGCGCCGCGGGCGCTTAAGCCTGAGTTGGTCAGGCTGAGAACAATGGCCCCCTCGGCCGCGCCGTTCTGCAGGTTGATGCAGTCGGCGGCCGGAAGATCGCCATTGGCGTCGCGCAGGGAGGCGTCGCAGCGGTTCTGGGCCGACCCCAGATAATCGAGGTTGATGTCCATGTAGATGCGGCCGTTTTCGCCGCTGATGAAGGTTGTTCCCGGCATGGACAGGATGTCGTCCGCCACCCTGTCGGTGCCGCGGGCATAGAGGACCTTGTCGGGATCACCGAGGAGAGGGACGTACTCTGGTGAGTAACTGACACCGAATGATGTCCCCATCCAGATTTCACCGTTGTTCTCGAAGACCTCAAGATTCTGCAGGACCAGCTCGGCCTCGTTTCGGTCACGGGCATAGGGCCCATAGCCATCTATCGAATCTTTTCCGCTATAATGGACCTGATCGAGCCCGACCAGAATCCGCCCTTCATTGAGCAGGGTATCCTCGCCATCGCCGAACTCGATCCTGTGCACCAGCACGGTGGGCGGATTACTGTTGCCTGTACTCCTCACATAGCGGGTGGTGTGCAGGAAGCCACCCTCGCCTATGAAGAGAGTGTCGCCCGCATCGGAGAGCAGGGAGTTGGCTCCGAGTTCCCAGGCGCCGCCGCTCAGGACGTTGATCTCCACCCCGCCCGCCAAGCCGGAGAGATTCACGGCGCCCGACAGTTTGGCGAAGCTTTTGTCGAGTATGATCTTGCCGACGTCGACGGTCAGGCCCTCGACGAACCCGGTCCGACCGATATTGACCACGGCGGAGCCTGAGCCCTGCACGGTCAGACCGTTGACGGACGACAGGCCGGTCTGCCCCTGAGCGGCGCCCGATGCTGACGCCCCTGTGGCCGCCACCCCTGTGATGTCGAGCAGCAGCCCGCCGGTCCCGACGGTGGCGGTAAGCATCCCGGCCGCGCTGTCCAAGCGCCGCGTGTTGGTGTGGATGATGTGGGTGAGCCCCGTCCCGCCGCCGGCGTTGGTGGTGATGGTCCCGGACCCTTCATGGAAAAGGGTGATGTTCCCATTGCCAGTCAGCGAAACGTTGGTCGTGTTGGTGTTGGTCAGAGCGATATTCGTCTGCGCGCGGCTGACATCGATATCGCCCGCAGTGCTGACGACGGTGACTCCGCCTCTCCGCACCTCAACGTCGATACCGCCAGCGACGGCGCCTGCGTTGATGGTCGCGGTGCCTTCCAGCGTAAAGACGCTGATCCCTCCAGTCCCGCTGACGGCGCCCGCCGTCGTGTTCAAGGTGATGCTGTTCGCAGCGTTGCTGGTGATATCCATGCCTGTGGCGCCGACATCCACGGCGCCGGCCGTGGTCAGGTTGAAGTTGGCGGTCGTGGCGTAGGTGATGCCGCTGCCGTATGTGCCCGCCGGACAGACGATCAGCGTCGTGCCGGCCTGGACGCCGCATTCGTTGGCGGCGAGGGCGGCGCCGGGCGACAGGACCGCCGCCATCAGGGCCGAACCGGCGAACAGCGCCGCGCGCTTGGTCAGAGACATGTGGTTTCCCCCTGGGGTTTTGTTGTCTGATTGGCGGGTCTGGCCCTTCTTGCCTTCTCCCTGAGGGAGAAGGAGGGGCCCGCGAGCCGCAGGCGAGTGGGAGGATGAGGGTTTAGGGACCTTGCGGAGAAGGCGTAAACCCTCACCCTCCCGCTTCGCGGGCCCCTCCCTCTCCCTCAGGGAGAGGGGTTGATTGCGCAGACCTTTCATCGCCCGCCCCCTCAGAACGACTTGGTGACGGACACGCCGACGAGGCGCGGGTCGAGCGTGAAGACGTTGGTGGTCAGGCCGCTGTCGTCGCTGTTCAGGAAGGCCCCGGTGATCGGCGTCTCGTCGAACACGTTCTTGACGTAGACCTCGGCCTTGACGCCCCAGTCGGCGTTGTCGAACCACAGGGACAGGTTGGCGTTCGTCCAGGCCCGCAGCTTGTCGTAGTTGCCCATGTTGTAGACGCGGGCGAAGGATTGGGACTGCCAGTAGAAGTCGCCGCGCAGGGTCGCGTCCCAGCCGCCCGGCAGGGCCATGGTGTATTGCCCGCCAAGCGATACGGTCCAGTGCGGCGCGCTGGGCAGTTCGTTGCCGGAAAGGTCCTTGAAGAAACCCGCCCCGCCATTCGGGGCATCCTTCGCCGGGTCGTAAAGCCGCTGGTCAGTCGAGAGATTGCCGTTGGCGTCAAGGTAGCGGGTGCCAAGCGTCGCCGTGCTGGTGCCCGCGACATTGCCCGTGGGACAGTAGGCGTTGAGGAAATTGCCGCCGGTGTCGAGCTGGTTGGCTTCCAGAAGCGCCTTCGGAACGATGCAGTTGGACGGCGAGACGATCCATGGCTGGAGGATGACCCACTCGTCGAAGCCATCCGGGAACTCAGTGGTGGAGTTGGTGACCCCCAGGGCGTCTGGATCGGCGGCGAAGTGGCGGTTTCCACCGTCGGTACGGTCCATCAGGTCGATGGATTGCTCACCGTCCGCGATGCGGGTCTGCAGCCAGCCGACGGCCGCGTTGAAGCGCAGGTTGCGGGTGGGCGCGAACATCGCCTCCAGCTCCAGGCCCCAGACCTCGGCGTCGAAGTTCTCGTTGTAGGCCGAGCGGTCGAGGATCTTGGAGACCTGGTAGTCGGTGTAGTCGTAGTAGAAGGCCCCGAGGTTCAGCGTCGTCGAACCGCCGAACATCGTGTTCTTCGTGCCGAACTCGATGGCGTTGACATACTCCGGCGCGAAGGTCGGCGGAGCGGCGAAGCCGCCGCTGGCCTCCACGGCCATTCGCCCTGCGGGGTGGGCGATGCTCGGCGGATTGGCCCCGCCGCCCTTGTACCCGTGCGACAGGAAACCATAGATCATCGTCTCGTCCAGCCAGTCGAACATCGGCTGCGGCTTCCAGTCGAAGCCGAGGCGGCCCGTCGGTACGCGCCATTCCTGCACCACGTCGGGCTCGGCGAGATAGCCCCGGCCATCAGGGGCCGTGCCCGCGAGCACGCAGGTGGTCCGCCGCTCGACGCACAGTTCCGGCCCCGCGCCATCCGGTAGGATCGTGACGTCCCGGTAGTCGGCCAGCAGGAGCTGGCTGGGCAGCGGGGTGAAGACCTTGCGGTCCCAGGTGTAGCGCAGGCCGGCGGTGATCTTCAGCGTGTCGGTCGCCCGCCAGTACAGCTCGCCGAAGATGGCGGCCGAGTTCAGCCGGTAGGGATTTCCGCTGCGGAAATAGTTGTGGCCGTCGCCGTCGATGCTCTCCAGAGGATTGGGATCGACGTAGCGGCAGAACTCGCCATCGTACTGACGGCTCGCCCGCGCCTCGGGCGTGCTGGTCTTGTAGCATTGCGAGGCCGGCGTCTGGAATGGGAAGAAGTTGAGCAGGTGCGTCAGTGCGTTGGCGAAGACGAAGTAGTCGTTGATGGTCTCGAAGTCGGTGTAGTTGACCCCCAGGCTGAAATTCACCGGCGCGTCGAAGGACGAGACAAGGCGGATTTCCTGGTTGAACTGCTTGCTCTCGGCCCGCGACAGGTCCTGCATCAGCAGGGTGTCGGAGCAGCCAAGTTGCGGGTCGCACAGGATGCCGGGGCTGCCCAGCGGGCTGCCCGGCCGGCCGGGCGTCAGGCCCGCGTAGAATCCGCCATGGTAGGTCCCGATGCCGGTGACGGGATCGTTTGAACAGTCGATGGTCGCGGAGTTGGCGGAGCCCGCGATGAGGCCACAGGCCGCGCGCGAGTCGTTCCAGATCGGGAAGGCGGTGAAGCGGTTGTAGTCCTGCGTCGCGTAGTAGCTGTCTTCGGCATAGACCGTCTGCGACGAGAGGGTCAGGCTCTCCGTCCATTCCAGGTCGAACGACAGCTCGAAGAGATCGGCGCTGGCCCGATAGGCGGGCTCGAGCTGCGAGGAGATGGTGCGCAGGTCGCGCGACTGCATCTGGCCGCGGAAGACGTCCGGATTGCAGACATCGACGGGAAGGAGCCCGCGTGACGCCGGATCAGTTGGTCGACCAAGGGCCTCGGTGCAGGGCGCCGGCAACAGTGGAGCCTGGGCCACGATAGCCGGACGGCCACCGGGAACACAGCCAGCGGGGAGGCCGAGGAAGTCGCAGGCCGGAGCCGCCGTTTGTCCGGCGCGTCCCTGGTACGGGTTGCCGCCCAGGCCATGCTCATTGTTCGCTCCCGCGAAGCCGCCCAGCGAGCTGTCGGCGTAGAACGGTCCCCAATAGAGCGCCGACATGAACGGCAGCGAGGCGCCGTTGGGCGTGCCGAACGCTTCATCCGCATAGAGCGAGCCCGCCTTGCAGCCCTGCGACAGGGCCGAATAGAAGTATTGGGTGGCGTCAGTCACACCGCCGCTACGCAGCGGGAGCTCCGTGCCCGTGTCGCGCGTGCAGAGCTGCTTGGACGTCCGCACCCGGCGGTCGTCTTCCTCAAAGCGCTCGTAGATGAAGTTGGCGCGGAAGCGGTCGTTAGGCTCCCAGCCCACCGAGATGCGGCCCGTCCACAGGTCGCGGTTGTCGACGTCGGCCGAGACGGGATCGCGGAACTCCGGCGTGACCTCGCTGTACTGGTTGTAGCCGTAGCCGTCGCGCTTGGTCGACGCGAAGGCCGCGCGAATGGCGACGGTGTCACCGACCGGCACGTTCACATGCCCGCGGATGCGCTGGGCGTTGAAGTTGCCCGCCTCCAGCTTCATCTCGCCGGAGAAGTCGCCCATCACCGGCTTGGCCGAGATGACGTTGATGACGCCTGAGGTGGCGTTGCGGCCGTAGAGGGTGCCCTGCGGGCCGCGCAGAACCTCGACCCGTTCGACGTCCAGGTACTCCTGCTCGAACAGCCGGTTGACGATGAGGGTGGTGTTGTTGAACGAGACCGCGACACCCGGATCGGTCGTGGCGCTGATCGCCTGCGTGCCGATGCCCCGGATGGAGAAGTTGTAGCCGCTGAAGTTCGTCTTCGAGAAAGTAACGTTCGGCACGGCCTTCAGCAGGTCGAAGCCGCCCTCGATCTTCTGCGCGTCGAGCGTCTTCATCGAGAAGGCCGAGATCGCGATCGGCACGTCCTGGATGTTCTCGCCCTTCTTCTGCGCCGTGACGATCAGCTCATCGACCATGCCCGCGCCGGTCCCCTCGGCGCTTTCCCCCTGGGGGCTGCTCCCGCCCTCCCCAGGCTGGACGATGAGGAAGGTGTCGCCATCGCGGCGGAACACGAGGCCGGTGCCCGCCAGCAGCGAATTGAGGGCCGCCTCGGCGTTGGCCGCGCCCGAGACGCCCTGCGTAACCCTGCCCTGCGTCAGGGCCGGCGTGACAAGGACGGCGGCGCGGGTCTGGGAAGCAAAGTCGCCGAGCGCAGCGGCCAGCGGCTGCGGTGCGATGTTTATCGTCGCCGGCTGGTCGGCCTGAGCCGCGCCATTTCCCTGGGCGGCAACCGCGTTACCCGCGGCGCCCGCCAGCGTGATCGCGGCAGCGCCGCACAGCAGCGCCCTGTAATAGCTGGTTCGATGATGAGACACCGTTTCACTCCCCCGTCTGTTGTCGGGGACTTACGGCGCCCCCCTATTTGGACAGACCGGAGCCGGGCGCGAACACCCCCCCTGACGGTGGGAAAAAAGATTCAGTAGGGACCGAGAGCCACTTCGGACCGGCCGTCCCTGACCACACGGGCGAGACGGTAAGCCTCGACAGCCGAGACGAACGCCGGAACGTCACCGGTTGCGAATGCGCCCGTGATCGTGGTGCGGGCCAGGTCGGGATCGGAGATGACGATCTTCTTCTCGGAGTAGCGGTTCAGTTCGGCGGCGACCTGCGCCAGAGAACGGTCCTCGAAGATGAGCTGGCCTTCCATCCAGCTCACCGCCTTGGCCGTATCGACGGGCGTGACGCGCCAGCTCTCGTCCTGCACGGCCACAAGCTGCGAGCCGGGCTTCATCTCCGTCGACTCGATCGGCCCCGGCGGCGGACGGCGCCCACGGCCTGACGCGGAACCGGCACTGGTGACTTCCTCCACCCGCACACGCCCTTCGACGAGGGTGACGTTGACCGCCTTGTCGTCCACTCTGACCGTGAAGGCCGTGCCCGTGGCGGTGACGATCTTGTCGCCCGCGAGAACCATGAAGGGCCGGTCCGGGTCCTTGGCGACCTTGAAGAACGCCTGTCCCCGGTCGAGGTGGACCACCCGGCGTTCAGGCGTATCGCTGGCCCTGAGCGCGCTGTTGGTGTCCAGGGTGACGACCGAGCCGTCCCTCAGCTTCACCGACGAGGTCTGGCCGACGCCGGTGCTGAACGCCCGCTCGCCGGTCCACAGGGACGTGAACGGAAGCAGCCCCCATGCTGCCACCCCGATGCCGGCGCAGGCCAGCACCGACGCCGCCACGGCCCCGGCGACCCAGCGGCGGCGATGGCGGCCGGAGTTGGTCCTGGCCACCTCCTCGCGCAGCGCCAGGATGCTGGGATCGCTGCGGATGGCGCTGGCCGCGCCCCACCAGTATTCCGTCTGGTCCAGCAGCGCCCGGTGGACGGGGTCTTCCGCCAGCCATGCTTCCAGCTCGGCGGTCTCCTGGGCCGTCATCGCACCGGATCGCTTGCGCGCGAACCAGCGCGCCGCCGCCACGTCAGGCGTTTCGGGGACGAGGGCGACCACGCCCTGCTCCTGGGTCGGTGCAACCATCAGCGACGCCCCATGGCAGTGTTGATGTGCGCCATGGCCCTCGCCAGGTGCCGTTCCACGACCCCGACGCTGATCCGCATTGCCTTGGCGATGGCCGGATAGCTCATCTCTTCAAACCGGTGGAGGGTGAACGCTTCGCGAGTGCGGGGGGGAAGATCGTGGATGGCGAGCCTTAGCTGGTTGAGCGTCTGTTTAGCGATCAGGGCCCTTTCAGGCGATATGTCATCGGCCGGGTCGAAGATGATCTCCCACGCCTCGTCGAAGCGGCGCTGCAGGGCCATCTCCGCGTGGTGGCGGTCGACCAGGACGTTGTTGGCGACCCGGAACAGATAGCGTTCCACGTCCTCAATCGCGTCGGCCTTGGCCCGGGTCTGCAACCGCAGGAAGACATCCTGCACCAGGTCGTCGGCCTCCGAAGCGTTGGTGCGCTTGGTGAAGTACCGCCGCAGCGCCGAGCCGTAGCGCTCCATCCACGCGGCGACCTCCGACTCCCTGGAAGTCGGAACGCCTGGCGAGCCCGGGTCCGGCGGCGCAGTCATACGCGAGCCTTCAGTCCCTTTTACGCGCGCCTCACCGCCTTACCGGGCGAGAGAGAACGCCTCCTAATAGGAGTGACACGAAAAGCGGTCGCATACCCCCCTCGCCGCCGCGACTTTTTTCACCAGCTTCGCGAACGAGGTCGATCTCGCTTCAGTCACGACCGGCCGACCCAGACCTAAAATGAAAATTAGGTCGGGGCGGCCATTCGGCCACCGGGCAAATCACTGAAATTCTGGGAAAAATTGGCGCGCCCGGAACGATTCGAACGTCCGACCCTCAGATTCGTAGTATACTTTTCGGCCATTCGCCCCAAGCCACCTCAGTACGCCACGGCGCGCCGACACGCGCGAGCTGGGAAATTGACTAGACTCTATCTTGTTGTTTGTGCTATCTTTTTGGCATATTCAGGACAAGGTGAGCGGGCTCTGGCGTAGCTAGCACCCAGACACTCAGATTTCGCGCCGGTCCCAAATCTGCCGTTCTAAACGCCGTTCTAGAAACTGGGGTGGGCCCCATGACCGACAAGCGCCTCCTGCTCACCGACCGTAGCGTCGAAGCCCTGCCGCTGGCCGAGAAGGGCCAGTATCTCGTGCGCGATTCCGAGCTTCGCGGCTTCTTCGTCCTCATCGGCGCCCGCTCGAAAGCCTACATGGTTCAGGCGGACTTTCGCCGTGGCGGCGCGCGAAAGTCCGTGCGAGCAAAAGTCGGCTCCGCCGGCGAAATCACGGCCCAGCGGGCGCGGGCGGCGGCCAAGACGCTCCTGGGCGAGATTCAGTCCGGCGTTCTGCCCAAGGCCGACGAGGCGCCGTCGCCGAGCCCCTCGCCAGCCCAGGCACAAGTCACGCTGCGCGAAGCCTGGGAGCGGTATCGAGACGCCCACATGCGCCGCAAAGGGCGCAGCGAGGGCACCATCGCCAATTACCGCGACCACATGGACCGCCTGCTGAAAGACTGGCTCGACGAGCCGCTGGCGGCGCTCGCGGCCGAGCCTCGCCGGGTGGCGGCGCGTCACGATGCGATCTCGGCGACGAACGGCCTCTACATCGCCAACGGCTGTATGCGCAGCCTTCGGGCGATCTATAACCACGCCCGCAAGGCCAACCCGGAACTGCCGGCCGACAATCCGGTCAACGCGGTCGACTGGAACCAGGAAGCCCGCCGCAACTCGGGCCTCGGCCCGGCAAGCCTCGCGCCGTGGTTCGATGAGCTGGCCCGCCTCGACAATCCGTTCAGGCGCGAGTTTCACCTGTTGTCGCTGCTGTCCGCCTGCCGGCCGACGGCCCTGAAGAACGCCCGCCTCACGGACCTCGACTTCAAGGCCCGCATCCTCCACGTCCCGACCCCGAAAGGCGGCGCCAAGCGAGCCTTCGACATCCCCCTGTCGCGGCCGATGATCCTCTGCGCCATTCGCTGCATTCGCCTGGGACGGATTCTTCACCCCGAAGCGGCGCAGACATGGCTGTTTCCCGCCCACAGCGAGAGCGGCCATCTGGAGGAGCATAAGGAGGACCGTGAGGACCTCTCGAAGTGGGGCAACGATCTGCGCCAGACCTACCGCACCGTCGGGCAGGCCGCGGGCGTATCAGAGCTGGACCTTCACCTGCTGATGAACCATTCGCTGCCGGGCGTGAGCGCCGGCTACATCACTCGCCACGAGCTGATCGGCACGCACCTGCGGAGCCAGCAGGAGAAGATTTCCAAGCTGATCGTGGCGTCCTCGGCAAAGGATGATCGTCATCTGCCCTGGCTGCGCAGCGGGCGCGTGCCACCGCCGCGCGATGAGCCGCAGCCGAACGCCGGCGCCAAGGCGATGGCCGCCTGACCGGACGGCGAGGGAGGCGCTATGACGACCAAGCGGACATTCAGGAGCGACGTCTTGGCGGTGATCCACAGCACCGCCGACGCCATGCACCGTATCGGGACGATCGACGAAGCGACCATGCGGGAGTTCGACGCAATGTGCCTGGCCGCGCCGGCGGGCCGCGCTACACCAAGGGGTAGTCAGCCGCGTCGTCGGTCCAAGGATTGAAGACCGCCGCGCCGCTGTGTTGCACATCCTTGGTGTTGCGCGTGACCAGGAACAGGTCGTTCTCCAGGGCCGTCGCGGCCAGGAGGGTGTCGATCACCGCCGGCGCATGGCCAGTCTGACGCCGCACGGACCCGGAGATCTCGCCCCATCGCCGCACCACCGCATCGTCGACGGACAGGATGCGCCCGGCGAACCGGCCTTCGAGCGCATCCCGGGCGGCGATGTAGCGAGACCGTTCGGGATGATCGGGGCCCAGGTTGTGGATACCTTTGTCGTATTCTCCTAACGTCAGAATGCTCAGGAACAGGCGATGCTCCGCCTGCGCCGCCGCCCAGGTCTTCACGCTCGGCGCCCCGTTGGGGTTGATGAGCGCGGCGATAACATTGGTGTCGAGCAGCCAGCCGATCACAGATCGACGTCTCGGCCGAAGTCGGGCTCACGGGTGACGTCCAGCCCGTCCAGATGCAGTCCTTCCATGAAAGACACCAGCGGGACCCGGGCCGGGTCGGGCGGCATCAGACGCTCCAACTCCTCGACGCTCATCACCACCACGGCGTCCTTGCCGCGCACGCTGACACGCTGCGGACCCTCGCTACGCGCCAAGCGCACGACCTCGCTGAACCGCGCCTTGGCATCCTCCAGCTTCCAACCGCCGCCGCTTCGTCCTCCCCCATGGGTCGCGTTGGGCGCCGCCATGACCACCTCCACCTGACTAGCTAGTCAGATCACATAGGGCATGACGGGCCATCGGGCAATGTCCGGTGTCGAGATTAGCTGGGGTCGCGCCCAGGCCGACGGCGGATCGTCAATGCCGCGGAGGCGAGCGACCTTCGCACGCGCTCGCTCACCGTGGTTGGTCGAAGCCGGAGGATGTGGTCGCGCTCGCTGGCCACAAGCTCCCGAAAATGCTCCAGCATGCCGCGATTGTACGTGGCGTAGGGCGTCGCCTGGACCTCCCGCGCCATCGACCTCATCAGCCGATTGACGTGGTGGGTGAGCTTGGGATGAGCGGGGCGCACGGGCTGGATCTCCTCCAGTGTGCGAAGGGCGTTGCCGTTGAGGACCTGCCACACGGCTAGAGTGACGCCGCCCCCCTCCTCTCCATCGGTGTCGATGTGGCGGATCGCGTCGTCTGTCAGCTCGATCGAACGGTCGGCGCAGCTCAGCACCCAGTCGATGTATTCGACTATCGCCCGCACGTCCCGGCGGATGGACTGTCGTATCTCGTAGACCGCGATGCCCAGCGCCGCAGCAAGCGCAACGACGGAGAGAAGACCTTGGTTATGCTCAGCCCAGGGCCAAACCCCGCCCGGATCGAGCAGACGACCTGCGAACCCCGTTTCCATGTCAGGAATCCCCTCCAACGGGGAGTAGCTTAGCGTCGGCGCTCCTCAGTGTCCTTCGCCGCCTGCGATCGATCAGGGCAGCTGCGTCTCGCAGTTGCACCAACTCATCCCGTGGCGTCATCAGCCGCATTTGATCCGCAAGCGCCCACGGACTGGCGGCGTTACCGCACCTGGACCCCCTTGAGCATGCCTTCCGGCGAGGGCTCCATCAGATCCATGGGCCAGGTTTCCTCGGTCAAAAACCGTGGCCAGTCGGACAGGCGCAGGATGGCAGGCTGGCGCTTGTGGATTGCGGCCACGTCGGGGCTAGGTTCGGTCGTCAGGTGCGCCCATCGCCCCTCGCGCATCGTCACGGCCATGCCGATGGGTTCGTGAATCGCCGCCCGGAACTCCCATTTCTCCTTGGGCGGCTTGTCGCCCCTGAACTTAGTTATGTGGACAGTCAAGCAGCCTCGCTGGCGTATCAGTCGAGGAGCCCCGCTGCGCGGAGCCTACACGTCGCGCAGCGCGGCGGGGCTCCTCGTCCGCAGGTGAACCGAAAGCAAGTAAGTACCTGGGTGGCTCCGCACTCCAATGACGATCAGCACGATACCGAGGAACGCGGGGGGGCCGAAAGCGAACCGCAGTAGGGGTCGCGCAGCGCTCCGACGTGTTCGGAGGTCGTCGTCATCAAGAGCAGCATCAGCGGCAAGTAGATGATCGTGAACAGCGCCGAGGAAGCGTTCCTGCGTGTGCTGAGTCATGGCGGGTTACGCTTCGCGCACATCGCGGGGGCTGGCGGGCGCGCAGCGAGCAGCGACGCGCTGCACCGCCGCGCCCCGTTCGTACCAGCCCTTGCTGGCGTTCACGATGGCGACGACCGAGAGCATCACCGGCACCTCGATCAGCACGCCCACGACCGTTGCCAGCGCCGCGCCAGACGTGAAGCCGAACAGGCTGATGGCGGCGGCGACCGCCAGTTCGAAGAAGTTGCTGGCTCCGATCAGAGCGGAAGGCCCGGCGACACAGTGCGCCTCGCCGGTCGCCCGGTTCAGCAGGTAGGCGAGGCCGGAGTTGAAATAGACCTGGATCAGGATCGGCACGGCCAGCATGGCGATGATGGCGGGCTGGGCGATGATCTGCTCGCCCTGGAAACCGAACAGCAGCACCAGCGTCGCCAGCAGTGCTATGAGCGAGATGGGTTGCACCCTCTGGAGCATGGCTTTCAGCGCCGGCTCGCCCCCTTGGCGCAGCAAGGCGACCCGTATGGCCTGGGCCAGGATCACCGGGATGACGATGTAGAGCCCCACCGACAGCAGCAGCGTTTCCCAAGGCACGGTGATCGCCGACAGGCCGAGCAGCAGGCCGACAATCGGCGCAAAGGCGACGATCATGATGGCGTCGTTGAGCGCCACCTGGCTGAGGGTGAAGTGTGGCTCACCCCTGGTCAGGTTGCTCCACACGAACACCATCGCCGTGCAGGGCGCGGCCGCCAGGATGATCAGTCCGGCGATGTAGCTGTTGATCTGATCGGCTGGCAGGTAAGGACGAAACAACCAGCCGATGAAGAAAGCGCCCAGCGCCGCCATCGAGAACGGTTTGACGGCCCAGTTGATGAACAGGGTGACGCTGATCCCGCGCCAGTGCTGGCCGACCTCGCGCATGGCCCGGAAGTCGACCTTCATCAGCATGGGGATGATCATCAGCCAGATGAGCACCGCCACCGGCAGGTTCACCTGCGCGACTTCGGCCGCGCCGATCGTCTGGAAGGCCGGCGTGAAGAAGTGACCGAGCGCGATGCCGGCCACGATGCACAGTCCCACCCAGATCGTCAGGTAGCGCTCAAAGCGGGACATAGCCGCCGGACCGGCGGCCTTCGGAGGCGGTTCGAGCGTCATTGTGCGGCCTCGGCCTCTTCGGCGCGCTGGTGGATCGCCTGCAGCGAGGTCCGTTCGATCGATGCTTGCGGCAGGGCCAGCAGCAGCTGGATGCGGTTGCCCATCAGGCGGGCCGCCTCGGCGAAAGCGGCGGCGATTTCCGCATCGCTGCCGGTCACCGCCGCCGGGTCCGGTATGCCCCAGTGGGCGGAGATCGGCTTGCCGGGCCAGATCGGGCAGACCTCGCCGGCCGCGTTGTCACAGACGGTGATGATGAAATCGAGTTCCGGCGCACCGGGCTTGGCGAACTCGTCCCAGGATTTCGAGCGGAAGTCGGAGGTATCGCATTCAAGCCGCTCCAGCAGCCTCAGCGCGTTTGGATTCACGCGGCCGGTCGGCATCGAGCCTGCCGAGTAGGCCTTGAAGCGGCCGGCGCCTATCTTGTTCATCAGCCCCTCGGCGATGATCGAGCGCGCGGAGTTGCCCGTGCAAAGGAAGAGGATGTTGAAGATGCGATCACTCATCGGTCGGTCTCTTTAAGGTCAGCAGGAAGCGCCTTCCGCGCCGCAAGCCTGGCTGGCGATAGCGGCGAGGGGCGCGCAGATTTCGGGAGCGCCGCCGCAACAATCTTCCATCAGGAAGGCGAGCAGCTCGCGCATCGCGTCATAGTTGGCGGTGTAGATGATCGACCTTCCGTCACGCCGCGACCTGATCAGCCCGGCATGGCTGAGGACGTTGAGGCTGGCGGACAAGGTGTTGGGCAAGATCTCCAGGCGGCGGGCCACTTCGCCGGCTGCGAGACCATCCGGCCCGGCCTGGACGAGGAGCCGAAACGCCGACAGCCGGCCCTCGTGGGCGAGCGCGGCGAGACTTGCGACAGCGGGTTTGGTTTCCATATTTCGACGATATAAGAAGTCTGCGACAGTTTGAAGACCCACCCTCCACACGAGTAGCCGATGACCGATTTTCCCGCGCTTCAGCCCCAGTTCCTGGACTCGCCCAGCACCGAAAAGCTGAAGCCGGCGACCATCGCCGCGCACCCGCCCCGCATCCTGCTGCTCTACGGCTCGCTGCGGGAGCGGTCCTACAGCCGCTTTCTGGCGGAGGAGGCGGCACGGATTCTGCAACGCTTTGGCGCGGAGACGCGCATCTTCGATCCGATGGGCCTGCCGCTGCCCGACAGCGTCGCGCCCGACCATCCCAAGGTGGCCGAGCTGCGAGCGCTATCGCTATGGTCGGAAGGCCATGTCTGGTGCAGCCCCGAACGACACGGGACCATCACCGGCGTTTTCAAGTCCCAAATCGACTGGTTGCCGCTCGAAAGTGGCGGCGTGCGGCCGACACAGGGCCGCACTCTCGCGGTCATGCAGGTCAGCGGCGGATCGCAGTCCTTCAATGCGGTGAACGCGCTGCGCGTCCTCGGCCGCTGGATGCGGATGATCACCATCCCCAACCAATCGTCGGTGCCCAAGGCCTACCAGGAGTTCGACGAGGCCGGCCGCATGAAGCCCTCGGCCCTGTACGACCGGGTCGTGGACGTGATGGAGGAACTCTACAAGTTCACGCTGCTGACCCGCGAACGCTCCGAATACCTTGTCGACCGCTATAGCGAACGGAAATCCGAAGGGCGGCTAGCGGCCGGCTCAGAACACGCCGCCGCCACCGGGCATCCCTCGTCGCCCTCCGCAACCTGGCCCATCTAAGGGCTGCCCACGGCCGTCATGGCCGCACCCTGGACGGACGCCGGCCGGACGGTCGCGCTCGGTCCCGGCGCTTCGCGCCTCCTACGGGCGCGCCACTGAGCGCGCCGTTGGGCACCGCCCGGCCGGCGGCGGCGCGTCTCGCCCGCGCTTCGCGCGGGCTCCTTGCAGCCTCACATGGGGCGTTTTCTGTCAACACTCCCAAAGTAGACCTTCCCAAAGGCCTCAGGTGAGGTGGAGAGCGGACGTGAGTTACCCGCACCGAATTTGGCCGTGACTGACTCTTCTCTGTCGTTCGGAAGGACTGCTAATCGCATGGAAGATGAGGCGGGCATAATCAGCCGATCAGGGTCTCCAGATCGATGAGTGCAGCTTTGGTCGTCAGCACGTTTGCAGCCTCGGCATAGAGGTCGACCTCGGCGCCGTCGGCCGAAATCGACAACACGAGGGCATAGCGCCCGCTGTCGCCGAAGCGGCGTTTGCCGCCGTGGCTTTTCCACCAACCGGGCGCCGGATGAACGGCGATAGCGTCGTGGTCAACGAGGTCCGAGGCCTTGCCGCGCCAGATGTCACAGTGCAGCGAGCCCGCCGAGATCGCTCCGGGGCCGATGAGCCATTTCGATGACTGGGTCTTCTTGTCCTCGGCTTCGCCGTCGCCCTCGTCGGCGGCCGCCTCTAGATCTTCGTCCTCGTCTTCATCGAGCGCCTCGTCTTCCTGCTCGGCGGCGGCCTTGAGCTGGCTCAAACGGCCGCGGAATTCTTCTTCGGTCTCGTCGCGCTTCTTCATGGTGAAGCGCAGTCCGAACGAGCGATAGGTCTCCGGCCGCGTGGCACCCTTACCGGTAAGGTTCGGCTCGATGAAGTACGAGAGCGTCACCCGCAGTGTCACGGCCTTGTCCTTCAGGTCGGCCAAGGCAGCCTTGGGCCAGGGCAGGTCGTAGAAGTGGATGGCGTTGTAGACTGGCGGCCCGCCGTTCGCCCCGGCAGCATAGGGTTGGATTTCCGCCTGGGCGATCATTGTGAAGTCGTTCTTGGCCGAGGCGATCGCCGCGTCGAGCTGGGGAACGCCGAATCCGGCTTGACGCAAGACGGCTCGCCGCTCGGCCAAGGCTGCCTTCCCGACCTTCCAACTCTTGCCTCTGCCGATCAGCCGGCTGCGGATCGGTTCGGGCCAGCGGGCCGACTGCACGACCAGGGCACGGTAGGCTTCAGGCCATAGACCCGGCAGCGCCGCCTGCAGCTGGCCCACGAAGTGACTGGCCACACCAACCGCCGCGCTCGTCGCCCAGAACGGGACCAGAGGCTCGGTCTCGACGGCGTTGCTGGCCGCCAGAAGCGACAGCGCCGGGTGCCAATCGCAGAAGCCGAGCGCGTCGACCGCCATGTTGCCGGCCTCGAACATCACCTCGGGCTTGATCGGCAGGAGATCGGTCGGCAGGCCTCGCGTGCAGGTGCTGTACGGACTGACCTCATTGGCCCCACGAAGCGGAGCTAGGTCTTCCTCGGTAAGTTCGATCTTGGTTGTGTAACCGCCGATCGTCAGAGCGTTCCAGGCCTGGGCCGGATCGTTGATCGGACCGCCTTCGTCCACCTCGTTGGCGAGGCTGCCGACGACGTTGCCGGCGGCGACAAGCACCAGGCGTTTTGGCGTCTCGGTAGCGTCCTTGGTGAACTCCCGCTCCCCGACCATGGAGCCGGCGGCGATCTGGTCGATCGCGCCGCTCCAGGAACTGGGCCGACTGGCCTCGGCGTCGGGATGGCAGCTGGCCAGGCAGAAAGCCCGCTCAGGGCCGGGGCGTTCGGTCTCGATGATCCCCACCGCCGCCTGAGTGACCACGCCGTAACTCGGAGGCGGCGTCGGGGAGAAGCCGGGCGGCGGCAGCAGCTTCACTGACTCGACGGTATGAGTGAGTTCGATGACCCGGCCATCGCTCATCGGGTGTTCGAGATCGCCCAGCAGCGCCAGGCTGGTCACGCTCGTGCCATGCCCTCCATGCCGGTAGTGGTCCTCTGCGCCCCAGGCGGCGTCCACCGCGGTAGCGGCGGCAAGGCCATCCACGAGCAACGGATGGGCGCCGGCCACGCCAGTGTCCATGACGCAGACTGTCGGCGCGTCGGAGCGCGCGGGGATGATCCGTCCGGCCAGGTCATCGACGAAGTCGAATTGTGTGACCCGTTCCTCGCCCAGCATCAGGAAGGGCTCGATGGTACCGAGCCCGGGGCGGACCTCCTCGATCGCGCCGGGCACACGCGAGGCAAAGGCTAGCACCTGGCGGGCGGCGGCGTGGATGAACACCACCGTGGTGTCGGGGAAGAACAACTGCTGGGGATGGACGTCGATCCGGGCGTTCTGAGCCGCGCGAATCACCGCCCCAGGCACGCCCTCGAGCTTGCGGACCCACAACTCCCACCAGCGCGGCGCCGGATCGTCGAAGTCCGTGCCGGCGTTGAACAGCTTCGAGGTCTCGGCTGCGGCGATGCGTTCGATTTTCTCGAACTCGGCGACGTGCTTGGGTGGACTATTGCGCAGACCTTGCGCGGCGTACTCTTGGAGCCGTCGCGTCAGGCCCTGCCGAGCGTCGTCAGGGACGAAGACGATCGACTCCTCGGCGCGCCCCTCGGTTCGACGCGAGCTGAGGATGACCACGTCCTGACCCGGCAGCTCGAACGACAGCGGGATTTTGCTGGGGCCCTTGCGATCGCTATTGGGCGCTTCCGTCTCCAAGGTCACCAGCACGCCTGGCTTCAATCCGGCGATGGGCAGTCGGGCGTCGGCGCCGGCAAGGGGCAGTCGTGGTAGCGCGGCGGCCAGCTGCTCGAGCAGCGCCGCGCCATGGACGACGTTATCCTTGATCGGCTTGATCTCCATCTTCCGCTTAGGGAAGGCGTAAGCCGCCTCCCGGCGGACGCCGTCCAGCGTCAGATGGGGCGATTGGTGACCGTCGAACTCTTGCCCAGCCATTGAGCGTTCCGCGCGATTCGGGAAGACCGATCATCGGCGGTTGCGAAGCTTGGCTCAAGACACGGTATGGAAGCGATCTCGGAAGGCCTTACGGTCACGCAGCATGGCGGCAAGGTGATCGGCCGAGATTTCGGTCTGGCCGTCTAGGATGGCCTCGCGCACGGCCGAGTCGGTGGCGCGCACGATCTCGCCTTGGCTGAGGCCGCCAAGGTCCTCGCGCAGGCCCTTCAGGGCCTTGGCCGCCAGCTTGAACTTGCCCAAACGCGTTTTGAGTATCGCCATCCCTTCGTCTGCCGTCGGCAGACTGTACTCGATGACCTCATCGAAGCGGCGCGCCAGCGCGTGGTCGAGAACCTCGACGTGGTTGGTGGCGGCCACGACGATGCTGTCGGTGCTGTTGGGTTCTTCCATGAAGGAGAGCACCGAATTGAGGATCCGCCGCATCTCGCCCACGTCGTTCGGATCGCCGCGGCGCGCGCCGACGGCGTCGAACTCGTCGAGCAGATAGACGCCGCGTACGCTGGCGACCTGGTCGAACACCAGCCGCAGCTTGCCCGCCGTCTCGCCCATATAGCGGCTGAACACGCTCTCCATCTTGATGGTGAAGAGCGGCAGGCGCAGTTCCGCGGCTAGCGCCGCTGAGGTCATGGTCTTGCCGGTGCCGGGCGGGCCGATCAGCAGCAAATGGCTGGCCGGGGTCTGGCCGTGCTCGCGCAGGGTGGCGCGGGCTTCCTGCTGACGAACCACGCGCGACAACTTCTCTGCCGTCGCGGGGCCTAGGACCATGCCGGACAGGCGCGTCTTGGGGTAGCTGCTCTCGATGATGGTCTGCAGCTCGCCGCGCGGGCGCGCCAGCGGGATCGGGGCGGCGGCCATCGCCACCGAGGTACGGCGGGTGTCGCGCATGCGCTGCACGGCTTTCTTTAGGGCATTCGCCTCTTCAGCGTGGCCGGCGCGCGCTTCGGTGGCGGCGATCGACAGGGCGATCGACAGCAAACGCTCTTCGTCGCCTTCGGCATGGGAGTCCAGGAGCGCGAGAATATGTTGAATCGTCATCGGAGCGCTCCTTTCTCTGATGCTCGCGCAAGCATAACGCGAGTCTTGGTTAATGTCGGGTGTTCAATCCTAGGCACCGGCCTTAGCCGAAAAAATGACCGTCGGTACAGAGATAGTCCCAACGTGCGTCAGAAACTGTCAGCAGGGTGATCTGCTCGCCACCTCACGACTGGCTCCGTTGCGGCGTGGCTGAATCGCAAACGTCTGCTGCCTGAATTGGAGCCAATGTCCGCAGTTGGCGCGACCTCGCCGTAAGGTGACCACGGCTGCAACGCCTAGATGGGGCGGATTCGGCCTCCCGGTCCTCCCGGATAAGCGGAGCGCTATCCCGCCCTGGGATCTCCATTCTTGCGTTCAGGGGCTCCCGCCCCGGCCGGCGTCAAGAACCCCGGCTGCCGGACCCTTCGGCCTTCCTCCCTGCGCTCGTGCAGGCCGGTTTCCAGCAGCCGCGGCCTTGACCCCGTCCTCCCCACGACGCGCGGCCGAAGGGCCGCCCGCGCCTCGAAAAGCGCGGGCGCCTTCCATCCGAAACCTGACCGGACGGGCGTGACCGACTGCGGAGCCCGCCGCGCCTGTCCTCGGCCCTAGCGCCAAGGAGAGTTAGCTATGACTGCCAAGTCTGAGATCGTGACCGAGAACGGCGCCGTCGTCTTCGTGCCGCTCAACAAGCTCAAGAAGTCCCCGGACAACGCCCGCAAGGTCCCGCACAGCGCGGCCGAGATCGAGGCGCGCGCGGCCTCCATCGCCGCCAAGGGCGTCCTGCAACCGCTTGTGGTGGCGCCCGAGTTCGAGCCAGACGGCCTGCCCACCGGCTACTACCTCGTCACCATCGGCGAGGGCCGCCGTCAGGCTCAGCTTCTCAGGGCCAAGCGCAAGGAAATCCGCAAGTCGGAGCCGGTGCGGTGCATCGTCGATACCTCCAACGACCCGCACGAGATCAGCTTGGATGAGAACGTCAGCCGCAGCGACATGCACCCGGCCGACGAGTTCGAGGCGTTCAAGCGGCTGGCCGACGAGAAGGGCTACGGCGCCGAGGAAATAGCCGCTCGCTTCGGGGTGTCGGCCCATGTGGTGCGCCAGCGGATGCGGCTGGGCGCCGTCAGCCCCAAGCTGCTGGCCGTCTATCGGGAGGGCGGCCTGACCTTGGACCACCTGATGGCCTTCGCCGTCAGCGACGACCACGCCCGGCAGGAGCAGGTCTTCGAGAGCTTCGGGGACTATCCCCGAGCGCCCTCAGCCATCCGCCGCGCCATGACCGAGGCCAAGGTCCATGCCGACGACAAGCGGGCGCTGTTCGTCGGGGCGGAAGCCTATGGCGAGGCGGGCGGGACCATCTTGCGCGACCTGTTCACCGAGGACGGCGGCGGCTGGTTCGAGGACGTGGCCCTGCTGGATCGGCTGGCGAGCGAGAAGCTGGAGGCCATCGCCGTCGCGCTGCGCGAGGCTGAGGGATGGAAGTGGGTCGAGGCCCACATGGACTTCCCCCCCGCCCACGGCCTGCGCCGCGTCTATCCGCACCGCATCGAGCGGACTTCCGAGGAAGAGGCGCAGATCACCGCCTTGGCCGAGGAATACGACGCGCTGACGGAGAAGTCGGCCGAGGTGGACGAGCTCCCGCCGGACGTTGAAGCCCGCTTCAACGAGATCGACGCGGCGCTGGACGCCTACCAGTCCGAGGGCTTCCATCCCGAGGAAATCGCCATCGGCGGCGCCTTCGTGGTGCTGGGCCACGATGGGATGGTGCGCACCGAACGCGGCTTCATCCGCGCCGAGGATGACCCTCCGCCCGAGCCGGAAGTCGCGGATGAGGCCAATGAGGACAAGCCCTCAGAAGCCGAGACGGAGATTTCCCAAGGTGGCGAGGCCGAGGACGACGAACCCGATGGACTGGCGCCCCTGTCCGACCGGCTGGTGGCCGACCTCACCGCCCACCGCACCGCGGGCCTACAGGACGCGCTGGCCGAAAACCCGGACGTGGCGTTGATCGCGGTGCTTCACGCCATCGTCCTGCGCCTCTTCTACTACGGGCGCGAGGTCGCTACCTGCCTCGACGTGAGGGCGGGCGCCGTGAATCTCAGTCCCCATGCGCCCGAGATCGAGGACAGCCCCGCCTGTCGCCGCATCAACGAGCGGCATGAGGCGTGGGCGCGGCAGATGCCGCAGGACCCGGGCGGGGCGTGGACCTTCGTGGTCGGCCTCGACGGCGACAGCCGCGTGGCCCTCTTGGCCCATTGCGCCGGTCTGAGCGTCAACGCCGTGCGGACGTGGGAGCGGCGGCCCGGCGCGCTGGCCCATGCCGATGTGCTGGCGCAGGCGCTCAGTCTCGACATGACCGCCAACTGGACCGCCACCGAGCGCAGCTACTTCGGGCGCGTGACCAAGGCGCGGATCGGGGAGGCGGTGGCCGAGGCGGTAGGCGAGGACGCAGCCGAACGGATCGGCGGCATGAAGAAGCAGCCTATGGCGCAGGCGGCCGAGCAACTTGTCGCCGGAAGCGGCTGGCTGCCGCCCTTGCTGAGGGCGCCTGAGCCGCCGCAGGAGGAGGAAGCGCCGCGTGAAGATGGCGTCTCAGCGGGGCCATATTCCGCCGCCGCTGAATAGGCGCGCGCCGGGGCCGCTTCGGCGGCCCCGGCTTTCCCTTGGCCGAGAGCGTGATCCGCCTGCCCATTGAGAACCCACGTAGCCCGTCAATACGAGCGCGTGCATTTTTCGCCGGGTTATCGGCTGGGACCATTCGGCCCCTCGTGACACCATCGACGCACAGTGTGATGTCCTACCGATTCCAACGGCAGCGGTTCGATGCGTGAAATAACTCGCCCGCCTTACCCGTCTTGGCTCAGGAAGCTACCTGCCTGCTTGGCGGTGGTGCTGCTGACCGCCTGCAGCGAACCTGCACTACCCGGCCGCGCGCTTGATGATGATCGGGCCATCCGTCACTTGGCGGCTTGCGACGCTGAACGGGCGGTCCCGCCAGGAAGCGAAGCGGGCGCGGAGTCAAATGCACGTACACCAGAACACGGTCCAAGGTCCGTCGGCTGCGAGCAAGCAAGGCGCGAAGAGCAGAACTTGGAGCTTCAACGTCGAATGGCGGCCGCCGCTGAAAGGGCAGCGAGGCTCTCACAGCTTCAGATCGGATGGATGGTCGCCGAGTTCATTGCCCTCATCGGTACAATCCTGATCGCCTTCCTCGCATTACGAGACAATAGGCGACATGCAGCAAAGGAACTGCGTGCGTATCTCACTTGCGAGGGACGCGACATCTCTTTCAGCACTCTTCCCAAAGATGGCCAGGCAACAGCGGTCATTATTAGCTTGGGCCTTCGCATCACGAATTCAGGCGTCACTCCGGCCCATGCCGTCCGATTTGGCGCTACGATCAAGCCTGTTGATTGGCCCGCGAAAGAGGGGCTGACGGTCACCGCGCCGCAGGATTTGGATATGTTCAACATCATTGCGCCGGGCGTCCACAATTCAGGCATGCTTCGTAAGGCAATCACCATTGATCCCGGGCTATATCTCTCCGATACGACACGGCCGTATGTCCTCATCTTGCTGCAATATCGGGACATTTTCGGTATTGAGCATTTCTTCGAGGGGCACTGGACTATCGTCGGCATCGGGCGTGCAATCCGAGAGTTTGGTTCTCAAGGGACGATCAATGCCGATACCGTTAGCCTTGAGATGGTCAAGAGCCGTGGCGGCGGCGACTAAGCAGGCGCTCGCTGAGATATCCGCATCTCGGGGAGACCAGGGGCGCCCCACACGACGCATTGCATGGATCTGGGTTGGAGGCGAACCGACGGGCTCGCCGCACCGTTCCTCAGCGGCGCGGGCCTGGACTCAGCAGGGAGATCACCGATGAAATTGGGCCTATGGATCGCCATCGGGGTCGGGGTCGGCGCCGCTATGGGCGCGGCGATGGACAACATGGGGGTCGGCATTGCCGTCGGCATCGCGCTCGGCGTGGCGGTCGGCGCGGGCCTGTCGCGCAAGCGACCGCCGCCCACGCCGCGCCAGTGATGTCGCGCCGCCCCTGACGGGACGGACCTCGTTTGCCGCGTCAAACCGTTCGGACCGCGACGACCGCGCACAAGGCGCTGACACGCGATCCGTCCGCTTCGGAGAGCGGCAGATAGAGCCGCATCAGTCGCCCGTCAGGGCCGCTGTCTTCGATCAACATCGGCCTTCCGCTGGCCACCGCCGCCGCAGCCTCGGTGGCCACGTCGTTGCGCCCTGGCGTCAGAACATCCGCCGACAGGCCATCCAGCACGGCCCCGTAGATCGTGTTCACCGCCGCCCCGCTGTGAGCCAGCACCCAACCGGCGCCCTCGGCGCCGGGCGTGATCCGCACGGCCGAAGCGGCGAGGTCGGCAAGCTGGGCGGGTGTCAGCGCGCCCGACCGGCCGCCAACTGCTTCCCACCGGCGCAGTAGCTCGGCCAGCAACGGGTGACGCCGTGACCTGCCCCCTTCCTGATCCCGCGATTTGAGTGAGAGTTCGCTTCATCAAGG
>CAZOHI010000013.1:0-76083 GCA_964579695.1 uncultured Caulobacter sp. | reverse complement strand
GGGCGTTGACCGCTCCCAGCCCTTGGTGGACCAATAAGGCCGCAGCCCGAAACGGGTAGTTGGATTCGATCAGAGGGGGGACAAGGCCATGTGGCTCCAGGACGCGGGCGTCGGCGCGGTGGGAGGGCTGTTCGTCGCCCTTCTGATTCTCTACCGGCTGGTCGGGCCTTCCGACGCCGCCTATGAGCGGGTCCCCGTGGCCCGCCGCTGGCGGATCATCGGCCTGTGCGTGGCGGTGGGCGCCGTGCTGGTCGGGCTCTACGGCCTCGTGCGCTCGCCCAACACCGGGTTCGACCTGGCGGTCGGCGCGGTGGGCGGGCTGTTCGTCTCCTTCCTGATCCTGTGGCGGATCGGGCCGTCGGACGAAGCCTACAAGCGCATTCCCGTCGCCCGCCGCTGGGGGATCATCGCCATAGCGACGGCGCTGGGGGCCGGGCTGATGGGGCTGTACGGCTACGTCCGCTGACACGCCGTCATCCCGGACGGCCGTCAGGCCGATCCGGGACCCAGGTGTGAGAGCGTGCGGCCCCTGGGTCCCGGCTCTCCGCTCCGCTACGGCCGGGATGACGGCGGAATTGGCTTGACGCCCTCGACGATCAGGAAGTCGGAGCTTTCGACGAGGCGCACGTCGGGAATCCGGCTCCGCCTGAAGGGCGCCCGCGCGACGTCGCCGAAGCCGCAGGTCTCCAGCAGTTCGACGAGCTGGACCTCGTCGAACTGCCACTTGTGGGTGTGGCCGATCGAGCCCAGCCAGGTGCGGCTGGTGGCGATGTCGTGGAAGTACATCCCGACGTGGGCCCGCAGGGGCTCGGCGTCGCGGCGGTCGCGGGGCTGGGCCATCTGCTGCTGGTAGATCTCAAGGTAGCGCCGCCAGAACTCGGCCCCGTCGGGCACGCAGAGACGGAAGACGCCGCCCGGCGCCAGGACCCTGAAGCACTCGCGCGTGAGCCTTGCGGCGTCGCCGTAGCGGAAATGCTCCCACAGCTCGCCGGAATAGATGCAGGAGACCGAATCGTCCGCGTAGGGCAGGGGCTTCAGCAGGTCGTGGATCGTGACCTGCGGGCCGAACTCGGTCGGCGGCAGGGCGCCCATTCGAACCAGCAGCCGGTCGACGGCCGAGAAGCGGCTGGCCAGGATCGCCCGGTTGCTGGCGTCGATGTTCACCCACCCGTCCGGCTGGACGGGCCCGCACCCCAGGTTCAGCTTCGGCCCCGGGGGCGGCTTGGCCACCAGCCTGGGCGGGGCGGCGCGCCGCACTTCCGATTGAGATACATGAACGTCCGCCATGCCCGCATCATCCCTCCGCTGACGCCTAGCCTTCAGAACCATCGGGACGCGGGCGGTCCTGTCCGCATCATATGACGTGCCGGCGGGCGCTCGCCCCCGGCTAGCCCCGGCTTTTCGACAACTCGCGGCGATGATCGCCCGGGCCGCCTCCCTCTCCGCACGGACAGGGAGCCATTCCCCATGGAGAACTCCCCCTATGAAAGAGACCAAGCACGTGGCGGCCCCCCCGGCCGCGCGGGCGGCGATGCATGAGGTCATGGCCGCCTTCGAAGCCTTCAAGGCCGCCAACGACGACCGGCTGGCCCGGCTGGAGGCCAAGCGCGGCGACGTCCTCCTCGAAGAGAAGGTGTCGCGCATCGACGCCTCCCTCCAGGCCGCCCAGGCGCGGATGGACCGGGCGATGGCCGACGCGCGGCGCCCGGCGCTGGCCGAGGGGCGCATCCTGGTCCCCGACGAGCGCAAGGCGGCCTTCGACGCCTATCTGAAGACCGGGACGGCCGCGGCCCTCCTGGAGGTCAAGGCGGGCCTGTCGGAGGGCGGCTCCGGCGGCTATGTCGCCCCGCCCGAGACCGAGCGGCTGATCGAGCGGCGCCTGGCGATGAGCAGCCCCATGCGCGAGATCGCCACCGTGCGGACCATCGGCGCGGGCGTCTACAAGAAGCCGGTGTCGACGGCGGGCGTCGAGGCCGGATGGGTGGCCGAGACGGCGGCCCGCGACGAGACCGACCCGCCCACCCTGGCGCTGCTGGAGTTCCCGGCCGCCGACCTCTACGCCAACCCGGCGGCGACCCAGGCGCTGCTGGACGACACCTTCGTCAACATGGACGAGTGGCTGGCCGCCGAGTGCGAGGACGCCTTCGCCGCCCAGGAGACCGACGCCTTCGTCAACGGCGACGGCAGCAGCAAGCCCAAGGGCTTCCTGAACTACACCAAGGCGGCCGACGCCTCGGCGGTGTGGGGCGAGATGGGCTTCGTCCTGTCGGGCGGGGCGGGGGCTTTCGCGGAAGCCGACCCGGTGGACCGGCTGATCGACCTGATCTACGCGCCCAAGGCCCAGTACCGGGCCAATGGCCGCTTCGTGCTGAACCGGCGCACGGCCGCCTCGATCCGCAAGTTCAAGGACAACGACGACAACTACATCTGGTCGCCCGCCACCCAGGCCGGCGCGCCCGCGACCCTGCTCGGCTATCCGGTGACGGAGATCGAGACCATGCCGAACGTGGGGGCCAACAGCTTCTCCATCGCGTTCGGGGACTTCGCCAAGGGCTACCTGATCGTCGACCGGGCCGGGGTGCGGGTGCTGCGCGACCCGTACTCGGCCAAGCCGTACGTGCTGTTCTACACCACCAAGCGCGTCGGCGGCGGGGTGCAGAACTTCGACGCCATCAAGCTGATGAAGTTCGCGGCGTCGTGACCTGAAACCCCTCCCCCGCAACTCGGGGGAGGGGGACCGCCTTCTTTCGGAAACCCCCATGCCCCTGCAAATCCTCACGCCCCCGGCGGAGGAGCCCGTCTCGCTGGCCGAGGCGAAGGCTTTCCTGCGCGTCACCCACGACGCCGAGGACGCCCTGATCGGGCGCCTGATCACCGCCGCCCGCCAACGCATCGAGGCCGAGCTGGGCCTGGCGCTGGTGACCACCCAGTTCACCGAGACCCTCGACGCCTGGCCACTGACCCGCACGGGCGCGGCGCGGCTGTCGCGCGGGCCGCTGGTCTCCGTCGAGGCGATCCGCGTGGACGGGGCCGCCGCCACCGGCTTCGCCGCCCGCTTCGGCACGCGGCCGGGGCTGGTGTCCGGCCCGCCGCCCAACCCCCGCGCCGTGCACGGCGGCATAGAGGTCGACTTCACCGCCGGGTTCGGCGCGGCAGAAGACGTGCCCGCGCCGCTGGCCCAGGCGCTGCTGGTCCTCATCGCCCACGCCTACGACCACCGCGACGAGGAGGCGCCGCTGGCGCCGGCCGAGCCGTGGCTGGCGGCCTTCCGGCGGGTGCGGCTGTGAGGCGGCTGGCGACCCTGTCCGAGGCGACCGAGGCCGAGACCGCCTTCGGCGGCCGCACGCGGAGCTGGAGCGAGGTCGCGACCGTCTGGCTCGACCTCGGCGTCGCCGCCCGCGAGCGCGCGGAGGCGGGCCAGCGCCCCGTGCTGACCGAAACCGCCGAGGCCGTCGCCCGCGACCACCCGCTCGCGGCGGCGGGCCAGCGCCTCTCCCTCGGCGGGGATAACTGGCGCCTCGTCCGCCTCGTCCGGGATGCGCCGAAACTCGGCCGCATGACCCTCTTCCTCGAAAAGGACCCGACGTGAGCCCCGAACTCGCCCTGCAGAAGGCGGTGCTGGCCGCCCTGCGCGCTGACGGCCCCGTCTCGGCGCTGCTGAACGGCCGCATCCACGACGAGCCGCCCGCCTCGCCCGTCTATCCCTATGTCGCCATCGGCCGCAGCGAGGCGCGGCCCTGGGGCGGGGTGGAGGCCGAGGGCGTCGAGCACGCCCTGAGCCTGACCTGCGTCTCCCGCTTCGGCGGGGCGGAGGAGGCGCGGGCGGTGATCGACGCGATGCGCGCGGCCTTGCACGGCGCGGCCCTGAGCCTCGACGGCCACCGGCTGGTCAACCTGCGCGCCAGCTTCGCCGACGTGTTCCGCGCCTCCGACTGGCGCTCGACCTACGGCGTGCTGCGCCTGCGGGCCGTGACCGAACCCCTCTGAAAAGGAACGACAAATGGCCGCCCAGAAAGGCAAGGACATCCTCCTGAAGATCGGCGACGGGGGCGACCCCGAAGCCTTCGCCACGGTCGCGGGCCTGCGCGCCCGGACCATCTCGCTGAACGCCCGCAGCGTGGACGCCACCGACGGCGACAGCGCCGGGCGGTGGCGCGAGCTGCTGGCGGGCGCGGGGGTGAAGCAGGCGTCGGTCTCCGGCGCGGGCGTGTTCCGCGACGCCGCCTCCGACGCCGCCATCCGCGCCGCCTTCTTCGCCCAGAGCGCCGACAACTGGCGCCTGATCGTGCCCGACTTCGGCACGCTGGAAGGGCCGTTCCTCGTCGCCGCCCTGGAGTACGCGGGCGAGCACGAGGGCGAGGCGACCTACGCCATCACCCTCGCCAGCGCGGGCGAGATCGCCTTCACCGCCCTATGAACAGGCATCGTGGAGAGGTGGTCCGCACGCTGGGCGGGACCGAGCGGCGCCTGTGCCTGACCCTCGGCGCCCTGGCCGAGATGGAGACGGCGTTCGGGCTGGACGGCTGGGAGCAGCTCGCCGACCGCCTGCGCCGCCTGTCCGCCCGCGACCTGCGCACGGTGCTGTCGGCCCTGCTGTGCGACGAGGGCGTGGACCTGGACGGCGTCGACTTCCGCGAGGCGGCCGAGGCCGTGGCGGCGGCGTTCGCGGCGGCATGAGCCCCTGGCCCGCCATGCTGCGGCTGGCGGCGATGCGCTTCGCCATCGCGCCGGACGCCTTCTGGCGCCTGTCGCTGGCCGAGTGGCGCGCCCTGACCGCCGAGCCCGCGCCCGCCGCCCTGACCAGAGCCGCCTTCGAGGCGCTCGCCAGCCGTTTCCCCGACGAGGCCCCATGACCGAACTCGAACGCTATCCGCAGCAGGCGGCCGAGGCCGCCGCCGCATTGGCCGCGCTGCAAGCTCCTGCCGAAAAGGCCGCGTCGGCCATCGACGAAGCCTTCGCGGCGGCGGGGGCCAGCATGGTCCGCTCGCTCGGCCGGGCGGCCGCCGACGGCAAGGTGACGATGGCCGAGCTGGCCGAGGCCGTCCTGGCCGCCGTGAACGCCGCGGCGGGCGCGAAGGGCGGCGGGCTGGGCGACATCGTCTCGGCCGTGCTGGGCGGCTTTTCCGGCGCGCGGGCCGACGGCGGGCCGGTGACGAGCGGCGGCGCCTACCTCGTCGGCGAGCGGGGGCCGGAGGTCTTCCGCCCCGCCTCGGCGGGCGCGGTCGAGCCGATCAGCGGCGGCCTCGTCGTCAACGTCACGGTCGAAGGCGGCGGCGCCCCGGCGCTCGTCCGCTCCGACGCCCAGATCGCCCAGGCGCTGGCCCGCGCGGTCAGCCTCGGCGCGAGGAGGCTCTGATGTCCTTCCACGAGGTGCGCCTGCCCGCGCGGCTGGCGTTCGGGTCCACGGGCGGGGTCGAGCGGCGGACCGAGGTGGTCCAGCTCGCCTCCGGGTATGAGCGGCGCTCGACGCCGTGGGCGCAGGGGCGGCGGCGCTACCTGATCGGGGCGGGGGTGAGGTCGCTCGACGACGCCGCCGCGCTGGTCGCCTTCTTCGAGGCGCGGCGCGGGCGGCTGCACGGGTTCCGGTTCAAGGATTTCGCGGACTTCAAGTCCTGCGCGCCGTCGGGGACGGTCGCGGCGGGCGACCAGCCGCTCGGCGAGGGCGACGGGGAGAGCGCCGCCTTCCAGCTCGTGAAGATGTACGGCGACCTGGCGCGGGAGATCCGCAAGCCCGTGGCGGGCACGGTGCGGGTGGCGGTGGACGGCGCCGAGGCCGCGTTCACCCTGGAGGACGGCGTCGTCACGCTGGACGCGCCGCCGCCGGAGGGCGCGGCGGTCACGGCGGGGTTCGAGTTCGACACCCCCGTGCGCTTCGACACCGACCGGATCGAGATCACCCTGGAGGGCTTCGGCGCCGGGCGGCTGGTGGCCGCGCCGCTGGTCGAGGTGCGGGTCTGAGTTTTCAATACGCATACCCGCGCGCCGGACACGACGGAAATAGGGGTGGCGTGCAGCAGGAGCCTAACCCCGAACGACGTTATCGAACGGCTTGCCATGCTACCCCAGCGCGTATTACCCCATCACTCAAGCAAGAACGTCAGCTTGCGCCGCCCGGGGGGGTTATGGATCACGCTACCAGACTGCCGATCTATCAAGAGATTGAGGCTGAGCGTAACACGCGGGTCCTGGCCTTTGTAACGGGCGACCGGCCCGGGCTTGAGACCCAGATTGCTCAGGACGCCGTGAGGCCGTTCGTCACCCTTCTGGACCAGATCGGTCCGGTGCCCAGGCTGTCTCTCATCCTCGACACGAACGGGGGCGATACGTCCGCCGCGTGGCGGCTTATCAACCTCCTCCGGTCGTTCTGCGATGAACTGGAGGTCATCGTTCCAACGAAGGCGATGAGCTCGGGAACGCTGATGGCGCTTGGAGCCAACAAGGTCGTCATGACGAAGCAGGCGGCGCTGGGTCCCATCGACCCGACGCTGGACAATCATCCCCTGGCGCCGATCTTCACGGTGCCGTCCGGCCAGCAGTTCCGCATGGGGGTGAGCGCCGAGGCCGTTCGCGGCTATATCGACGAGGTCAAGAAGGACGTGTCAGACCCGGCGGCCCTGGCGGCGGTATGGACGCATCTCTCGACGCAAATCCACCCGCTCGTCCTGGGCCAGGTTTTCCGTATGGGTGAGCAAATCCGCGCCCTGGCGCGCGAGCTCGTGAAGAGCCAGGTGGCGGAGGAAGGCATCCAGGCGCGGATCGTACAGTTCCTCTGCTCGGATTCGGGCAGCCACGACTACACGATCAATCGCCGGAAGGCGGTCGAGCTCGGCCTGCATGTAGAAAAGCCTAGCCCCTCACTTTACGGCCTGTTAAGCGGCGCGGCCAAGTCATACACGTCTGAGATGAAGACGCTTGAGCCGTATTCGCCAGAGGCTTTGCTGGGCAATCAGCAGCAAAAGACGTATGCGCTGGTGCGCGGGTTGATCGAGAGTACCGACGAGTCGTACGGTTTTGTGAGTGACGGGATTGTCGTTTTGAACCCTGGGCCGCCCCCGACCGTTCTTGATCAACGGACGGCCATCGGCTGGAGAAAGCTGCCATGACCCAATCGTCAGACGCGAGCGGCATGTACCACGCCAGCTCGTCCGCGCCCCGCGCGCCGGAGAGCACGTCGAGCCTTCAATTCCCTTTTCAGGGTGGGACTACGGAATCCCCCCAAGGGTTTGGCGGCCTTGGGTCCAGTTGCCGAACCGGCTGGTCGCCGACGATGCAGCCGAATGTCGAGACACGACAGAAGCGGTAGACCGTTCATAGACATATAGACGTTTGAGGGCGGCCTGGGGGCCGCCCTTTCTCGTTCTGGCCCTCTCCGCGGCCTGCGCCGCCGGGGCCCACGGGTCTCGCTTCGCGAGCCACCCTCCCCCTCGTGGGGGAGGGAGAGGAGACTTCATGCGATCCATTCCTGACGAACTCGCCGCCCGGATCGAGGGCGGCGCGGCGCGGCTGTGCCATGTCTGGCTGCTGACGCGGGCGGACGAGGAGAGGCTGGGCTTCACCGACCATGACCGGCCGCTGACGGTCGACGGCGTGGACTGCGCCGCCGCGTCCGGCTGGACGGCCGGGGCGGCGGACCAGGCGCTGGGGCTGGCGGCCGGGTCGGCGGCGGCGGCGGGCGCGCTCGACAGCGAGGCGATCACGGAGGCCGACATCGCGGCGGGGCTCTACGACGGCTGCGCCGTGGAATGCCGCCGGGTCGACTGGGCCGAGCCGTCGCTGGCGGTGGCGCTGTGGACCGGGACCATCGCTCGGATCAAGCGCGAGGGCGGCGGCTTCACGGCCGAGGTCGAGGGGCCGCTGGCGGCGCTGGAGCGGGTCGCCGGGCGGACCTTCGGGCGGCTGTGCGACGCGAACCTCGGGGACGGGCGGTGCGGGGTCGATGACGGGCATCCGGCGTTCGCGGAGGGCTGCGACAAGCGGCTGGCGACGTGCCGGGGGCGGTTCGGCAACGTGCTGAACTTCCGGGGCTTCCCGACGATACCGGGGGACGACTTCCTGACGGCCTATCCCCGCGACGGGGAGAGGCACGACGGCGGGGCGCGGCGGTGAGTGCGTCCTTCGAGACGGCCGCTTCGCGACCTCCTCAGGATGACGAACTCAGCATTCGTCATGGTGAGGAGCGAAGCGTCTCGAACCACGCAACGCCTCGCAGCCTCATCGTGGCGACGGCGCGGACGTGGCTCGGCACCCCCTATCGCCACCAAGCCTCGCTGAAGGGCGTCGGGTGCGACTGCCTGGGGCTGGTGCGCGGGGTGTGGCGGGAGATCTACGGCTACGAGCCCGAGCCCCCGCCGCCATACCGCGCCGACTGGGCGGAAACCGGCTCGCGCGAGACGCTGCTGGAGGCGGCCGCCCGGCATCTGACCCCCGCGTCCGGCATCCGCCCCGGCGACGTGCTGCTGTTCCGCATGAGCCCCGGCGCCTGCGTCAAGCATTGCGCCATCGCCTCCGACGAGGGGCGGATCGTCCACGCCTATTGGGGCCGGGCGGCGGTGGAGAGCTGGCTCGGCGCCTGGTGGCGGCGGCGGATCGCGGCGGCCTTTTCCTTTCCCGGAGCGAGCGACTGACATGGCCCAGGTCATCCTTTCCTCCGTCGGCTCGGCCATCGCCGGGCCTGTCGGCGGCGCCATCGGCTCGTTCGTGGGCGCGCAGATCGACCGGGCGGCGATCAGTTCCCTGATGCCCGCGCGGCAGGTCGGCCCGCGCATCGAGGGCGTGCGCATCCAGACGACGGGCGAGGGGGCGCCGCTGGCCTGCCTGTTCGGCCGGGCGCGGGTCGCGGGCCAGGTGATCTGGGCCGCGCGGTTCAAGGAGCGGCGGATCGAGCGCTCCAGCGGCGGCGGCAAGGGCGGCGGCGGCGGGCAGAAGACGGTCGAGCACCGCTACTCCCTCTCCTTCGCGGTCGCCCTGTGCGAGGGCCCCATCGACGGCGTCGGCCGGGTGTGGGCCGACGGCAAGCCGATGGACATGACCGGCGTCGTCATGCGCGTCCACACCGGGGCCGAGGACCAGGGGCCGGACAGCCTTATCGAGGCGGTGGAGGGCGACGCGCCCGCCTATCGCGGCGTGGCCTACGTCGTGTTCGAGGACCTGCCGCTGGGCGAGTTCGGCAACCGGCCGCCGCAGCTATCCTTCGAGGTCTTCCGCCGTCCGCGCGTGGGGCAGGCTCCCGCGCTGGAGGACCGGCTGAAGGGCGTGTGCCTGATCCCCGGCGCGGGGGAGTTCGTCTATGCCACCCAGGCCGTGCAGCGGCGGGCCAGCCTGACGCGGATCGTGGCCGAGAACGTCAACAACACCGACGGGCGGCCGGACATCGTCGTCGCCCTCGACCAGCTCCAGGCCCAGCTTCCGAACGTGGAGGAGGTGATGCTGGTCGTCTCGTGGTTCGGGACCGACCTGCGCTGCGGCCACTGCCAGGTGATCCCCGGCGTCGAGCGCAACGACAAGGCCACCATCCCCATGGACTGGCGGGTGGCGGGCACGGTGCGGACCTATGTGCGGCTGGTCTCCACCCACGGCGGCGGCCCGGCGTTCGGCGGCACGCCCTCGGACGAGGCGGTGGTCCAGGCCATCGCGGAGCTGAAGGCGCGGGGGCTGAAGGTCGGGCTCTATCCCTTCCTCCTGATGGACATCCCGCCGGGCAACGGCCTGCCGGACCCCTATGGCGGCGCGGAGCAGGCGGCCTATCCCTGGCGCGGGCGGATCACCGGCTCGGACGGCGAGCCCGGCGCGGCGGCCGAGGTCGCGGCCTTCTTCGGCAGCGAAACGCCGGGGCCGGACGAGTGGAGCTTCCGCCGCATGGTGCTGCACTACGCGGCGCTGGCGGCGAGCGCCGGGGGCGTGGATACCTTCCTGGTCGGCTCGGAGCTGCGGGGGCTGACGACCCTGCGCAGCGGGCCGTCGGCGTTTCCGGCGGTGGCGGCGCTGCGGGACCTGATGACCGACTGCCGCGCCGTCCTGCCGGGGGCGGCCATCTCCTACGCCGCCGACTGGAGCGAGTATTTCGGCCATCAGCCGCGCGACGGCTCGGGCGACGTCTTCTTCCACCTCGACCCGCTGTGGTCCGAGGCCGATTTCGTGGGCGTCGACTACTATCCGCCGCTGGCCGACTGGCGCGAAGGGGCGGGGCACCTCGACGCCGCGCTGGGCGGGCCGCACGAGGCCGCCTACATCGCCGCCAACATCGAGGGCGGCGAGGGGTTCGACTGGTACTACGCCTCCGACGCCGACCGCACGGCGCAGGTGCGCACCCCGATCACCGACGGCGCCCATGGCGAGCCGTGGGTCTTCCGGCACAAGGACCTGCGCGGCTGGTGGAGCCATGCCCACCACGACCGGCCGGGCGGGGTGCGGTCGGAAACGCCCACCGCCTGGGAGCCGGAGAGCAAGCCCATCCGCCTGATCGAGTTCGGCTGCCCGGCCGTCGACAAGGGCGCCAATTCCCCCAACCTGTTCATCGACCCCAAGAGCGCCGAGAGCGCCCTGCCGCCGTTCTCGGACGGGACCCGCGACGACTACGGCCAGCGCCGGGCGCTGGAGGCCGTGCTGGAGCACTGGGGCGACGATCCGATGATCGAGGCGATGAACGCCTGGTGCTGGGACGCGCGGCCTTTCCCCGACTTCCCGGCGCGCCAGGGCGTGTGGGCCGACGCGCCGAACTGGGCGCTCGGACACTGGCTGACGGGCAGGGCGGGGGTCGCGCCGCTCGCCGACCTCGTGGTGGCGCTGGGCCGCCGGGCGGGGGTGGAGATCGACCCCGCCGGGGCCTCGGGCGTCGTCACCGGCTACGTCGTCGCCCAGCCGATGCGGCTGCGCGAGGCGCTGGCGCCGCTGGCCGAGGCGTTCGGGTTCGACGGGGCCGAGCGGGGCGGGAGGCCGACGCTCGTCCACCGCGACGGCGGGGCGCTGGTCAGCCTCACCGACGACGACCTCGCCTGGCCCGACGACGGCCGCCCCCGCTCCGCCGCCCGCCTGCTGGAGGCGCCGCCGGACGTGGTGCGGCTGCGCTTCATCGACGAGACGGCGGACTACCAGACCGGCGCGCTGACCGTGCGGCGCGATCCGGCGGGGGCGGGCGACACGGCCGTGATGGACCTGCCGATGGTGATGGCGGCCCCCGAGGCCCAGCGCATCGCCGCCCGGGCGCTGGCCCGCCGCCAGGCGGCGCGGGACGAGGCCATGGCGCATCTGTCGCCGCTGGCGGCCCTGCGGCTGGAGGCGGGCGACGTGGTCTCTCTGGACGACGAGGCCCGCTGGCGCGTCCTGCGCGTCGACCTGGCCGAGGCGCCCAGGGCGCTGCTGGAGCGCGCCGAGCCGCCGATAGCCCCGGCGGCGGGCTTTCCCGACTGGACCCCCGCCCCGCCGGTCGAGCCTGCCGGGCCGCCGGTGCTTCATCTGCTCGACCTGCCGCCGCTGAACGGGTCGGAGGATGACGCGCGCCCGCTGGCCGCCGCGGCCTGCGAGCCGTGGCGGCCGCTCGACCTGCACGCGGGCGGGACGGCGCGGGCGCGGATCGAAACCCCCGCCGCGCTGGGCGAGACGCTGGCCGAGTTGCCGCCCGGCCCGCTGCACCGGATCGACCGGGCGAACGTGCTGACCGTCCGCGTCGAGGGGCTGGCGCTGGAAAGCCGCGACCTCGCCGAGGTGCTGGGCGGCGCCAACGCGCTCGCCGTGCGGGGCGAAGGCGGCGAGTGGGAGATCGTGCAGTACCTGGACGCCGAGGCCGTCGACACGGACGTCTGGGCGCTCACCGGCCTGCTGCGCGGGCAGGCGGGCAGCGACCCGGCCATGGGCGCGCCCGCCGGGGCCGCCGTCGTCGTGCTGGGCGAGGGCCTCGTGCGGGCCGACGTCGCGCAGTCCGAGCGCGGCCTGCCGATGGCCTGGCGCGCGGCCCCGGCGGGCGGGCCTGCGTCCGGCCCGGCGATGAGCGAGGCCGCCTTCACCTGGCGGGCGCTGGCCCTGCGGCCCTGGTCGCCCGCCCACCTGCGGGTCGTGGAGCAGGGGGGCGACCTCGCCATAAGCTGGGTCCGGCGCGCCCGTGTCCACGGCGACGGCTGGGACGGCGAGCCGCCGCTGGCCGAGGAAGCCGAGACGTACCGGGTGGAGATCCTCGACGGCGAGGCGGTGGTCCGCACGGCCGAGGTTTCGGCCCCTTTCTTCCTCTACGCCGCCGCCCTGCGGGCCGAGGACGACGCCGCCGACCTGCGCGTCAGGGTGGCGCAGGGCTCGGCGGTGTTCGGCTGGGGCGCTTGCGCCGTCCGCCGAACCCCTTAATTGATGGCCGCTGGAGATTTCGGCGAAGGGCTGAGGGTGGCGCGCGATCCGTATCAGGAGCTGGGGGTTTCGCGGACGGCGAGCGCCGACGAGGTGCGCAAGGCCTTCCGCAAGCTGGCCAAGCAGCATCACCCCGACGCAAACCCCGGCGACAAGTCCGCCGAGGAGCGGTTCAAGCGCGTGTCCGCCGCCTTCGACATCGTCGGCGACGAGGAGAAGCGCAAGAAGTTCGACCGGGGCGAGATCGACGCCGACGGCCGCGACATCTTCCGCGGCGGCTTCCAGGGCGGCGGCGGCCCCTATCGCGGCGCGGGCGGCGGCGGGCCGGAGTTCGAGGGCGTCGACCTCAACGACATCCTGGGCGACATGTTCGGGCGCGGCGGCGGGGCCGGAGGGCGCGGCTTCGGCTTCAACGGCGGGCGCGGCGCGGACGTGCGCGCCCGGCTCGACATCGACCTGGAGGAGACGATCCAGGGCGGCCGCAAGCGCATCGCCTTCTCCGACGGCCGCACGCTGGACGTGGCGATCCCCAAGGGCGCCTACGACGGCCAGGTCCTGCGGCTGAAGGGCCAGGGCTCGCCGGGCCGTTCGGGTCCGGGCGACGCGATGATCGAGCTGCACATCCGCCCGCACCCGATCTTCAGGCGCAAGCGCGACACGCTGGTCATGGACCTGCCGATCTCGGTCCCCGACGCGGTCCTGGGCGGCAAGGTCGAGGCCCTGACCCCCGACGGCCCCGTCAGCCTGAAGGTGCCCAAGGGCTCCAATTCCGGCCAGGTCCTGCGCCTGAAGGGTCGCGGCATGATCGACTCCCAGACCGGCCGCCGGGGCGACCTGCTGGCCAAGCTGGTGGTGACCCTGCCGGAAGGGGCCGACCCCGCCCTGGAGAAGTTCGCAGAGGCGTGGCGGGCTGAGCGGGCGTATGCGCCGAAGCAGCGGTGATGCTGCGGTTGTGGCCGCCAATCCCTAAACCCGCTATTCAGGCGCTATTCAGCCGACCGGCCCTAAACGGGATCGCATGAAGCGTCTCGCCGCCCTTTTCGCCATCGCCCTCGTCGGCGCGTCCCTGCCGGGGATCGCCGATGCGCAGGGGCGTGGGCGGGGGGCGCGGTCGGACTGGGCCGTGCCCGTGCAGCCCGCGCCCGACAGCCTGGGCGCCGACTGGCGGCAGCAGCAGGACGAGGCCCGGCGGGGCGTGCGGCAGGGCCGCATGATGCCGCTGGAGCAGGTGGTGGCCCGGCTGTCGCGCCGCACCCCCGGACGGCTGCTCGACACCGGGATCGAGACGCGCGGCGGACAGACCGTCTACCGCGTGCGCTGGCAGGCCGCCGACGGCCGCCGGATCGACTACATCGTCGACGCGGGCAGCGGCGGCGTCCTGAGCGCCCAAGGGGAATAAGACAAGATGCGCATCCTGCTCGTCGAGGACGACCCGGACCTCTCCCGCCAGCTCAAGCAGGCGCTGGCCGACGCCGGCTACGCCGTCGACCACGCCGCCGACGGCGAGGAGGCCCACTACCTGGGCGACGCCGAGCCGTACGACGCCATCATCCTCGACCTCGGCCTGCCGAAGATCGACGGGGTGTCGGTGCTGGAGCGCTGGCGGCGCGACAGCATCGCCACGCCCGTGCTGATCCTGACCGCGCGCGGGGCCTGGAGCGAGAAGGTCGCGGGCTTCGACGCCGGGGCCGACGACTACCTGACCAAGCCCTTCCACACCGAGGAGCTGCTGGCCCGGCTGCGCGCCCTGCTGCGGCGCTCGGCGGGGCACGCCAGCCCCAGCCTGTCGCTGGGCGGCCTCAGGCTCGATCCGCGCGCGGCGCGGGCGTCGGTGAACGGCGAGCCGCTGCGGCTGACCTCGCTGGAGTACCGGCTGCTGCACTACCTGATGATGCACCAGGGCCGGGTCATCAGCCGCACGGAGCTGGTCGAGCACCTGTACGACCAGGACTTCGACCGCGATTCCAACACCATCGAGGTGTTCATCGGCCGCCTGCGCAAGAAGATCGGCCCCGACCGGATCGAGACGGCGCGCGGCCTCGGCTACCGCCTCGTCGCCCTGCCCGGAGAGGCTAGCGAAGCGTGAGGGCCGGGCTCGGCAAGCCCTCCCTTGTCCGGCGCCTGATCTGGCTGGCGGCGGCCTGGAGCCTGCTGGCCCTGGCCGTCACCGGCGTGCTGCTGACCGCCACCTTCCAGCAGGCGGCCCTGCGCCGGTTCGAGCTTGGGCTGGCGGACGTGACCCAGGGGCTGCTGGCCGGGTCCACGGTCGACAACGGCCAGGTGCTGGCCCCGCCGCTGACCGACGCCCGGGCCCTGCGCGCCTATTCCGGCCGCTACTGGCAGATCGCCGAGCATGTGCGGGGCGGCGACATGCGGCCCCTGGTTCGGTCGCGCTCGTTGTTCGACCAGGAGCTGGACGCGCCGCAGTCGGTGCTGGCCACGATCGCCGCCGATCCGGGAACGCCCGTCTACTACGACGTCAGCGGGCCGATGAGGCAGCCGTTGCGGGCCATGGCGCTCCAGGTCACGCTGCCCGGCCGCGCCGCGCCGGTGATTCTGATGAGCGCCGAGGACCGTTCGCCCATCGACGCCGAGGCCGGGCGCTTCGGCCTCCTGACCGCCGCCGCGCTGGTGGTGCTGGGGGTCGGCATCATCGCCGCCGTCTTCATCCAGGTGCGGGTCGGCCTGCGCCCGCTGTTCGACCTGCAGCGGGAGGTGGCCGAGGTCCGCAAGGGCAAGGCCGACGCGCTGGCCGGGGACTATCCCGTCGAGCTGGAGCCGCTGGCCGTCGAGCTGAACGCCCTCGTCGCCCACAACCAGGAGGTCGTCGAGCGCCAGCGCACCCATGTCGGCAACCTCGCCCACGCCCTGAAGACCCCGCTGTCGGTGATGCTGACCGAGGCGTCCCAGCGGCCCAGTCCGCTGGCCGAGGTCGTCGCCCACCAGGCCGAGCTGATGCGCGGCCAGGTCGACCACCACCTGCGCCGGGCGCGGGCGGCGGCGCGGTCGCAGTCGCTGGGCGAGCGCACGCTGGTCGACCCGGTGCTGGAGGAACTGGCCCACACGCTGGAGCAGATCTTCCGCGACAAGGGCGTGGTCATCGACTGGCGCTGCCCGGAGGACCTGTGCTTCCGGGGCGAGCGGCAGGATCTCTTGGAACTGGCGGGCAACGTCATGGAGAACGCCGCCAAGTGGTGCCGGGGCAAGGTGCGGGTGACGGCCGCGCCCTCGGGCGAGGGGCGGTTCGCGCTGGCGGTCGAGGACGACGGGCCGGGCCTGCCGCCGGAGCGGCGCGGCGAGGTGGTCAAGCGCGGCGCGCGGCTGGACGAGAGCGCGCCGGGGTCGGGGCTGGGCCTCAACATCGTCGACGAGCTGGCGCGGGCGTACGACGGCGCGCTGGCGCTGTCGGACTCGGCGCTGGGCGGGCTGAAGGTGGAGCTGGTGCTGCCGAGGGCGGAGAGCTGAGGTCAGGCTGCGGCGCCCTGCCGCATCCGGGAAAAGCGTGGTTTTGGAAAGCGTTAACTCCCATTTTCCATAGTGGCCGCTGAACATCCGCGGGTCCGGGGTCCATGCAGGGCTTGAGTGACGACAAGATCGCCGTCCTGCGTCAGTTGGTGCTGACCGCGCCCGACCCCGTGATCGCCGGCCTGGAGGAGATGCTGGCCGAGGAGCCGGCGAGCGCCGGGCCGCTGTCGTCCGTCCGCGCCATGGTCGAGGTCGAGGCCGCCGACCGGCTGGCGCGCAACGCCGTCCTGGCCCCCGTCGCCCAGATGTTCTGCGGGCCGTCCGCCGACGGCCGCCTCAGCTTTCCGCGCCGGGCGCTGCCGCTGGTCTGGCGGGGGCTGAAGGCGGAAAACCCCGAGCTGACCCGCCAGGCCGCCCGATCCATCGCGGCCTGGGACCCCGAGGGCGGCGCTCCCGAAGCCTTCGACCGGCTCTGCGACCTGGCCGCCCAGGGCCTTCGGACCGCCTTGCAGCCCGACTTCGCCGCCGCCTCGGCCCTCTGCGAGGCGCAGGATCCGGACGGGGCCGGCGCGCTGGCCGACTGCCTGGACCTGGCGGCCATCGTGCGCCCGGCGCTGGCCCACCTCTCCGACTGGGTCGGGCGGACGACGCAGGAGCGTTCGACCGCCATGCGGCTGGCCTATCGGGACGCGGTGGCCGTGGCCGACGACGCGGGGCCGCGCTTCTTCGAGATGCTGGCCGGGCGGCTGCCCAGGCCGTGGATGGTGCTGCGGATCATCTCGGCGGTGATGGACCGGCCGACCGAGCGCTACCTGGCGGCCTCCGAGCTGGCCGGGTTCGGCGAGCGGACGCTGGCGGCCATCGACGCCCGCATCGCGCAGGTGCGCAACTTCGATCCCACGGAGGGGCCCTTCGCCGGGCGCCGCATGGGCGAGGCGGTGCAGGAGGTGGCCGAGGCCGTCGCCGAGTTCGAGGAAAGCATCCACCTCGGCGTCGGCGGGCCGTGGGCCACGCGGCTGGCCAAGCAGCGCAAGGCGATGGCCATGGCCGTCGAGATCCGCCTGAAGGAGATCGACGAGCATGTCGCCGCCGCCCTGCCGATCCAGAACGTGCGCATCGGCGCGCGGCTGGTGCGCGGCGTGCCCAGGCTGTCCGCCGAGCCGGACCCGGCGGCGGCCACGCGGGCGCTGGCCCTGCTGGCCTTCGCCGACGAGGTGAGGGGCGCGGCGTCCGGCGGCGGCTTCGGCTCCACGCGGACCAGGGTGCTGGACAATCTCGACAAGCGGCTGGACGCCTATGTCGAGGAGGTGCTGGACCGCCTGCGGACCGGGGAGGCCGAGGACCCGGACGTGGCGCGGCGGCATCTGGACACGGCGGCGGGCTTCGTCGCCTTCTCCCGCGACGAGCGCGCCGCGCAGATCGTGCGCCGCAGGGCCGCGGCCGCCTAGCAACGGGCCGGGTTTTTCGATAACAGCGCGGCCATGTTCGCCTTCTGGATCGCCGCGGCGGTGCTGTCGGCCGTGGCCGCCGGCCTGATGCTGGCCCGCGGCGCGCGCGCTGTCGCCGTGGGGGGCGAGGACCCCTCGCTCGCCGTACACCGCAGGCAGCTCGCCGAGATCGACGAGCTGGCCGGGCGCGGCCTGCTGGCCGAGACCGAGCGCCGGGCCGCCCGCGCCGAGGCCGGGCGGCGGCTGCTGGCGGCGGCCGAGACGGGCGAGCGCGCAGATTCGGGCGGCGGGCGGCGGACGGTTCTGGCCGTGGCGGCGCTGACGCCGCTGCTGGCGATGGCCCTCTATTTCGCCGTCGGGCGGCCGGGGGCGGCGGACCAGCCCTATGCGGCGCGGCTGGCGCAATGGCGCGCGGCGGACCCGGCCAAGCTCGACCCGCCCCGGATGGCGGCGGTGCTGAAGGCCGTCGCCGCCGAGCGGCCGGACGACCCTGAGCCGCTGCGTTTCCTCGCCCTGGCGGAGATCGCGTCGGGCAACCGGCTGGGGGCCGAGGACGCCCTGCGCCGGGCCATCGCCATCGCGCCGGGCCGGGCCGACCTGCGGCTGGCGCTGGCCGAGATCAGCGAGGACGGCGGCGAGGGGCAGGTGCGCGGCATGGTCGCGGGGCTCGCCGCGCGGCTGGAGGCCGGGCCCGACGATCCCGACGGCTGGGCGCGGCTCGTGCGCGCCTACGGCGTGCTGGGCGAGAGCGACAAGCGGGCGGCGGCGCTGGCGAAGGCGCGGGCGCTGTTCAAGGACCGGCCGGGCGCGCTCGCGGCCATCGAGGAGGCGGCGCGATGAGCCTGTGGCCGAAGTCGCGCAAGGCGCGCCGCCGCCTGACGGTGGTGCTGGCCGTCGCGCCGGTGCTGGCGCTGGCGGTGGGGCTGGCGCTCTATGGGATGCGGGACTCCATCTCGCTGTTCTACACGCCCTCGCAGGCGGCCGAGGCGAAGGTCGAGCCTGGCCGGGCGGTGCAGCTCGGCGGGCTGGTGACGGCCGGCAGCGTGGTCAAGCACGCGGACGGGCGGGTCGAGTTCACGGTGGCGGACCAGAAGGCGCAGGCGCGGGTGCATTATCGCGGCGACCTGCCGGATCTGTTCCGCGAAGGGCAGGGGATCGTGGCGCAGGGGACCTTCGCCGCCGACGGGACCTTCCAGGCCAAGACGGTGCTGGCCAAGCACGACGAGAAATACATGCCCCGCGAGGTCGCCGAGGCCCTGAAGGAACAGGGCGAATGGCATGGGGATAAGCCGCAGTGATCGCCGAACTGGGCGCCTTCTGCCTGATCCTCGCGCTGGCGGCGTCGCTGGCGCAGGTGGGCTTAAGCGTCCTGCCGGGGCGCACGGCGAACGGGGCCGGGGAGGGGGCGGCGCTGGCGGCGTTCGTGGCCTTGGTCGGGGCGTTCGCGGCGCTGGTCCACGCCTTCGTGACCTCGGACTTCTCGGTGTCGAACGTGGCGGCCAACTCCCATACCGCCAAGCCGATGCTCTACAAGGTGGCCGCCGCCTGGGGGAACCACGAGGGCTCGATGGTCCTGTGGTGCATGGCCATGACCGGGTTCGGCGCCGCCGTGGCGCTGGGGCGCGGCCTGCCGCACCGGCTCAAGGCCCGGACCCTGGCGGCGCAGGGGGCGCTGGGGGTGCTGTTCCTGGCCTACACCGTCTTCGCCTCCAATCCGCTCACCCGGCTGCTCGACGCGCCGGTCGAGGGGCGCAGCCTGAACCCGCTGTTGCAGGACCCGGCGCTCGCCTTCCATCCGCCCTTCCTCTACCTCGGCTACGTCGGCTTCTCGGTGGTGTTCTCGTTCGCGGTGGCGGGGCTGACGCTGGGCCGCATCGACGCGGCCTGGGCGCGGTGGGTGCGGCCCTGGACCCTGGCGGCCTGGAGCTTCCTGACCGTCGGCATCACGCTCGGCGCCTTCTGGGCCTACTACGAGCTGGGCTGGGGCGGCTGGTGGTTCTGGGACCCGGTGGAGAACGCCTCCTTCATGCCCTGGCTGGTCGGGGCGGCCCTGCTGCACTCGGCCATCGTCACGGAAAAGCGCGGGGCGCTGCCGGGGTGGACGGCGTTCCTGGCGCTGGCGGCCTTCACCTTCTCGATGCTGGGGGCCTTCCTGGTGCGCTCGGGGGTGCTGACATCCGTCCACGCCTTCGCGGTCGACCCGGAGCGCGGGGTGCTGCTGCTGTCCATCCTGGGCGTCTCGGCGGGGTCGGGGTTCGCCCTCTTCGCCTGGCGGGCCCCGGCGCTGAACCCCGGCGGCGTCTTCGCCCCCGTCAGCCGCGAGAGCGCCATCGTCCTCAACAACATCCTCTTGTCGGCGGCGACGGCGACGGTGCTGCTCGGCACCCTGTTCCCGCTGATCCGCGAGGCCATCGACGGGGACACGGTGTCCGTCGGCCCGCCCTACTTCAACCTGACCTTCACGCCGCTGATGGCCCTGGCGCTGCTGATCCTGCCCGCCGGGCCGCTGCTGGCCTGGAAGCGGGGCGACGCGCGGGGGGCGGTCCAGCGGCTGTGGGTCGCGGCGCTGATCGCGCTGGGCTGCGGGCTGGCGGCCTTCGCCGTCGTCAGCCCCCGCAAGGCGCTGGCCAGCCTGGGCGTGGCGCTGGGCTTCTGGCTGGTCGCCGGGGCCGCCGCCGAGATCGCCGAGCGGACGCGGGCCTTCCGCGCCCCCTGGGCCGAGGTGCGCCGCCGCCTGACCGGCCTGCCGCGCGGGGCGTGGGGGATGACCCTGGCGCACCTGGGGCTGGGGGTCTTCGTCCTCGGCGCCGTGTTCGAGACCGCCTGGAAGGTCGAGGGGGCCGAGGCCCTGCGCGAGGGCGGGCGGATCGAGTTCGGAGGCTATGTCGCCACGCTGGACGAGGTGGGCGGGGCGAGCGGCCCGAACTATGTCGCCGAGCGCGGACGCGTGAGCGTGACCACGGCGGCGGGCGACGAGGTCTGCACGGCGGCGCCGGAGCGGCGGTTCTATCCGGCGGGCGGGCAGACGACGTCCGAGGTGGCGATCTGCTGGCGGGGGCTGGACCAGATCTACCTGGTGCTGGGCGAGCGGCGCGAGGGGCCGTCGTGGCTGCTGCGGGCCTATTTCAATCCATGGGTGCAGTTCATCTTCCTGGGGCCGATGCTGATGGCGCTGGGCGGGGCGCTGTCGCTGTCGGACCGGCGGCTGCGGCTGGCGGCGGGGGCGCGCAGCAAGCAGGAGAGTCCAGCGTGAGCGGCCGCCCCCTCCACCGCTTCGCGGTCCCCCTCCCCCGTGAACGGGGGAGGAGAGCAGGGGGCGCCTCCTTCTCCTCCCCTGCGAAGCGGGGGAGGGGGACCACGCGCAGCGTGGTGGAGGGGGCGCGACTGGGCGCGGTGATCGCCGCCGCCGTCTTCTGCATGGCCGCCGCCTCCGACCCCGCCGAGCGGCTCACCGACCCCGCGCAGGAGGCCCGCGCCCGCGAGATATTCCGCGAGGTCCGCTGCCTCGTCTGCCAGAACGAATCCATCGACGATTCCGACGCCGAGCTGGCCGCCGACCTGCGCCGCGTGGTGCGCGAGCAGGTCGCCGCCGGGCGCAGCGAGGGCGAGGTCAAGGGCTTCCTGGTCCAGCGCTATGGCGAGTACGTCCTGCTGCGGCCCCCGATGTCGGCGGGCAACCTCGTGCTGTGGATCGCCCCGTTCGCGGTGCTGCTGCTCGGACTGGCGGCCTTCCTGGCGCTGGGCCGCCGCCGCGCCGCGCCCGAGCCGCTCAGCGAGGACGAGGAGGGGCGGATCGCGGCCTTGCTGGAGCCGCAAAGCCGCGATGACATAAAGGTAACTTGAGGGGCTTTGCGCGCTCGTGCATCGCACCTAGGTTCTTATTTCGAAACCGGCGAGGCGCCGGGAGAGGGAACGGAAAAAGCTTATGGCCGCCAGGAAATCGGGTTTCATCGTCGGCGCGGTCGCCGGCGCGGGCGTCGCAGCCGCGGCTCTGGCCGGGGTCGGGCTTCGGATGGCCCCGGCGCATGCCGCCGACCAGCCGAACCTGATCCGCACCGCCTCGACCACCCCGATCTTCGCGCCGCCGCCCGGCGCGCCGATGTCCTTCGCCGACATCTTCGAGCAGGTGTCCCCGGCGGTGGTGTCCATCGACGTGACGTCCAAGGCCGACAACCGCGCCCTGCGCCGCATCCCCGGCCTGCCGTTCGACATCTTCCCGCAGGCCCCGCGCGGCCAGCCGGGCGAGGAAGGGCAGGACGGCGAGGAAGGCCAGCGCGGCCCGCGCGCCCAGTCGTCGGGCTCGGGCTTCTTCATCTCGGCCGACGGCTACCTCGTCACCAACAACCACGTCGTGGAGAACGCCGAGGAGATCAAGATCTCCCTCAAGGACGGCCGCGAGCTGGAGGCCGAGATCATCGGCCGCGACGAGGGCACGGACCTGGCCGTGCTGAAGGTCAAGACGCCGGGCTCCTATCCCTTCGTCAACTTCGAGAACTCGGCCAAGCCGCGCGTCGGCGACTGGGTGATCACGGTCGGCAACCCGTTCGGCCTCGGCGGCACGGCGACGGCGGGGATCATCTCGTCCTACGGCCGCGACATCGGCGACACCTTCGTCGACTACATCCAGATCGACGCGGCCATCAACCGGGGCAACTCCGGGGGGCCGACCTTCGACGTCTACGGCCGGGTGATCGGGGTCAACACCGCGATCTTCTCGCCGTCTGGCGGCTCGGTCGGCATCGGCTTCGCCATCCCGGCGGACGTGGCCGACTCGATCGCCAAGCAGCTCATCAGCGGCGGCAAGGTCACGCGCGGCTACATCGGCGCGACCATCCAGAACTTCACCAGCGAGATGGCCGACGCCCAGGGGCTGAAGGGCCAGAAGGGCGCCATCGTCGCCGACCTCGTGCCCGGCGGGCCGTCCGCCAAGGCCGGGCTGCAACCCGGCGACGTGGTGGTGTCGATCAACGGCTCGCCCGTCACCTCCTCGTCCGACCTGACCCGCCAGGTGGCCAAGGGCCGCGCGGGCGACGTGCTGCGGCTGGAGGTCTATCGCAACGGGGCCAAGCGCAACATCGACATCCGGTCGGGCGTCCGGCCCTCCGAGAAGGAGCTGGCGGCCTCCATCGGCGACGACGAGGGCGGCCCGCAGGCCACGCCCGACCGGCCCGAGGCGCAGCGCCCCATCGTGCTGGGCATGACCATCGCCCCGCTCGACGACGCGGCCCGCAAGCGCCACAGCGTCGAGGCCTCGGTGAAGGGCGTGGTCATCGAGGCCGTCCGCGCCGACAGCGACGCGGGCGAGAAGGGCCTGCGCCGGGGCGACGTGATCGCCGGGGCCGGGGACCGCCAGGTGTCCAGCGCCTCCGACCTGTCGGCCGCCGTCGAGGCCGCCAGGAAGGCGGGCCGCCCGTCGGTCCTGCTGCGGGTCATGCGCGCCGGGCGTCCGCTCTACGTGCCCATCGACCTCGACTGATCCGAAACGGGGGCTTTGGCGGCGATGCGCGTCCTGGTGGTCGAAGACGACGTTGAAGCCGCCGAGGCCATGGTCCGCGGCCTGACGGAGGCGGGGCACGACTGCGCCCACGCCCCCGACGGGGCCGAGGGCCTCGCCGCCGCCCAGAAGCGCGGCTTCGACGTGCTGATCGTCGACCGGATGATGCCGCGCATGAACGGGGTCGAGCTGGTCGAGACCCTGCGGCGCGAGGGGGACGGCACGCCCGTCCTCTTCCTGTCGGCGCTGGGCGAGATCGACGACCGGGTGGCCGGGCTGAAGGCGGGCGGCGACGACTACCTCGTCAAGCCCTACGCCTTCGCCGAGCTGATCGCCCGGGTCGAGGCCCTGTCGCGGCGCCGGGAGACCGGAGCCGTCGCGACCACCCTGCGCGTCGGCGACCTCGAGATGAACCTCATCGCCCGCACCGTCCACCGGGGGGGGCGGGAGCTGGACCTGCAACCGCGCGAGTTCCAGCTCCTGGAGTTCCTGATGCGCCACGCCGGGCAGTCGGTGACGCGCACCATGCTGCTGGAGAAGGTGTGGGAGTACCACTTCGACCCGCAGACCAACGTCATCGACGTGCACGTCTCGCGGCTGCGCTCCAAGATCGACAAGGGCTTCGACCGGCCGATGCTCCAGACCGTGCGCGGCGCGGGATACCGGCTGGAGCCTTAAGCCCCGGATGCGCCTGCCGCGCACCTTCCGCACCACGCCGTTCAGGCTGACGCTGCTGTTCCTGGCGCTGTTCGCGGCGGCGGCGGCGGCGTTCCTGGCCTACATCTACGTCGCCACGGCGGGCGAGGTGCGCCGCCGCGCCGACGCCGAGATCACCCGCGAGATGGGCTCGCTGGAGGCGTCCTACCGCCAGGGCGGGGGCCGGGCTCTGAACCAGGCGCTGATCGAGCGGGCGGTGAGCGAGCGGCCGTTCCTCTACCTGCTGATGGACGCCAGGGGGCGCAAGGTCAGCGGCTCCATCGAGGAGAGCCCGGTCGAGGGCTTCGACGGCCGCGAGACCTGGAGCAGCTTCTCCGTCACCGACATCGACCCCGACGGGGCGTGGATCAAGCGGCCGGCGCGGGGCCTGCAGAAGCGGCTGCGGGGGGGCGAGATCCTCTTCGTCGGGGCGGACGTGGGGCAGGAGGCGGCCTATGTGCGCCGCATCGTGCGGGCGCTGTGGGGCGCGGGCGCGCTGGTGGTGATCCTGGGGCTGGCGGGCGGGGCGCTGGTCAGCCGCAACGTCAGCACGCACATGACGGGCCTGAGCGACGTGGTGGCGGCGGTGCGCGGCGGCGACCTGCGCGTGCGGGCCAGGGTGCGGGGCGCCCACGACGAGTACGACGACCTGGCCGAGGGGCTGAACGAGATGCTCGACCGGCTGGAGCGCTCGATGGGCGGCCTGCGCCACGCGGGCGACGCCATCGCCCACGACCTGCGCTCGCCGCTGACCCGGCTGAAGGCGCGGCTGGAGGTGGCGCTGATCGAGGCCGAGACCGGCGCCGGAGATCCGCGCAAGGCGCTGGAGCAGGCGCTGGCCGACGCCGACAACGTGCTGCACACCTTCAACACCGTGCTGGCCATCGCCCGGCTGCAGGCGGCGGGGCAGGCTCCCGACCAGGCCCTGTTCGACCCCGGCGAACTGGCCGCCGGGGTGGCCGAACTCTACGAGCCGCTGTGCGAGGACAAGGGCGTCGAGTTCAAGGCCGAGCTGATCCCCGGCCTGACCGTGAAGGGCAACCGCGAGTTCATCGCCCAGGCGCTGGCCAACATCCTCGACAACGCGGTGAAGTATACGCCTGAGGGCGGGGCGGTGATGCTGCGCGCCCGGCGGCGCTCGTCCGGCGAGGTCGAGTTCTCCGTCACCGACACCGGCCCCGGCGTGCCGCAGGCCGACCGCGCGCGGGTGGTGCAGCGCTTCGTGCGCCTGGAGAACAGCCGCAACGAGCCGGGCTCGGGGCTGGGCCTGTCGCTGGTCGCGGCGGTGGCAGAGGCCCACGGCGGGCGGCTGGAGCTGGACGAGGGGCCGGGCGCCTTCGACGGCAAGGGGCCGGGGCTGCGGGTGGCGCTGGTGCTGCCGAGGGCGGAGTGATCAGGCGGCGGGCTGCGGGAGCGGCTTGATGGTCGCCAGATCGTCGCGGGCCTTGATCGCCGCCACCGACAGGTCGTGGTGGATCTGAAGGTTCATCCAGAACTCGGCCGATGTGCCGAACACCTTGCCCAGGCGCAGGGCGGTGTCGGGCGTGATCGGCTGCTGTTCGCGTACGATCCGCTCGATCCGGGTGCGGTCCTTCAGTCCCATCGCCCGGGCAAGCCCTCCGGGGGTGAGGCCGTATTCGGGAAGGTAGTCCTCCCGCAGATGCTCCCCCGGGTGGGAGAGGGGGGCCGCGAAGTCGCTGTAGTCATAGGCCGTCATCGGGCTGTCCATGCTCAGTGATAATCTACGAATTCGACGTCTTCCGGGCCTGTCGGGCCCCATGTGAAGCAGATGCGGAACTGGTCGTTGATGCTGACCGACCACTGGCCTTCGCGGTCGCCGGTCAGCTTGTGCAGGCGGTTGCTGGGCGGGGATCGCAGGTCCTCGACAGCGGCGGCTGTGTGCAGGCGTTCGAGACGCCGCTTCGTGGCCTTCACCAGATCGGGGGAAAGCCCTTGCCGGGGTTCTTGCCTTCCAGGATCAGCCTCGCGGCCTCGCTCCTCCATGATCGTATCATCTCTTTCCCCCGTACTTATCGTAGCGCGCGGCGCTACGCGGTCAAGGGTTTGTAGCGCCACGCGCTACGCGACAGACTCGCGACGGCGCTTTAGTGTCCCCGGCCATGACCTCCCTCCGTACGCTGCTCCGCCCCTGCGGTCCCGTGATCGACACAAAGGCCGCCGGGCGGGCGCGGGAGGCGCTGGCCGCCGTCGATGCGCCGTGGGAGGCGCTGGAGCCGGTGTTCGGGGCCTCGCCCTACCTGGCCGGGCTGGCGCGGCGGTGGCCCAAGGCGTTCGCGCGGACCTTGGACAGCGACCCCACCCAGCGGCTGGAGGGGATACTGGCCGAGACCGCCGCGCTGGCGGCCGAGCCGGACTTCGAGGCCGCGCGGACCCGGATGCGGGAGCTGAAGGCGGACCTGCACCTGCTCACCGCGCTCTGCGACCTCGGCGGGGCGTGGGACCTGGACGCGGTGACAGGGGCGCTGACCCGGTTCGCCGACGCGACCTTGCAGGCGTCCCTGGCGCAGGCGGCGCGGGCGGAGGTCGAGCGCGGGCGGCTGACGCATGTGGGGGAGGGGCCGCAGGGGCCGATCCCGGGCCTGTTCTGCATCGCCATGGGCAAGCACGGCGCTTTCGAGCTGAACTACTCCAGCGACATCGACTTCTCGGTCTTCTACGAGCCCGACCTGCTGCCACTGGCCGAGGGGGCCGAGCCGGAGGCTGTGGCGGTGCGGATCACGCAAGGGCTGGCGCGGATGCTGGCCGACCGGACCAGCGACGGCTACGTCTTCCGCATCGACCTGCGGCTGCGGCCGGACCCCTCGTCCACGCCGCCCGCCGTGCCGGTCCCGGCGGCCTTCACCTACTACGAGAGCGTCGGCCAGAACTGGGAGCGGGCGGCCTTCATCAAGGCGCGGGCGGCGGCGGGCGACATCGCGGCGGGCGAGGCGTTCCTGGCCGAGCTGGCGCCCTTCATCTGGCGCAAGCACCTCGACTTCGCGGCCATCGCCGACATCCACTCGATCAAGCGCCAGATCCACGTCCACAAGGTCGACGAGCGGCTGGAGGCCAAGGGCGCGGACCTGAAGCTGGGGCGCGGCGGCATCCGCGAGATCGAGTTCTACGTCCAGACCCAGCAGCTCATCCTGGGCGGCCGCCAGCCGGAGCTGCGCTCGCCGCGCACGCTGGACGCGCTGGCGGCGCTGAACCGCGCGGGCCATGTGGACGACGACACGGCAGCCTACCTGACGGCCGCCTATGCGGACCTGCGGGCGCTGGAGCACCGCGCCCAGATGATCGCCGACGAGCAGACCCACAAGCTGCCCGAGAGCGACACTGATCGGAAGAAGGTCGCCGCCCTGTGGGGCCACGGGAACCTGCGCACCTTCGACGCCGCCGTCGGGCGGATGCTGAAGGGCGTCAACACCCGCTACGGGGAGCTGTTCAAGGGCGAGGAGGCGCTGTCGTCGCGCTTCGGCAGCCTGATCTTCACCGGCGTGGACGACGACCCGGAAACGCTGGCCACCCTGGCGCGGATGGGCTTTTCCAGCCCCGCGCGGGTGTCGCAGACCATCCGCGGCTGGCACCACGGCCGCATCGCCGCCACCCGGACCGAGCGGGGGCGGGAGCTGTTCACGCGGCTGGCCCCGCGCCTGCTGGACGCCGCCAACGCCACCGGCTCGCCCGAGGTCGCCTTCAACCGCTTCGCCGACTTCTTCGAGCGGCTGAGCATGGGGGTGCAGCTCCAGTCGCTGTTCCTGGCCCAGCCGAAGCTGTTCGAGCTGGTGGTCGAGGTGATGGCCTTCGCGCCGCAGCTTGCCAACACCCTGGCGCGGCGCCCGGCGGCGCTCGACGCCCTGCTGGACCCGGCCTTCTTCGAGCCCTTCGCCGACGCGGGCGTGGTGGAGGAGGCGCTGGCCCGCGCGGACGGCTTCGAGGACGCCATGGACGTCGCCCGCCGCCAGCATCGCGAGCAGGCGTTCCGCATCGGGGTGCAGGTGATGAGCGGCTCGGCCAGCGCCCAGGACGCGGGCCGCGCCTTCGCCGACCTCGCCGACGCGGTGATGGCGGGGCTGGCCCGCGCGGCGCTGGCCGAGACGGAGCGCCAGGCCGGCGCCTTCCCCGGCGAGGCGGCGGTGGTGGCGCTGGGCAAGTGCGGCTCGCGCGAGATGACCGCCCGCTCCGACCTCGACCTGATGACCCTCTACCGCTCGGCGGAACCGGCGGCCATGTCGGCGGTGAAGGGCTGGGGGGCGGAGACCTTCTACGCCCGCTTCACCCAGCGGCTGATCGCGGCCCTGTCGGCGCCGACGGCGGAGGGCGCGCTCTACGAGGTGGACATGCAGCTCCGGCCGACCGGCTCGAAGGGGCCGGTGGCGGTGAGCTTCGCCTCGTTCGGGAACTACTACGACCGCGAGGCCGAGACCTGGGAGTTGCTGGCCCTGACCCGCGCACGGGTGGTTTGGGCGACCTCCGACGCCTTCGCGGCCGACGCGGCGGCGGCCATCGAGGCCGCCCTGCGCCGCCCGCGGAACGCGAGGAAGACGGCGAAGGACGTGCGCGAGATGCGCCAGCTCCTGGAGGAGGAACGGCCGCCGAAGGGAGACTGGGACCTGAAGCTGTCGCCCGGCGGGCTGGTGGACGTGGAGTTCGCCGCCCAGCACCTGCAACTGGTCCACGCGGCGCAAGGAGGCCCCTTGCGCGCCAACACCGGCGAGGCGCTGGCGGCGATGCGCGAGGCGGGTCTGGCGGACGCAGGCGCGCTGGACGTGCTGCGCGCCGCCTGGGCGCTTCAGCAGGACCTGACCCAGCTCCTCAAGGTCGCCCTGGCCGACGACGCCGACCCGGAGGCCGAGCCCAGGGCGCTCAAGGCCCTGCTGGCGCGGGCGGGCGGCGTGCGGGACTTCCGGGCGCTGAAGGCCAGGCTCGCCAAGGCGAGGGCCGAGGCGCGCAAGGCGTTCGGGAAGATCGTCTCCTGAGTGAAACCAATCACGCGCTCGTGCGCTTTGCGTGATGGAACTTTTTGGAGGGACTACCTACATGCGTATCGTTATCACCGTGGCCGCCGCGGCCGCCGCCCTTTCGCTCGCCGCCTGCAACAGCCCGGCCGACAAGGCCGCCGAACAGCAGTCCGACGCCGTCGCGGCGCAAGGGGAGGCCCAGGCCGACGCCCTGGAAGCCCAGGCTGACGCCATCGAGGACAGCGGCGTCCCCGGCGCCGAGGTCAAGGCCGACGCGCTGGACGCCAAGGCCGACGCGGTCGAGGAAGCCGCCGACGCCAAGGCCGACGCCATCGAGCAGCAGGCCGGCAAGAAAGACTAAGACCTATGGTCGGCGCCGGTCGTACTCGCTCTGGCGCATGACCTCGGTCGTCGTCCGGCCGCCCTGGGTGACGCGAACCGCCACCCAGGGATCGGTCGGAGCCGCCCCCGCCGTCGTGCGGTAGGCGGCCATCGCTTCGGCGAAGCCATTGGCCCGCGCGCCCATCGCGCGCAACTCCGCCGCCCTGGCCTGGCGGTTGCGCTCCGACTGCATCGTCCGGTCGAAGGCCGGTTGCGACACGCCCAGCCGCCGCGCGTCGGCGAACAGGTCGAACGGGATGTCGCACCGTTCGTACCAGCGCTTCAGATAGTCGTCGCCGATGGCGGCGGCCTCGTCGCGGGACAGGGCGAAGCAGAAGTAATCCAGCGCGAACCTGGTCTCGAAGTTGCGCACGGCGCCCGCCCTGGCCTGCTCGGCTTCACGGGCGCGATTGGCGGCGGCGGCGGCCCGCCACTCGGCCTCGCGGCGCTGCGCCTCGGCATTGTACTGCGCCTGCCACTGGCCGATCGCCCCGATGGCCGCCTGGGCGGAGGCGAAGCTGTTGGGCGCGCCCCGGCGCGGGCCGTTGAGGTCGGTGGTCAGCACGCTCCAGCGCCCGGTGGACGGCGACAGGCCGACCGCCGAATAGCTCTTCACGTAGTTGTCGACATCGACGAACCGCAAGCCCGCGTGGCGTTCCGGCTGCACGGCCGTGGGCAGGCGCCCGTCGCCCGCCGTCGACAGGGCGACCTCGTAGCCCGCCTTGCCGCGATAGACCGCGCCCCACAGCGGCGGGTCGTTGATGTCGGACGGGCGCAGCACGGAATAGCCGACGGCGCCGGGCAGGGGCGCGACGGGCTGGCCCTCCCGGTCCAGCGGCATGTAGAGCCACATGCCGGGGAACTCCGCCCCCAGCGGCGCGACCCGGCTGGCGAGCTGGACCAGCGGGGAGTCCTTGCCGCTGTAGCGGCCCGGCGTGCGCTCCGGCACGCGCCACAGATCCACCTGGCCGATGGGGGCGCCGACAGGCTCGCCCGTGCGGTCGATCATCTGGGCCAGGCCCGTGCCGTCAGGGGCCGTGAAGTTCTGGAAGATCGTCACGCCGTCGCGGGGCATGACGAAGTCGGCGGCCCTGAAGTTCGACGTCGAGTCGTTCGGCGTCACCTTGGTCCCGAACACGTCGGTCCCGAACACCGCCCGGCCGCCCAGCCCGCCGATCAGCTTCGGCTCGAAGCTGTCGCCGGTGAACAGCGCCATGGTCACGGTGGTGGAATCCCCCGCCTTCACCTCGGGCGAGCCGACGGCGATGGGGGCGACGATCACCGGCCGGTCCGGGATGGAGCCGGCGGAGGCGCCGGGCGTCAGGGTCCTGGCGAGGCCCGGCCAGCGGTAGGGCAGGGGCGGGCCCGGCTTCTTGCCGTAGACCTGCACCGACATCCCGCCGAAGCCGCCGCCGACCACGCCGTGGCGGGCCGACAGGGGAATGATCTCGCGCCCCGCGTAGAGCGTCTTGCCCCGCTCGTCGACGACCAGCCACTGCTTCCAGCTCATCCGGCCCTTGGGATTGCAGGTGCGGCTCATGAGCTGGTGGCGGACGTAGCCCGGCCCGGCGCCCGGACCCCTGGGCGCGTCGATGCTGTACTCCAGGGCGGGCTTGCCCGGCTTGTCGCAGGGCGGGGGCTTGTCCTGGGCCGCAACCGGACCGGCGGCGAAGGCGCAGAGCGCGGCGATCACGAGACGCATCAGGAACTCCCACTGAAGGCCCCCATTGGCGCCGCTTCCGCAGTGGGTTCAACTCCCTTTTGGGGGGATTGAAGGCCCCCCAAAAGGGAGTCGCCGGGGAGGCCGGCGGCCAATAGGCCAAGGGGAGTGAAATCGCCGGAGTCCTCCCATGCGCAAGCTGCTGATCGCCTTCACCGCCCTGACGGCCCTGTCGGGAGGACCGGGGGCGCGGGCCCAGGCCAACCCCGTCGCCGAGGCGGCGATGATGACCGAGGCGGCCGCGATGGGCGCGAAATGCGGCTGGCTGACCGCCTTCCAGCATGACGCCGTCCTGCTGTCGCGCCGTGAGAAGCTGGCGGTGGTCGAGGCGGCGCAGGGGGCGGCGGGGCTGGCGGCCGCCAACGCCCAGGTCGCCGCGGCGAAGGCCCGCGCCGCCGCCGTCCCGTGCGACGGGGAGGCCGCCGTGCGCGTCAAGAACCAGGTCCTGTCCATCGCCTCGTCCAGCCTGGGGCTGTGGGTCGCGCGGGCCGAAGCCTACCTGGCCCTGTCGGTCCGCGAGCCGTGGGCGCAGGACATCACCGTGCTGAACAGGCAGCAGCAGGCGGTGAACTCGGCCGTCCAGGCCCTGTCCCGGGCGCCGCAGTATGCGCCGCTGAAGGCGCATGCGGCGAAGGAAGCGCCTATCGCCCTGGCCGCGATCTGCCCGTCGCGCAAATCGCTGCGGTTCGCGCGGGGCGAGCGCCCCTGCCCGCCGATCAGCGGCGGCGACACGGTCGCCAGGGTGCTGGTCGAGGGGGCCGAGAAGGTGGCGCCCCTCTACGCCGAGCAGATGGCGGGGAGCCCGCCCGGCGCCTCCATCTTCCTGGCGACCAGCACGCGCCGCCACGCCGAGCTGGCGACCGCCAAGGTCACCGGCGGGGTCACGGGCGGGCTCGTGTTCGAGGGCCGGGCTTTCGCCAGCGAGTATGAGCGACGGGCCCATATCGACGACCTGCTGAAGAAGGAGTTCGGCTGCGAGCGCCCGGGGCAAACGATTTTCGACACCCGCTCGCCGCTGGCCCGCACGGAGCGGATCGGGGAGCCCGAGGGGACGGAGGACAACGTCATGGTCCGCTGGCGGATGACGGCCCCCATCCGGCGGGCGGGCCAGGCCGAGATCCTGAGCATGGCCACGGCCACGACGCGCGAGCACCAGGACATCATGAAGCGCGTGATGGTGAAGGACCAGCAGGAGTACAGGATCGAGTCCTGGGATGGCCCCGACCTGGGCGGCTCGCTGCTGAACTGCCCGTAGCGGGATCAGGCCGCCGCGTATCCCGCCCTCGGCAGCACGGCGTGGCGCAGGGGCAGGACGAAGCTGACGGTTGTGCCGGCGCCCGGCGCCGAGTCCATCTCCAGCGTGCCGTTGTGCATCTCGACCAGGGACTTGGTGAGGGCGAGGCCCAGGCCCGTGCCCTGCTGGGTCTTGGAATGCTGGCTCTCGACCTGCTCGAAGGGCTTGGCGAGCCGGGCCAGGTCCTCGCGGGAGATGCCGATGCCGGTGTCCTGCACCGACACGCAGATGCGCTCGCCCAGCGCGTCGTGGCGGCCCTCGGCGCGGACCGTGACCCGGCCGCCCTTGGGCGTGAACTTGATGGCGTTGGACAGGAGGTTCAGCAGCACCTGCTTCACCGCCCGGTAGTCGGCCTCGATCTCGGGCAGGTGCGGCAGGTCGATGGACAGCTCCAGCCCGGCGGATTCGGCGCGGTTGCGCACCAGCCGGGCGGCGTCCTCGATCACCTCCTCCAGCACCACCGGCTCGAACTTCAGGTTCATCTTCCCGGCCTCGATCTTCGACATGTCGAGGATGTCGTTGATCAGGGCGAGCAGGTGCTGGCCGGAGTTGTGGATGTCCTTGGCGTAGTCCTTGTAGCGGGCGTCGCCGAGGGGGCCGTACATCTCGGCCACCATGATCTCCGAGAAGCCGTTGATGGCGTTCAGGGGGGTGCGCAGCTCGTGGCTCATGTTGGCCAGGAACTCGGACTTGGCCTTGTTGGCGCCCTCGGCCCGGATCTTCTCCATCTCGTACTTGCGGGCCAGTTCCTCCAGCGCCTCCTGGCTGCGCTCCAGGCTGACGACGGCGCTCTGGAGCTGTTCCTCGTTCAGGCGCCGGGCCTCCTCCTGGGCCTTGATGAAGGTGATGTCGGCGGCGGTCATGACGAGGCCGCCCTCGGCGGTGCGGCGCTCCGATATCTGCAGCCAGCGGCCGTCGTTCAGCTCGACCTCGCGCTTGCCCTTCACGCCGTCCTGCGAGACGTGCTCCTGCTTGACCGCCAGCTGGGCGAAGCGGTTGACCTGATCGCGCGCGGCGCCCGGCTTGAGGATCTTCGGCTCCAGCGAGAAGAAGCTGCGGTAGTTGCGGTTGCACATGAGCAGCCGCCCCGCGCGGTCCCACAGGACGAAGGCTTCGGAGACGCTCTCGATGGCGTCGCGCAGGCGGTTCTCGGCGGCCTGGGCGCGGGCCTGGGCGATGCGTTCCTCGGTGACGTCGAGGGCCACGCCGATGATGCGCGAATGGCCGTCGACGGTGGGCGAGCCCAGCCCCTGGCCCCGCGCGTCGATCCAGATGGCCCGGCCCCCTTGCGGGTTCGGCACCTTGAACGAGACGTCGAAGGCGCCGTAGGCGGCGGCGTTGGCCAGGGCCTGGCGGACCCGCTCGCGGTGCTCGGGGGCCACGCGGTCCAGCACCTCCTGCCCGCCGACCACGCCGCTGCCGCCCCAGCCGAAGATCACGCCGGTGACGTCGGACATGAACACCTGGTCGGCGTTCAGGTCCCATTCCCAGATGCCGCAGCGGGCGGCCTCGACGGCCAGGCGGAAGCGCCGTTCGCTCTCCATGAAGGCGCGCTGGGCGGCCTCGGTCTTGCGGCTCTGGCGGAACAGCATGAGGGCCAGCGCGATGCCGATGGCCAGGGGCGCCAACAGGGACACCATCTCGTCCACCCGCTCGCGGTTGGCGGCCACCACGCCGCGCGGCTTGCCCGCCGCCACGGCGACCAGGGCGCCCGCCGCCATGGGCGCGCCCGTGACCTCGACCACGGCGCCGTCGGGCCGCGCCCCCCGCGCCAGCCCCTTGGGGTCCAGGGCCGAGACCGCGACGCCGAAGCCCTCGCGCACGGTCGACGCCTGGCCCACCCCGCCGTCGCCCCGCGCCGCCAGCAGCCGTCCCTGCGGATCGGCGACGGCCACGGAGACGCCCTCCGGCGCGGTGCGGATCAGCCGCTCGCCGTCGGCCATGCCGACCAGCAGGCTGTCGCCCACCGCCCGCGCGACGTAGAGCCGCTTCAGGTCCCCCGGCGCCGGGCCGATCCAGGTGGTGCGCCCGGCCTGCGACGCGGCCCGCGCCGCGCCGCGCCAGTCGGCCTTGTCCGCCCGCCCGGCGGCGGCGGCGATCTCGCCCTGCGACAGCACCACGACCGCCTGCAACGCCTCGCCCGAGGCGGCCAGCGCCGTCTCGGCGGCTTCGAGAGGCCCCGCGGGATCGCGCTGGAGCAGGGTCGCGCCCGCCGTCAGCCCGGCCTGCTGGGCGGCGACCAGGGCCTCGACGCGGGCGGCGAGAACGCGGGCCTGGGCGTCGACGCCGGGCGGGGCCGCCTCGCGCCAGCCGCTCCCCATCCGCGAGACGCCGAAGGCCGTGTAGACGGCCAGCATGAGCAGGCAGGCGAGGATGGCCAGGCGCGCGAAATGCTGCGACGGCGCGCGCGGGGACGCAGCCGCGAACGCGGGTTCGCCGGACGTTCCTGCCTTGCCTCGCCCGCGCGCCAAGACGCTTCCCTAAAGCCCGAGTCACCTGCCTCCCGGAATCTTACCGGAAGCTTGGCGTGCGCGTCTCGGGCGATAGCGGGGGAGGAGAGAGAGAAGACGCTACGCCAGCGCCTTCGAGGCCAGTTCGAAGACGTTCTTCGACAGGCTCTTTTGCCCCGCGATCCGCTCCAGTTCGGCCTTCATCAGCAGCCCGAGGTCCTCGCGGTAGCGGCGCCAGCCGCCGAGGGGTTCGATCAGGCGGGCGGCGATCATCGGGTTGAAGCCGTCCACTGCCAGGATCTGGTCGGCCAGGAAGCGGTAGCCCGCCCCGCTCGGGTCGTGGAACCTGGCCGGGTTGGCGCTGGAGAAGCTCTGGATCAGGGCCCGCATGCGGTTGGGGTTCTTCAGGTCGAAGTCCGGGTGGGCGGTCAGGGCCAGCACCCGGCCCAGCGCGCCTTCCGACGGGTCGCGGCCCTGGACGGCGAACCACTTGTCGAGGACCAGGGGCTCGTCCTTCCACTTGGCGTGGAAGGCGGCCAGGGCGGTCTCGGCGGGTTCGCCGCCGATCTGCGCCAGGGCGTTCAGGCCGCCCATGGCGTCGGTCATGTTGGCGGCGGCCTCGAAATGCCCCACCGCGCGGGCGACGTTCTCGGCGTGCGGGTCGGCGGCCAGGAGGTCGAGGGCCGCGTTGCGCAGCGCCCGGCGTCCGGCGGCGCTCGCCTCGGGGCTGAACTCGCCGGCGTCCTGCAGGCCCCCGTGCAGGCGGCGCAGGCTGTCGCCCAGGTGGATGGCCATACGGGTGCGCAGCGACTCGCGCGCCTCGCGCAGGGCGGCGGGGTCGGCGGGCTTCATCTCCATGGAAAGGTCCTGCTCGCTGGGCAGGGCCAGCAGCAGGGCCTTGAAGGCGGGCTCGGCGGCCTGGTCGTTCAGCGCCCGGCCGACGGCGTCGGCATAGCGGGTCTCGTTCACCTCGTCGGGGCGGCCCGAGGCGCGGCTGAGGATCAGCTCGCGGGCCAGCTCCTGCCCGGCTTCCCAGCGGTTGAAGAGGTCGGGATCGGCGGCGAGCTGGACGTAGCGGTCCTTGGGCGGAGCGGCGTAGTCGAGCCGCACCGGGGCCGAGAAGCCGCGCAGGGCCGAGATGACGGGGTCGCTCGGCACGTCCTCGATGCGGACGGTGGTCTCCGGCCCGTCGAGCACCACCAGCCGCTCGCCCAGCGGGCGGCCGTCCAGGTCCATCAGGCCGAGCGCGACCGGGACCGGCAGCGGCGCCTTGTCCGGCTGGCCGGGCGTGGGGGCGGTGTGCTGGCGCAGGGTCAGGTCCAGGGCCTTCGACGCGGGGTCGTAAGTCGGCTCCAGCGTCACGACCGGCGTGCCCGCCTGCTCGTACCAGCCGAAGAAGCCGGTCAGGTCGCGGCCGGACGCCTGCGCGAAGCATTCGATGAAGGCTTCGACCGTGGTGGCGTGGCCGTCCCAGCGGTCGAAGTAGAGGTCCATGCCCTTCCTGAAGGCGTCCGCGCCCAGGATGGTCTTGAGCATGCGGATGACCTCGGCGCCCTTCTCGTAGATGGTCGCGGTGTAGAAGTTGTCGATCTTCAGGTAGCTCGACGGCCGCACCGGATGGGCGAGGGGGCCCGCGTCCTCCGGGAACTGGCGGGCGCGCAGGGCCTTCACGTCCTTGATCCGCTGGACGGCGGCGCCGCGCATGTCGGCGCTGAACTCCTGGTCGCGGAAGACCGTCAGGCCTTCCTTCAGGCAGAGCTGGAACCAGTCGCGGCAGGTGATGCGGTCGCCGGTCCAGTTGTGGAAGTACTCGTGGGCGACGACGCTCTCGATCCGCTCGTAGTCGAGGTCGGTCGCCGTGTGCGGGTCGGCCAGCAGGAGCGAGGAGTTGAAGATGTTCAGCCCCTTGTTCTCCATCGCCCCGAAATTGAAGTCGCGCACGGCGACGATCATGAACAGGTCGAGGTCGTACTCGCGCCCGAACGCCTCCTCGTCCCACTTCATGGACCGCTTCAGGGCCTCCATGGCGTAGAGGGCGCGGGGGGCCATGCCGGGGTCGACGTAGACGCGCAGCTCGACCGTGCGCCCGCTCATGGTCACGAAGCTGTCGGCCAGCTCGTCCAGCTCGCCCGCCACCAGGGCGAACAGGTAGCAGGGCTTGGGGAAGGGATCGTTCCAGACGGCGAAACGGCGCCCGCCCGGCAGCTCGCCGCTCTCCACAAGGTTGCCGTTGGACAGCAGCCGGTGGAAGGCGCGGTCGGCCTCGATGCGCACTGTGTAGCGGGCCAGGACGTCGGGCCGGTCCGCGAACCAGGTGATCTTGCGGAAGCCCTCCGCCTCGCACTGGGTGCAGAAGCGCCCGCCGGACATGTAGAGCCCTTCCAGCGCCTTGTTCCCCTCCGGGTCGATCTCGACCTCGGTTTCCAGGACGAAGGCGGCCGGGACGTTCGGGACGGTCAGCCACTCGGGATCGACGGTGCGCTCGTCGGAGGCGAGTTCGCGGCCGTCGAGCTTGACCGACACCGGCTTCAGCCGCTCGCCGTTGAGGCGCAGGGGCTCGGCGTGGTCGCCGTTGCGGCGGATGGAGAGCCTGGCCTTGACCCGCGTATGGTTCGGATCGAGCACGAAGGTCAGGCGGACCTCGTCGATCAGGAAGGCGGGGGGCGTGTAGTCCGCAAGGCGGATGGGGACGGGCGTGTCTGTGCGCATGACGAACCAGCTAAGGCGTAATCGCCGGTTGCGCTAGCCTTAGGATCTTCCCCTCTGGGGGAAGTCCCGCGACCGTGCTTGACGGGGGAAGGAAATTCCTTACTTCATTGGCCATGATCACCAGCAGGCTGACCAGCAAGGCCCAGACGACCATCCCCCAGCCCGTGCGCACGGCCCTTGGGCTGCGCGCGGGCGACGAGGTGGTCTACGAGATCGAGGGCGACCGGGTGCATCTCGTCCGCGCCCGCAAGCGCCCGGCGGGCGAGGCGGCGGACGATCCCTTCGCCACCTTCGGGGAATGGGACAGCGAGGCGGACAGGCGCGCTTATGGCGACCTTTGAGCCGGGCGACCTGATCAAGGTCCCGTTTCCCTATACCGACCGCTCCACCCGACAGCGCCGTCCCGCCTTCGTGGCGGCGCGCGTGGAGAATGGGCTCTTGTGGGTCGTGATGGTGACCAGCGCCGAAAACCGGGGCTGGCGGGGAGATGTGGATGTCGCCGGCCATCAGGCCGCCGGACTGCCCGCTCCGTCGGTCGTGCGCACGGCCAAGATCGCCACGATTGAGGCCGTCGACGCCGAGCGCCTGGGCAAGGCGTCCGCCGAAGTGTCGCAGAAGGTGATCGAAGCGGTGAGGGGCCGGATCGGCTCTTAAGCCGCGTCGTTCTCCGCGCGGTCGGGCGGTGATGCGGCGGCGGCCGGGATTTCCTGGAGGTAGCGTTCGATGGCTGCGGCGCGGCTGGCCAGTTCCGCCATCGCGGGCGGGGCGTCCTCGGGGCTGTCGGCGACCAGGGTCATCAGTTCGTGGGCGATGGCGTGCAGCTTCGGCGCCGAGGCGATCAGCCGCGCCTGCCGCTCGATGCGGATCGGGTCGCGGTCGTATTCCGCCCCCGGCGTGCGCCAGCCGCCCCAGTCGTTGGGGTCGGTGACGACCACGGGATAGGTGCCCGGATAGGGATGGTGCGGGCAGTCCTCGGGCTGTTGCCACTTGTTCTTGGCCCGCAGCAGGCGCCAGTCCTCGCCCAGGGCGGCTGCGCCCTCGGCGCTGCGGTCCTCGGGCTTCAGTTCGTGGGCGTGGAACTCGCGGCCCAGGCCCACGTCGTAGGTGACGCGCACCGGCTCGTCGAAGCCGCGCGCCCAGATGGGCACGATCTTCTCGATCGTCGCCCAGGCGCCGACGCTCTCGACCCACACCCGCTGGTTCCGTTGGAAGACTGCTTTGGCCATGAGGCAATAAGAACCTGAATTCATTGACGCGAGGTCAATCTTTCCCCGCCGGGAAAGCTGGTTCATGGTGCGGCCCTCCAAGGGAGAGCCCCGTGAATTTCGACTATTCAGACGACCAGAAGTTCCTCAAGGACGAGGCCCGCAAGTTCCTGGGCGCCCGCTGCGGCGCAGCCGTGGTGCGCGGCGTGCTGGACGACGACGCCCGCTCCCACCACGCCGACCTGTGGAAGGCCGTGGCCGCCCAGGGCTGGCTGGGGACCGCCATCCCCGAGGCGCACGGCGGGCTCGGGCTCGGGCACGTCGAGCTTTGCGCCATCGCCGAGGAACTGGGCCGGTCGGTCGCCCCGATCCCCTTCGCCTCGACGGTCTACTTCCTGGCCGAGGCGGTGATGCTGGCCGGGAGCGACGAGCAGAAGGCCGAACTGCTGCCGAAGATCGCCGCGGGCGAGCTGATCGGCTGCTTCGCCACCTCCGAGGGGCCGGGGGCGGTGACGCCCGGGACGCTCCAGGCCCGGGTCGAGGGCGGCAGGCTGACCGGCGTGAAGATTCCCGTCACCGACGGCGACATCGCCGACGTGGCGGTGGTGCTGGCCAGCGAGGGCGGCAAGCCGGGCCTGTTCCTGGTCGATATGAAGGGCGTGAAGGCCGAGGTGCTGAAAAGCCTCGACCCGACCCGCAGCGTGGCGCGCGTCACCTTCGACGGCGCCCCGGCCACCCGGCTGGGCGCGGCGGGCGAGGGCTTTGCGCTGATGGAGGCGGTGTTCGACCGCGCCGCCGTCCTGATCGCCTTCGAGCAGGTGGGCGGGGCCGAGCGGTGCCTGGAGATGGCCAGGGAGTACGCCATGGGCCGCTACGCCTTCGGGCGGGTGATCGCGGGCTACCAGGCGATCAAGCACAAGCTGGCCGACATGTACGTCAAGAACCAGGTGGCCCGGTCCAACGCCTACTACGGCGCCTGGGCGCTGAACACGTCGGCGGCGGAGCTGCCGGTGGCGGCCAGCGCGGCGCGGATCGCGGGGTCGGACGCCTTCTGGTTCGCGAGCAAGGAGAACATCCAGACCCACGGCGGCATGGGCTTCACCTGGGACGTGGACGCCCACCTCTTCTACCGCCGCTCGCAGCAGCTCGCGCTGGTGGCGGGGGCGCCGAAGGTCTGGAAGGAGCGGCTGGTGAGCCAACTCGAGCGGAGGAACGCGGCGTAATGGACTTCAACGACTCTCCCGAGGAAGCCGCCTACCGCGAAGCCGCCCGAAGCTGGCTGTCCCAGAACGCCGCCGACCATGCAGCCCGGAGCGCGGGCGGGCGCCGTCCCAACACGCCCGAGCACATGGCCGCCGCCAAGCAGTGGCAGGCGCGCAAGGCCGACGCCGGATACGCCTGCATCACCTGGCCCAAGGCGTGGGGCGGGGGCGGGGGCACGCCGATCGACCAGGTCATCTTCAACCAGGAAGAGGCCAAGGCGGGCGTCAACTACGGCTATTTCACCATCGGGTTGGGCATGTGCGTGCCGACCGTGATGGCCTTCGCCGACGACGAGACCAAGAAGCGCTTCGTCGGCCCGGCCGTGCGGGGCGAGGAGATCTGGTCGCAGCTCTTTTCCGAGCCGGCGGGCGGCTCGGACGTGGCGGCGGCCCGCACCCGCGCGGTGCGCGACGGCGACGACTGGGTCATCAACGGCCAGAAGGTGTGGACCACCGGAGCGCAGTACTCCGACTACGGCATCGTGCTGGTGCGGACGGACCCGGACGTGCCCAAGCACAAGGGCCTGACCATGTTCTGGATCGACATGCGCGATCCGGCCGTGGAGGTGCGCCCCATCCACCAGATGAGCGGCGGGTCGGAGTTCAACGAGGTCTACTTCACCGACCTGCGGGTGAAGGACAGCCAGCGGCTGGGCGAGGTCGGCCAGGGCTGGCAGGTGGCGCTGGTGACCTTGATGAACGAGCGGCTGGCGGTCGGCGGCTCGGCGGGGCCGGACTACCGGCTGGTCATGGACCTGGCGCGGCAGGTGGGGGCGCTGAAGGACGCGGCCCTGCGCGAGAAGCTGGCCGACTGGTACGTGGCGTCCGAGGGGCTGAAGCTGACCCGCTTCCGCACCATGACCGCCCTGTCGCGAGGCCAGACGCCGGGGCCGGAAAGCTCCATCGGCAAGATCATCTCGGCCAACCAGATGCAGGACATGGCCGCCAGCGCCCTGGAGCTGGAGGACCAGTTCGGCATCCTCAACGACCCGGAGGTCGCGCCGTTGAACGCGGCGTTCCAGCAGAGCCTGATGTGGGCGCCGGGCCTGCGCATCGCCGGGGGCACGGACGAGATCCTCAAGAACATCATCTCCGAGCGCGTGCTGGGGATGCCCGGCGACGTGCGGGTCGACAAGGACGTGGCGTTCAAGGACATGCCGACGGGGCGCTAGGACCAAGGCCTGGTCATCCAAGCTTGTCACAAAAGCTTCACGAGCCCTGATCCTCTGCTAGTAGGAGCCTCGGCGATTCCGCCGCGACGGGGACGATCGGATGCTGAGCTGGTTCCAGGCCATCATGCCCAAGGAGCATGCCTTCTTCGGCATGTTCAACCGCCACGCGGCGACCCTCGTCGAGGGGGCCGAGGCGCTGCGCAAGCTGCTCGACGGCGGGCCGCAGATCGCCCACTGGTGCGAGCGGGTCATGTTCCACGAGAACGAGGCCGACGCCATCACCCGCGAGGTGCTGAACGCCGTCGGCCGCTCCTTCATCACCCCCTTCGACCGGGGCCACATCAAGGAGCTGACCACCTCGCTGGACGATTCCATCGACCAGATGCAGAAGACGGCCAAGGCCATCACCCTGTTCGAGCAGACCGACTTCGCGCCCGAGATGCGCGGCATGGCCGACATCATCGTGCGGACCTCGCACCTGACGGTCGAGCTGGTCGGCCTGCTGGACAAGCTGGGGCCGAACGCCAAGCGCATCAACGAACTGGCCATGCAGGTCACGACGCTGGAGGAGGAGGCCGACCAGCTCTACGACCAGGGCATGAAGGCGCTGTTCCTGAAGAACCGGGACGGCAACGCCATGGACTACCTGATCGGGGCCGAGGTCTACGACCACCTGGAGAAGGTGGTCGACCGCTTCGAGGACGTGGCCAACCGCGTCAGCATCATCCTGATCGAGCATATGTAAGTGGACCCGTTCATCATCCTGGTGCTGCTGATCGGGGTGGCGCTGGCGTTCGACTTCCTGAACGGCCTGCACGACGCGGCCAACTCCATCGCCACCATCGTCTCGACCCGCGTGCTGCCGCCGCAGTTCGCGGTGGCCTGGGCGGCGTTCTTCAACTTCATCGCCTTCCTGTTCTTCGGACTGCACGTCGCCAACATGATCGGCAAGGGGCTGATCGACCCGGCCATCGTCTCGGACGGGGTGATCTTCGGGGCGCTGATGGGGGCGATCTCGTGGAACGTGATCACCTGGATGCTGGGCATCCCGTCGTCGTCGTCGCACGCGCTGATCGGCGGGCTGATCGGGGCGGCGTTGGCCAAGGCCGGGCCGAGCGCGGTGATCTGGGGCGGCTTCACCAAGACGGCCCTGGCCATCGTCGGCTCGCCGATGATCGGCTTCTTCCTGGCCATGCTGCTGGTGCTGGTGGTCTCGTGGCTGTTCGTCCGCTCATCGCCCCAGGCGGGGGACAAGGTGTTCCGGCGGCTGCAGTTCGTCTCGGCCTCGCTCTATTCCCTCGGCCACGGCGGCAACGACGCCCAGAAGACCATGGGGATCATCGCCGTGCTGCTCTATTCGCGCGGAATGCTGGGCGGCGAGTTCCACGTGCCGTTCTGGGTGGTCATCACCTGCCAGGCGGCGATGGCGCTGGGCACGCTGATGGGCGGCTGGCGGATCGTGCACACCATGGGATCGAAGATCACCCGGCTGTCGCCGATGCAGGGCTTCTGCGCCGAGACGGGCGGGGCGATCACCCTGTTCGGGGCGACCTTCCTCGGCATTCCGGTGTCCACCACCCACACCATCACCGGGGCCATCGTCGGCGTGGGCGCCTCGCGCCGGGCGTCGGCCGTGCGCTGGGGCGTGGCCAAGAGCATCGTCGTCGCCTGGGTCGTCACCATCCCGGCGGCGGCGCTGCTGTCGGCCTCCTTCTTCTGGCTGACGACGTTGTTCTCCTGATGCCGGGCAAGGGGAACCAGCAATACGCCGCCCTGCCGTGGCGGATGGGCCGCAAGGGGCTGGAGGTGCTGCTGATCACCTCGCGCGACACCGGCCGCTGGGTGATCCCCAAGGGCTGGCCGATGGACGGCAAGGCCCCGCACGAGGCCGCCGCGCAGGAAGCCTTCGAGGAGGCCGGGGTGCTGGGCGAGGTCTCGGCGCAGGCGCTGGGGGCCTACCCGTACGGCAAGCGGCTGAAGAGCGGCGACGTGCGGGCCTGCATGGTCGAGGTGTTCGCGCTGAAGGTCGGCAGGCACAAGCGCGTGTGGCCGGAGAAGGCCCAACGGCGGCGAAGCTGGTTCGCCGCCGAGGACGCCGCCGAGCGGGTCGACGAGCCGGAACTGGCGGAACTGATCCGCGCCTTCGCTACTCGTTGACCCCCCTGGCGTCCTTCGCCGCGCGGACGAGGCCGACGAACTCCGCGCGCAGGCCGAACTCGTCCACGCCGCGCGCGCCTTGCGCCAGCCGCTCGACCTCGTCCCAGCCGTAGTCCTTCGACACCCACGGATCGCCGCGCAGCTTCTGGCCGAACGCCGCCACGGCCAGCGCCCAGCGGGTCGATTCCGGCGCATCCGCCAGGTCGCTCACGTCCTTCTGCGTCACCGGCCGCGACATCAGCTTGGACGTCTCGCCGCCCGGCGCCTTGTAGCGGACCTTCACATAGGCGTACTCGGCGTTCGGCCCCGGACGCGGCGCGGGCCGCTCGGCCGCCTCGCCGTAGCGCAGCGGATCGACAGAGGCCGACGCCCCGACCGGCGTGATCTCGTACAGCGCCGTCACCGACGCCCCGGAGCCGACCTCGCCTGCGTCCACCTGGTCGTTGTTGAAGTCCTCGCGGGCCAGCATCCGCGTCTCGTAGCCGATCAGCCGGTATTCGCTGACGAGGGCCGGGTTGAACTCCACCTGCACCTTCACGTCGTCGGCGATGGGGAAGAGCGAGCCGGAGAAGTCGTCGCGCAGCAGTTTCCGCGCCTCGTCCAGCGTGTCGATGTAGGCCGCCACGCCATTCCCGGCTTGGGAAAGCGTCTGCATCATCGTGTCGTTGTAGTTGCCGCGACCGAAGCCGTAGACCGACAGGTAGACGCCGGTCTTGCGCTTGCGGGCCACGAAGTCCTCCAGCTTCTCCTCGCTGGTGACGCCGACGTTGAAGTCGCCGTCGGTCAGCAGGATCACCCGGTTGACCGCCCCCTTGTCGAAGTTCTGCTCGGCCAGCGCATAGGCCAGCGACAGCCCCGCGCCGCCCGCCGTCGAGCCGCCGGAGCGCAGCGCCTCCAGGGCGCAGCGCATCTTCAGCTTCTGGTCGCCGCCGGTCGGCGCCAGCACCGCCCCGGCCGACCCGGCGTAGGCGACCATCGCCACCCGGTCGCGCGGCCCGAGCTGGCCGATCAGCAGGTCCAGCGCCTTCTTGGCCAGGGGCAGGCGGTCCTCGCTCCACATCGAGCCGGAGGTGTCCACGAGGAAGACGAGGTTCAGCGGCGGCTGCTCGGCGGCCGGGATGTCGTAGCCCTGGAGCCCGATGTGCAGCACCTGCCGCTCGTTCGACCAGGGGGAGGGGACGATGGCCGCGTGGGCGGCGAACGGATCGCCCCCCTTCGGCGGCGGCGCGTAGCCGTAGTCGAAGTAGTTGACCAGCTCCTCGACCCGCACCGCGTCGCTGGGCGGCAGGTCGCCCGCCTTCAGGAAGCGGCGGACGTTGGCGTAGGCGGCGGTGTCCACGTCGATGGAGAAGGTCGAGACCGGCTCGGCGGCGACCTGCTTGACCGGGTTGGGCGTGGCGTCGGGGTATCGCTCGGTGTCGCGCTCGGGCTGGGCGACGAAGCCGGAGATGGTGATCGGCACGTCCTGGATGCGCTCGGAGCGCTTCTGGGCGGTGACGACAAGGGCGTCGGCAGCGGCGGGGGGAGGCGGCGGGGCTCCGACTGGCGCGGCCATCATCGCGCCCCGGCCGTAGTAGGCGCGCCCCGTCTCGGCGGGCGCCTGGAAGCCCAGCGCCTCGCAGGCGGCGGCGGTCGGCTTGGCGTCCGGCGCGATGGGCGGCAGGGCCCGGGCCGACGGCGCGGACGCGGCGATCAAGGCGGACAGGGCGACGAGCGTCGCGCCCCGGAAACTGGCTGGCTTGGGCAAGTGGAGGTTCCTCCCCTGAAAGGTTTCGTCCGTCCCTGCGATCATGGTCGCGCTTGATGTTGGGCGAAATAGGGGCGTTGCGTGGTTCGAGACGCGGACCTGAGGGTCCGCTCCTCACCATGACGCGCTCTGAGTTCGTCATGGTGAGGAGCGAGGCCCCAGCCGAGCGTCTCGAACCACGCACGGCCCCCGACATTGCTTCCGGCCGCCCCGAACGCTACATCCGGCGCCACTCCCCATCCGAACCAGCGAGAACGCAGCGCCCCATGGCCGCACAATACATTTTCCAGATGCAGGGCCTGACCAAGGCTTTTCCCGGCGGCAAGAAGATCTTCGAGAACATCTGGCTGAGCTTCTACCCGGACGCCAAGATCGGCGTCGTCGGCGTCAACGGCTCGGGCAAGTCGACCCTGCTCAAGATCATGGCCGGGCTCGACAAGGAGTTCTCCGGCGAGGCCAAGGCCGCCGACGGCGTCAAGCGCGGCTACCTGGAGCAGGAGCCGCACCTCGACCCGACGAAGAACGTCTGGGAGAACGTCATCGCCTGGTGCGAGGAGAAGCAGCTCGTCGACCGCTTCAACGCCGTCGCCGCCGAGATGGGCGAGAACTACACCGACGAACTGATGGAGGAGATGACCGCCCTCCAGGAGAAGATCGACGCCGGCGACCTGTGGGACATCGACAGCCGCATCGAGATGGCCATGGACGCCCTGCGCTGCCCGCCCAACGACAGCGGCGTGGAGAAGCTGTCGGGCGGTGAAAAGCGCCGCGTGGCGCTGGCCCGGCTGCTGCTGTCCAAGCCCGACATGCTGCTGCTGGACGAACCGACCAACCACCTGGACGCCGAAAGCGTGGCCTGGTTGCAGCACCACCTGGAAGCCTTCCCCGGCTGCGTGATCCTGGTCACCCACGACCGCTACTTCCTGGATCAGGTCACCAAGTGGACGCTGGAGCTGGACCGCGGCAAGGGCCACCCGCACGAGGGCAACTACTCCTCGTGGCTGGAGGCCAAGACCAAGCGGGTCATCCAGGAGCAGTCCGAGAGCGAGGCCCGCCAGCGCGCCATGAAGCGCGAACTGGAGTGGGTGCGCGCCGGGGCCAAGGCCCGCCAGGCCAAGTCCAAGGCCCGCCTGGCCGCCTATGACGAGATGGTCCGCGAGCAGGAGAACAGCCGCAACGCCCAGACCTTCGCCGCCATCCAGATCCCGCCCGGCCCGCGCCTGGGCAACGTGGTGCTGGAAGTCCAGAACCTGGAGAAGGAGTACGGCGACAAGGTCCTGTTCAAGGACCTGTCGTTCAAGTTGCCGCCCAACGGCATCGTCGGGGTGATCGGGCCGAACGGGGCGGGCAAGTCGACCCTGTTCAAGCTGATCACCGGCCAGGAGCAGCCCGACGCCGGGACGCTCAAGCTGGGCGAGACGGTCAAGCTCGCCTACGTCGACCAGACCCGCGACGACCTCGACCCCAACCACAACGTCTGGGAAGCCATCAGCGGCGGCACCGACGTGATGATGGTGGGCAAGCGCGAGATCAATTCCCGCGCCTATGTCGGCAGCTTCAACTTCAAGGGCGGCGACCAGCAGAAGAAGGTCGGCCTGCTGTCGGGCGGGGAGCGCAACCGCGTGCACCTGGCCAAGACGCTGGCGACCGGCGGCAACGTCATCCTGCTCGACGAACCGACCAACGACCTCGACATCGAGACCTTGCAGAACCTGGAAGAGGCGCTGGAGGAGTTCGCGGGCTGCGCGGTGGTCATCAGCCACGACCGCTGGTTCCTCGACCGCCTGTGCACCCACATCCTCGCCTTCGAGGGCGACAGCCACGTGGAGTGGTTCGAGGGCAACTTCGAGATGTACGAAGAGGACAAGAAGCGCCGCCTGGGCGCCGACAGCCTCATCCCGCACCGGATCAAGTTCCAGAAGTTCTCCCGGTAGGGGACGAGGCCGCCGCCTCGCCGCCTGCTATTGCGGCGTGGTGGTGGAGCCGGAGGTCGCTTCCCCCGCCTCGCCCTGGCCGCTGGGCATGGCCGCGCCGGAGCTGGGCGTCATCGGGGGCTCGATGGTCGCGGCGGCCGGGCCGGACGGCTTGGTCCCCGCCGCGTTCGGGGCGGGGTTCACCGTCATCGGCGAGGTCGCCGAGGTTTCCTGCTCCATCGCCGAGACGTTGGCCGCCGTGCCGGTCGGCGCGGTGGCGCTGAAGGCCGTGCCCGCCCACCAGTCCTTCGACGCCTTGTCCTTGGCCGACGCCTTCGAATAGGCGTCGAGCTGGGCGTAGGGGATGGGGGCCTTGGGCGAGCCCTTGGCCTTGGTGGCGGCGGCCGCCGGGACGGCGCACAGCGCGGCCAGCGCGGCGCCTGCGATCAGTGTCCTGAACATCTGAGGTTCCTCCTGAGACGGCGCGGGGAAGCGCCGCCTTAGCAACCGAGCAGGAGGGGATTTGGTTCGTCAGGGGACTTAGTTGGGCTCGTCCGGTCCAGCGTCTCCGATCAGGCCCTCGGCCCAGTCGGTCGCTTCGCGCTCACGCCCATCGTCCGCAGCCATGTCCAGATACCCCTGGCAAATGGGGTCGTCGTCTGGCTCGGGAACGAAGTTGCGGACCATCGCCGCAGTACAAGTGCCGCCGGTAGGTGGCAAAGAGGACGAATTGGGGCGAGCCGTCGGGTGGCCCGCCCCGTCCGTTCGTCAGGAAGCAGGCGTTTCCTGAGCGGCGGGAGCTTCTTCGGCGGCCGGAGCGGCTTCCGCGGCGGGAGCTTCCTCGGCGGCCGGAGCAGCTTCGGCGGCCGGGGCCTCGGCGGCTTCGGCGGCCGGAGCGGCTTCGGCGGCGGCGGTCTCTTCAGCGAACGCCGGGGCGGCGGCCAGCAGCATGGCGGCGGAAGCGCCGGCCAGGATGGTTTGCAGTTTCATTGGACATTCTCTCACTAATGAAGACTCCCCCCGGAGTCAGGCCCGGCGCAGCATCGGTCCAAATCGGGCCAAAACGAGGCGCCATGCGAATCCAGGGGGCGTTTCTCGCCTCTTGACATAAGGATATAAAGATATCTTTATGCCATTTATGGCGCTGAGCACGGGTCAGGCGGTGGAGATTCTGCGGGCGGCGGGTGAACCGACGCGGCTGCGAATCCTTGCCGTGCTGGCGCTGGAGGAACTGAGCGTCCTCGAGCTTTGCCGCATTCTGGACCAGAGCCAGCCGCGTGTCTCCCGCCACCTGAAGCTGCTGGCCGAGGCGGGGCTGGTGGAGCGGTTCCCGGACGGGGCGTGGGTCTTCTACCGCCTGGCCGCCGGCGCGCCGGGCCACGCGCTGGTGGACCAGGCGCTGTCGCTGATCGATTCGGCCGACCCCGTCGCCCGGCGCGACGCCGAGCGGCTGGCCGCCATCCGCGACGAACGGTCGGGGGAGGCCGCCGCCTACTTCGCCCGCAACGCCGCCCGCTGGGACGAGATCCGCTCCCTGCACGTCGCCGAGGACGAGGTCGAGGCGGCCATCATCGAGGCCGCCGGCGGCCCGCCGTCCGGGCGGCTGGTGGACCTGGGCGCCGGGGCGGGGCGGATGCTGACGCTGCTGGGGCGGGGGGCCGAGAGCCGCCTGGGCCTGGACCTGTCGCAGCAGATGCTGAACATCGCCCGCGCCCGCACCGGCGAGGCGGGGCTGGAGGTCGAGCTGCGGCACGGCGACATCTTCGCCACCCGGCTGCCCGATGGGTGCGCCGACCTGGTGACCGTCCATCAGGTGCTGCACTACCTGTCCGACCCCGCCGCCGCCGTGGCCGAGGCCGGGCGGCTGGTGGCGCCGGGCGGGCGGCTGCTGGTCGTCGACTTCGCCCCGCACCGGCTGGAGGTCCTGCGCGAGCAGCACCAGCACCGCCGCCTGGGCTTCTCCGACGAGGAGATGCTGCGCTGGCTGTCGGCCGCCGGGCTGAAGGCGCAGACCCGCAAGACCCTGCCGCCCGCCGGCGGCGAGGGCCTGACCGTCAAGATATGGACCGGCGAACGCACGGCCAGAGAAAAGAGGAGCGCGGCATGAACGCCATCCCCCGCCGCGTCATCGGCCCCATCGCCCGCTCGGGCGAGCGCGCCAGCCGCAAGCTGAACATCTCCTTCGAGTTCTTCCCGCCGAAGACGCCGGAGATGGAGGAGAGCCTGTGGGCCGCCATCGGCCGCCTGGAGCCGCTGGCGCCGTCGTTCGTGTCGGTCACCTACGGCGCGGGCGGCTCGACGCGCGAGCGCACCCACCGCACCGTCACGCGGCTGATCGACGAGACGGGCCTTGCCCCCGCCGCGCACCTGACCTGCGTCGACGCCTCGCGCCAGGAGGTGGGCGAGGTGATCGCCGAGTACTGGGAGGCGGGGGTCCGCCACCTCGTCGCCCTGCGCGGCGATCCGCCCAGCGGCATCGGCGGCGTCTATGTCCCGCGCGCCGACGGCTACGCCAACGCCACGGAGCTGACGGCGGCCATCACCCGCATCGCGCCGTTCGAGGTCTCGGTCGGCTGCTACCCCGAGCAGCACCCGGAAAGCGCCTCCGCCGCCTTCGACATCGACGTGCTGAAGGCCAAGGTGGACGCGGGCGCGACGCGGGCGATCAGCCAGTTCTTCTTCGACATCGACGCCTTCCTGCGTTTCCACGAGCGGGTGCGGGCGGCCGGGATCACCATCCCCATCGTGCCGGGGATCATGCCGGTGTCCAACTTCAAGGGCCTGACCCGGATGGCCGGGGCGTGCGGGACCTCGATCCCCCGGTGGCTGGCCAACCTGTTCGACGGGCTGGACGGCGACGCCGACACCCGCCGCCTGCTCGCCTGCTCGGTCGCCGCCGAGACCTGCGCCAAGCTGGAGGAGCAGGGCTTCACGGATTTCCACTTCTACACCCTGAACCGCGCCGACCTCGTCTACGCCATCTGCCGCGTGCTGGGCGTGCGGGAGGAGCAAGCCGCATGACCAGAGCCGAACGCATCGAGGCCCTGAAGGCCGCCGCGAAGGACCGCATCCTGATCCTCGACGGCTCGTGGGGCGTGATGATCCAGCGCCGGGGGCTGTCGGAGGAAGACTTCCGGGGCGCGCGGTTCGCCGCCCACAACGGCCAGATGAAGGGCAACAACGACATCCTGTGCCTGACGCGGCCGGACATCATCGGCGAGCTGCACGACGCCTATTTCGGCGCGGGCGCGGACATCTCCGAGACCAACACCTTTTCCGCCACCACCATCGCCCAGGCGGACTACGAGCTGGACGCCCAGGCGGTGTGGGACATCAACCTGGAGGGCGCGAGGATCGCCCGCGAGTGCGCCGACCGCTGGACGGCGAAGGAGCCGGGAAAGCCGCGCTTCGTGGCGGGCTCCATCGGGCCGCTGAACAAGATGCTGTCCATGTCGTCCGACGTGAACGACCCCGGCGCCCGGTCGGTGACCTTCGACGAGGTCTATGACGCCTACCGCCATCAGGTCCGCGCGCTGCACGAGGGCGGGGTGGACCTGTTCCTGATCGAGACCATCACCGACACCCTGAACTGCAAGGCCTGCATCAAGGCCGTCCAGGACCTGGAGGACGAGGGCGCCGAGCAACTGCCGATCTGGATTTCGGGGACCATCACCGACCGTTCCGGCCGCACCCTGTCGGGCCAGACGGTCGAGGCGTTCTGGAACTCGGTGCGCCACGCCAAGCCGTTCGCCATCGGGCTGAACTGCGCGCTGGGGGCCGACCTGATGCGGCCGCACATCGCCGAGCTGGCGCGGATTTCGGACACCCTGGTCGCGGCCTACCCCAACGCCGGGCTGCCCAACGCCATGGGCCAGTACGACGAGGAGCCGCACCAGACGGCCTGCGCCCTGCACGAATGGGCGGGCAGCGGCATCGTCAACATCCTGGGCGGCTGCTGCGGCACGACGCCGGAGCACATCCGCCACGTGGCGGAGAGCGTGGCGAGCGTCGCCCCGCGCGCCATCCCCGAGCGCCCGACGGCCATGCGGCTGGCGGGGCTGGAAGCGTTCGAGCTGGCGTGATGGTCCCGCTGAGCGCCGTCGAGGTGGAGCAGCTCCGCGACATCCGCGCGCGGCTGAACCGCGTGCCGAAGGGTTCGCTGGGCGACAAGTCCGTGGCGCCCCTCAGCAAGGGCTTCTTCGACGTCTGCGCCCGCACCGTCGCCGACGTCCCGGCGCTGGCGGACCTGCGCCGTGAGGTGGCCGGCTTGCTGGCGCTGAAGGGCGCCGACCCGGCCGCATACCGCAAAGCCTTCGACGCGGGCGTGCTACAGGCCCTGATCACGCGCCGCCTCGCGCTGGGCGGGCGCGAGCGTTCGAGTGAGGAGCTGCCTTGAGACCCGTCTTCGTAAACATCGGCGAACGCACCAACGTCACCGGCTCGGCGAAGTTCAAGAAGCTGGTGGTCGAGGGCGACTATCCGGCCGCCCTGTCGGTCGCGCGCCAGCAGGTCGAGGCCGGCGCCCAGGTCATCGACGTGAACATGGACGAGGGCCTGCTCGATTCGAAGCAGGCGATGGTGACCTTCCTCAACCTGATCGCCGCCGAGCCGGACATCGCCCGCGTGCCGATCATGATCGACTCGTCCAAGTGGGAGGTGATCGAGGCTGGCCTGAAGTGCGTGCAGGGCAAGGCCATCGTCAACTCGATCAGCATGAAGGCGGGCGAGGCCGAGTTCATCGAACAGGCCCGCAAGTGCCTGCGCTACGGCGCCGCCGTCGTGGTCATGGCCTTCGACGCGGTCGGCCAAGCCGACACCGCCGACCGCAAGGTGGAGATCTGCGAGCGGGCCTACCGCATCCTGGTCGACCAGGTCGGCTTTCCCCCGGAAGACATCATCTTCGACCCCAACATCTTCGCCGTGGCGACGGGGATCGAGGAGCACGACAACTACGCCGTCGACTTCATCGAGGCCACGCGCCGCATCAAGCAGATGCTGCCCTATGCGCGCGTGTCGGGGGGGGTGTCGAACGTCTCGTTCAGCTTCCGCGGCAACGAGCCGGTGCGCCGGGCGATCCACTCGGTGTTCCTGTACCACGCCATAGGCGCGGGCATGGACATGGGGATCGTCAACGCGGGCGACCTGCCCGTGTACGACGACATCGACGCCGAACTGCGCGAGGCGGTCGAGGACGTGGTCCTCAACCGGCGCCCCAGGGGGGGCGGCTCGCAGACCGAGCGGCTGGTGGACCTCGCGCCCAGGTACAAGGGCGACAAGGGGGCCGAGAAGGTCGTGGACCTCGCCTGGCGCTCGCTGCCGGTGGCCGAGCGGCTGAGCCATGCGCTGGTCCACGGGGTCACGGAGTTCATCGAGGCCGACACCGAGGAGGCCCGGCTGGCGGCGGAGCGCCCGCTGCACGTCATCGAAGGCCCGCTGATGGACGGCATGAACGTCGTCGGCGACCTGTTCGGGGCGGGGAAGATGTTCCTGCCGCAGGTGGTCAAGTCCGCCCGGGTGATGAAGCAGGCCGTCGCCTGGCTGATGCCCTTCATGGAGGCCGAGAAGGAGGGCAAGCCGCGCGAGGCGGCGGGCCGCATCCTGATGGCCACCGTCAAGGGCGACGTCCACGACATCGGCAAGAACATCGTCGGCGTGGTCCTCCAGTGCAACAACTACGAGGTCATCGACCTGGGCGTCATGGTCCCGGCCGACCGCATCCTCGACGAGGCCAAGGCCCACGACGTCGACATCGTCGGGCTGTCGGGCCTGATCACCCCGTCGCTGGACGAGATGGTGTTCGTGGCCGCCGAGATGGAGCGGCGGGGCTTCGACATCCCGCTGCTGATCGGCGGCGCCACCACCAGCCGCACCCATACGGCGGTGAAGATCGAACCGGCCTACCGGGCGGGGTCGACCACCTATGTGCTGGACGCCAGCCGGGCGGTGGGCGTCGTCTCCGGCCTGCTGTCCGGCGAGCGGCCGAGGATCGAGGCCGAGACGCGGGCCGACTACGTCAAGGTCCGCGAGCAGTTCGCGCGGGGGCAGGACAACAAGGCCCGCACGCCGATCGCCAAGGCCCGCGAGAACCGTTTCGCGATCGACTGGAAGGGGTACGCCGCGCCGAAGCCCAGCTTCACCGGCACGCGCGCCTTCGCCCCCTACGACCTCGCCGACCTCGTGCGCCACATCGACTGGACGCCGTTCTTCGCGAGCTGGGAGCTGGTCGGGCGTTTCCCGGCCATCCTGGAGGACGATCTGGTGGGGGAGGCGGCGCGCGACCTCTATCGCGACGCCCGTGCGATGCTGGACCAGATCGTCGCGGAGAACTGGTTCGAGGCGCGCGGCGTGGTCGGCTTCTGGCCCGCCAACGCCGACGGCGACGACATCGTGGTCTGGACGGACGAGGCCCGCACGGGCGAGCTGGCCCGCCTTCACACCCTGCGCCAGCAGATGGCCAAGTCCGCGGGCAAGGCCAACCTCGCGCTCTCCGATTTCGTGGCCCCGGCCGGAACGCCCGACTGGATCGGCGGCTTCGCCGTCACCTCGGGCCACGGGGAGCTGGAGGCCGCAAGGCGCTTCAAGGACAAGGGCGACGACTATTCGGCCATCCTGGCCACGTCATTGGCCGACCGGCTGGCCGAGGCGTTCGCCGAAGCCCTGCACCGCCGGGTGCGGACGGAGCTGTGGGGTTACGCGCCCGACGAGCCGTTCGACATCGACGCCCTGATCGCCGAGAAATACCAGGGCATCCGCCCGGCCCCCGGCTATCCGGCCCAGCCCGACCATACGGAGAAGGCGACGCTGTTTTCCCTGCTCGGCGCGCGGGAGGCGACGGGGATGGACCTGACGGAGAGCTTCGCCATGACGCCGCCCGCCTCGGTCTCGGGGCTCTATTTCAGCCACCCGGACGCGCACTACTTCGGCGTCGGCAAGATCGACCGCGACCAAGTGGAGGACTACGCCCGCCGCAAGGGCTGGGACGTCAAGCTGGCCGAGCGCTGGCTGTCGCCGATCCTGGCGTACGACCCGCTGAGGCAGGACGCGGCCTAGGCTTCTTGGGATGCTCCCCCTCTGGGGGGAGAATCCCTTACTGCGAACCCCGCAGGCTCGGCGCCTCGTCCTCGCCCGTCGCCGCGCCGGAGATCACCGGGGCCGGGTGCGAAGCGGCCACATCGGAGATCAGGCTGTCGATGTCAGGCGTGGCGCCTTCCTCCACGATCGCAGGCTTTTCGGCGTTGAAGTTCAGCGCCTGGCCGAACAGGGCGGCCTTCTTCTCCAGCCCGGCGGCCGTCGGCACGCAGCGGGAGGGCAGGCCCCAGCTCATCCACTCCTGCGCCATCACCCGCTTGTCGGCGGTGGCCGAGCCCGTCCAGATGGCCGCGCCCTTCTTGATGGCCGCGGCGCCCTCGGTCTGGATCGGCTTCACCGAAGCCTTCTCGGCGGCCTCCATCGCCCGGCGGAACTGGGCCACGGCGCGCACGCCCTCGATGCGCTGCTCCTCGTAGGACTTCATGTCGTCGTCGAACTCGGCGTCGCTCTTGGCCCACTGGCGCTCGATGCGCTCCACCTCGGGCATCACCGACTTCTGCAGCGACATGTGCGAGGTCAGGGCGCCGTAGCACCAGGCCGTCAGCCCATAGTCGTCGGTCGGCGCGCCGGCCGGGAAGGGCGCATCCGCAGGCGCGGCGTCGGCGGCGGCCGCGTCGGTGGCGAACAGGGCGAGTGCGATCAGGAGAGCCGAAGCCATGGGGGGTCCTTATATGTCAGTCCGCCGGCCCGAAACCGCCGCCCCCCGGCGTTTCGATCTCGACGGCGTCGCCCGGCTGCACCGTTATGGAAAAACAGCCGTCAAGCTTCTTTACCTCGCCGTCCGCCGTAATCAAACGCTGTGACCCAGGTTGGGCGGGCCCGCCGCCCGCCAGCCCTTGCGGCGCGTGGGTGCGGCGGGTCGACAGCAGGGCCGCCTCCATGGGGGCCAGGAAGCGGATGCGCCGCACCGCCCCGTCGCCGCCGGGGTTGGCGCCCGACCCGCCGGACCCGCGCCGCACGGCGAAGGTCTCGACGCGCACGGGAAAGCGCCGCTCCAGGATTTCCGGGTCGGTCAGGCGCGAGTTGGTCATGTGGGTGTGGATGGCGCTGGTCCCCGGCGCCGCAGCCGTCGCGCCCGCCCCGCCGCACAGGGTCTCGTAGTACTGCCGCTGCTCGTCGCCGAAGGTGAAGTTGTTCATCGACCCCTGGGCGTTGGCCATCACGCCCAGCGCCGCATAGAGGGCGTCGACGATGTGCTGGCTGGTCTCGACGTTGCCCGCGACCACGGCGGCGGGCGGGCGCGGGTGGAGCATCGAGCCCTCGCGCGTGACGATCTCCAGCGGCTTCAGGCATCCGGCGTTCAGCGGGATGTCGTCGTCCACCAGCGTGCGGAACACATAGAGGGCGGCGGCGTCCACGATGGCCGAGGGGGCGTTGAAGTTCGAGCCGAGCTGGTCGGAGGAAGCGGAGAAGTCGAGCCGCGCGCGGTCGGCCTGCACCGTGATGGTGACGGCGATCTCGCCGCCGCCGTCCATCGGAACGCGGGCCTCGCCGTCCTTCAGGCGGCCGATGGCGCGCTTGACGGCGGCCTCGGCGTTGTCCTGCACGAAGCCCATGTAGCGGGCGACGGTCTGGCCGCCGTGGGCCTCGATCATGGCCGCGACGGCGCTCGCGCCCGCCTGGCAGGCGGCGATCTGGGCCTTGAGGTCGGCGATGTTGCGGTCGGGGGCCCGGACCCCGGCCAGGGCCGCGCGGGTCTCTGCCTCCAGGAAGCGGCCGTCCCTCATGATCGGCACGGCGTCGAGCATGACGCCCTCGTCCTCGATGGTGCGGGAGAAGGGCGGCATCGAGCCGGGCTGCATCCCGCCGACGTCGGCATGGTGGCCGCGCGCGGCGACGTGGAAGGCGGGGGCCGGGCCCTCGTCCATGAACACCGGCATGACGACGGTGATGTCCGGCAGGTGGGTGCCGCCGAAGTAGGGGTTGTTGAGCGCGAAGGCGTCGCCGGGGCGGACGGTGGGATGGCGGGCGGTGACGGCCCTGACGCTGGCGCCCATGGAGCCGAGGTGGACGGGCATGTGCGGGGCGTTGGCCACCAGCCCGCCGTCCGCCCCGAACAGGGCGCAGGAGAAGTCCAGCCGCTCCTTGATGTTGACGGAATGGGCGGTGCGTTCGAGCGCCGCCCCCATGGCCTCGGCCACGCCCATGAAGCGGCGGTTGAACAGCTCCAGCGTGACGGGGTCGGGCTTGTCGGCGGCGACCGGGGCGGTGGTCAGGGGCGTTGTGCGGGTGAGGCGCACGAGGCCGTCGAGGTCGGTGGTCGCGCTCCAGCCGGGCAGGACGGCGATCTGGGTGTCCTCGCGGATGATCAAAGCCCTTCCCCCTTGATGGGGGAAGGGTTGGGATGGGGGTGACTGCCGAATCTCCGCTGCGACGTGCTCCGCCACTGCCCACGGATCGCCGAACGCTTCGTCGTCCCGCACCCGCAGGACCCGATACCCCTGCGACCGCAGCCAATTGTCCCGCACAGCGTCGTGCGCCTGTGCCTCCGGCAGGTGGTGCCGGCGACCATCGACCTCGATCACCAGCCTGGAGTCGTGATGAACGAAATCGGCGACGTAGCGACCCATGGGGGCTTGGCGGCGGATGTTGAGTTTCAGCTTGCGCAGGGCCTGCCACAGCTTCTGCTCGCTGACCGGCGCGTCCTGGCGCAGGCGGCGGGCGCGGTTGACGGCGCCGGGGGCGTGCTGGGGTTTCGGGGGCTTGCCTGAGGGGTGCGTGTCACCCCCATCCCCGGCCCTTCCCCCATCATGGGGGAAGGGAGTTTGCTCGACCTCCACCTCCACAGCGGCGATCAGGATGGTGCGCTCCGGTTCGATGAAGCCGAAGAGACGGCGGTGGGCGGTCTCGAACGCCGCCTGGGCGTCTTCGAACGGGACGGGGAGGGCGGCGTCGGCGCCGTCGTAGCGCAGGAGGAGGCGGCGCTGCGGCTGTCCGGCCTCGGCGCCCTGGGCGGCGAGGGCTTCCACGGCCTCGGCCGCGAGGCGGTCGGCGACGAGGACGGCTTCCGGCAGGGCGTCGAGCGGCTTCTCCAGCCCGGCCTGCCTCAGCGCCCGGACGCGGGCCTGGCCGATGCCCCAGGCCGACAGCAGGCTGGCGTATCGGGGACTCAGCACCTCGGTCACGCCCAGCGCGTCGGCGACCTGGCAGGCGATCTGGCCCGCCGCGCCGCCGAACGCCACCAGCGCATGGCCGCGCGGGTCGAAGCCGCGTTCGGTGGAGATGCGGCGCACCGCCTGCGCCGTCTGCTCCACGGCCACGGCGATGAAGCCCTCGGCGGCGGCTTCCACGCTCTCGGCCCCCATCGCTTCGGCCAGTTCCGAAAGCCGCGCGCGGGCGGCGGCGGCGTCGAGCGGCTGGTCGCCCGCAGGCCCGAACACCGCCGGGAAGCAGGCCGGGTCGAGGCGGCCCAGCACGATGTTGGCGTCGGTGACGGTGGCGGGGCCGCCGCGGCCATAGGCCGCCGGGCCGGGGATGGCGCCGGCGCTGTGCGGCCCCACCCGCGCCCGCGAGCCGTCGAAGGAAAGGATCGAGCCGCCGCCCGCCGCCACCGTCTCCACGTCCAGCATCGGGCTGCGCAGCCGCACGCCCGCGACCCTGGCCACGTCCCGCCGCTCCAGCGCGCCCGCGTAGCGGCAGACGTCGGTCGAGGTGCCGCCCATGTCGAAGCCGAGGGCGGGCTTGTCCCCCGCCGTCCGCGCCACGCCGACCACGCCGCCCGCCGGGCCGGAGACCACCGCGTCCTTGCCCCGGAACGCCTCCGCGCGGACCAGCCCGCCCGCCGAGGTCATGAACCACAGCGGCGCGCCGTTCACCGCCCCCGCCACCTGCTCGACATAGGCCCGCAGGACCGGCGTCAGGTAGGCGTCGGCCACCGCCGTCTCGGCGCGCGGAATGAAGCGGGGCAGGGGAGAGGCTTCGTGGCTGAGGGCGACGTAATCGAACCCCGCCGCCCGCGCCGCCTCGCCCGCCGCCAGCTCGTGCGCCGGGTTGAGGTCGGCGTGCAGGAAGGCGACGGCGACGGCGGCGAAGCCCTCGGCCCGCGCCTTGGCCAGCGCGGCGGCGAGGTCGGCCAGCGGCGCCACGACCGAGCCGTCGGCGGCCAGCCGCTCGTCCGCCTCGACCACCCCGGCGTAGAGGGGGGCGGGCCGCGCGACGTCCAGCGCGAAGAGGTCGGGCCGGGCCTGGTCGCCGATCAGCAGGGCGTCGGCGAACCCGCGCGTGACGACCAGCAGCGTCTTCGCCCCCCGCCGCTCCAGGAGGGCGTTGGTGGCGACCGTGGTGCCCATCTTGATCGCGGCCACCCGCCCGGCGGGGAAGGGCGCGCCCGGCGCCGCGCCCATCAGGCGGCGCATCGCCTCGACGGCGGCGTCGGGATAGGCGTCCGAGGCCGACAGCAGCTTCAGCGTCCGCTCGCCGCCGTCCGGGGCGCGGCCGATGACGTCCGTGAAGGTGCCTCCACGGTCGATCCAGAAGGTCCAGCAACCCTGGCGTTCGTCCGATGTTGTCATGTGTCCGCCACGATCATAAGCTCTAGCTGTTTCTCCCATGAGCTTCTGGCGCAACATAGCAAGCCTTGCCGCGCGTCGTGTGGACGCCGCCGAGTGCGCGGACTGCCCTCCCGGCCTGCCTGGCGAGGACCCCGCCTTCACGACAGCGGTCACGGCGCTGGGCGCCAAGCTGGCGCGCGCCGACGGCCGCGCGGACCATGGCGAATTCGCCGCCTTCTCGACCGTCTTCCAGCCCGACGAGGGCTCGCAGCGCAACGTCCACCGCCTCTATGACCTGGCGCGGCAGACGACCCACGGGTTCGAAGGCTACGCCCGGCGCCTGGCCAAGCGGTATCGCGGCTGCCCGCAACTGCTGGAGGACGTGGTCGACGGCCTGTTCCATATCGCCGCATCCGACGGGATCGTGACGGGGGACGAGATGGCCTACCTGGAGCGGGTGTCGGAGCTGCTCGGCCTGTCGGCGCTGACCTTCCGGCGGCTGAAGGCGACCCATCTCGGCCACGGGGCGGACGATCCCTACATGGTGCTGGGGGTGCCGCACGACGCGCCGGACGAGGTGGTGCGCGCGGTGTGGAAGGCGCAGCTTTCGGCCTCGCACCCGGACCGGGCGCGGGCGCGCGGCCTGCCCAGCGAGTTCATCGAGGTGGCCGAGGCCAAGGCCGCCGCCATCAACGAGGCCTTCAACACCCTGATGCGCGAGCGCAGGGAACTGGCGCTGGCGGGCGCCGCCTGATCGAGGCCGATTACGCCCTGTTCAGTTGACGTTCAGGGCTGATGGGCCGAAATTGCGGGAATGACGCGTGAGGATGCCATGGACAGGATGACGACGGGATCATCGGCGGGCCGGGGCCTGGCCTGGGTCGGCGGGCTCGTCGCCGCCGTCGCCGCCCTTTTCGTGGGCGCCGTCCTGGCCGTGTTCGCCGCCGCCACCGTCGTGGTCCTCGCCCTGATGACCAGCGCCACCCTGGCGCTCGCGGGGCTGGCCATGCGCGCGCGCCGCACGGTGCGCCAGCGCTCCTCCGACCCGGACATCATCGAGGCCCGCAACGTCGGCGGCCACTCCTGGGTCGCCTACGGCTGGAACGAGCGCCGCTAGGCCCATGATCGGTGTCGTGGCGACGTTGCGCGTGCAGGACGGCAAGAACGCCGAGTTCGAGAAGGTCTTCGCCGACCTCAGCGCCAAGGTGAAGGCGAACGAGAGCGGGACCCTCGTCTACCAGCTCACCAGGAGCCGGACGGACGGGGTCACCTACAAGGTGCTGGAGCTGTACGCCTCGCCCGAGGCGCTGAAGGCCCACGGGACCAGCGAGTACTTCCGCGCGGCGGGTCCGGCGCTGGGCGCATGCCTGGCCGGGCCGCCGGAGATCGAATACCTCGACGCGGTGGATTAGGCCGCGAGCCGCTCCAGCCGCTCCGTCATCCGCCGGTACATCGCCAGCGCCAGCCGGTTCGCGCCCGCCTTCGCGGCCAGGGCGCAGGGGACGATCCCCGTCCAGTAGGTCCGCAGCCACATCCGCGCAGCGTCCGGCCGCGCGCCGATGGCGGCCACGATGCGCGGGGCGCGCAGGTAGTAGTCGGCCCTGACCGCGCTTCCGCCGGCCATCGCCGTCAGCGGCCCGTCGCGGAAGGCGCGCAGGGTGCGCAGCTCCCAGCAGTCGTCGGCCAGGCCGATGGTGTGGACCGCCGCCGTGGTCAGGAAGCAGTCCTCGTCAAAGTAGGGGTCGTAGTCGTAGTAGCCGTTTTGGGCCGGGACGCCGCCCGTGACCTTGCATTGGGCGTCCGAGGGCGCGCTCATGCGGCGGCCGGAATCGTCCAGCGCCTGCTGGATCAGGGCGAACTGGGCGTCGGTTTCCGCCGCCCGGACCGTCGCCCGGTAAAGCTCGGCCCCGCCCTCCTTGGCGAACAGCTTCACGGTGAGCGGCGCCGTTCCGCCGAACGCCTTGCTGAAGGCCGGGCCGTTCTCGGTCGTCACCCCGACCTGCCCCACCTGGGGGCTGGCGGGCGGCGAGCCGAGGATGTCGAGGGCGTAGGCCTTGTTCTGGGCCAGCGTCTGGGGTTCGGCCGAGAGGGTCTTGCCGTCGGCGGTGACCGTGACGGTGGTCTTCACGAGGTCGGTCTGTCCGGCCTTCACCAGCCCCGGCATGATGATCCGGGCGGAGTGTATCTGGCTGGTGATCTTGTCCGCCGCGTCCAGGCCCATCTGATAGAGCACGATCAGGCCGACGCCCCCCGGCGTCCGCCCGGTCTTGCCCGCGTTGGGCATCTGGTAGCCCCGGCCCGCCGCCGTGAGGGTGGGGGTCACGGCCGCCGTGGAATAGCTGCCCGACGTCGGGACCACCTTGCCGTTCTCGCGCGCCAGCTCCACCTGGCTGCCGGGAGCCGAGCCGAGGGTGTCCTCGGTGGTCCCGGCCATGCCCGTGCAGGTCTGGTTGACCTGCGCCAGGGCGCGCGCCGCCGGGGCCAGCCCCGCCAGGGCGAAGGCCGCCAGCAGGCGCCGGCGGCGAACCAGGATGCTCATGGGGCTCAGCAGCCCTTTTCGCGGTAGATGCCGAGCAGGTGGTTCATGCGCTGCTGCTCGGGCGCGACCTGGGGCTGCTCCGGGGCGTCGCCGCTGTTGGCGATGGCCTGGCCGGTGGAGTCGGCGACGGCGTCCGTGGCGGCAATGGCGACCAGCGCGCCCATCGGCCCCAGGCTGCCCGCCATGCGCGACAGGCCGAAGCGGCCCGCCGTCTTCATGGCGCCGGCGGTGGTGCCGCCCGCCACGCCTTTGGCGAACTTGCCGCCCGCCTTGCCCTTCTGGGCCTTCTTCTGGGCGGCCAGGATGCCGGCGTTCAGGGTGTTGGTCTCGGCGATGATCTGGTCGCAGGTCAGGTTGCGGTCGCCCGCGCGCAGCACCTGGTAGACGTTGGGGTCGACCGCCACCTGCGGTTCCGCCGCGGGAGCCGGCGCCGCTTCCACGACGGCCTCGGGAGCAGGAGTCACGTCCACGGCCGGCGTGACGGTGGCGGTGGTCGCCGCCTCCGGGGTCTGGGCGAGGGCCGGGGTCGCGGCCAGGGCGGCGACGGCGATCAGGCTTACGATACGGGTCATCTGGGTTTTCCCATTCTGGAACAAAGGATTAGGCGCCATTCTTCTTCTTCAGTTCGGCGACGATGGAGGCGTTTAGGCCCTGGAAGGCGGCGCGGACCAGGGCGGCGTAGCGGTTCGGCTCGACCTCGACCGCGTAGTACTTGCTCTGGCGGTACATGTTGGAGCCGAGGGAGGCGAAGGCGCGTTGCAGCGCCACGCTGTCGGACTTGTCGTCGGTCTCGTACATGATGCCGAAGGGCTCGTCGGAGCCGGACGGCTTGTCCATCAGGATGCTGGACGGCCAACCGCCCTTGTACGGCGGCGCGGGCCAGACGATCAGGTTGGCGCCCGAGCCCTGGCCGATGCCGAAATGGACCTTGGCGTCGGCGAAGGCGTTGCCCGCATAGGTGCGGTTGCCGCTGCTTTCGAGCTGCTGGTAGTCGATGCTCATGCCGGGCGAGATGATGATGGCGTCCAGCGTCTTGGTCGCCTTGCCGTAGGCCATGGAGGCGCCCGCCCCAGCCATCGGCGGCATGAACGGCGCCCACGCCCGCAGGGGGGCGTACGAGGGGCTGTAGGTGGTGAGGGCCTCCTCGCCGGTCTTGCTCCCGTAGGTCTTGATCCTGGCGATGTCCGGGTCGGCCAGCACCTGCTCGACGGGGATGACCTCGAACCCGGCGTCGGCCAGCCGCTTGCTCAGGTCCTTGTAGGCTTCGTCGGCGAGCTGGGCCGCCAGTTCGTCCGACACCCCGACCAGCACGGTGGTGATGCTGGTCTTGCGCCCGACCGACTCGCTGCCCCAGCCGCCGCCCCAGGCGCTGACCTTGCCCGCGCGGACCAGCGTCAGGGCGTAGGTCGGCACGGCGACGCGCTTGGTGCGGTTCAGGTACTTGCCGCCGTGCTCCTTGGTCCTGATCGGGAGGGGCGCCACGACCTTGGGCAGGATGGCCATGTGGGCGAGGCTGGCGAAGCCGGTGTTCTGGGCCGCCGCATAGCTGCCGCCCGTGGCGGTGTTGACGCCGGTCGAGCCGGTGCGCGTGGACGGGGCGGCGGTTCCCGGCGGCGGGGCGTACAGCGCCCCGAACGGATCGACCGTCTGGGCGTTGACGTGGAACGCCAGCGCCATCGCCGTGACCAGCGCCGCGACGCTGAAGCCGAGATACATCGCTTTGCGTAACACGCGAGATTCCCCAAGAGGCCGAGCGCGCATGATATTGCCCGCCCACCCCCGCACATCCCCCGTTTGGGGGGTACTGTTCAGTCGCCCCTCTCCAGGCAGGCGACGATGGCCTCGGGGTGGGAGAAGTGGGCCAGCATCCCGGCTCCGCCCATCACCCGCCACTTCATGTTCGGCAGCCGCTCCCAGGCCTGGCGGCAGCCCATGGCGTCGAGGCTCTCCAGTTCCAGCACCATCCAGTCGGAGCCGCCGACGCCCTCGGGGACCTCCCACACGCCCGCGAAGACGTGCTGCTCGGCCGCGAACCCGGCGCTGGAGCGGGCGACCATGGCCTGGATGTCGCGCACGAGCTGGTCCAGCACGCCGGGCTGCTCCAGCACCTCGCGGTCGCTGTCCAGGTCGCGCAGGCTCTGGCGCAGGATGGCGCGCACGAGGTCGGTGCGGGTCTGGCGGCGCAGCATCTCGGCGAACAGGGAGATGACGTCGGGGTGGGCGGCGAAGATGCGCGCCACCGCGCCCATGATGGTCCTGTGCAGCCGCAGGGCGGGCCCCGGCAGGCGCGGGTTGAACAGCACGCCGCGCCCCACCCGCTGCGGATGGGCCGAGGCGAAGGCCAGCGCCGAGGCCACCGACCCGTCGCGGGCCAGGATGTCCGTCTTGCGCAGCTTCAGCATGTCCATCAGCGCCGCGAGGTCGTCGGCGCAGCACCGCAGGTAGTCGCCGTCCGCCGGGTCGGTCAGGCCATAGCCCGGCCGCTGCGGCACGATGGGCCGCCAGCCGCCCTTGTGCAGCAGCGCCACGAGGCGCGGGGGAAGGGTGCGGCCCGTCGACAGGCCGTGGAAGACCATCACCGGCCGCCCGCCCTTCGGCCCATAGTCGAGGAAGGCGATCCGCCGCTCGCCCCGCGCCGCGACCCGCAGGGATGCGGCCTCCGGCGCCTCCAGCACCGCCTCGGCGACGGTGGTCAGGGTGGCCAGCGCGCTGATCTCGACCGCCAGCCGCACGAGGTCCTTGGCCTTGTTGACCCCGGTCTTGGCGAACACGGCCTTGAGCTGGCCGCGCACGGTGGCCTCCTTCACGCCCAGGGCCTCGGCGGCCTCCTTGGCGGTCAGGCCCTCGGCGAAGCGGGCGGCGGCGCGGGCCTCGGCGGGGGTGGCGCCGAACATCGTCCGCAACCCCTGCTCCACGTCGGCGGAGGGCGGGTGGACGCCGACCATCAGGTCCATCATCCGCCGCACGAGGTCCGGCGAGCGGCGGGCCCCGGCCTTGCGCATCGCCTTGCGCAGCGCCTCGCGGGCCGTCTCGCGGCCGACCCCGATGCGGGCGGCGGCCTCGTGCAGGCTGGAGCAGTCGATCAGCGCCTCGGCCAGCCTCGCCTCCAGCGGCGTGAAGCCGTAGGCCATCGAGGCCCTGGCCGCGAGGTCGCTGGCCCGCGAGGGGGCGAAGCACAGCAGCGCCACCCGCTGGCCTGAGGCCAGCGCCTCCCGCGCCTCGGCCGACAGGGGCCAGCCCCCGGTGGCGTCGGGCCGCCCGGCGCAGGCGGCGACCGAGGAGCCGTCGATGGCCTCCACCAGCCCGGCGGCCCGTCCGGCGCGCAGGGCCTCCTTGATCAGCCGCCTGAAGGCCGCCGAATCGCGCGGCGGGCCGAACCACTTCAGGAAGGCGCCGTCGGCCTGCACGATGTCCCCGCCGACCCCGACCACCGCCGCGCCGACCGCTGAGGCCGGGGCCAGGGCGGCGAATCCCTCCGAGCGGTCGAGGCGGGAGGCTTCGCGCAGGGCCTCGGCCACGGCGGCGGGCTCGTCGCTGAAGCTGGCCTCCAGCGAGGCCCAGGCGTCCAGCACCGCCTGCGACGGACGGCCGTCGAGGATGCGCGCCCGCAGTTCCTGCGACAGCGAGATGTGCTTCAGCCCCATGGGGCCATCTGCACGGATAACCATGTTCGCCGTCAAGGCCCTGGCGCCCGCTTCCAGCGGACGCAGATTTTCTGGCTGGCCGCACGGCTCAAACGCTTGTTTAAACACCCTGCAACCTGAGGAAGGAGCCCCCCGTGGCCGCCGACGCCCTGTTCCAGCCGTTCGAGATCAAGTCCCTCAAGCTCAAGAACCGCGTCGCGATGGCGCCGATGACCCGATCCTTTTCGCCGGGCGGCGTGGCGACGCAGGAGGTGGTGGATTATTACCGCCGCCGGGCCGAGAACGACGTGGGGCTGATCATCTCCGAGGGTACGGGCGTGGCGCGGCCCGCCTCGCTGAACGACCCGGACGTGCCGCGTTTCCACGGCGAGGCCGAGCTGGCCGCCTGGAAGACGGTGATCGACGAGGTCCACGCCGCGGGCGGCAAGATGGCGCCGCAGCTCTGGCACGTCGGCGCGGTGCGCACGCGCTCGGAAACCTGGACCCCGCCCGGCCCCTATGACAGCCCCTCCGGCCTGTCGCGCCCCGGCAAGTCGTTCGGCGAGGGCATGACCGACGCCGACATCGCCGACGCCATCGACGCCTTCGGCAAGGCGGCGGGCGCGGCCAAGGCGCTGGGCTTCGACGCGGTGGAGCTGCACGGCGCCCACGGCTACCTGATCGACCAGTTCTTCTGGGAAGGCACCAACGTCCGCGCCGACGGCTGGGGCGGGGCGTCCCTGCCCGAGCGGGCCCGGTTCGCGGTGGAGATCCTGAAGTCCGTCCGCGCGGCGGTGGGGCCTGACTATCCGGTCATCATCCGCATCTCGCAATGGAAGCAGCAGGACTACGGCGTGAAGCTGGCCGGGACGCCGCAGGAACTGGAGGCGTGGCTGGCGCCGATGGCCGATGCGGGGGCGGACGTGTTCCACTGCTCCCAGCGCCGGTTCTGGGAGCCGGAGTTCGAGGGCTCGGACCTCAACTTCGCCGGCTGGACGAAGAAGCTGAGCGGGGTTCCGACGATCACGGTGGGCTCGGTCGGACTGTCCGGCGAGTTCATCGCCGCCTTCGCGGGCGAGGGCTCGCAGCCGGCGTCGATCGACGGCCTGCTGGAGCGGCTGGAGCGCGGCGAGTTCGACATGGTCGCCGTGGGCCGGGCGCTGCTCCAGGACCCCGAGTGGGTGGTGAAGATCCGCGAAGGCCGCAGCGAAGCGCTGGCGGCGTTCGAGCGCAAGGCGATGGGGGTGCTTTATTAGGATCTTCCCCCTCTGGGGGAAGTACCCGCGAAGCGGGGGTAGGGGGCCCCCTCAGTCCGCTTCGCGGACAGCTCCCCCGGAGGGGGAGCATCCTGCGCCGCGCTAACCGTTGAAATTCAACCTCAATCCCGCCCGCGGCCACCGCGCCTTGTACAGCCGCCCCGTCGACGACGCGGTGATCCACGCCGTGCGCATGTCCTCGCCGCCGAAGCAGATGTTCGTGCAGACCAGATCCGGGACCGGGAGGTGCTCCGTCGTCCCGTCCGGGTCGAAGACGGTGATCCCGCCGTTGATGATGGTGGCCACGCAGACCTTGCCGCCCGCCTCCACCGCCAGGCTGTCGAGGAGCTGGTAGCCCTGCAGGTTGGCCACCACCCGCCCCGGCTGGAAGGGCGGCGCCTCGGCCAGCACCCCCGGCGAGGCCACGTCGAACGCCCATAGCCGCCCCAGCGAGGTGTCGGCCATGTAGACCACGTCCTCGTCCGGCGAGAGCCCGACCCCGTTCGGCGAGACGAAATGCTCCCGCTGGCGGCTGATGTGGCGGCCGTCCACGGTCGCGTAGCAGAGCGCGCCGTACTTGCGCCCGTCCGGCGTCGAGCAGCCGTAGTCGGTGAACCAGAACCCGCCCTGCCGGTCGAAGACGAGGTCGTTCGGCCCCACCAGCCGCTTGCCGTCGCATTCGGCATAGAGGGTGCGCAGCTCGCCGCTCGAAGGGTCGAAACGCTGGATCGAGCCGCCCGTATGGCCGGGGGGCGTCGGGCCGGGGATGGTCAGCCCCTGCTGCTCGATCCACGAGAAGGAGCCGCCGTTGTTGGTGACGTAGATCGCCCCGTCAGGCCCGATGGCCGCGCCGTTCGGCCCGCCGCCGGTCTCGATCACCGTCTCGCGCCGCCCCTCCGGGCGGATGCGCGACAGCCGCCCGGCAGCGATCTCGGTCAGGACCACCGTCCCGTCGGCCATGGCGATGGGGCCTTCGGGGAAGGCTAGCCCCTCTGCGACCAGTTCGATGTCCATGCGCGCGCCTCCCTAGCGTCGTTCCAGCACCCTTAGCACGAACGGGTGGTCGTCGTCGGGACCGGCGGGGTGCTCCTCGCGCCGCGCCTCGGCCCAGGCGCCCTCGTCGAAGGGCGGGAAGACCACGTCGCCCTCCACGTCGGCCAGCACCTCGGTCAGGTAGAGCCGGTGCGCCCTGGGCATGGCCAGCTCGAACAGCGCCGAGCCGCCGATGACGCAGACCTCGTCCGCCCCGTCCTCGGCCGCCTGCTCTCGGGCGATGCCCAGCGCCTCGGAGAAGGTCTCGCAGGCCAGCGCGCCCTGCGGCTCGAACGAGCCGTCGCGCGACAGCACGATGTTGGTCCGGCCGGGCAGGGGCTTCCTGGGCAGCGAATCCCAGGTCCTGCGCCCCATGACGACGGGCTTGCCCAGGGTCGTGGCCTTGAACCATTGCAGGTCCGACTTCAGCCGCCACGGCAGGCCGCCGTCACGGCCGATGACGCCGTTGCGGGCGCGGGCGAGGACCAGGGCCAATCCAACCACGTCAGACCGCCACCGGCGCCTTGATGTGCGGGTGGGGCTGGTAGCCCTCCAGCGTGAAGTCCTCGTAGTCGAAGTCGAGGATGCCCCGCTTGTCGGCGATGCGGACCGTGGGGAAGGGCAGGGGGGTGCGCTCCAGCTGGGTGCGGGCCTGCTCGATGTGGTTCAGGTAGAGGTGGGCGTCGCCGAAGGTGTGGACGAAGTCGCCCGGCTCCAGCCCGACCACCTTGGCCATCATCTGGGTCAGCAGGGCGTAGCTGGCGATGTTGAACGGCACCCCCAGGAAGACGTCGGCGCTGCGCTGGTAGAGCTGGCAGGACAGCCGCCCGTCGGCCACGAAGAACTGGAACAGGCAGTGGCAGGGCGGCAGGGCCATGTCGTCGACGTCGGCCGGGTTCCAGGCCGACACGATGTGGCGGCGGCTGGAGGGGTTGGTCTTCAGTCCCTCCACCAGGCGGGCGATCTGGTCGATGCTCTCGCCGTTCGGGGCCGCCCACGAGCGCCACTGCCTGCCGTAGACGGGGCCGAGGTCGCCGTTCTCGTCGGCCCATTCGTCCCAGATGGTGCAGCCGCGCTCCTGCAGCCAGCGCACGTTGGTGTCGCCGCGCAGGAACCACAGAAGCTCCACCGCGATGGACTTGAAAGGCAGCCGCTTGGTGGTCAGCAGCGGGAAGCCCCGCGACAGGTCGAACCGCATCTGCCGCCCGAAGACGCCCAGCGTGCCGGTGCCGGTGCGGTCGCCCCGTTCGGCGCCGTTCTCCAGGATGTCGCGCAGCAGGTCGAGGTACTGCTGCTCCGGGTGGGCGGCGGCGATGACGGGCGCGTGGGCGTTCATGGCGGGCATGATAGTCCGATGATTCGGCGCGGATAGGGGGCTCACCCCGCGAAGCCGCCCTCGTCCAGGAACGCCTGCTCTTTCGGCGTGGTGTCGCGGCCCAGCGCCCGGTTGCGGTGCGGGAAACGGCCGAAGCGGGCGATGATGTCGCGGTGGATCACGGCCCATTTCAGAGTCTCGGCGTCGCCGAGCGCCTCGCACAGGCGCACGCATTCGTCCTGGTCGGCCATCGCCTCGGAATGCTCGAACGGCAGGTAGACGAAGGGGCGCAGCAGGGGCTCGACCTGCCGGTCCAGGCCCTGGGCGACCGCCGTCCTGGCGATCTTCAGCGCCAGCGGGTCGGTGGCGAAGGCGTGGGGCGAGGCGCGGTAGAGGTTCCTGGGAAACTGGTCCAGCAGGATGAGCAGGGCCAGCATCCCGTCCGCCGTCGCGGTCCAGGCGTCGTACTCGCCCCGCGCGGCGGCGTGGTGGACGGGCTCGAACTTCAGGCGGACGGCCTCGTCGAAGGCGGCGCTGCGGGCGAACCACTTAGGCGGCCCGGCGGCGGTCCAGAATCCGATCACGTCCTGCGGCGTCGCGGCCATGCCTGCCCTCCTTCTTGACGGGAGCAAGCTGGCCGTTGGGCGCGTTCCGTTCAAGGGCGGTTCATGCGCGCTCGCGCATCGTGCCCGCCGAAGGGACGTACCGGGCGGGCCTTGCGCGCGCCCATCGGAGTATATGGTTGATGAAACGCGTTATGACGGCCGCCCTCGTGCTGTCTCTGCTGAGCGGGACTTCCGCCCTGGCGCAGCAAGGCGAGGGCCGAGGCGGACGCGATCGCGGCGAGGGTCGCGAACAGCGACAGGAGCGCCGCGAGCAGCGCCCGGAACAGAAGCAACAGCGCCAGGAACGCCGCGAGGAGCGCCGCGAGGCCCGACCCGAGGGCGCGGAACGGCGCGAGCAGGCGCCGCCTCCCCAACAGGCGCAGCAGCGGCCGGAGCAGCGTCGCGGCTTGACCGTCGACAGGCGTGAGCGTCCCCAGGCCCAGCCACGGCAGCAACAGCCGCAGCGTGACCGGGCCCGCCCGCCGCAGCAGCAACAGCCCCGCGCCGGGGACGGCGAGCGCCGCGGCTGGACCCAGGATCGCGACCGCGACCGCCGTCCCGAGGCCCGCCGCGACGACGACCGCCGCGACTGGAACCGCGAGCGCGACAACCGCAGGCCGGACGCCCGCCGCGACAACGACCGTCGCGGCGACTGGGCCCGCGGCTACCGCCCCGGCGACGGCCGCCAGGTCCGCGACCGCGACAGGGGACGGTCCTGGTACAGCGCCGACCAGTGGCGGCGCAGCTACAACGCGCCGCGCCGCTACCGCGCGCCCGCCTACCGCTATCCCAGCGGCTGGTACGCCAGGAGCTGGGTGTGGGGCGACCTGCTGCCGCGCAGCTGGTACTCGTCCAGCTACTACCTCGACTACCGCTACTATGGCCTGCCGCGTCCCCCGATCGGGACCGAATGGGTGAGGGTCCGCGACGACGCCCTGCTGGTCGACGTGTGGACCGGCCGGGTGCTGACGGTCTACTACGACCTCTTCTGGTAGGCCCCTCGCGGGCGGGATTTGAGGCCCCGGAGGCGACTCCGGGGCCTTTTTCATGGCCCCTTCGCCTTGACGCGGCGGCGAAAAAACGCTGGATACCCCCGCCTTTGCCGCACCGCCGTCGCGCGGGCCGGCGCGAATGTCCTGTCCTGGAGAGAAAACATGCGAGTCTACTACGACCGCGACGCCGACCTTGCCCGCATCCTGGACAAGAAGATCGCCATCGTAGGCTACGGCTCCCAGGGCCACGCCCACGCGCTGAACCTGCGCGACTCGGGCGTCAAGAACGTCGCCGTCGCCCTGCGCCCCGGCTCGGCCAGCGCCAAGAAGGCCGAGGGCGAGGGCCTGAAGGTCATGACGGTGGCCGAGGCCGCCGCCTGGGCCGACCTGCTGATGGTGCTGGCGCCCGACGAGCACCAGCGCGCCATCTACAACGACGAGATCGCCCCCAACATCCGTGACGGCGCGGCCCTGCTGTTCGCCCACGGCCTGAACGTCCACTTCGGCCTGATCGAGCCGAAGGCCAGCGTCGACGTGCTGATGGTCGCGCCCAAGGGTCCCGGCCACACCGTGCGCGGCGAATACCTGAAGGGCGGCGGCGTGCCCTGCCTGATCGCCATCCACCAGGACGCCACCGGCGGCGCGCTGGACCTCGGCCTCGCCTACGCCTCCGCCATCGGCGGCGGCCGCTCGGGCATCATCGAGACCAACTTCCGCGAGGAATGCGAGACCGACCTGTTCGGCGAGCAGGCCGTGCTGTGCGGCGGCCTGGTCGAGCTGATCCGCGCCGGCTTCGAGACGCTGGTCGAGGCGGGCTACGCCCCCGAGATGGCCTACTTCGAGTGCCTGCACGAGGTGAAGCTGATCGTGGACCTGATCTACGAAGGCGGCATCGCCAACATGAACTACTCGATCTCCAACACGGCCGAGTACGGCGAGTACGTCACCGGCCCGCGCATCGTGACCGCCGAGACCAAGGCCGAGATGAAGCGCGTGCTGGAGGACATCCAGTCGGGCCGTTTCGTGCGCGACTTCATGGCCGAGAACACCGTCGGCCAGCCGTCGTTCAAGGCCACCCGCCGCCGCAACGCCGAGCATCAGATCGAGGAAGTCGGCGCCCGCCTGCGCGCCATGATGCCCTGGATCACCAAGAACGCCCTGGTCGACAAGGCCAAGAACTAATATCTATCACTTTCAACGGCTTGACGGCCTCTCCTGCTCCGGCAGGGGAGGCCGTCGTCGTTTCGGGAGGCGGCAACGGCTAGGACCGGACGGCGTTACCCCCTAACCTGGGGCCGATGGGGGAGTTTCCGCTGACCGTAACGCCGGCCCTGCTCAGCGCGCTGCTGCTGGGCGTGACGCTCATCCTGTTCGCCACCGACAAGCTGCGGCACGACCTCGTGGCCGTCTGCGCCCTGCTGGCGGCGGTGGCGCTGGGGCTGGTGGCGCCGGGCGACGCCTTCAAGGGCTTCGGCGACAGCGCCGTCATCACCGTCGCCGCCGTGCTGGTGCTGGGCCGGGCGGTCGAGCTGAGCGGGGCGGCGGCCTACATGGTCCGCACCCTGACGCCGGGCCGCGCGCCTTTGCCGGTCAAGATCGCCATCCTGCTGGCGCTGGCGGCGGTGCTGTCGGCCTTCATGAACAACATCGCCGCGCTGGCCATCACCATGCCCGCCATGGTGCGGCTGTGCCGGGACGGCGGGGTGTCGCCCGCCATCGGGCTGATGCCGCTGTCCTTCGCCGCCATCCTGGGCGGCACGACCACCCTGATCGGCACGCCCGCCAACCTGATCCTGTCGACGGTGCGGGAGGAGACGCTGGGGGCGCCGTTCGGCTTCTTCGACATGACGCCGGTCGGGCTGGCGATCACCGGCGCGGGCCTTGCCTATCTCGTCGTCGCGGGCTGGCGGCTGGCGCCGCGCCGCGAGGCGGCCGACGAGGGGCCGGAGGAGCCGCTGCGGGTGTTCGAGCTGGTCGCGCCGTCCAGGCCGGTGCGCCGCTACGACCAGTTGGCCGAGACGATGCGCGAGGCGGGCGTCTCGCTGCTGGCCGTCTGGCGCGACCACGAGCGGGTGTCGCTGGCCGCCGGCGACCTGACCCAGCCGGGCGACCACCTGATCGTCTCGGCCCGCGCCGACCCGTGGGCGACGGCCAAGGCGATGGGGCTGCGCTACGACATCGAGCAGGGCAAGGCGCCGGGCGCCGTGACCGCCCGGGCGGTGATCGGCCACGGCTCGCCGCTGATCGGCCGCTCCTACGGCTCGGTGGAGGCCGAGACGGACGGCGAGCTGCGGGCGGCGGCGGGCGGCCCGCGCATGGCCCGCCAGCGCCGGCCCCTGCGCCTGATGCAGTTCGAGCCGGGCGACGAGGTGTGGCTGCAGGGACCCGCCGACGTGATGGGGGCCTACGCCCGCTACAACCGCCTGCTTGAGCTGGACCGGCGGATGTCGGCCGCCAAGGCGCCGACCCAGGCGCTGGCGGTGTTCGCCATCTATGTCGCGGCCGTGGCGGCGACGGCGGGGCTGAACGTGCCGCCCGCCGTGTCGTTCGTGGCGGCGGCGGGCGTGGTGACGGCGCTGCGGTTCATCCCGGCGGCGGACATCTACCGCTCCATCGACTGGCCGGTGATCGTGCTGCTGGGGGCGATGATCCCCGTCGGGCGCAGCTTCGGCGACAGCGGGGCCTCGGCCGTGGCGGCCCAATGGCTGGGCGGGGCGATGGGCGGCATGACCCTGTTCTGGGCGCTGGCGGTGATGACGCTGGCCACGGCGCTGTTCTCGATGTTCCTCAACAACGTGGCGACGGCGGTGGTGATGGGGCCGGTGGCCATCCATGCCGCCCACATGCTGGACGCGCCGCCGGACGCCTTCCTGCTGGCCGTGCTGGTCGGCGCTTCTTCCGACTTCCTGACCCCCATCGGCCACCACAACAACACCCTGGTCATGGGGCCGGGCGGCTATCGCTTCCTCGACTATCCGCGCATCGGGGGGCTGCTGATGGTCATCGTGGTGCTGACCACGGCCTTCGTGCTGTCGCGCATGTACGGCTGAGCCATGCGCCGGATATCGACCCTCTATCTCGCCGGCCCCGAAGCCTGGTTCCCCGACCCAGAGGGCCACGCCATCGACCAGCGGGCGATCTGCGAGGCGGCCGGGTTCGCGGCCCTGACCCCCGCCGACATCGTCCCCAGCGACGAGCCGTCCGAGGTCTCGGCGCGGGAGATCTACGCCGAGCGGATGTCGCGGATGCGCCGCGCCGATGCCGGGATCGTCAACCTGACCCCCTGGCGCGGACCCGGCTGCGACCCGGGCGCGGCGTTCGAGGCGGGCGTGCTGTCGGCGCTGGGCAAGCCGGTGTTCGGCTTCCTCAACATCGCCGCGGAGGAGGACGCCGAATACCGCGACCGGGTCGAGGCCGAGGTCGGCGCCGTGCTGGACGAGACGGGCGCCTGGCGCGACGCCGACGGCTGCGCCATCGAGGATTTCGGCCTGCCCGAGACCCTGATGCTGTGGTCGGAGATGCGGCGGCTGTACGTGATCGTCACAGCCGACCCGCTGGGCGACCTGACCGGCCTCCGGCTCTGCCTGGACGCCGTGCGCCTCTACGCCGACTGAGACCCGTCCTCGACGGCGAGCAGCAGGTCGCAGGCTCCAATCATCTTTCCTCAGATCCAGTCCAGCGGCTCGCCCCGCAGGATCGCTTCGGCACGGGCGGTGTGCTTGGCCCCCTCGCGCTCGTGCATCACCAGCGGCGGCAGCAGGACGAGCGGCGCCTTGCCGGTCTTCACCGCCCGCACCAGCACCCGCTTGGCGGGGGCGTCGGCGAAGGGCTGGACAGGCCGGATACGGAACGATCCGCACTTGGCCCCCAGCAGCGCCAGCAGGTCGGCGAGCCGGTCGGCGCGGTGGATGACGGTGATGGTCCCGCCCTCGCGCGCCGCCTTCATCAGGAAGGCGGTCCAGGCGAAGAGGCCGTCGTCTGCCATCCAGGCGGCGGCCTTGGCCGGGGCGGGGCCGCGCAGGGCGCCGGGGTCGTCGAAGAAGGGCGGGTTGGCAAGCGCCGCGTCGAACGGCTCCAGCCCCAGCGCCCGAAAGCCCGCGCCCACGTCGCCCCCCAGCGCCTCGACACGGTCCGACAGGCCGTTGAGGGCGATGTTCTCCCGCGCCAGCGCCAGCGCCAGCGGGTCGCGCTCGACGCCCGTGAAGCTTGCGGCCGGACGTCGCACGGCCGCGGCCAGCAGCGCGCCGCCGGGACCGCATCCGGCCTCGATCACCCGCCCGCCCGCCGGGGCGTCGCAGGCGGCGGCGAGGAGGGCGGCGTCGAGCCCCGCCCGATAGCCGGCGCGGGTCTGGCGAAGGCGCACGCGGCCGTCCAGCAGCCCATCTTCGGTCACCTCCGCCCCCGCCGACATTCCCATGCTCGCTTAAGCCTTGTGCTTGCCTTGACCCTGACCTATCCCGCACCATTGTCCCCCGCAACGTCGAGGGGGGACCGAAGGAGCGCAGGATTTGGACGCAGCCAGCACCGCCGTAGCCCGTCGGCCGGGATCGGTGGACAGCCTCGTCAGGCTGGCGGCGTCCGACATGGCCGGCGTCGACGCCTTCATCACCGAGCGGATGCAGAGCCCGGTGGCCATCATCCCGGCGCTGGCCGAGCACCTGATCGCCGCCGGGGGCAAGCGCCTGCGCCCGCTGGTCACGGTGGCGGGCGCGCGGCTGGCGGGGGCGGGCGACGACGCCTGCCAGAAGCTGGCCGCCGCAGTCGAGTTCATCCACACCGCCACCCTGCTCCACGACGACGTGGTCGACGGCTCCGAGCTGCGCCGGGGCAAGGCCGCCGCGCACCTGATCTGGGGCGGCTCGCAGAGCGTGCTGGTCGGCGACTACCTGTTCGCGCGGGCCTTCGAGCTGATCGTCGAGGCCAGCTCCCTGAAGGCGCTGGAGATCCTGGCGCGGGCGTCGCGCGTGATCGCCGAGGGCGAGGTGCTGCAACTGACCCGTAGCCACGACCTGGGCCTGAGCCAGGACCTCTACCTGGAGATCATCAGCGCCAAGACCGCCGAGCTGTTCGCCGCCGCCGCCGAGGCGGGCGCGGTGTCGGCCGGGGCGCCGGCGGCCGCCTGCGAGGCGCTGCGGCAGTACGGGCTGAACCTGGGCGTCGCCTTCCAGCTCGCCGACGACGCCCTGGACTACGGCGCCTCGACCGAGGCGCTGGGCAAGACCGCCGGCGACGACTTCCGCGAAGGCAAGGCGACCCTGCCGCTGCTGCTGGCCGTCGCCCGCTCGGGCGCGCGCGAGGCGGCGTTCTGGGAACGCGTCATCGCCCGCCGCGAACAGGTCGGGGACGACTTCCGCAGGGCCCGCGAGCTGATCGTCGGCACGGGGGCGCTGGAGGCGACCCTGGACCTCGCCGCCGACTATGCCGAGCGGGCGCAGGCGGCGCTGGCGGCCTTCCCGATGAACGACTGGCGCGAGGCCCTGGAAGCCCTGGCCGACTTCGCGGTCAGCCGCCGGGCCTAGAAGCCGGTGAACAGGCGGTCGAGGGCGCGGCGTATGGCGTCCTCATAGTCGCGCAGGTCTCCGCCCGTCATGTTGAGACGTCTTGCGTCGATGACGGCCAGTTCAGCGACCGAGACGATATAATCCTCGTCCTGATAACGCACCGCGGCGCTTACCTCCGTGTAGGGCGAACGGCCCTGGGCATGGAGCATGGGCGCGACAACCATGGTCGGCATGGCGCCGAGGAAGTGGGATTGCAGGACGACCACGAACGGAGCCGAGGCGCGCGAGCGCTCCGACGGGTTTCGGCAGACGTCGAATTGGCGGGCTACCAAGTCCGAAAATCTTCGCCGAACACGCCTTCCTGCTCGATGCGCTCTCTATGGTCCCGGATCGCTTCGGCGTTCTCTTCCGCCCATTTCCGGGCGCGTTCTTCGGCCGCAGACTCTCCCAGTGCGGTCTTGAGCACGCGTTCGACCAGCATCTCGACCGGGATGTGCGCCGCCTCCGCCTGCTCAAGCAGGAGGGCGTCGATCTCTATCCGCAACTCGGCCTTGCCCATGCGTGGCTCCAATCGAGGGCCCAGCCTAACCCAACCGCCTCACCCCGGCGAGATCATCTTCTCCGGCCGGACGACCGCGTCGAACTCCTCGTCCGTCACGTAGCCGCCGCCGACGGCCTCCTCGCGCAGGGTGGTGCCGTTCTTGTGGGCCGTCTTGGCGATCTTGGCGGCGTTGTCGTAGCCGATCGTGGGGGCCAGGGCGGTGACCAGCATCAGGCTGCGCTCCAGGGCGGCCTTGATGTTGTCCTCGCGGGCCTCGATGCCGACGACGCAGTTGTCGGTGAAGCTGACCGCCGCGTCAGACAGCAGGCGGCAGGACTGCAGGAAGTTGTAGGCCATCACCGGGTTGAAGACGTTCAGCTCGAAGTGGCCCTGGGACCCCGCGAACGTCATCGTCGTCTGGTTGCCCATCACGTGGGCGCAGACCATGGTCAGGGCCTCGGACTGCGTCGGATTGACCTTGCCCGGCATGATGGACGAGCCCGGCTCGTTCTCCGGCAGCGACAGCTCGCCAAGGCCCGAGCGCGGGCCGCTGCCCAGGAACCGCACGTCGTTGGCGATCTTGAACAGCGCCGCCGCCGCGCTGGCGATGGCCCCGTGCGCGAAGACCATGGCGTCGTGGGCCGCCAGCGCCTCGAACTTGTTGGGCGCGGTGACGAAGGGCAGGCCGGTGATGGC
>CAZOHI010000012.1:77066-79718 GCA_964579695.1 uncultured Caulobacter sp. | reverse complement strand
TTCGACCGGAAGAACTACTTCTACCCCGACCTGCCGCAGGGCTACCAGATCAGCCAGTTCGCCCACCCCATCGTCGGCGAGGGCGAGGTCATCGTCGAGCGCGACGACGGCACGGCCTTCACCGTGGGCGTCGAGCGGCTGCACCTGGAGCAGGACGCGGGCAAGTCGATCCACGACCTGAACCCGTCGGAGACCTACGTCGACCTCAACCGGGCAGGCACGGCGCTGATGGAAATCGTGTCGAAGCCCGACATGAGAAGCTCTGAAGAAGCAGCTGCTTACGTCAAGAAGATCAGGACGATCCTGGTCTATCTCGGCACCTGCGACGGCGACATGGAGAAGGGCAACCTGCGGGCCGACGTCAACGTCTCCGTGCGCCGTCCGGGAGAGGGCCTGGGCACGCGCTGCGAGATCAAGAACGTCAACTCCTACCGCTTCATTCAGCAGGCCATCGAGTACGAGGCCCGGCGGCAGATCGAAATCCTCGAAGAGGGGGGCTCGATCACGCAGGAGACCCGCCTGTTCGACCCCGGCAAGGGGGAGACGCGGTCGATGCGCTCGAAGGAGGAGGCGCACGACTACCGCTACTTCCCCGACCCCGACCTGCTTCCGCTGGAACTGGACCCCGCGTGGGTGAAGGCCATCGAGGACAGCCTGCCGGAACTGCCGGACGCCAAGAAGGCGCGGTTCCAGGCCCAGTACGGCCTGTCGCCCTATGACGCCGGTGTGCTGATCGCCGAGCAGGCGCGGGCGGACTACTTCGAGGCCGCCGCCAAGGGCCGCGACGCCAAGCTGGTCGCCAACTGGACGACCAACGAGCTGATGGCCCGCCTCGCCAAGGACGGCCACGAGATCGACGCCTCGCCGATCCCGCCGTCCGACATCTCCGCCCTGGTCGAGCTGATCGAGAACGGCACGGTCTCGTCCAAGATCGCCAAGCAGGTGTTCGAGCACATGTGGGCGGGCGAGGGGGCCCCGGCCGCCATCGTCGAGAAGCACGGCCTGGTGCAGATCACCGACACCGGCGCCATCGAGGCCATCGTCGACAAGCTGATCGCCGCCAACCCCGGACAGGCGGCGGCGGTGAAGGAAAAGCCGCAGGCCATCGGCTGGTTCGTCGGTCAGGTGATGCGCGAGATGGGCGGCAAGGCCAACCCCGCCGCCGTCAACGACATCCTGAAGGCGAAGCTGGGCGTCTGACGCCCAGCTTCTTCCCCAGTCCTAGTAGCCGTTGCCGATCACGTCGAAGATCAGGCCCGTGGCGATGGCGACCAGCAGATAGTCGCTGCCGACCCGGTGCCAGCGGTAGCCGCGGGGCGGCGGGCGCAGGTGGTAGCGGCCGTAGTCGCTCACCCAATAGCCGTTGCCGCGATAGGAACTCGGCAGGTAGGCGCCGCGACGCCAGCTATTGTAACCCGGCCGGTAGTTCGGACGGCCGTAGTAGGCCGAGGGCGGCGGGCCGTAGCTCCAGCGGTTGTTGTAGTAGTAGCCGTTGTGCCGGTTGCGGTCCCAGCGGTCGTAACGGTCGCGCCGGTCGTCACGGCGATCCCAGCGGTTGTCCCGGCGGTCATCGCGCCGGTCCCAGCGGCTGTCGCGCCGGTCGTCCCGGCGATCCCATCGGTCATCGCGGCGGTCGTCGCGTCGTTCCCAGCGGTCGCGGTTCTGGGCGGCGGCGTCGGTGGCGGCCACGGCGACCGGGCCCGCGACGGCGGCGATGGCCGCGATGGTCAGTATCAGACGTCTCATACTAAAACGCCTCCAATAAGCGGTTCGTCCCTTGATGGACGCAAGGCTCGCCCGGCACGCCTGAACCCCGCCTGAACGGCCGCGTCAGGAACGCCTTGCGGACAGGCCGTCGTCCGCCCAAGTTGCGAAAAGCCACCCATCAGGGAGAGACCCCATGACCCAGCCGATCGAACTGCACTACTGGCCGACGCCGAACGGCTGGAAGGTCTCCATCGTGCTGGAGGAAATGGGCCTCGCCTACGAGATGAAGCCGGTGAACATCGGCGCGGGCGAGCAGTTCCAGCCAAGCTTCCAGGCCATCAGCCCCAACGGCCGGATGCCCGCCATCGTCGATCCCGACGGGCCGGGCGGCGAGCCGATTTCCGTCTTCGAGTCCGGGGCCATCCTGCAATACCTGGGGCGCAAGACGGGCCTGTTCTACGGCTCCGACGAGCGCTCGCGCACCGAGATCGACCAGTGGGTCTTCTGGCAGATGGCCGGGCTGGGGCCGATGGCGGGCCAGTCGCATCACTTCCGCCAGTACGCCCCCAGCTTCATCCTCGACCAGCGGCAGGTGGCCTACGGCGCTGCCCGCTATACCAACGAGGTCAACCGCCTGTACGGCGTGCTGGATCGCCGACTGGAGGGGCGGGACTTCATCTGCGGCGAATACTCCATCGCCGACATCGCCTGCTGGCCGTGGGTCGTGCCGTGGAAGCTCCAGGGGCAGGAACTGGACGACTTCCCGAACATCAAGGCGTGGTTCCAGCGCGTTTCGGAGCGCCCGGCGGTGCAGAAGGGCTTCGGCCTCGGAGCCGAGCTTCGCCGCCCGCTCCAGGCCGCCAACAAGCAGGCCGAGGACGCCCGCAAGGTGCTGTTCGGCCAGCGGGCGACAAAGTAAGGGCGGACCCTTCTCCCTGAGGGAGA
>CAZOHI010000012.1:73290-76966 GCA_964579695.1 uncultured Caulobacter sp. | reverse complement strand
TGCTGTTCGGCCAGCGGGCGACAAAGTAAGGGCGGACCCTTCTCCCTGAGGGAGAAGGAGGGGCCCGCCGCGCAGCGGTGGGAGGATGAGGGTTTAGGGACCTCTCCGGCCAAGGCGTAAACCCTCACCCTCCCACGCCTTCGGCGCGGGCCCCTCCCTCTCCCTCAGGGAGAGGTGTTCAGACAGTAAACCGGGCGAATGCTTGGCATGAAAACAGGGTGTCGCCCCGGTTAACCCTATATTCAGGCGGGAGGGACTTTCCTGCTCTCATGGATGCGGCCTTAGGCAGAATGCGGGCCGCGGTTGAGGGAAGCGAAGTCATGTTCTCGAACGTGGAAGTCGCCGAAAGCCTTCCGTTGCCGGGGCCGCAGTCCAGCGGGGACGAGCTGTTCCGCATGGGGCTGCTCTATTCCACCGGCCAGGGCGGCGCGCCGCTGGACTACGTTTCGGCCCACATGCTGTTCAACCTGGCGGCCATGCGCGGCTCCGTCGAGGCGAAGATCTACCGCAAGGAGATCAGCCAGGAGATGGACCCCGCCGACGTCGCCGAGGCCCAGCGCCAGGCCCGCGAGTGGCTTTCCCACGGCTAGTTGACGTTCCCGCCGATCGCGTAGTTGAAGCCGAACTGGATCGGCGACAGGTCGCGGAAGTACTGCTGGATGAACAGCCCCGCTTCCGCCACGCCGCTGCGCGGCACATAGACGATGTCGAACCGGCGCAGCGGCACGAGGTCCGTGTTCACCGGGTCGCGCAATCCCTTCCGCAGGTTCGCCGTCCGCGCCATGGCCCGGCCCTGCGGCCCCCGCCTGATGACGACGACGTCGCTGGTGTTGGCCGAGGTCTTGAACCCGCCGGCCTGGGCGATCGCCTGGAGCGCGTTGATGTCGCCGGGCATGTCGTAGACGCCGGGCGTGCCGACCTCGCCCATCACGAACACCTTCAGCGGCGTGGTGGTCTTGACCGCCACCGACACCTCCGGCCGCAGCAGTTCGCCCGCATAGGCCGCCGACAGGGCCTGGCGCACCTCGTCGATGGTGCGGTCGGCGACCATCACCGGCGAGATCAGCGCCAACGACACGCGCCCGTCCGGCTGGACGATGACGCTGCGGTTCAGCTCCGGCGCGGAGGCGATGGTGATCTCGATCTCGTCGCCCGGATAGAAGCGGTACGGCGGCTCGTACTCGCTCCAGTCGGCATAGCCGATGTCCTGGAAGGCCCCCACGGCGCTGGCCTGCGGCGCGGGCGGCGCGCCTTCGGGCAACTGAAGACCGCGCGCATGGCCGCAGGCGCCTAGGGAAAGCGCTGCGACGCACAGGATGATGGAACGGCCAAGCATGGAGACCAACCGTTAACGAGAATGGGTAACGGGGCGTTAACGCCGACCGCCCAGCCTGAGGGTTGGAAGAGTCACGGATTCGCATGAGCTCGCAAAGCGCCTGGACGATGGTCCCGCACGACGCCCCGGCGAGAGCCGACTGGGCGGCGCGGCCGCGCTATGCGCCGTCGGACTTCGTGGTGCTGCTGTGGCGCGAGCGCTGGCTGATGCTGGGCGTGTTCCTGGTCATCGTGGTGCTGGGGACCGCCTTCGCCTTCACCTTGAAGAAAAGCTACGAGGCCCGCTCCAGCGTGCTGGTGCAGCTTGGCCAGGAATACGTCTACGAGCCCCGGGCCGGTGACGCCGCGCGCGGCGCGGTGCCGGAGGTCGATCAGGTCGTCCAGTCGGAAACCGAGATCCTCGGCAGCGCCCAGCTTCGCGAGCGGGTCCTGCAACGGCTGGGGCTGGCGTCGGTCTATCCCGAGCTTGGCCTGCAATACGCCGCCGCGCCCCCGGCGGCGAAGGCGCGGTTCATGGCCCAGGCGGTGGAGAGCTTCGGCCGCAGCCTGAAGATCGTCTCGGCCCCGGAGACCTCGGTCATCCGCCTGTCGTTCGCTCATTCGGACCCGGACGTGGCGGCCAAGGTGCTGAACACCCTGCTGGACGAGTACCTGTCCTATCGCCGGACCATCCTGATCCAGCCGGTGTCGCCCGTGATCGAGCGCCAGCGGGTGATCTTCGAGGGCCAGCTCGACCAGGCCGACGCCCGCTACCAGGAATTCCTGTCCAGCAACGGCATCGGCGACTTCACCTCGCAGAAGACGGCGCTGACCCAGCTTCAGGCCCAGATCGAGAGCCAGAAGTACGCCACCGACGCCCAGCTCCAGGACCGCATGGCGCGGCTGGCGACCCTGAATTCCCAGCTGGCCGCCGTGGAGCCGGAGATCGGCCTCTACCGCGACCAGAGCCCGGCGGCGGGCGAGAAGCTGGCGGCGCTGCGGCTGGAGCGCGAGGGCCTGCTGTCCCGCTACCGGCCGGATTCCAAGACGGTCCGCGACATCGAGGTCCAGATCGCCCAGCTCGAAGCGGGCATGACCTCCGGCCGCACCCAGACGGAAGGGGCGCGGCGGTTCGGCGTGAACCCCGTCCACCAGACGCTCCAGACGGAGAAGATCCAGCTCACCGCCGAGGTCGCCGCCCTCCAGCAGTCGAAGGCCGCCTATGACCGGCAGGCGAAGGAGGCGACCGAACAGCTCCAGCGGCTGGCCATGCTGGAGCCCGCCTTCACCGAGCTGTCGCGCGACCGCGAGGTGCTTCAAGGTTCCGTCCGCGACTTCGCGGTCAAGGAGCAGCAGGACCAGGCGGCGCGCCAGATCGCGTCCGAGACCAACGACAACATCCGCATCATCGAGCGCGCCACGCCCGCCGCGCGGGGCAAGAGCCTGCGCAAGCCCGTTCTGGCGCTGACCCTGATGTTCGCGGCCTTCTCGGCCCTGTGCGCGGGGCTGGTGCGGATGTTCCTGCGGCCCGGCCTGCCGACCCCTGCTTCGGCGGCGCGGACGCTCGACCTGCCGGTGCTGGCGACCGCGCCGATGAAGGCGCGCTAAGCGGGCGCAACTGCGCTAGCCTGACCGCCCTGAGTACGCGGCGATTCGACGGATGGTGGACCTCAACGCCGAGATGGCGGACCTGTGGGCCTCGCTGGGCGCGCCCGCGCCCGGGCGATCGCGCGCGGTCCAGTTCATCGCCGCCCGCAAGGGGGAGGGGACCTCCACCGTCGCCCGCGAGTTCGCCCGGTTCGCGGCGAAGCGGGCCGGACGCAGCGTGTGGCTGATCGACCTCGACCTGTTCTCCTCGCACCAGCACGCGGCCATCGCCGCCAACCCGGAGCGGTACGGCGTGCTGGGGGCGACAGTCTCGGCCAGCCCGGACGGCACGGCCTTCTTCACCGTCCAGCCGCCCCTGCGCAACGAGCAGGGCGAGGCCACGCCCGACGCGCGCTATCTCGTCGCCCACGCGGTCGGCGGGGCGCGGTGGTGGGTGACGCGGTTCAGGGGCGACGCGCTGCGCGGACGCCAGACGGTCCACATCCTGCCCAGCGGCGACTACTGGCGCACGATGCGCCGATACGCCGACCTGATCGTGGTCGACTGCCCCTCGGCCGACCGCTCGCAGGCCGGGCTGACGATCGCGCCGTTCATGGACCAGACGGTGATGGTGGTGGCCTCCGACCAGCCGGACGTGCGCCAGCCCGCCCAGCTCCGCGACGCCATCACCGGCGCGGGCGGGCGCGTGGCGGGGGTGTTCTTCAACCGCGCCGCCTTCGAGCCGCCCGCGTTCCTGAAGGCCATCCTGCCGTGA
>CAZOHI010000012.1:53132-73190 GCA_964579695.1 uncultured Caulobacter sp. | reverse complement strand
CTTCAACCGCGCCGCCTTCGAGCCGCCCGCGTTCCTGAAGGCCATCCTGCCGTGACAGCCGCCTGGAGCGCGCCCCAGGCCCGCTTCGACATCTGGGCCGCCGCCGCCTTCGCCATGGGGGTGCTGATACTGCTCACCCACAGCCAGGGCTGGGTGATGCTGCTGGCGGGGGAGAACATCGACCCGGCCGCCTCGGGCCTGATCCGCAACATGTACCTGCCGGCCTACGGCTGCGCGATCATGCTGCTGGCCTTCGCGCCGATGGACACGGTCAGGGCCATGCTGCGCCAGCCGTTCCTGGTGCTGCTGATGCTGATCGCGGGGGCCTCGGTGCTGTGGTCCATCGCGCCGGACCAGACGGTGCGCCGGATCATCGCCCTCTACGCCACGACGCTCGGCGGGGTGGTGCTGGCGGTGCGGTTCCGGTGGAACACCCTGGCCGAGGTGCTGGCGGTGGCCTTCGCCATCCTGGCCGTGGCCTCGCTGGTCACGGCCGTGGCGGTCCCGTCCATCGGCAAGATGCAGGCGCTGTTCCCCGGCGCGTGGCGCGGGCTGTGGCCGGAGAAGAACAACCTCGGCGGGGCGATGGTCATGGCCGTGTGGGTGTTCTCGGCGGCGGCGGTGATGAACCCGCAGCGCTCGCGCATCTGGTGGCCGTTCGCGGGGCTGGCGCTGGGGCTGATCCTGATGTCGACGTCCAAGACGGCGCTGGTGTCCTTCCTACTGGGCGGCGGAGCCTTCGCCTTCGTGTGGATCGTGCGGCGGGGACCGGCGTCGGGGGTGGCGGCCACCTGGGCGGCCATCCTGGCGGCCTTGTTGCTGGGCGGCTTCCTGCTGCTGGCGGCGGACGTCTTCTTCGAGCTGTTGGGCAAGGACGCGACCCTGACCGGCCGCACGAAGATCTGGGGCGCCCTGATGCGCCAGATCGAGGAGAGGCCCCTGACCGGCTTCGGCTACGCCGCCGTCTGGGACGACACCGGCGCCTGGGGGCCGCTGGCCTGGATCGTCAAGCAGGCGGGGTTCAAGGCCAGCCACGCCCACAACGCCTGGCTGGAGCAGTGGCTGGGGCTGGGGCTGGCGGGCCTCGTCGCCTGGGGGCTGTTCTGGGTCCAGACCATGGCGGCCGGGATCGCGGCGGTGTTCCGCGAGCGGGGGGCGTACCTGGCCTTCCCGTTCCTGGTCGTCTACTCGCTGACCAGCCTGACGGAGAGCATCGCCGTCTCCTACAACGACATGCGCTGGGTGATCTTCGTCTGCTTCGCGGTGAAGCTGGCGCTCAGAGACCCGCCCGACGGGCTCCCTCGGCAGCCGTGACGATCTCGAAGCCATCGGCCAGCGCCCGGTCGATCAGCCGCTCCAGCGCCCCGGGCGTGCAGCCCCAGGGCGAGGGCGCCTGCGCCACGTCGTGGGTGTAGAGGATCAGCCAGCCGTCCTTCGCCCGCTCCAGCCAGCGCATGGCCAGGGCCTCGCCATCGGGGCCTTCGATCCCCACGGCGGGAAGCTGGTTGGCGTCCGAACCTTCGGTCACGACGCCGTGGTGCAGCGCCCGCAGGGTGGCGTAGCGGCCGCCCAGCGTCTGCTTGGCCTGCAGCGACACGTCGCCGTAGGGGTAGGCGAAGCTGACGAGGTTGCCGAGCGCCTCGCCGTTGCGCGCCACGTCGGCGGCGATCTGCGCCGCCCCCGCCTGGCCGCAGTCGAGGTGGGAGAAGGTGTGGCAGCCGATCTCGTGGCCCGCCGCCGCCAGCCGCTCCATGTCGGCGCGTGTGGCGTAGAGGCCCATCGGCCCCTCGCGCCCGGCCAGCCCGGCGGAGACGTAGTAGGTCGCCCGTGCCCCACGCGCCTCCAGCAGCCTGGCGCCCGTGTCGGCGGCGGTGGCCGGGGCGTCGTCGAAGCTGAAGGTCACCATGCGCGGCGGCGCGGTGCGCACCGGCCGGCGATGCTGGAAGCGCACCACCCGGCGGCGGACCTTGCCCTTGAGCGAGCGGTCGGCGCTGTAGGCTTCCATCAGACGGCCTCGGCGTAGAGGGCGGCGCGGTAGAGGCGCATGGCGAAGTCCCGGATCGCCACGGGCGCGGGCGACAGCGCCAGCGCCTTGACCATCGGCCGCCAGAGCCCGCGCAGGGGCAGGCGCTTCAGCACCTTCGCCGCGCGATAGCTGGCGTAGCCTGCCACCACCTGGGGATGCTCGGCGACCACGCGGGCGAAGTTGGCTGCGGACTGCTCGTACTTGCGACCGAGCGCCTCGGCGGTGTCGAGGCCGAGGTGGCTGGCCGGGATGTCGGCGTGGACGATGGGATGCTCGCGGGCGACCCGCATGGCCCACTCCACGTCCTCCCAGCCCCAGCCGGCGAAGGCTTCATCGAAGCGGATGGCCTCGAACACGTCGCGGCGGACCAGCAGGTTGGAGGTGAAGACGTGCTTTTCCGGCGCCGCTCGGCGGACCTCGGCGGGCAGGCAGTCGCTTTTCAGCGCCATGGCCCGGTGCAGGGCGTGCTCGGGGCGGCGCGGGGTCTGGTCGAGGGAGAAGCCGCCGAACGCCACGGCCGGGTTCTCCCGCGCGATCAGGTCCAGCCAGTCGGCGAGGAAGCGCCCCGAGTCCGGCAGCATGTCGCTGTCGAGGAACAGCATGTGCCCGGCGCGGGCGTTGCGGGCCAGCCGGTTGCGGCCCTTGGCGCGGCCTTCGTTGGCGGCCAGCCGCACGAAGCGGGCGGGCAGGGCGAGGGCCTGGACGGCGGCGGTCACGCGGGCGGCCAGCAGGTCGTCGCCCGTGCCGTCGTCCAGCACCACGATCTCGGCGGCCACGGGCTCGCGGGCGAGGGCGGCGAGCAGCGCGGTCGGATCGTCGCGCATGAAGGGGATCAGGATCGACAGCTTCGGCCTGGCCCGCTTCCAGGCGGGGTTGTCGACGGTCCATCCGGCGGAGCGGACGTTCATGGGCGCACCACCTGCAACAGCCGCGCGCCGTGGCTGCGCAGGCCGCCCGCATCCAGCGCGAAGGCGACGGCGCCGTAGACCAGAGCGCCCACTACGGCCTTGGCCAGCAGTTCGACGATGCCGCCGACGGCCGGGACCTGCATGACGACCGCCGCCATCAGGACCGCCGCCGCGCCCGCCTTCCACAGCGTCTCGACCGGGATGGGCAGGGGCATGGACCGGCGGCCCAGCGCGAACGAGGCCAGCGCCCCCAGCAGGTAGCTGGCGGCCGTGGCGTACATCGCCCCGTCGATGCCGTACCGGGGGATCAGCAGCAGGTTCAGCACGACGTTCGCCCCCGCCGGGATGGTCATGGCGGCGAACAGGAGCTGCGTGCGCCGTCCCAGCATGAAGGCTTCGTGCAGGTAGTAGGTGGTGATCCCGGCGAAGAAGCCGCCGAACACGATCCACGGCACGACATGGGCCGCGCCGTCGCGAAGGTCCTCGCCGATCATCACGTCGGCCAGCGGCCGGGCCACCAGCGCCAGCCCGACGGCGGCGGGCAGGGTCAGCAGGATCATGAAGGACGACTGCTCCTTCGCCGCATCCTCCAGCGCCGCTCGGCCGCCACGCTCCAGCGCCATGACCATGGCGGGGCCGCCCGCCATGCCGAGCCAGATGAAGAGGACGTCCAGCGTGCGGTTCGCAAGGCTGTAGCCCGCGTGATAGACGCCGACCGCCGTCTCATCCAGGAAGGCCGCCAGCAGGAAGCGGTCGGTCGAGGCGATGACCAGCGCCAGGACCAGCGACAGCGAGATCGGCAGGCCGTAGGCGAAGTAGCTCCGCGCCCGCGCCGGCTGGAAGGTCCCGCCCCTGGCCAGCGACAGGTCCTTGGGCAGCACCCAGAACAGGCTGAGCGCGCAGATGGCCCCGAAGCCGATCAGCGGCGCCGCGCCTCCGGCTCCGTAGAGGGCCAACGCCGCGCCGATGGCGAAGGCCCCGACCGTCTGGGCGATGTCGAGCAGGGCCGCGCCCGACACGTCCCCCGCCGCGCGGCGGCGCTCCTGCGCCAGCTTGCACAGGCTGCGCACGAGGATGGCGGCGAGACCGGCGGCGACCGCCTGCTTCACCGGCAGGCTGAGCGGCAGCAGCCACACCGCCAGCCCCGCCACGACCGGAAAGCCCACGGCCAGCATGGCCCAGGCGCGGTAGAGGGTGGCCATATGGTCGGCGACCTCGCCGTCCTCGCTGGCCCGGGCCCAGAACCGCGCCATGGCGGCCTCGGTCCAGGTGAACAGCAGGGTGTGGGTCAGGCTCATCACAGAGAAGCCGACCGCGTAGGCGCCGTACTGCTCGGGCGTCAGCAGCCGGGTGAAGGTGACGATGGTCAGGAGCCCCACGACCCCCTGCGCCACGTTCACCGGCAGGTAGCCGAGGACGCCCTTCCAGAACATCAGCGCACCTGGTCGCTGTCGCCCAGCAGGCAGGGGATGGTCATGGCCATGATGTAGAGGTCGAGCCAGAAGGACTGGCGCTCGATGTATTCGATGTCGAGCGCGACCCGCCGCTTGACCAGCTCGGGCGTGTCCACCGGCCCGCGCGAGCCGTGGATGGCGGCCCAGCCGGTCATGCCCGGCTTCATGCGGTGGCGGTGGGCGTATTCGGCGACGAGGCGGGCGCTCTCGGTCTGGCCGGTCTTCATGCCGATGGCGTGGGGGCGGGGGCCGACGAGGCTCATCTCGCCCTTCAGCACGTTGAACAGTTGCGGCAGCTCATCGAGGCTGGTGCGGCGGATGAAGCGGCCGACCTTGGTCACCCGGTCGTCGTCGGCGCTGACCTGCTTCGTCGCGGCGTGGTCGGCCGCTTCCTGGCGCATGGAGCGGAACTTCCAGACCAGGATTTCCTCGTTGTTGAACCCGTGGCGGCGCTGGCGGAAGAAGACCGGGCCGGGGCTGTCCATGCGGACGGCCAGGGCGATCAGGGCCATGATCGGCGTCGACAGGGCCAGGGCCAGGACGCCGACCGCCAGGTCCTGCACCCGCTTGACCATCGCCCGGCGCAGGTCCTCCGGCTCGCCGGACACGCGGCTCAGCGGCGCATCGGCCAGGCGCGGCAGGGCGTCCTCGGCCTCGACCACAAGGTTGATCTCGTTGGGCAGGATGCTCAGCCGGTCGATCAGCTCGCGCACGCGGCTCTGGGCGGCCGGATTGACCGTGATCACCACCCGGTCGACGTAGGGCATGATCTTGTGGCCGATCAGCGCGCCCGTGTCGCCCAGCACCGGTACGCCCTCGATGGACTTCGGCGCGCGGGACAGGCGGTCCTCGAACACGCCCAGGATGTTGACCTCGCGGGTTTCCAGCGCGGTCCTGATCAGCTTCTCGGCGGCGGGGGTCGCGCCGACGATGACGACGTTGGGCGTCAGCCGCCCGACGGCCCGCCAGCGCCGGACCATCATCCACCAGGCGGCGTGCGACAGGATCAGGCTGGCGAAGGTCAGGGCGAACCACTGGCTGACCGTCTGCAAGGTCGCCGCGCGGTCGGGCAGCGGCATTATGGCGGCCAGCAGCAGCGCGCCCGTCAGCCCGAAGGCGGCCGAGACGCGGGCCAGATGCCCGAGGATCCCCTCCCGATGGCCGAAGCGATAGGCCTGGAAGGTCATCAGGCTCCACATCAGCAGCAGCGCGCCCAGCACGAAGGGGGCGACGGCGCCGACGGTGGCCGACAGGAAACCGCCGAGGGTGGCCATGTGGGCGGTCAGGACGGCGACGGCGACCACGCCGCCCGCGTCCACCGCCCGGAACAGGCGGCTCAGGCCCTTGCCGTCCAGGCGTGAGCGGATGGGCACGAGGCGGCCGGGACGGAAGGGGCCACGCCGCTTCATCATCTCGGCCTCGCCGCCCTCGACGGCTTCCGAGGGGGTGGACGGGCGGCCGAGTTCGCGGGCGACCTCCGCCCAGTCGGCGTCGGTCAGCGCACGCGGCGCAGATGGCGGCTCGGGACTTTGGCGGGAAGCGGGCGACATTCCGCCAGCATGTCATGCGGCCCTGAGCGTCCCGTTAACGCCGAAGGTTGCTCATCGAGCAGCGCCCTCGCCACGGCGACCAGCGCCGCCTGCCGCGACCGGCCCAGCCGCAGGTAGTTCTCGACCAGTTGCGGCGCGCCCGGCTCCAGCGCGAACCTGTCGAGGGTGGACGAGGCGGCGGGCTCCCTCTTCGGCGCCGACAATCCGTCGAACACGAAGCTCGGATCGGCCCCCAGCGCCCGCGCGATCCGATAGAGCGCCGAGACCGACACGCGGTTCATGCCGCGCTCGTACTTCTGCACCTGCTGGAAGCTGACGCCGAGATGTTCGGCCAGCTCCGCCTGGGTCAGCCCGGCCGCCCGGCGCACGGCGCAGATGCGCCGGCCGGCGTGCACGTCGATGGGGTCGGCCTCTTCCTTCAGGGCGTTGCTCTCCACAGGCGCGCGGAACCACACCCGAAAGCGAGGGCGGGCGGCGTGCAATCGACAGACTCAAGATAGGCTTGAATCAAGCATGCACTCGAACGTGTGCATATGTCAAGAGGCGACATCCGATTGAGTGCATTCGGCGACAGGCTGCGGGAGGTGAGGGGCCAGCTCAGCCAGGCGGAGTTCGGCCGCATGGGCGGCGTCCAGCGCAACGCCCAGGCCAAGTACGAGAGCGGCGAGCGCAGCCCGGACGCCCGCTACCTGGAAGCGCTGGCCGCCAGGGGCGTGGACGTCGTCTACCTGCTGACCGGCGTCGTGGGCGAGGGGCCGAGCCTTGGGGACCGCCGCCGGACCTTCGAGGGCGGCGGCCCGTCGATGGCCGAGATCCAGCTTCTCTCCGGCTTCCGGCGGCTGACCGAAAAGGACCGCGAAACGGTCCTGAACCTCATCGCCTCGCTGGTCCGGCCCTGAACCCTGTTGACCCGGACCGCCCGGCGTTGCAAACGAACCCCGCGTGGAGACGTGGCCGAGAGGCTGAAGGCAACGGTTTGCTAAATCGTCATACCCCTAAAGGGTATCGTGGGTTCGAATCCCACCGTCTCCGCCACCCCATTTTCCCCAGGCCGGAATCAAGAACGCCCGCACCTTTCGGCGCGGGCGCTTAGGGCTGCCTTGTGGCGGCCGCTACTTCTGGATGTTGGCGTAGTAGGGGATCGGGATGCCGTCATTGCCCGACACGTCTCCCACCATGGCGCGGGTGCGGGGGTGCATGACCTTGGCGTCGGTGATGACGTTGATGCAGCTAGGCCCGTCCAGGGTCAGGGCGCGGCGGACGGCCGGGCCGAGGTCCTCGAAGGTGTCGACCCTCACGCCGTCGGCGCCGAAGCCCTGGGCGACCACCTCATAGGCGGTGTCGGACAGGGTGACGATGGTGTCGCGGTTGTCGCCGTAGAGCAGCGTCTGGGCGTTGCGCGACATGCCCCATTCGGCGTTGTTGATGACGATGGTCACGATGGGCAGGCGGTGCCGCACCATGGTGTCGAATTCCTGGATGTTGAACCCGGCCCCGCCGTCGCCCGCGAAGCAGATCACCGGCCGGTCGGGGTTGGCGCGCGCCGCCCCGATGGCGAAGCCCGAGCTGATGCCCAGGCAGCCGAGGTAGCCGCAGCGCAGGAACTGGCCGGGGCCGGACGAGCGCACCGCGTCGCCCACCCAATTCCCGGTCTCGCCGCCGTCGGCGACGATGGTCGCCACGGGGGGCAGCGCCTCCAGCACGGCGCGGACGGCGTGGTAGGGGTGGATGAGACCGGGCGCGGTCTGGACCGGGGCGTCCTTGAACGGCGCGTGCGGCGCGGCCCGCAGGCCCCGGAGCTGCTTGGCCCACTCGGCGCGCTTCGTCCACTTCTGGTCCGCCGCGCGGGCGATCAGGCCGTCGAGTGTGGTGTTGCAGTCGGCGATCACCGGCAGGTCGGCGAGGCGGACGCGGCCGATCTCCTCGGCGTCGATCTCGATCTGGGCCAGCCAGGCGTCGGCGGGGACGATGGCGCCCATGGCCCCGCCCAGGAACATGCCCTGGCGCGCGCCCATCAGCACGACGGTGTCGGGCGGCGAGCCTGCGCCTCCCGCCAGGCCCAGTACGCCCGCCGCGCCGCCGTAGTATTCGTGGTCCTCCGGCAGCACGCCGAGGGCCTTGGAGCTGGCCACGACCGGGATGCCGGCCAGCTCGGCGAACTGGCGCAGCTTGTCGCCGGACGCGCTCATCACCGCGCCGCCGCCGGCGATGATGACCGGCCGCTCGCTGTTGCGAAGCCTGTCGATCAGCGTGTCGAGGACGTCGGCCGAGGGGGAGGGCGGCGCCGCGCGGGGCCACTCCACCGAGGGCGGGGCCTGCTCCGTCGGCATGAACATCACGTCGATGGGGATTTCCAGGAACACCGGCCCGGGCGTGCCGCTCAACGCCACCTCGGCGGCGCGGCGGACGAACTCGACGATGCGCTCGGGGTCGGTGACGCGCTGGACCCACTTGGTGACGGGCCTGGCCATGGCCAGGGCGTCGAAGCCGCCCTGCAGGGTGTTGCACTCGGCCTCGCGCAGGGGCGCGGCGCCGGACAGGAACAGCACCGGGACCCGGTCGAGGTAGGCGTTGGCCATCGCCGTCAGGGTGTTGGTGAAGCCCGGCCCGGCGGTCGAGGCGCAGACCCCCAGCTTGCCCTGCGAGGCCCTGGCGTAGGCGTCGGCGGCGTGGCCCGCGGCCGCTTCGTGCCGGGTGTCGGTCAGCCGGATGCCGAACTCCGCGCAGGCGATGAAGAAGGGGTCGAGGTGGCTGCCGTGGAGGGCGAAGACCTCGGTGACGCCAAGGTTGGCGAGCGCCGCCGCCACCAGTTCACCGCCTGCCCGCTTCTTCGTCATCTTACTGTTCCTTGTACTGGTGAGAGCGGGCGCGTTACGCGAGCCCGACGGCGGCCAGAGCCGCCTGTGCGACCTTCATGTCCTGTTCGTAGTGGCCGCCGCTGACGCCGATGCCGCCGACGACCTGCCCGTCCACGGTCAGCGGATAGCCGCCGCCGAACACCACCAGGCGCGGGGTCTTGACGATGCCGTGCAGCAGGGGCGGGTCGTTCTTGACGAACTCGAACCACTGGTCGGTCGGGATGCCGAAGGAGACGGCGGTGTAGGCCTTGTCCTTGGCCAGATCGACGCTGAGCAGGGCGGCGCCGTCCATGCGGCTGAACGCCTTCAGCGCCCCGCCGTCGTCGACGATGGCGATGACCATCGGCACGCCGACATCGGCGGCGGCCTTCTCGGCGGCCTCGATCAGCGCCCTGGCGGAGGCGGAGGTGATGGACTTGCGGGTGACGGTCTCGATCATGGTTTTCTCCTAGAGTTCTAGGACGGCCTTGGCGCGGGCCTGGGCCGCCTTCATGGACAGGGATATGAGGACGAAGGCCGTGACCAGCGAGATGGTCGTGGTGACGGCCAGCGACTTGCCGATGTCGGCCGGGTCGCCGAACACATAGTCGGTCATCACCCCGGTCAGCAGCGGCGCGACCCCCAGGCCCAGCAGGTTGACCGTGGTCAGGAACACCGCCCCGATCTGGCCCCGCATGCGGTTGGGCGTCAGGGTCTGGACCATGGCGCCTTGCAGGCCGCCGATCATGCTGGCGCAGAACATGCCGCAGCAGAACAGGATGACGGCCGGGACGGTCCAGGGGCAGAGATAGGCGCCCAGGAAGAACGGGGCCTGGAGCACGGCGATGCGCAGTCCAACCCAGATCGGCCCTTCCGGCCGTCCGCGCTTGACCACCCGGTCCGACCACAGGCCGCCGGTCAGCATCCCCAGGGTGCCGAAGACGGCGAAGCCCAGGCCGACGATGATCCCGACCTGCGCCACGGTCAGGCCGTGGGCGCGGATGAAGTAGCTCGGGCCCCAGACGGAGAAGCTGTAGTTGCTGATCGCGAACCCCGAAAAGCCCAGGAACATCATGATGTAGAGGCGCCTGTGCTCGCGCAGGTAGGCGATGACGTCCTTGGACATCACCTCCTGCGTCGCCCCGCTGTCGCGCCGCACGGGCTCGCGAACCGTGAAGTAGAAGACGACCGCGAACAGCAGGCCGGGCAGGCCCAGCGCGATGAACAGGATCTGCCAGGGCGCCAGCGCGCCGACGATGGGGAACACCGGCTGGGCCTCGGCGGCCCAGGCCAGCAGCAGGCTGCCCAGGTAGACCGCCAGGCCCCCGCCGACGGCGGCGCCGGACGAGTAGATGGCCATGGCCAGCCCGCGCTTGTGGGGCGGGAAGGAGTCCGGGATCATCGAATAGGCGACGGGGTTGATGCTCGCCTCGCCGACGCCGACCAGCATCCGCCCGACGAAAAGCTGCCAGAAGCTGGTGGCCAGGCCGCAGATCACCATCGCCACGCTCCACATCGCCACGCCGACGGAAGCCACGGAGCGCCGGGCGCCCCGGTCGACCCAGCGGCCGAACGGGAAGGAGAAGATGATGAAGCAGATCACGAACGCCAGGCCCGCCAGCAGGCTGATCTGGGTGTCGTTCAGGCCCAGGTCCTCGCGGATCGGGTCCACCACCAGGCTCAGCGCCAGCCGGTCCACGAAGGCGAAGGTGTAGGCCACCATCAGCATGGCGACGACGAAGTAGGAGTAGGCGGGAGGCGGATAGCCGTCCTTGCCTGCGATGGGCGTCCGGTTCAGGCGCATGCGATCACTCCCGCCTTGTTCAGGTCCGCCAGGCGTTCAGCGTCCAGCCCCAGGACCTCCGACAGCACCCGCGCGGTGTCCCGGCCGATGGGGGGAGGGGGCAGGAAGACGTCCTCGCCGGCGTCCGACATCTTGATCGGGTTGCCGGGCTGCTCCACCGTCGAGCCGTCCGGCAGCGGCACCGTGGCGCGCATGTTGCGGGCCAGGGCCTGCGGGTCGGCGAAGGCGTGCGACAGGTCGTTGACCGGCGCGGCGGGAATCCGGCATTCGGCCAGCGCCGCCAGCCAGTGCTCGCAGGTCTCCTCCTCGAGGGCGCGCTGCACGCGGGCCTCGATGAAGTCCTTGTTGGCGAGGCGTCCGGGCTGGGTCAGGAACTCTTCGCGCCTCAGTTCGTCGTCGCCGAGCAGGTCCACGAGGCTGCGCCAGCTCGCGTCGGTGATGAGCGCCAGGATGAGGTAGCGGGTCTTCGTGCGGAAGGTGTTGTAGGGCACGTGCACGAAGTGGCCGTTCCCGTCGCGTTCGGTGAGCTGGCCCGACATCAGGTACATGGTGCCGATGTAGTTCAGCATCGAAAGCTGGCAGTCGAACATCGAGATGTCCAGATGCTGCCCCCGGCCGGTGGTGCGCCGCATGTTCAGCGCGGCCAGGATGCCCATGACCCCGAACATGCCCGCGCCCAGGTCGCCGATGGGGATGCCCGCCCGCATGGGCTCGCCGTCCTTGTAGCCGGTCAGCGACATGCCGCCGCCCATGCCCTGGGCCACCAGGTCGAAGGACGGGCGGTTGGGGAAGGGGCCGCTCTCGCCGAAGCCGGAGATGGCGCAGGTGATGATGGCCGGGTTGATCGCCGACAGGGTCTCGTGGTCGATCTTCAGCCGCTTGGTGACGCCGACGCCGAAGTTGGAGACCACCACGTCCGCGCGCCTGACGAGGTCGTAGAAGAGTTGCAGCCCCTCGGGGCTCTTGAGGTCCAGCGCGACGCTTTCCTTGTTGCGGCACAGCGTCAGGAAATAGGCGCCCATGCCGCAGCGGGAATAGTCGTCGGACGTCTCCAGCAGGCGTCGGGTGGCTTCGCCCGCGCCGGGCGGCTCGATCTTGATCGTCCGCGCGCCCATGTCGGCCATCAGCATGGTGCCGTAGGGGCCCGAGAGCATGTGGGTGAGGTCGAGGACGGTGACGTCTTCCAGCGCGCGCATGACCTAGCCCCGCCCGCGGGGCGCAAGACCGCCAGACAGATCGGACCGACCACGCAACGACGCCCCTCCACACACCGGGCGCTTGCGGTCTTCGCTACGCCTCTGCTTCAAAATTGTATGCAAAACTATGGCCTCACCTGTCGATTGCCGCAAGCCGTTTCCGGGCGACCGGCAAAGAGTTATCTAGGAAAATGGGCATTCTTGGTGCGGCGTTTACGTCCTATTCGTGAGCCATAATGTATGCAATCGATGGACTCGATCATCCGTATCGCACCGGCCCCCGGGGCAGGTAGAATGGGCGGCGGCAAGGGGGAGACACGATCATGGCGGCAGCCGTAGAGCGGGCGTACATCGCCATCCGCGAAGGCATCTCCCGCGGGACCTACAAGGCGGGCGACCATCTCACCGCCAACGAACTGGCGGCCGCCAGCGGCATGAGCCGCACCCCGATCCGCGAGGCCATGCGCCGCCTGCACGCCGAGGGCCTGATCCAGTTCATCCCCAACAGGGGCGCTTTCGTCGCGCGGCTGGACGAGGCCGAGGTCGAGAAGATCTACAGCTTGCGCGTCCTGCTGGAAGGCCACGCCGCCGAGGCCGCCGCGCTCAACGCCACCGACGAACAGGTCGCCGAGCTTTCCGACCTCGCCGTCCGCATCAGCGACCTCGTCTGGAAGGGCCCGGCGCCGGACCTCGAGAAGGTCTCGGAGCTGAACAACCAGTTCCACAAGCTGATCGTGATCGCGGCTGACAGCTCCCGGCTGGAGACGGCGTTGGCCGCCATCATCGAGATGCCGCTCGTGCTTCGGACCTTCCAGCGCTACGACCTTGAGGAACTGCGCCGCAGCGCCCAGCAGCACCTGGACCTGGTGGCCGCCATCAAGGTGCGCGACGCGCGATGGGCCCACAGCGTGATGACGGGTCATATCCTCTCGGCGCAACATGCCCTGCTGAGGTCCGCGAACGGCGCCGGCTGATGCGGGAGCGGCGCGCCGGGAGATCCCCGGCGCGCCGTCCCTGAGCATCAGAAGCGGGTGCTCACTTCGAGCCACACCGAGCGCAGCTCATCCTTGTAGTTGATGGTCCGCGGCTGGGTGGTGACGCCGCCGCCGAGCAGCAGCGAGTTGCTGAAGGTGTGCTCGTTGGTCAGGTTCTTGCCGGCCAGCGCCACGGTCCAGCGGGCGTCCGGCTTGCTGAGCGCGACGCGGGCGTCGAGCTTCACCACGCCCGGCTGCACGCCGTAGACCTCGCTGTAGTTGTCGGCGTTGTAGTACTTCGACCGGTACGAGGCGATGGCGGTGCTCTCCACCTCCAGGCCGCCGACCATCATGGTGTGGCGGGCCTGCAGGTTGCCGGTCCACTTCGAGGAGTAGACCAGTTCCTTGCCCGCCAGGTCGTGGTTGGCCACGCTCACGGGATCGAGGGGGTTGCAGACCGAGATCGGGTCCGAGGCCAGGCAGGCCGCGCCCTTGAAGCTGTCGTACTTGGCGTCCAGGTAGGCGCCGTTCAGCGAGAGCTGGAGGCTGTTGACCGGCATCCAGTCGATCGAGAACTCGACGCCCGTGCTGGTGGCGGAACCGGCGTTGTTCGTGACGAACGAGGCCAGGACTGGCACGTAGCTGGACACCTGGAGGTCCTTGATCTCCAACTGGAAGGCCGAGGCGTTGAGCTGGACCCGGCCGCCCGCGAGCGTGGACTTCAGGCCCACTTCGTAGTTGGTCGACTTCTCGGGCTTGAACTCGTAGGCCGCGGGGGTGATGCCGAAGGTGTTGCTGACGAAACCGCCGGACTTCGAACCCTTGCCGACCGCGCCGTAGACCATGATGTTCGGAGCCACGTCGTACTGCAGCGTGAACGAGGGGTCGACGCTGTCCTCCGACCGGCTGCCGCTGACGGCGGTGATCACCCGCAGGGGCGTGCCGTAGTAGTTGCCGGACGTGAAGTCGCCGTCCTTCTTGTTCTTGGTGTAGCGGACGCTGGTCTTGACCCGGAAGTCGTCGGTCACGTTGTAGGTGCCGATCGCGAACACCGAGTAGGTCTTCGACCGCTGGAAGAAGTGGGTGTACTGGCCGCCCGTCGCCGAGGGCAGGGCGTAGAAGATGTTCTGCCGCAGGTTCCAGTCGGAGGTGTCGTAGTAGGCGCCCAGCACGTATTCCAGCTTCTGTCCGGTCGGCGACAGCAGGCGGAACTCCTGGGAGACCTGCTCGAAGTCTTCCGGGAAGCCGTTCTGGAAGATGTTGTTGATGCCCGGGGTCGTCGGGCCGCCCGAGGGGTTGGTCTCGTCGTAGCCGTTGATCGGATAGCGGTCGAACTTCGAGTAGCCGGTGATCGAGGTCAGGGTGTGGTCGCCCAACTGGTAGTTGGCCGTGATCGAGCCGTTCAGCGCGTCCACGCCGTTGACTTCCGGCGCGCCCGACGGACCGTAGGGGTCGGACGAATAGCGGTCGTCGACGTGCGGCGGCGCGGTGTTGGCGGGACCGGCGGTGTTGATGCCGCCCTTCATCTCCGACGAGGCGTATTCGAGCCGGAACATCACGTCGAGCTTGTCGTTCGGAACCCACAGCAGCGAGCCGCGGGCCAGTTCCTGGCGAAGGCGCGGGTCGTTCTTGCCGTTGGCGCGGTTCTTCAGGAAGCCTTCCTGGTCGAGGAACTTCACCGCCAGTCGGCCGCTGAGGGTCTCGGTCAGGGCGCCGGTGACGAAGCCGGTGGCCTGCACGCCCTGGGGCTCGAACTTGTAGGCGGCGGAGACCTCGCCGCCGAACTCGCGCGAGGGACCGGCGCTGACGATGCTGATGGCGCCGGCGGCGGTGTTCTTGCCCAGCAGGGCGCCTTGCGGGCCGCGCAGGATCTCGACCCGTTCCACGTCGAACAGCGGCTCGATGAACTGGCCGCTCTTACCGGCGTAGATGCCGTCGCGGTACACCGACACCGTCGGGTCGAACGCGAAGTTGTTCGGCGAGGAGCCGAAGCCGCGGATGTAGATGACGTCATTCACGCCCTGGGTCACCAGGTTGACGTTCGGCATCTTGGTGATGAGGTCGTGGATGTTCTTGTCCTGGAACTTCGCGATCTCCCGGCCCGTGAGCACGGTCATGGAGATCGGGACGTCCTGGACGTTCTGGGCCCGCTTTTCAGCGGTCACGATCACCTCTTCGAGGGCGAACCCCTCGTCTTGGGCGAACGCGGCGCCTGAGGCGCCGGCCATGGCGGCCGTGGCCGCCGACGCCAGGAAAACCTGGCGGAGGAAGCGCGAACGGCTTCCCACATGCTTGCTATGCCGAACCATCGATAAGTTTCCCCCTGCGGGCCTTGATTGGCGCGATCTGATGTTTGGTCACGGGTTCGACGGCGCCATGGGCGACACCGCCGATGTGCAAGATTGCATACAATGTTCGAATGAAGTCAATCCGGCATCTGGAGGGGGGCTCCCTAGGGAAGGGGCGCCCATTGTTACTCACTTAGAGGAAAACCAGGGTTATCGGAGGCGGGCCGGCGGTCGGCCGATTCTGTCCGAACCGCTTATTTGTATGCAATGTTGTGAGCTAGAGAAGCTTGCCGCACTCGCGCAGCAGGACGCCCACGGCCTTGTCGAGGTCCTTGAAGCGCGCGTCCGTCGTCTGGCCGAGGCTGTAGCGGCGGAACTTCTGCTGCTCGATCGCGGCCCTGCGGAAAAGGCCGAAGCAGCGGTAGAAGGTGAAGTCGGCCAGCGCCGCGCCGCGCCGCTCCAGATACCGTTCCAGCGCCTCGCGGCGGCTGGGCACGCCGGGGTTGGCGCTGGGCATGGAGCGCAGCGCCCGCAGTTCGGCCGGGTCGTCCCGGTCGACCCAGAAGCTGAGCGTGCAGGCCAGGTCCATCAGCGGATCGCCGACGGTGGACATCTCCCAGTCCAGCACGCCCTTCAGGCGGCCCGGCTCGTCCGCGTCCCAGACGAGGTTGTCCATCTTGAAGTCGTTGTGGATCACCGACGCCAGTTCGGGGTCGGCGGGGATGTTGGCGGCGAGCCAGCCCATCACCTCTTCCGCCAGCGGCCCCGGCGCATCGCACGCGCCCCGGAAGCGCTGTATCCACCCCTCGGTCTGGCGGCGGCGATAGCCTTCGGGGCGTCCGGCGTCATGCAGGCCGACCTCGGCCGGGTCGATGGCGTGCAGGGCGGCCAGGGCGTCGATCAGGCCGGTGAACTGGGCGGGCAGGTGCTCCACGCCCGCGCTGGCGTCGCGCACGATGAGGCCGTCGCGGCGCTCCATCAGCACGAAGGTCCCGCCGAACACCTCGGGGTCCTCGCACAGCAGCACGGCGCGCGGCGAGAAGGGATAGCGGGCCTCCAGGCTGCGGAGCATGCGGAACTCGCGGCCCATGTCGTGCGCCGACCTGGCCTTCGTCCCCGGCGGCTCCAGCTTCAGCACCAGGTCCTGGCCCTCGCCCTGGACGAGGAAGGTCAGGTTGGAGTTGCCGCCCGTGAAGCGGCGGTAGCGGATGTCGCGGCCCAGCGCCGGGACCTCCTGGCGGAGGTAGCGGGTCAGGGCCTCGGGCTCGCGGTCCAGGGCGACGGTTCCGGCGGGTTCGGGGTTCATCGATGCTTCTTCAGTTCGGCCCGGCCGATGACGCGCAGGTGCACGGCGTCCGGCCCGTCGGCGATGCGGATGGTGCGAAGGCGGGCGTAGAGGGCGGCCAGCGGGGTGTCCTGGGAGAACCCCGCCGCGCCGTGCATCTGGATCGCCTGGTCCACGACCCGGCAGGCCATTTCCGGCGCGGCGACCTTGATCTGGGAGATCTCGCTGCGGGCGGCGGCGGGACCGGCCCGGTCGAGCAAGTCGGCGGTGTGCAGGACCAGCGCCCGCACCATGTTTATCTCGATCCGGCAGCGGGCCACGATGTCGGCGTTGGAGCCGTGCTCGGCCAGCGGCTTGCCGAAGGCGGTGCGCGTCAGGGCCCGCCCGCACATCAGCGCCAGCGCCCGCTCGGCGGCTCCGACGCAGCGCATGGCGTGGTGCAGCCGCCCGCCGCCGAGCCGCCCTTGCGCGATCTCGAACCCGCGTCCGGGCGCGCCGACCACATGGTCCAGCGGCACGCGGACGTTGTCGAACTCAAGCTCGCAGAAGCCGCGCGGGGCGAAGCCGATCCCGAAGACGGAGAGGGGCCGCACGACCGTCAGGCCGGGCGTGTCCATGGGTACGAGGATCATCGAATGCCGGGCCGAGGGCGCGGCGTCGGGGTCGGTCAGGCACATGACGATGGCGATACGGCACAGCGGGTTGCCCGCGCCGCTGATCCACCACTTGCGCCCGTTCAGCACCCACTCGCCGCCGTCCCGCTCGCAGCGCATGGCGATGTTGCCTGCGTCGGACGAGGCGACGTCTGGCTCGGTCATCGCGAAACAGGACCTAATGTCCCCGGCCAGCAGCGGCGCCAGCCATCGGGCCTGCTGCTCCGGCGAGGCGTACTTCTGGAGCAGGCTGATGTTGCCGCTGTCGGGCGGATTGCAGTTGAAGACCTCCGGCAGCCACTCGTTCCAGCCCATCGCCTCGGCGAACGGCGCGTATCGCAGGTGGTTCAGCCCGGACTCGTCCTCGATGCACAGGTTCCACAGCCCCTCGGCCCGAGCCTTGGCCCGCAGCGCCTCCAGCACGGGGGCGGGCCGCCACGGATCGGCGGCGACCTGGCTGTCGAAGGCGGCCTCGTTCGGCAGGACATGCTCGTCCCGGAAGGCGATGACCCGCCTCAGCAGGTCGGCGGCGCGGTCGTCGGTCATGGGAGGAAGTCCTCGATCTCGTCGGGGCCGTAGCCCAGTTCGGCCAGCACCTCGGCCGTGTGTTCGCCCAGGTTCGGGGCGTGGCGCGTGATCTCGAACGGCGCGCCGCTGAAGCTCGTCGGCCTGCGCACGGAAAGGTACGGCCCCTCGGTCGGGTGGATTTCCTCGCGGAACAGCCCGACCGCCTGGACGTGCGGATCGTCCGGCAGGTCGCCGAGGTCGTTGACCTGGATGCAGGGGATGCTGGCGCCGTCGCAGAAGGCCAGCCACTCGGCGCTCGTCCGTTTCGGCGCCTCCTCGGCGATCATGTCGTAGAGGACGCCGATGTTCTGGGCGCGCAGGGGCAGGGTCGCGAACCGCGGGTCCTGCGCGAACTCCATGCGTCCGGTGAAGGCGTAGAAGTCGCGCCAGTTGCGGTCGGAGTAGGGCAGGATGCAGGCGAAGCCGTCCGCCGTGCGATAGGGCCTGCGGCTGGGGCTCAGCACCCGCGCGAACCCCGGCGGCCCCAGCGGCGGGCGGAAGGCGAAGCCGCCCATGTGCTCGACGAGATTGAACTCGATGGCCGTCTCGAACATCGGCGCCTCGACGCACTGGCCGCCGCCGCCCCTGGCGCGGTGGAAGAGGGCGGCCAGCACCGAATAGGCGATGGCCTGTCCCGCCAGCTTGTCGCAGATCACCGTCGGCGCGTAGGCGGGCTCGCCCCCCGCCGCCTGGAACAGCGCCGCCACGCCCGAGCCCGCCTGGATGATGTCGTCGTAGGCGGCCTTCTCGGCGTAGGGCCCGTCCGACCCGAACCCCTGGGCGCCGCAGTAGACGATGCCGGGGTTCAGGTCCCGCACCCGCTCGTAGCCGTAGCCGAGCCGCCCGATGGCGGCCGGGCGCAGGTTGTGGATGAAGGCGTCGGCGCCGGCCAGCAGCCGCTCGAACGCCTCGCGGTCCTTCGGCTGCTTCAGGTCCAGGCGCACGCCGCGCTTGTTGCGGTTCAGGTTCAGGAAGCTGCCGGACATGGCCGTGCCCCGCTGGGGCGCATAGCCGCGCAGGGAGTCGCCCTCGGGGCTCTCGACCTTGATCACGTCGGCGCCCAGGTCGGCCAGGATGTGGGTCGCGAACGGCCCCATGACGACGCTGGTCAGGTCCACGATCCTGACGCCGGAAAGCGGGGAGGCGCTGGTCATGGCTCTGAGCCTAGGGGACCCGCGCCGGCCCGCCTCCTGCGAAAATGCAGGCCGGGCGGCGTTTTGCGGACTAAGGTGGCGCGATGATGAACTGGGACGACCTTCGCGTCTTCATCGCGCTCAGCCAGGCGGGCTCGTTCGCCGGAGCGGCGGCGCGCCTCGGCATGGATGCGACGACGGTGGCCCGGCGGATACAGCGGCTGGAGTCCGGCCTGCGCGCCACCCTGGTCGTGCGCGGGGCCGACGGGCTTCACCTCACCGCCGCCGGCCTGCGGCTGTCGGAAAGGGGAGCGGCGTTCGAGGCCGCCATGGCCGCCGCCGAGGAGGGGGTGACGAGCCCGCTGGCCGGCACGGTCCGGCTCAGCGTCGCCGAGGGGCTGGGCGCGCAGATCCTGGCCCCCGCCATCCTGCGCCTGATGGACCGCCCGGGCCTGCGCATAGAGATCGACGCCAGCCCCGGCTTTCTGTCGCCCACGACGCGGAAGGTGGACCTGGCCGTCACCTCCAGCCCGCCGGGCGGCTCGCGTCTGATCGTCGAGCGGCTGACGGACTACGAACTCGGCCTGTACGCCTCGGCGTCATACTTGGAGAGGCAGGGCGCCCCCGCGCATCTCGAAGACCTCCAGGGCCACGAGTTCGTCGGGGCGGTCGAGGACCTCGTCTACAGCGACGAGCTGCTGTTTCTCGAAGCCTTCGCCCCGCGCCTGCGCCAGCGGCTGACCTGCTCGTCCATGAAGATGCAGATCGCCATGGCGGCGGCGGGCGCGGGGATCGGCGCCTTCCCGCACTTCCTGGCCGCCGACAATCCCGACCTGCGGCCCGTGCTGGCCGACCTGACGGTGACGCGGACCTACTGGATGGCCACCCATCAGGAACTCTACGACGTCGTCCGCGTGCGGCTGGTGCGCAACTGGCTCCATACGCTGGCGCTGGAGCATGCGGCCCAGCTCACGCCCTCGCTCTACCTGGGGCAGGCGGCCGCCAGCGGGGCGTAGAGGTCGTCCGGCACGGCGTCGTACTTCTCGTTGTCCAGGCCCCTCACGCCCCGCAGCTCCAGCGTGCAGGCGTTCCTGCGTTCCGCCTCCGGCAGGGATTGGGTCAGGCCGTGGATGCGGGCGACCTCGTCGCGCAGCGGCCCATGGTTGTTGCCGGCGTGGCTGCGGTTCCAGTGGCCCTTGAAGTGCTCCATCAGCATCTTCACCACCATGTTGGCGAGGGCCGGGGACTGGCCGCCGATGTAGGCCGTCTCGGGCAGCCGTCCGGCGTTCCAGGCGTAGCCGATGCTGGTCCACAGGGCGGCGGCGTCATCCTCGGCCGCGAGGGCGGGGGCGGCGGCCAGGACGGCGAAGGCGAGGATGAAGG
>CAZOHI010000012.1:0-53032 GCA_964579695.1 uncultured Caulobacter sp. | reverse complement strand
TCCTCGGCCGCGAGGGCGGGGGCGGCGGCCAGGACGGCGAAGGCGAGGATGAAGGAACGCATGGGCGGGCTCCTGAGGCGAAGGTTGTTCGCCGTCATACCCGGCCCGGCCCAGGGGTTTCATGCCTCAAAGGGGTGGAAGGTCAGTTCGCCCGCGCGACCACGCCCACGTCGACCAGCGCATCGCTGGCCTCGTCGATATCCATCAGCTTCAGCAGCCGCGCGCGGGCGCGGTTGACCCGGCTCTTGATGGTGCCGAGCGCGCAGCCGCAGACTTCGGCGGCCTCTTCGTAGGTCAGGCCCGCAGCGCCGACCAGGATCAGCGCCTCGCGGTGTTCGTCGGGCAGGGCGTCCAGCGCCTTGCGCAAGGAGCCGAGCGCCACGCTCCAGTCCTGGGTCGGCCCCACCGACAGGCTGGCGGCGAAGATGCCGTCGGGATCGGCCGTTTCTCGGCGGCGGCGCACGACGGCCGTGTAGTAGGTGTTGCGCAGGATGGTGAACAGCCAGGCCCGCAGGTTCGTGCCGGGCTCGAACTTGTCGCGGTGCGCCCAGGCCTTGATCAGCGTTTCCTGCACGAGGTCGTCGGCGTCGGAGCCGTTGTGCGACAGGGACCAGGCGAACGCCCGGAGCGCCGGCAGGAGGGCGACGACATCATCCTTCCAGCGCCGGTCGCTCATGGCGCTGTCTCCACGGGAAGGGCGACGGATACGCGTCGATACATGCCAGTGTCCCTTGACTTCGCCGCGGCGCCGCAAGGGCGTCGTAGAGGGAAAGGCGGAGCGCAGGTTGAACGCCTCCCACGGGGCTCCGTTCCGGTTCCATCTCAGGAACCGTGCGCAAGTCGATCACGTTTCGCGTTAGCTGGAGCGTGGCCAGCGGGAGACTCTCATGACCGCACCGTCAGACGACGCCCCGGCCCGGCCGGAGCCGCCGAGCGCGGCGGTCGCCGAACGCTATCGCGCGGTGCGGGCGGCCACCGAGGCGCTGGCGGCGCCGCTGTCGGCCGAGGACCAGCAGGTCCAGTCGATGCCGGACGCCAGCCCGGTGAAATGGCATCTGGCCCATACCGCCTGGTTCTTCGAGACCTTCCTGCTCGTTCCGCGGCTGGAGGGCTACGAGCCCTTCGATCCGGCCTTCGGCTACATGTTCAACTCCTACTACGAGGCGGCGGGCGAGCGGCACCCCCGCGCGGCGCGAGGCCTGCTGACGCGGCCCGGCGTGAGCGAGGTGCTGGCCTGGCGCCGCCATGTCGACCAGGCGATGGAGCGGCTGATGCCGCGCCTGGACGCGGAGGGCTGGGCGCTCGTCACCCTCGGCCTGGCGCACGAGGAGCAGCATCAGGAGCTGATCCTGATGGACGTGCTGCACCTCTTCTCCTGCTCGCCGCTGAAGCCCGCCTATGCCGCCGACGCCCCGTTCCCCGCGCCCGAGACCGGGCCGCGGCGCTTCACCGCCTTCGACGGCGGGGTGGCCGAGGTGGGTCACGACGGGAGGGGCTTTTCCTTCGACAACGAGCGGCCCCGCCACGAGGTGCTGCTCGCGCCTTACCGCCTCGCCGACCGGCTGGTCACCAACGGCGAGTGGCTGGCCTTCATGGCCGACGGCGGCTACCGCCGGGCGGAGTTCTGGCTGGCCGATGGCTGGGTGGCGGTGAAGGCGGACGGCTGGGACTCTCCGGCTTATTGGCAGAACCGCGGCGGCCAGTGGCTGGTCCTGACCCTGCGCGGCCTGACGCCCGTGGACCCCGACGCGCCGGTCGCCCATGTCAGCTACTACGAGGCCGACGCCTTCGCCTCGTGGGCCGGAAAGCGCCTGCCGACCGAGGCCGAATGGGAGCACGCGAGCGTCTCGCGGCCGGAGATGTTCGACCGCCTGTGGCAATGGACCGCCAGCGCCTACCTGCCGCATCCGGGGTTCCGGCCGGGCGCCGGGGCGGTGGGCGAGTACAACGGCAAGTTCATGGTCGGCCAGATGGTGCTGAAGGGCGGCGCCTTCGCCACGCCGCCGGGCCATGCGCGGGCCAGCTACCGCAACTTCTTCTACCCGCATCAGCGCTGGATGTTCTCCGGCGTGCGGCTGGCCGAGGACGGGCAGACGCGCAAGGCGGCGCCCGGCGCCCGGTCGGCCATAGAGGCGGACGTGGTCGCGGGCCTGTCGCGCTCGCGAAAGACCCTGCCGGCCAAGCTGTTCTACGACGAGGAGGGCTCGCGCCTGTTCGAGGAGATCACCGCGCTGGCGGAATACTATCCGACCCGGACGGAGATCGCCCTGCTGCGCGACGCGGCGCCGGAGATCGCGGCCTGCATCTCCGACGGCGCGGTCCTGGTCGAGTTCGGCAGCGGGGCCAGCGTCAAGACGCGGCTGGTCCTGGACGCCGCGCCCCAGACCGCCGTCTACGTGCCCATCGACATCAGCCCCGACGCGCTGGCGACGGCGGCGGCGTCCATCAACGCCGACTATCCGGCCCTGACCGTCGCGCCGCTGGCCGAGGACTTCACCCGCGCCATCGAGCTGCCGCCGGAGGCGAAAGGCCGCCCGCGCACGGGCTTCTTCCCCGGATCGACCATCGGCAACTTCACCCACGACGACGCCGTGGAGTTCCTGGCCGGGGCGCGCCGCCTGCTGGGGCCGGGCGCGCAGTTTGTGGTGGGGGTGGACCTCGTCAAGGATGAGGAGGCGCTGGTCGCCGCCTACGACGACGACCTGGGCGTGACGGCGGCCTTCAACAAGAACGTGCTGGCGCGGATCAACCGTGAGCTGGGCGCGGACTTCGACCTCGCCGCCTTCCGGCACCGGGCGCTGTGGAACCCCGACGAGAAGCGCATCGAGATGCACCTCGTCAGCGGGAAGGCCCAGACGGTGCGGGTGGCGGGACGGGTGTTCCGGTTCACGGCGGGCGAGAGCATCCACACGGAGAACTCGCACAAGTTCACGCCGGAGGGCTTCGCCAGGCTGGCCGCGCGCGGCGGCTGGCGGACGCTGCGCCGGTGGACCAGCCCGGCGCCCGCCTTCGCGGTGTTCCTGCTGGCGGCCGACTAGGTCGGACGCTGGCGGACCGGACGGCCGCCGCCGCGTGAGGAGGAGCCGCCCTTGCGGCCGGCGTCGGCGGCGAGGTCGCGGTCCTTGGCGAAGCTGCGCTTTTCGCTGGGAACGCTGGCGCCGCCCTTGCGGGCGATCTCGCGGCGGCGTTCAGGGTCCATGGCCGCGAAGCCGCGGCGCGACCGGGTGGGCTTTTCGGAGCTGGTGTCCATGGGGGCGTCCTACTGCAAGGCGGCGGCGTCGTAGGGACGCCCGTCGCCCGGGGGCTGCGGGGTGGGATCGAGCGGCGGCGCCTCGTCTGGCGAGCGCCCGGGCTCGTACTCCGGCGCGGGAGGCTCGGGCGAGACGGGTTCGGGTTCTGGGTCGGTCATCGCGGACTCCTGATCGGGTCCTGACTTAACCGCTGAAGCCGAGGTTGGTTTCGGCTATTCGCGCCGCAGCGCCTCGATCGGGTCGAGCCGGGCCGCGCGCCAGGACGGATAGGCCCCGAACACCAGCCCCACCGCCAGCGAGAAGCCCAGCGACAGCGGCGCCGCCCAGGTCGGGATCGCCATCGGCCAGTCGCCGAGGCTGGCCATCGCCATCGCCCCGCCGATGCCGATCAGCAGGCCGAGCACCCCCCCGGCCAGCGACAGGGCCATGGCCTCCAGCGCGAACTGGTAGAGGACGTCCGACCGCCGCGCGCCCACGGCCATGCGCAGGCCGATCTCCCGCGTGCGCTCGGTCACGGCGACCAGCATGATGTTCATGATCCCGACACCGCCCACGACCAGCGACACGGCCGCGACCGCCGCGAGCAGGACGGTGAAGGTCTGGATGGAGGCCTGCATCGTCTCCAGCATGGCGGCCATGTTCTGGACGCTGAAGTCGTCCTCGTCGCCGGGCCGGATGCGGTGGCGCTCGCGCAGCAGGTTGGTGACGTCCTCCTGCACGCGCGTCAGGTCGTCGGCGGTGGCGGCCTTCACGTAGATGGTCTGGACGTTCTCGCCCCGGAACCGGCGTCCGACGATGCGCGAGCGGGCGGCCGACAGGGGCGTCAGGACGATGTCGTCCTGGTCCTGGCCGAAGCCGCTCTGGCCCTTGGCCTCCAGGATGCCGACGATCTCGAACGGCGTCGTGCCGACCCGCACGCGCTGGCCGATGCCGCCGCCCATGGGGAAAAGCTCATTCGCCACGGTCGCGCCCAGCACGGCCACCTTGCGGCCCTGGCGCGCCTCGCGCTCGTCGAACATCCGGCCGTCGCCGATGGCGAGGTCGCGGGCGACGAGGTAGTCGGGCGTCACGCCCTCGACCCGGCTGTTCCAGTTGGCCCCTTCGGCGACGAGCTGGGCCTGGCCGCGCACCACGGGGGCGACGGCTATGGCGCCCTCCACCTGTTCGGCGATGGCGGTGGCGTCGTCGTCGGAAAGGGACATGCCCGACCCCGCCGCCTGCCGCGCGACCCCGCCGCCGCGGTTGAAGCTGGGCGAGACGACGATCAGGTTGGAGCCGAGGCCGGAGATGGCGCTGGTCACCCGCTGCTGCGCGCCCAGGCCGATCGAGGTCATCATCACCACGGCCGCCACGCCGATCACGACGCCCAGCGAGGTCAGCGCCGAGCGCATCGGGTGGGCGATGATGGCGCCGACGGCGAAGCCGACGAGGTCGCGGGGCTTCATGCGCGGTCTCCCTCGTCCGAGACGATCTTGCCGTCGCGGAAGGTCACGCGGCGGCGGGCCTCCTGCGCCACCTCCAGGTCATGGGTGACGAGCACGAGGGTCAGGCCCTCGCCGTTCAGTTCCTTGAACAGGGCCAGCACTTCCTGGCTGGTGTTGGTGTCGAGCGCGCCGGTCGGCTCGTCGGCCAGCAGCAGGTCGGGGCTGTTGGCCAGCGCGCGGGCGATGGCCACCCGCTGCTGCTGGCCGCCGGAAAGCTGGGTCGGGCGGTGGCCCATGCGGGCGCCCAGTCCCACACGTTCCAGCATCGCGGCGGCGCGGGCCTTGCGCTCGGCGGGTTCGAGCCCGGCGTAGACCATCGGCAGCTCGACGTTGCTCAGGGCTGACAGGCGCGGCAGGAGCTGGAAGGACTGGAAGACGAAGCCGATGCGCCGGTTGCGGAAGTCCGCCAGGGCGTCGTCGTCGAAGTCCTCCACCTCCTCCCCCTCGAAGCGGTAGGAGCCGCTGGTCGGCCGGTCGAGGCCGCCGAGGATGTTCATCAGCGTCGACTTGCCCGACCCCGACGGGCCGATGATGGCGACGTGCTCGCCCCGGCCGATGGCGAGGTCGACCCCGGCCAGGGCCGCCACGTCCTCGTCGCCCATCTGGTAGTGCTTCTGGAGGCCGGCGATCTCGATCACATGCGGACCCGCGTCTGCTGGCCGCCGGCGGGGCCGAAGGGCGTCGCCGCCTGGGCCTTGGGCTTGGGACCGCCGCCGGTGATGACCTCGTCGCCTTCCTTCAGCGGGCCGCGGATCTCGGTGGAGGAGCCGTCGGTCGCGCCGACCATCACCGCCACCGCTTCGGGCTTGCCGTTCCGCAGCACCCAGACGACGCCGGGCGTCGTCGCGCCCGCGCCGCCGCGTCCGCCGCCCATGGCCGCCATCTGGGCGCGCAGGGCAGGGAGCTTGGCCTTCTGGGCGGGCTTGAGGATGGGTTCCAGCTTGTTCAGCGCGTCGGCCATCGCCTTCTGGCGGGCGGCGCGGCGGGCCTGCTGGTCCTCCCCGCCTCCGGCCTGACGGGTTCCGGCGAAGATGGCCCGGGCCTGCTCGGCCTGCTTTTCGTCGAGGTCGAGCTGGCGGATCACCATCTGGGCGCCGCCGCCCTGGCGCTCGCCCTGCTGACGGCGCTGGCCGCCGCCGCCCATGCCGGGCGGGCCGCCGCCGAAGCCGCCGCCGCCACGGGCCTGCGGCGCCTGTTGCTGGTCGGCGGGCTTCCAGCGCAGGGCCGCCGCCGGGACCTTCAGCACGCCGCGCTTCTCCTCGATCACCACGTCGGCGTTGGCCGTCATGCCGGGCAGCAGCTTCTGGCCGGGGTTCTCGGCCTCCGCGATCACGGTGTAGGCGACGACGTTCTGCTCGGCCTGGGGCTGGATGCGGACCTGAGTGACGACGCCGGTGAAGTTGTCGTCCGGGAAGGCGTCGACGGTGAAGCGCACGCGCTGGCCTTCGCGAACCTGGCCGATGTCGGCCTCGTCCACGGTGATGCTCACCTCCATCCGCGACAGGTCCTGGGCGATCTTGAACAGGATCGGGGCCGACAGGCTGGCGGCGACCGTCTGGCCGGGCTCGATCTGGCGGTCCACCACCACGCCGTCGATGGGGGCGATGATGCTGGTCCGCCCGAGGTCCACCTGCGTGGAGCCCAGCGCCGCGCGCGACTGGGCGATCCGGGCGCTCGCCGAGGCGACGGACGCCTGGGCCGACTTCCACTCGGCCTCGGCCGTGTCGAGGGCGGCCTTGGCCATGATGCCCTTCTCATGAAGGATGCGGGTGCGCTCGTACGTCGCCCGCGCCACTTCGGCCCGAGCCTGGGCCTCGTTGCGCCCGGCGACGGCGCTGGAGACCTCGGCCTGGCCCTGCTGGGCGCGGCTGACGTAGGTCTGGGGGTCCAGTTCAGCCATGAGTTGGCCGCGCTTCACCCGGTCGTTGAAGTCCACCAGCACCCGGCGCACCTGGCCCGAAAGCTGGGAGCCGACCTCGACCGTCACCAGCGCCTGGAGGGTGCCGGACGCCGAGACCGAACGGGTCAGCGAGCCGCGCGACACCTGCTCGGTGCGGAACGGCTCCTTCGGCCCCTTGGGCTTGAACACCTGCCAGCCCGCGAAGGCGATGACCGCCACGCCCAGCGCCGCCAGGGCGATGGCCACGGGGCGGGGCAGCTTGGGGCGGCGGCGAAGGATGGAGGTCGTGGTCTGGGTCATCGGTGGACGCTGTGGCTTCCGGTCAAGCTTTAAGGAATGGCGCTGGGCGCGCTTGGTTGCGGCGGGGCGCGTTCGAGCAGCGCCTGGAACGGGGTCTTGGGCAGTTCGTCGCGGGTCAGCCGCCCGTCGCCGTTGCGGTCGAGCAGGCCGAACCGCCGGGCGGCGGCGGCCTCGACCTCGGGCGTGGTGACCTTGTAGTCGAAGTCGGAATCGGCGGCCCGGATCGGCAGGGGCTCGTTGAGCAGGCCGTAGACGCCCGCGCCCTGGCGCCCGGCGCCCAGCGGCTGCACGACCTTGCCGCCGAAGCCCAGGAAGCCGCCCTGCTTCTTCGGCCGCATCGGACGGCCCATGCCCCGGCTCTCGCGGGGGCTGACCTCGGGCGCGATCTCCTTCTCGTAGGCGGCGGCCTCGAACCCGTCGACGATGCCGTCGTCGTCCTTGTCGAGGGTCTTGAAGAAGGCGAGGTGGTCGGCGGCGAATTCGGCCCTGGTCACCGCGCCGTCGCTGTCGGCGTCGGCCTTCGCGAACCAGGTTCCCACCGGATAGGGCTGGCCGGGCGGGGCGCGGAAGGGCTCACCCGCAGGGCTGATGAAAAGCTGCTCGCGCGGGGGGCGCTCCACCGGGTCGGGCGCGCCGGGCAGAAGCTCGATGTCCTGCGCCAGCGCGGGGGACGCGGCGCTCAGGATCAGCAGGCAAAGGGCGGAACGGACGAACATGGAACGACTCCGGGGGAAGGAGAGGGGAACACGGCAGTGTCGCCGGCCAATGTCTGTTCTGCGGCGTTCGTTTGCCAGCCTGCAACAAATCAGAGCGGCAACTGGACCCGCGCCGTCAGCCCTCCGCCCGGACGATTGTGCAGGGTGACGTCGCCGCCGTGGGCGCGGGCGATCGAGCGCACGACGGCGAGACCCAGACCGGCGCCGCCCGTCTCGCGGTTGCGGGACGGCTCGCCGCGATAGAAGGGGTCGAACACCCGCTCCATCTCCTGCGCCGGGATTCCCGGGCCGTCGTCGGCGATCTCGATCACGGCCTGCCCGCCCTCGGCGAACACCCGGCCGCGGGCGCGATGGCCGTACTTGATGGCGTTCTCCAGCAGGTTCTCGACCAGCCGCCGCAAGGCGAGGGGATCACCCTCGACCACGATCCGCTCGCCCGATTCCAGCATGGCCTCGGCGCCCGTCTCGGCGGCCTCGTCGAAGACGCTCTCGGCCAGCGAGGCCAGCTCCAACCGCGTGCGGGCGGCGGGCCGGGTCGTGTCGCGGACGAAGCCGAGCGTGGCGGCGATCATCGCCTCCATCTGGTCGATGTCCTGCTCCAGCTTGCCGCGCAGTTCCTCGGGCGCCGCCTCGATGCGGAAGCGCAGGCGGGTCAGCGGGGTGCGCAGGTCGTGCGCGATGGCCCCGACCATCGTCGTGCGGTCGTCGACATAGCGGCGCAGGCGCTCCTGCATGCCGTTGAAGGCGGCGACGGCGGCGGTGACCTCGCTCGACCCGTCCAGCTCCAGCGGCGGCGCGCGGGGATCGCGGCCCAGCCGCTCGGCGGCCCCGGCGAAGGCCGAGATGGGCGCCGCCAGCCGGCGCGCGAACCACCAGGCCAGCGGCGAGACCGCCAGCACCGAGATCAGCAGGGTCAGCAGCACCCGGCCCTGCCACGAATCCAGCCGGAAGGTCGGCTTGGGCTGGGTGACCAGCCACTGGCCGTCGTCCTGCCGCACCCCGACGCGGAAGGGGGCGAAGATCACCGGATCGTCGCGCATGGCCCGGAAGTCGCGGCCCGGCGGGCGGCGCAGCTTCAGGGCGAAGTGGCGGGCGCCCATCGAGACGACGACCCGGTCCGGCGGGGCGCCCAGGGATTCGGCGAGCTGGTCGCGGAACTCGGCCTGGCGCCGTCCGAGCGTCCGGTCCGGCGGCGCCTCTGCGCGCAGGTGCGTGATCAGCGGGCGGCCTTCGCCCACGGCCGAGACGCCGGGCGTGCGCAGGGCGCGTGTGACGTCGCTCATGCGATAGGGCTCCGGCGGCGGAGGCGGCAGGCTGAACAGGATGGCGATGCTGATGGCCTGGGCGGCGATCAGGCTGACGATGACCAGCCCCAGCACCTGGGCGAACAGCGGCGCGCCGCGCTTCATGTGCGGGTGACCTTGGGCGTGAACATGTAGCCCTCGCTGCGGATGGTGCGGATCAGGTCGCCGCCCGCCCCGTCGTCCAGCTTGCGGCGCAGGCGGCTGATCTGCACGTCGATGGCGCGGTCGTAGGCGTCGCTGTCGCGGCCCCGCGCGAAGTCGAGCAACTGGTCGCGGGTCAGCACCCTCTGGGGCCGCTCCACGAAGGCGCGCAGCAGGGAGAACTCGCCGCTCGACAGGTTCACCACCACGCCCTGCGGCGAGCGCAGTTCCCGCCGCACGAGGTCGAGCCGCCAGCCCGCGAACTCGCAGGCCGCGCCGATCTCGTCGTCGCTCGCGGGGCGCGGCTCGCCCCGGCGGCGCAGCACGGCGCGGACGCGGGCCAGCAGTTCGCGCGGGTTGCAGGGCTTGGGCAGGTAGTCGTCGGCGCCCAGCTCCAGCCCGACGATGCGGTCGGTCTCCTCGCCCATGGCGCTGAGCATGATGATGGCCGGGCCGCCGGGTTGCGTGGACAGGCGCCGGCAGATGGCCAGCCCGTCCTCGCCCGGCATCATCACGTCCAGCACGATCAGGTCGACGGGCCCGCGCGAAAGCTGCTGCTCCATGGCGCGGGCGTCGGCGGCGGTCTCGACCTGATAGCCGTGGCGCGACAGGAATTCGGACACGACGTCGCGGATGCCCGGGTCGTCGTCGACGATCAGGATGCGGGCGCCGTTATCCAACTCGGACTGCTCCATGCTCGAAGGTGTGGCAAACCGGGATGGCGCCCGGATTTCACCGCTGCAACACATGTATCCCCTCTCCCTCAGGGAGAGGGTCTCTCACCTTCAGACGTTCATCGATTCGATGGCCAGGTCCGAGACGTAGGGGTTGGATTTCCGTTCGGCTCCGAAGGTGGACATCGGGCCGTGGCCGGGCACGAACTGCACGTCGTCGCCCAGCGGCCAGAGCTTGTGGGTGATCGAGTGGATGAGCTGCTCGAAATTGCCGCGCGGGAAGTCCGTGCGCCCGATGGAGCCCTTGAACAGCACGTCGCCGACCTGGGCGAACCGCGCCTGGCGGTGGAAGAAGATCACGTGGCCGGGCGTGTGGCCGGGGCAGTGGACGACCTCGAACTCCGTCTCGCCGAGCTGGACCGTGTCGCCGTCGCCCAGCCAGCGGTCGGGGGTGAAGGGGCGCGCCTCGGGCATGCCCCACTTGGCGCCGCTGGTCTCGATGTCGTCGATCCAGAACTGGTCGTCGGGATGCGGGCCCTCGATCGGGACGCCGGTCGCCTCCTTCAGCGCGGCGGTGGCGCCCGCATGGTCGAGGTGGCCGTGGGTGACCCAGATCTTCTCCAGGGTCAGGCCCTGGCTCTCCAGAGCGCCCATCAGGCGCGGCAGCTCGCCGCCGGGATCGATGATGGCCGCCTTCTTCGTCTTGGCGCACCAGACGATGGTGCAGTTCTGCTGCAGGGGGGTGACGGGCGCGATCAGCGCGCGGATGGGAGCTTCGGTCATTTCGCCATGATATCGGGTCTTCGCGCCCAAGAATAAAGGCGTTAACCGCCGCCCGTTGCGGCGCAGGCCCTCGTCTGCCTATCCTGACCCCTTGGGGCCCGGCCAGGGCCGGGGCAGGGGGCCTCCAGCATATGAAGATATTCACCAAGAAACCTATCGCCGTATTGCTCGCGCAGGCGAACGAGGAAGGCGACCACACCCTCAAGCGCAGCCTCGGCTGGCCGTCGCTGACCCTGCTGGGCGTCGGCGGCGTCATCGGCGCGGGCATCTTCGTGCTGACGGGCCAGCAGGCGGCGATGAACGCCGGCCCCGCCATCGCCCTGTCGTTCGTGCTGGCGGGCCTGGTCTGCGCCTTCGCCGCGCTCTGCTACGCCGAGCTGGCCTCGATGATCCCGGTCGCGGGATCGGCCTACACCTACACCTTCGCGACCATCGGCGAGTTCTTCGCCTGGCTGATCGCCTGGGACCTGATCCTGGAGTACGGCATCGCGGCGGCCACCGTGGCGGCGGGCTGGTCGGGTTATTTCTCGCGGATGATGGAGGACTTCGGCGTCGCCATTCCCGAGGCGTGGTCCAAGGCCCCGTTCGACTTCAACGGCCACGACATCGTCCGCACGGTCACCTCCTCGGGCGCGGAGACCTATTTCAACGTGCCGGCGATGTTCATCATCGCGCTGATGTCGATGTTCCTGATCTCGGGCATCAACCAGTCCAAGATGGTCAACAACCTGATCGTCGGCCTGAAGGTGATGATCGTGCTGGCCGTGATCGGCTTCGGCGCCCGGTACGTCGACACCGCCCTGTGGCAGCCCTTCATCCCCGACGCGGTCCCCCCGAGCCCCGAGCATCCGCACGGCGCCTTCGGCGTGGGCGGCATCGCGGCGGCGGCGGCCGTCATCTTCTTCGCCTACATCGGCTTCGAGGGCGTCTCGACCGCCGCTCAGGAGGCCAAGGACCCGCAGCGGAACATGCCCATCGGCATCCTCCTGTCGCTCGGCGTCTGCACGGTCCTCTACATCCTGATGGCCCTCGTGCTGGTCGGCCTCGCGCCGTACCAGTCGCTGAACAATTCCTCGCCCGTGGCCTCGGCCCTGGCGGCGGTGCCGCAGCTCGCGTGGCTGAGGCAGGTGATCAACATCGGCGTGGCCGTGGGCCTGGCGTCCACCATCCTGGCGCTGCTCTACGGCCAGTCGCGCATCCTCTACGCCATGAGCCGCGACGGCCTGCTGCCGCCGCTGTTCGGGGCGATCAACCCCAAGACCCGCACGCCGGTCTGGGGCACGGTCGTCACCGGCGGCTTCGCGGCCCTGGTCGCGGGCCTGTTCCCGATCGGCATCCTGGGCGAGCTGGTCTCGATGGGCACGCTGCTGGCCTTCGTGCTGATCTGCGGCGCGGTGCTCTATCTGCGCTACTCCGAACCGGACCTGCCGCGGCGGTTCAGGACGCCCTTCATCTGGTTCACGGCGCCCGCCGGAGCCCTGGGCTGCGCCTACCTGATCTACAAGCTGCCCCCGGCGACGTGGTCGCGGCTGATCATCTGGATGGCGCTCGGCCTGATCGTCTACTTCGGCTACGCCTATTGGCACTCGCGCTACCACGAGAAGAAGCTGGCGGCGGAGTAGCCTTCTGCTGCCCATCCACGCAGTCATCGACGAGCTTAAGGCGGCGCTCTCCGAAAGGACGAGCGCCGTTCTCGTTGCGCCGCCCGGCGCCGGCAAGACGACGGTGGTTCCTCTCGTCCTGATGGACGAGCCGTGGGTGGCGGGCCGCCGCCTCATCGTGCTGGAGCCCCGGCGCCTGGCCGCGAGAGCCGCCGCCGCGCGGATGGCCAGGACGTTGGGCGAGGCGGTCGGCGAGCGGGTGGGCTACCGCGTGCGGATGCAGTCGAAGGTCTCGGCCCGCACCCAGGTCGAGGTCGTCACCGAGGGCGTCTTCACCCGCATGATCCTGGACGATCCGGGGCTGGAAGGCGTGGCGGCCGTCGTCTTCGACGAATTCCACGAACGCAGCCTCGACGCCGACATGGGCCTGGCCTTCGCCCGCGACAGCCAGCAGGTGCTGCGCGAGGACCTGCGGCTGCTGGTGATGTCGGCCACGCTGGACGGGGCGGGCGTCTCGCGGCTGCTGGACGCGCCCATCGTGGAGAGCCAGGGCCGCGCCTATCCCGTCGAGACGCGCTACCCCGGCCGCATCGAGGTCGTCCGCGCCATCGAACGGGCGCTAGCCGAGGAGACGGGCGGCATCCTAGTCTTCCTGCCGGGGCAGGGCGAAATCCGCCGCGCCGCCGAGGCGCTGGGCGAGCGGCCGGGGGTGGACATCGCCCCCCTCTACGGCGCCCTCGACCCGGCCGAGCAGGACCGCGCCATCTCCCCCGCACAGCCCGGCCGCCGCAAGGTGGTGCTGGCCACCTCCATCGCCGAGACCAGCCTGACCATCGAGGGCGTCCGCGTCGTGATCGACGCCGGACAGGCCCGCGTGCCGCGCTTCGACCCGGCCAGCGGCCTGACCCGGCTGGAGACGGTCCGCGTCTCCCGCGCCGCCGCCGACCAACGCCGGGGCCGGGCGGGGCGGACGGCGCCGGGCGTCTGCTACCGCCTGTGGGAGGAGGCCGAGACGCGGGCGCTGGTCCCGTTCGCGCGGCCGGAAATCCTCGAAACCGACCTGTCGGGCCTGGCGCTCGACCTGGCCAAGTGGGGCGCGAAGGACGCGGGCGGCCTCGCCTTCCTCGATCCGCCGCCCGCCGCCGCGCTGTCCGAGGCGCGCAGCCTGCTGGCGCGGCTCCAGGCCCTGGACGCGGACGGCGCCTTGACCCCCCACGGCCGGGCGCTGGCCGACCTGCCGCTGCCGCCTCGGCTGGCGCACATGGTCCTGCGCGGCGCGGCGGGCGGGGAGGCGATGCTGGCCGCCCGCATCGCCGCCCTGCTGACCGAGCGCGGGCTGGGCGGACGAGACACCGACCTGCGCCACCGGCTGGAAGCCTTCGACCGCGACCGCTCGCCCCGCGCCCGCGACGCCAGGGCGCTGGCCGACCGTTGGGCGAGGTCCGCGAAACCGCCGCGGAAGGCCCCGCCGCTGGGCGAGGCCCTGCTGCTGGCCGAAGCCTTCCCCGAGCGGGTGGCCAGGGCGCGCGGCCAGCTCGGCGAATTCCAGCTCGCCTCGGGCCGGGGCGTCCACATGGAGCAGACCGACGCCCTGGCCCGCGAACGCTGGCTGGCGGTGGGCGAGCTGGGCGGCGGCGGGGCCAAGGACCGCATCCTCATCGCCGCGCCGCTGGACGAGGCCGCCCTGCGCGACGCCTTCGCCGACCGCCTGACCGTCGAGGACCGGCTGGACGCCGGCAAGGGCCGCGCGCGGCGGCTGCTGAAGCTCGACCGCCTGGTGGTCGAGGAGCGGATGATCGAGGCCGATCCCGAACTCGTCCGCCGCGCCCGGCTGGATCAGGCCCGCCGCGAGGGGCTGAAGCTGGACGCCGCCGCCCAGGCGTTATGCGCCCGCGCCGCCTTCCTCGGGTGGGACGACCTGACCGACGAAACGCTGCTGGTGCGGCTGGAGGAATGGTTCGAGGGCGGCGACGTGCGCGTGCTGCTGGACTGGAACCGCCAGAAGGAACTCGACGCCAAGGCCCCTACGCGCTTCACCGCTCCCACCGGCTCGACCTTCGCCATCGACTACGGCGCCGAGGGCGGGCCGCGCGTGGAGGCAAGGGTGCAGGAACTCTATGGCCTGTCGTCCCATCCGACGGTCGGCGGCGTTCCGCTGACCCTGGCGCTGCTGTCGCCCGCCCACCGGCCGATCCAGATCACCAAGGACCTGCCGGGCTTCTGGGCCGGGTCGTGGAAGGCGGTGAAGGCGGAGATGAAGGGCCGCTACCCAAGGCACGTCTGGCCGGATGATCCGGCGAACACGGCGCCGACGACGCGGGCGAAGCCTCGGGGGACGTGAGGTGCGTCCTTCGACACGGCCGCTACGCGGCCTGCTCAGGATGACTAGGTCAGAACCCGTCATCCTGAGCAGCGCCAAAGGCGCGTGTCGAAGGACGCAACGCCTACGTCGCCGAATAGATCATGATCCCCGTCGCCACCGACAGGTTCAGGCTGTCGGCCCGGCCGCGCATGGGAATCTTCACGTTCACGTCGCAGACGGCGGCCAGTTCCGGCGGCAGGCCCTGTTGCTCGTTGCCCATCAGGATCAGCGTCGGGCGCTGATACTCGGCCGAGCGGTGGTCCACCTCCGCCGTCAGCAGCGTGCCGACGACCGAGCCCGGCCAGCCGCCGCGCCAGGCGATGAACTCCGCCACGCTCGCCTTGACCAGCGGCACGGCGAAGATCGAGCCCATGGTCGCCCGCACCGCCTCGACCGAATAGGGATCGCAGCAGTCGCCGACCAGGATCACCCCGCCGCAGCCCGCCGCGTCGGCGGTGCGGACGATGGTCCCGAGGTTCCCCGGATCGCGCACGGCCTGGAGCGCCACCCAGCAGGGCGCGGCCTTGGGCTCGACGGCCTCCAGCGGCGTGAACGCCTGCTCGAACACCGCCACGACGGCCTGCGGGTTCTCGCGGCGGGAGACCTTTTCGAGGATATCGCGGGTGACCTCGATGCTCTCGTCCGCCACGGCGGCGGCCTGTTTCAGCAGCGGATGGTCGGCGGCGTCGCGGCCGTAGAGCAGCGTCTTCGGCCGGTGGCCCAGCTCGACCGCCTCGGTGACGATCTTCAAGCCCTCGGCCAGGAACAGGCCCGTCTCCTCGCGCTCCTTGCGCATGTGCAGGGCGCGGACGGCCTTCACCGTCGGGTTGGAGAGGGAGGTGACGGCCTTCACCGGCTCCACCGTGCGAAGAAGGACAGGCCGATCTGCCGCTCGCCGCCTTCCTCGACCAGGGCGAGTTCCCCCCAGTCGATGCGGCCGCCGTCCAGGTGCTCGGCCAGCAGCCCCGACAACGAGGCTCCCGAAATCCGCTCGGCATAGGCGTTGAGGATCAGGAAGGAGGCGTTGTCGGAGAGCAGGGAAGCGCACAGCCGCGCCAGCTCCGGCAGGTCGTCGAACAGCTTCCATACCTCGCCCGTCGGCCCGCGCCCGTACTTCGGCGGATCGAGGATGATCCCCTCGTAGCGCGACCCGCGCCGCTCCTCGCGCTGGACGTAGCGGCGGGCGTCCTCGACGATCCAGCGGATGTTGTCGACGCCGGAGAGGGCGGCGTTCTCCCGCGCCCAGGCGACGGCCTTCTTGGAGGCGTCGACGTGGGTGACCTGCGCCCCCGCCGCCGCGCAGACGAGGCTGGCGACGCCGGTATAGCCGAAGAGGTTCAGCACCTTCGGCTGGTCCAGCGTGCGGATGCGCTCGTCCAGCCAGCTCCAGTTGGCCGCCTGCTCGGGGAAGAAGGCGAGGTGCCGGAAGGCGGTGAAGCGGCCGTTGAACTTCGCCTCGCCCCATTTCAGCGGCCAGGTCTCGGCGGGCTGCTTGGAAAAGCGCCAGCGTCCGGCCTCGTCCTCGTCGGTGGGGTCGAAGACGGCGTCGGCGCGGTCCCACTCGCCTGGCGGCAGGCGCGGCGCCCACAGGCACTGCGGCTCGGGCCGCACGACGCGGTAGGGGCCGTAGCGTTCCAGCTTCCTGCCGTGTCCGCTGTCGAGCAGGGCGTAGTCCGCCCAGCCGGTGGTGCGCATCAGGAGCGGAGTGTCGGCGATGGTCGGTCGGGCCATGAGCGGGCGATAGCCGTCAGGCGTCCGCGCGTCCAGCCCGAGGGGCGTGCGGGGTCTTGTCCCAATGGTAGGGCCGCCGGAAAAGCTGGACCAGCGCCCGCGCCGCCGCCAGCGATTGCAGCGGCCAGTAGAGGGGCGCCAGCACGAGGTCGCGCACCCGAACCGGCAGGCCCGCGCGCCTGACGCCCATCAGCCCCGCCGTGGCTGCGGTCGCCCAGCCGGCGCCCAGCAGGGTGGCGTCGTGTGCGGCGACCGGCATCCCGAGCGCCGCCGTCGTCAGCACCCACGCCATCAGCGGCCCGTGGGCGAAGGCCGAGGCGATGGATATGCCCAGGGTCGCCAGCAACGCGGCGAACGACGGCGGCCGCAGCAGGTTTGGACCCCGCGTGTGGACGCCGAAGGTCTGCATGTAGCCCTTGATCCACCGCGCCCGCTGCGGGAGCCATTCGCCCAGCGACGGCTGCGCGGTCTCCCACGTCGGGGTGTTGAGGACGCCCAGGCCGTAGCCGCCCCGCGCCAGGCGGAAGCCCAGGTCGGCGTCCTCCGTCACGTTGAAGGGGTCCCACCCGCCGACGGCGCGCAGGACGCTGGTGCGGAAGTGGTTGCTGGTGCCGCCGAGCGGGAAGGGGGCGCCGAACCTGGCCAGCGCCTGTTGCAGCACCTCGAACTGGAGGGCGTATTCCAGGGCGAACTGGGCGGGCAGGAAGCGGCTGTCCGGCTCGATCCGCAGCGGCGCCTGGAGGCAGGCGAGGTGGGCGGGCGCGGCGGCGAAGCGGGCGGCGGCCTCGCGGAGCTGCATCGGGTGCGGGCGGTCCTCGGCGTCGTAGATGACGACCAGTTCGCCCCGCGCCCGCTCCAGCGCCACGTTGCAGGCGCGCGGCTTGGTGCGCGGCGTTCCAGGCGGGGCGACCAGCACCTGGATGAAGCTGGGCGGAGCCAGGTCTTCCAGCACCGCGCATGTCTCGGGATCGTCGGTCTCCAGCACCAGGATCACCTGGAGGCGGTCGCGGGGATAGTCGATCCGCTCCAGCGCCGTGACCAGTTCCCCCGCCACCTCGGCCTCGCGGTAAAGCGGAGCGATGACGGTGTAGATGGGCAGGTCCGCGTTCCGCAGCGGCCTGGGCATCGGCGGGCGCCGGGCCGTGAGGGCGGCGGCCAGTCGCAGCAGGGAAGCCGCCGCGAAAGCTGCGAAGCACAGGTGGTGCAGGAGGGCGAGCGTCGCGTCCATCGCCCGCCAGAGGCCGAGGGCGAGCGCCAGCACGGCGGCGGCCATCACGGCTTTTTGCGTGCCCGTCAGGGACCGGGCGGCGCCGCCGAACGCCAACGCATCCGCCAGCGTGGCCGCACGCGGCGAGATGCGTATCGGCCCAACGGCCGTGCGCGCGACCGCGAGAGCCGCATCCGGTTCTTCCCGCGCCATCGGCCCCCCACACGCGTAGGGCGATAGAAGGGGCGAACTCCCGCGAAGATAAAGCAACGCGGGGATGTGATTCGTGAGTGGCGCAACTTTAGGAGTTGTTAACCCTGCGGCAGCGGCGCTTGCGGCGAGTGGGTGATTCCCGTTTAGTGTTTCGCAGTAGCGAGAAGCAGGAGGCGTCGGAACGTGTCGGTGGCCGTGGAGAAGGCGCAGAGGTCCGCCCGCAAGGCGAAGGGCGACGGGCACCTGCGCCGTGCGGAAATCCTGGAGGCGGCCCAGCGCATCTTCCTGGCCGAGGGCTACCAGGGCGCCACGATCCGCAAGATCGCCGACGAGGTGGGCGTGTCCTCGACCGCCCTCTACATGCACTTCCCGGACAAGGACCAGATCCTGCTGGAGATCTGCGACGGCGCCATCAACGAGATGCTGGCGGCCAACGCCGAGATCGCCGCCCGGCCCATCGACGCCCTGGCCCGCATCCGGCTGATGGCCGACGCCTATGTCCGCTTCGCCCTGACCAACCCCAACGCCTACCAGCTCGTCTTCTGCAGCCCGATGCAGGCCATCACGCCCGAGAAGCAGGAGGCGACGATGGCGCTGGGCGAGCGGTCGTTCGAGAAGTTCCTGGGCGTGGTGCGCGAACTGGCCGCCGCCGGGCGCCTGCGCACCGGCACGGCCGAGAGCGCGGCCCAGGTCATGTGGGCGGCCTGCCATGGGGTCGTGGCGCTGATCATCACCCGGCCGACCTTCCCCTGGGCCCCGCCCGAGGAACTCCAGAAGGTGATGATCGAGGGCGTGCTCCACGGCCTGATCACGGACTGACGCGCTTGCGGATCGGGGGACTTGCGTTCGCGGCGGTGATGCTCGCGGGACCGGCCGTGGCCGGGCCCCGGGCCATGTCGCTCGACCAGTGCTCCGACCAGTTCGTCATCGCGCTGGCGGACCGCCAGGACATCGCCGCCGTCTTCCCCCACGCCGACGACCACGATTCCTACCTGCGCGAGCAGGCGAGGGGCCTGCCCCAGCGCCGCCCGACGATGGAGAGCGTCCTGGCCGCCGATCCCGACGTCGTGGTGCGCTATTGGGGCGGCGACATGCGCCTGGCCCAGATGCTGGAGCGGCGCGGGACAAAGGTCGTGAAGATCGAGGAGTCCACCGGCTTCGACGACGTGCGCGCCAACGTCCGCCGCGTGGCCGCCGCGCTGGAGCAGCCAGAGCGGGGCGAGGCCCTGATCGCGAGGATGGACGCCCAGCTTGCGCGGTCCAGGGGCGCCTGGGGCGGGGCCTCGGCCCTCTACCTGACCCCCAGCGGCTTCACGGCCGGGGAGGGGACGCTGATCGACGCCGTGCTGAGGGCGGCGGGCCTGACCAACGCCGCGCCCCGGCCGGGCTGGACGGGAATCTCGCTGGAGCGGCTGGTGCTGGACCCGCCTCGCGGGCTGGTGATGAGCTTCTTCGACAGCCTGACCAACGCCCTGAACCGCTGGGGCGCGGGCAGCCACCGCGTGCTGCACCGGCTGGTGGACGAGCGGGCCGTGGGCGAGCTGCCGGGGACCATCGCCGGATGTCCCGGCTGGTTCGCGGCCGATGGGGCCGAGATCCTGGCGATGAGGGCGCCGCCATGAGGCTGGTCCTGCTGCTGGCGCTGGCGTGGCTCGCGGTCTTCGTCATGGCGGTGCTTTTGGGCGAGACGCAGCTCAGCGCCGCGCAGTACGTCCAGGCTTTCACCCAGCCGGGCTCGGCGCCCGCCGAGGTGCTCTGGGCCATCCGCGCGCCGCGCGCCGCCACCGCCGCCGTCATCGGCGCGGGACTGGGGCTGGCCGGGGCGGCGATGCAGGGGCTGCTTAGGAACCCGCTGGCCGATCCGGGCGTGCTGGGCGTGTCGGCCAGCGCCGGACTGGGGGCTGCGGCGGCCATCGCCTTCGGGCTCGCCGCCACGCCGGGCGCCGTCGAGGGCGGGGCGATGTTCGGCGCCCTGGTGGCGGGGGCGCTGGTCGTGGCGCTGGCGGCGCGGTTCCGCGAGCCGGAGACGCTGATCCTGCTGGGCGTGTCGCTGTCGGCCTTTGCGGGCGCCCTGACGGCGCTGGTGTTCAACCTCTCGCCCTCGCCGGTCTCGACGATGGAGGTGCTGGCCTGGCTGATGGGCTCGGCCGCCAACCGGGACTGGGACGACGTGGCGCGGGCCGTGGCGCCGATGGTCGTCGGCGCGGGCCTGTGCCTGTGGGCCGGGCGGGGCCTGACCATGCTGACCCTGGGCGAGGAGACGGCGGCCATGTCCGGCCTGCCGATGGCCCGGCTGCGGACGGCGGCGGTGGCGGGCGCGGCGGTGCTGTCGGGCGCGGCGGTGGCGGCGGGCGGGGTCATCGGCTTCGTCGGGCTGGCCGCGCCGCACCTCGTGCGCCGGATGGCGGGCGACGATCCGAAGGCCGTTCTGGTCCCGGCCGCCGTCATGGGCGCGCTGCTGCTGACCGCCGCCGACCTTGCGGCCCGGATGATCCCGACCGAGCAGGAGCTGAAGCTGGGCGTCGTCACCGCCCTGTTCGGCGCGCCCCTGTTCGCCCTGGTCGCCTGGCGCGCGGCGCGGAGCTGGCGGTCGTGAGCGCCTGGGCCTTCGACAACCTCTCGGCGCGGCAGGGTTCGCGGCTGGCGCTGGACGGCGCGACCCTGGCCGTGGCGCCGGGCGAGGTCGTCGGCGTCCTCGGCCCCAACGGCGCGGGCAAGACCACCCTGCTGCGGGCCGGGCTCGGCCTGATGAAGGCCGAAGGCGGCGAGGCGCGGCTGTCGGGCAAGCCCGTCGCCTCCCTGGGCGAGGCGGAGCGCGCCCGGCTGGCGGGCTACCTGCCGCAGGAGCGCCGGGTGGGCTGGAACCTCGCGGCCGCGAAGATCGCCGCCCTCGGCGCGCCGGACCTGCCCCCCGCGAAGGCGCAGGAGATCGCGCTGCGCTGCCTGATCCGCGTCGGGCTGGAAGGTTTCGCGGCGCGGGGCGTTCTGGACATGTCCGGCGGCGAGCGGGCGAGGGTGCTGCTGGCCCGGCTGCTGGCCACCCGCGCGCCGCTGCTGGTGGCGGACGAACCGGCGGCGGGGCTCGACCCCGACGCCCAGCTCCTGACCCTGGAGCTGCTGCGCGAGGAGGCGGCGCGGGGCGCGGCGGTGGTCGTCACCCTGCACGACCTGACGCTGGCGGCGCGGGCCTGCGACCGGCTGGTGGTGCTGCACGGCGGCAAGGTCGTGTCCGAAGGGCCGCCGCGAGAGGCCCTGACCCGCCGGGTCCTGCGCGACGTCTTCCGCCTCGACGGCGACCTGATTGAGACGCCCGCCGGGCTGACGCTGTCGGCCGTCAGGGCTGGGTGAACGAGGTCGGCTGCAAGGTGGCGTAGCCGCCGTAGGCCCCCCGGTTCAGGTCCGCCGACAGGGTCAGCGGCGCCGAGCCGCCGTTCAGCCGCGCGCGGTAGACCTGCGTCGTCTCCAGCGTCCGCATGACGTAGTTGCGCGTCTCCGAGAAGGGGATGCACTCGATGAAGTCCACCGCCTCGGTCATCGCCCCGCGCGGGTCGCCGCAGAAGCTGACCCATTGGGTCGGCCTTCCGGGACCGGCGTTATAGGCGGCCGCCGCCATGATGTAGGACCCGCTGAACTGGTCGATCATCTGGCCCAGGTAGCTGGACCCCAGCCGCATGTTGTAGGTGGGATCGCCCAGCCGTTCGGCGGAATAGGGCTCGCCCAGGCGCCGGGCCACGAGCTGGGCCGTGGCGGGCATGAGCTGCATCATCCCCCGCGCGCCGACGCCCGAGCGGGCCATGGGATCGAAGTTGCTTTCCTGGCGGCTGATCGACAGCACGAAAGCCTGCTCGGCGCCGCCCGGAACCATCGGCGGGACCAGCATCGGATAGCCGCGCTCTGGCAGGATGAAGCCGCGCTGGGCCGCCGTCCGCGCCGCCCGCATCCCCAGGTCCGGCCCGCCGTAGGTGCGGGCGAGGTCGACCAGTAGGGCATGCTCCTCGGTCGTCGGCAGGGTGTCGTCGATGTGCAGGACGAAGACGCGGAACATGTCGTCCGCCCCCGCCTGGGCCAGGATCTTGGCCGCCCGCACCGGCTCGCGCGCCTCGAAGCGGGCGCGGTCGGCCTGCGTGATCACCGGGTCCTTGCCCAGGTCGATGTGCTTGATGCCGGCCTTCTCGGCGGCGAGCTGGCCGTAGAAGGTGGTGATGAACTTCGCGCCCTCGCCGTAATAACCCTGCGCGCCCACGGGATCGCCCGACGCCTCGGCGGCGCGGCCCTGCCAGTAGAGCGCCCGGCCGCGGGTGATGGGCGAGGTCCCGGCCTGGGCCAGGATGGCGAAGTGGCGCGCGGCCGCCTGTGGGTTCTTGAGCCGCACCAGCGCCAGCCATCCGGCGTAGAACTCGGCCTCGGCCGCCTCCACGCCAACGGTCATCCCGGTGTTGGCGGCGGCGTTGTAGGCGGCCTGGTAGTTCCGGGACTTCAGCGCATAGGCGATGAGCTGCTTGCGCTCGGTCCAGATGCGGGCGGCGGCGTCCTCGGTCTGGGGCGGCGGGAAGTTGCGGGCGAGGTCCAGGGCCACGCTCTCCATCCCGCGCTTGCGCATGAAGGCGGCCTTCTCGAACGTCACGCCCGGATGGTTGGCCTGCTCGTGGGACAGGGTGGCGAGCCGCGCGTTGGCCGCCGTCGAGCCCGCGCGCAGGCCCATGCGGACGTCCGCCGTCGTGCGGTGCGGCTCGGGCAGCAGGGCCACCACGTCGCGGGTCGCCGGGCCCTGCGCGCCCTGCAGCAGCAGGTCGGCCCGGCGGACGTGGTCGTCGTTGGTCAGGTAGGCGCCGAAGCGGGCCAGCATGGTGCGCTGGGGGTCGGCCTCGAACACCTTGTCGCGCCACCAGCGCCGGATCAGTCCCTGCGCGTCGGCCTCGCGGCCGGTCAGGCGCAAGGCGGAGGCCAGCGCCATCGCGCCCTCGGCGGTGGCGGGCTCGGTATCGCCGAACCAGGCGACGATGCGGGGGGCGTCGAGGCCGGAAACCTCCAGCTTCTTCTCGGCGGCGGCCTGGCGCTTGGCGGCCCGCGGCCAGCCGGCGAGGTCGCGCCGCGCGGCGTCGGCCTCGAAGAAGCTCAGCGAATCAGGGGCGGCGTCGGCCAGGGCCCAGGTGGCGATCTTGCGGGCCACGGGGTCCTGGAGGGCGGGCATGACGGCCCGGATGCGGTTCGCGTCGCCCGACTTCGCCGCGTCCAGCACCGAGCGGACGGCCGCCGCGTCGGTGTCGGAGACGCGTTGCGCATAGGCCGTCTGCGGCGTGGTGACGGGCAAGGTCCCGTATTCGGGATTGCGCGCCGAGCCCGTCTGGGCGTCGGCCGCCCCGTTGACGAGCACCACACAGGCGGCGGCCAACAATCCCTTGCGCAGCGCTGAAGCCAAAACGCTTGTCTCCTTTTTACTTAGCCGGGCGTTGCGGGGACCCGGCTCACGGACATATTGTCCGCGCCGAACACGGGGCCGCAATGGAAAGCGGCGTAATCTCACGGCTTTTTGCAAGATATGCACCAGTCTCCCTTCAAGGGCGTGATCACCGCGCTCGTCACGCCCTTCCGCGACGGCGCGCTGGACGAGGACGCCTTCGTCGCCCTGGTCGAGCGCCAGATTAGCGGCGGGGTCCACGGCCTGGTGCCCGTCGGCACCACGGGCGAGACCTCGACCCTGAGCCACGACGAGCACCGCCGCGTGGTCGAGCTGTGCGTGCAGACGGCGCGCGGGCGCGTGCCGGTGATCGCCGGGGCGGGCTCCAACTCCACCGCCGAGGCCATCGAACTGGCGGGCCACGCCAAGGCGGTCGGCGCGGACGCCGCGCTGGTGGTGACGCCCTACTACAACCGCCCGAGCCAGGAGGGGCTCTACCGCCACTACGCGGCGATAAACGAGGCGGTCCAGCTTCCGATCTTCATCTACAACGTACCCGCCCGGACCGCGGTGGACATCTCCAACGAGACGCTGGCGCGGCTGGCCAGGCTTCCCAACATCGTCGGCATCAAGGACGCCACGGGCGACCTGACGCGGGCCAGCCTCCAGCGGCTGATGTGCGGCGAGGAGTGGGTCATGCTGTCGGGCGACGATCCCACGGCCCTCGGCTATGTGGCCCACGGCGGCCACGGGGCGATCTCCGTCTCGTCGAACGTGGCGCCGGACGCGATGGCGACCTTCTTCAACGCCCTCCTGAACAAGGACTGGGAGACGGCCCTCTACTGGCAGGACCGGCTGGTGCGGCTGCACAAGGCCCTGTTCCTCGACGCCAGCCCGTCGCCGACCAAGTTCGCCATGTCGCACCTCGGCCTGTGCGCCGACGAGTGCCGCCTGCCCATCGCCCCCTGCGCCGACGCGGTGAAGCCCCAGGTGCTGGACGCCATGCGCGAGGCGGGGGTTATCTAGACCCCATGAGCAAGCTCATCGCCGAGAACCGCCGCGCGCGGTACGACTACTTCATCGACGACGTCGTCGAGGCGGGCCTGATGCTGACGGGCACCGAGGTGAAGAGCTTGCGCAACGGCCGGGCCAACATCGCCGAGTCTTACGCGGCGGTGGAAGGCGACGAGATCGTGCTGATCAACGCCGACATCCCGCCCTACACCCAGGCCAACCGCTTCAACCACGAGCCCCGGCGGCCCCGGAAGCTGCTGCTCCACCGCAAGCAGATCGACAAGCTGATGGGCGCGGTGCAGCGCGACGGCCGCACCCTGATCCCGACGAAGCTCTACTGGAACGAAAAGGGCCTGGCGAAGCTGGAGATCGGCCTGGCCAAGGGCAAGAAGCTCCACGACAAGCGCGCCACCGAGGCCAACCGCGACTGGAAGCGCGAGCAGGGCCGCCTGATGCGCGACAAGGGCTGAGATGGTCCCCGCCGACGAGACCCTGCGCGAACTCCTGCGCCGCCACATCGACGAGCCCGACCTGATCGCCAACCTGGCGTCCTTCGGGCGGCGGATGCACGCGATGAAGGCGATCGCCCACTACGAGGTCTTCAAGCGCATCCAGGACATGCCTGGCGATATCGTCGAGTGCGGGGTCTACAAGGGGGCCAGCTTGCTGGGTTTCGCGCGACTGCTGGAGACCTTCTGCCCCGGCGACCGCACCCGCAAGGTGCTGGGCTTCGACCACTTCCAGGGCCTGGCCGCCCGCTCGGAGAAGGACGGCCGCCCGGACGAGCGGGTGGGCAACACCGCCGAGGGCTGGAACGCCTCGGGCTTCCGCGACACCCTGTTCGCCCTGGTCGACGCCTTCAACGCCGACGCCTTCGTCACCAGCCGCAAGCGGATCGAGCTGGTCGACGGCGACGTGTGCGATACGGCCCCGGCCTATGTGGCCGACAATCCGGGCCTGCGGATATCGCTGCTGCATCTCGACATGGATCTCTACGAGCCGACCTTGGCGGCGCTGCGGGCCTTCTGGCCGAAAATCCTGACCGGCGGGATGGTGGTGCTGGACGAGTACGCCATCCGCGAATGGCCCGGCGAGAGCGAGGCGCTGGAGGAATTCTTTGACGGAAAGCCGCCCCGCATCGAAAAATTCGGCTGGGCGTCGGCTCCCGGCGGATTTTTCGCCAAGGAATAGCCGCGTTTCATATTAACATCGGCGTAAATGTGAGCGCTCGTGTTGGGAGGAAACCGATGAGCCTGTCTTTCCGCATCATGCTTGCCGCCGCCGTACTGGCCGCGGGGTCCGCATCCGCCCAGGACGGGCCGCAGATCAAGGTGCGCGTCACCAACATCGGGGTGAACCCGGTGACGTTCAGCCTGGACGGCAAGTCCAAGGACATCCGCCCGCGCAAGGCGCTGACCTACACCGTCGATGAGATGACGCCGGTCTATTCGGTGTTCTTCCACAACGGCGTGGCCGACCGCAGCACGGTCGAACTGGCCCAGTCGGCCCCGGTGACGGGCGCCGAGGACGGCCTGACCTACTACTGCCTGACCCTCGAGGAGACGGGCATGGAGGTCGAATCCAAGGAAGACTGCGAGAAGCGGGTCAACAAGCCCAAGGGCTGAGGTGGGCCTTCGCGGCCCTGAACACGTCCTCGAACATGGCCGGCGTCAGCCGCCCGGTGTTCGTGTTCAGCCGCGAGCAGTGGTAGCTGTTGAACACCCGGTAGGGCCCGGCGTCGAACGCGGCGCCGTGGCCGCCCACGCCCGCCGACGCCTTCAGCCCCAGCGCCTTCAGCACGTTGCGCCGCGACACGTCGCCCAGGGTGACGATGGCCTGGAGCCGGGGCAGGGCGGCGATCCGCGCGGTCAGGAACTGGCGGCAGGTGTTCTCCTCCACCGTCTCCGGCTTGTTGCCCGGCGGGGCGCAGCGGACGGCGTTGGTGATCATGCAGTCGACCAGCTCAAGCGAATCGTCCGGCCGCGCCTCGTAGACGCCGGTCGCGAAGCCCATCTTCAGCAGCGTCTCGTAGAGCAGCCATCCGGCATGGTCGCCGGTGAATGGCCGCCCCGTGCGGTTGGCGCCCTGGCGGCCGGGGGCCAGGCCCACGATCAGCAGCCGGGCGTTCTCGTCGCCGAATGAAGGGGCGGGGCCGTTCCACCACTGGGGGTTCTGCACCCGGTTGGCGACCCGGTAGGCCACAAGCCGGGGACAGAGCGGGCAGTCGCGGGGCGGCTCGGACTCAGAGTTCGTCATCGGCTTCCTGCTCGGCTGTGGTGCGGTCGGACGACGGGCGCGGCTGGAGGCGGGCGGGGCGGCCGATGATGGTCCCCAGGTCCGACAGGTCCACGAAGTTGTCGGCCTGGCGGCGCAGGTCGTCGGAAACCATCGGCGGCTGGCTCTTGACCGTCGAGACGACCGTCACCCGCACGCCCTTGGCCTGAACGGCCTCGACCAGCCGCCGGAAGTCGCCGTCGCCGGAGAACAGCACCAGGTGGTCGGCGCGGGCCGCCATCTCCATCATGTCGACGGCGATCTCGATGTCCATGTCGCCGCGCCAGCGCTTGCGGCCCTCGCGGTCGGTGAACTCGCGGGCCGACTTGGTGACCATCGAGAAGCCGTTGTAGTCGAGCCAGTCCACCAGCGGGCGGATGGGGGAGTAGTCGTCGTTCTCGACGATGGCGGTGTAGTAGTAGGCGCGGATCAGCACGCCGCGCTTGCGGAACTCGTCCAGCAGCTTCTTGTAGTCGATGTCGAAGCCCAGCGCCTTCGAGGCCGAATAGAGGTTGGCCCCGTCGATGAAGAGGGCGATCCGGTCGGTGGGGTAAAAGGTCATCTTTCCAAATCCCTTGAATGAAATCGTCGTCGTCGCGCTGGGCAGTAATCTGGGCCCTGGCGAAGCCTTGCTGGAAGCGGCGCTGGCGGCGTTCGAGCCCGCCGGCCTGAAGGTCGGGTCCCGTTCCGGCTGGTGGCGGTCGGCCGCCTGGCCGGATTCGACGGGGCCTGCCTATCTCAACGGCGTCGTGCTTGTCGAGACGGCCCTGGACCCGCGCGAGACCCTGGCGGTCCTGCACGGCATCGAGCGCGACTTCGGCCGCGAGCGGCGCGAGCCGAACGCCCCGCGCACTCTCGACCTCGACCTGATCGCCCACGGCCGCGCGGTGATGGACGACGGCCTGGTCCTGCCGCACCCGCGCGCCCACGAGCGGCTGTTCGTCATGGGGCCGCTGTCCGAGATCGCGCCGGGGTGGCGCCATCCCCTGCTGGGGCTGACCGCTGTCGAACTGGCCGAAGCGGCGTGCGTCGGCCGCGATGCGGCCCCCCATTCGGGGTATTCGCCGCCGTAGCCGAGCCGCCGGTCCCGCCGCCCGCCAACGCGGCGGCGATCTTCCCGCCGCCTGCCAGTGACTTTGCGGCGTTGCACAATGAGGCCGGAACCTCTATTTTCCCCGGTTCTATCCGTCCCCTAGAGAGACTCCATGGCCCGCGTCACCGTCGAAGATTGCGTCGAGAAGGTCCCCAACCGCTTCAGCCTCGTGCTGCTGGCGTCCCACCGCGCCCGCGCCATCTCGGCCGGCTCGGCCCTGCTCGTCGACCGCGACAACGACAAGAACCCCGTCGTCGCCCTGCGTGAGATCGCCGACGACGTGGTCGACAACGACGGCCTGAAGGAAAGCCTGATCGCCAGCCTGCAACGGGTGGACGAGCGTTCGGAAGCCGAGGAAGAGGCCGAAACCCTCGCCCTGCTGGCCGACCCGACCCACATGCAGATGAGCGAGCAGGAACTGGTCCGCGCGCTGCAAAGCGACCGCGATGGCGGCCAGGAGGAGCGGTACTGAGCCCCGAAGGCGCAGAACCACTCATTATCGAGGCGGCCAACCCCGCCCAATCCGAAGACGCGCCACCTCGCAGGCGCCCGCCGGCCAAGCCGGCGGGGCCGAAATTCCTGCGTCAGTACGAGCTGATCGAGCGCGTCCGCTCCTACGATCCCACCGCCGACGAAGGGCTGCTGAACCGCGCCTACGTCTACGCCGTGCGGATGCACGGGACGCAGCAGCGCGCCTCGGGCGACCCGTACTTCGCCCACCCGATCGAGGTAGCGGGCATCCTCACCGACTACCGGCTCGACACCGCCTCCATCGTCACGGCCCTGCTGCACGACGTGATCGAGGACACCTCGGTCACGCGCGCCGACATCGAGGAGCTGTTCGGCCCCGAGATCGGCGAGCTGGTCGAGGGCGTCACCAAGCTGTCCAAGCTGGAGCTGGCCGCCGAGCACGCGCGGCAGGCGCAGAACCTGCACAAGTTCATCCTGGCCATCTCCAAGGACGTGCGGGTCCTGATGGTCAAGCTGGCCGACCGGCTGCACAACATGCGCACGCTGGGCTTCATCAAGAGCCCGGCCAAGCGCGAGCGCATCGCGCGCGAGACGCTGGACATCTATGCCCCGCTGGCCCGCAACATCGGTTGCCACCGGATCTGCACCGAGCTGGAGGAACTGGCCTTCCAGCACCTCAACCCCGTGGCCCGCGACGCCATCATCCGGCGGCTGGAGGTGCTGCGCGCCGACCAGGGCAAGGCGGTGCAGGTGGTCAGCGGCGAGATGTCGGCCAAGCTCCAGGCCGAGGGCATCCCCAGCCGCGTGTTCGGGCGCGAGAAGCACCCCTACTCGATCTGGCGCAAGCTGCAGCGCAAGTCGATCGGGTTTTCCCAGCTTTCCGACATCTACGCCTTCCGGGTGATCGTCGACACGGAGGAGGACTGCTACCGCGCGCTGGGTGTCATCCACCGCGCCTGGCCCTGCGTGCCGGAGCGGTTCAAGGACTTCATCTCGACGCCCAAGCGCAACAACTACCGCTCGCTGCACACCACGGTGGTGGGGCCGAAGGGCATGCGCATCGAGATGCAGATCCGCACCGAGGCCATGGACCGCATCGCCGAGGAGGGGGTCGCCGCCCACTGGCGCTACAAGGGCCAGTCGTACGGCTTCGACGTCGAGGCCATGGAGGCGGCCGGCGGGCGCGATCCGCTGGCGAACCTGCGCCAGCTCGTGCAGGTCGTGGAGGCGGGCGGCGACGCCGAGGACCTCGTCGAGCATGCCAAGCTGGAGATGTTCCTCGACCAGGTGTTCGTCTTCACGCCGAAGGGCCAGCTCGTCAGCCTGCCGCGCGGGGCCATGCCGCTGGACTTCGCCTACGCCGTCCACACCAACATCGGCGACACCGCCATCGGGGCCAAGATCAACGGCGAGCTGAAGCCGCTGCGCACCGCCCTGACCAACGGCGACGTGGTGGAAGTGGTGCGCGGCGCCAAGCCCGTGGTGCCGCCGGACTGGCGCTCCCTGACCATCACCGGCCGGGCTCGCTCGGCCATCCGCCGCCATATCCGCCAGACGGAGAAGGAGGAGTTCGTCCGCCTCGGCGTCGCCTCGATGGACCAGGCGCTGGAACGGGTGGGCAAGCACCGCTCGGCCATCTCCTTCCGCCCGGCGCTGGAGCGGTTCGCGGTGGGGACGGAGGACGAACTGTTCGACGCCATCGGGCGCGGGCGCGTCTCGCCGATCCAGGTGCTGGAGACGTTGTTCCCGGGCCTGAAGGACGCCCAGATCGCGGCCGCCGCCGTCCGTACCCGCATCGAGAACGGCCGCAACGCCAACCAGTTCGTCCACGGCCCCGGTGTCGGCGCAGGCACGACCTTGCGCTTCGGCGCCTGCTGCGGCCCGGTGCCGGGCGACCGCATCGTCGGCATCGTCCAGCCCGACAAGTCGGTCGAGGTCCACACCATCGACTGCGCGCGGCTGGCCGAATACGAGGATGACGAGGACGCCTGGCGCGACCTCCACTGGTCGGTCGAGGCCGAACGCAACACGGTGGCCCAGACGCGGGCCCGCGCCACCATCAAGGACGCCCCCGGCGTGCTGGGCGAAGTCTGCGGCATCGTCGGCGAGGCGGGCGGCAACATCGTCGGCCTCCAGATGCACCACCGACAGTCGGATTTCTTCGACGTCGACATCGACATCGAGGTCAAGGACGCACGCCACCTGACCAACATCGTGGCGGCGCTGCGGGCGTGCCCGAGCGTCGAGACGGCGGACCGGGTGAGGGGCTAGGCGGAGGCAGGGGTCCTCCCCCTCCGGGGGCGGTGGCCCGAAGGGCCGGAGGGGGCAAGCATGGTGATCCCGACACCGGGCCAGACCGTGAAGCGCGCCAAGAAACTCCGCGCGCAGATGAGCCTGCCGGAGGTGCTCCTGTGCGAACTTCGCCGCGAGAACATCGGCTTGCGGTTCCGGCGTCAGCATCCCGTCGGGCCGTATGTGCTCGACTTCTACTGCGCCGAGGTGAACCTCGCGGTCGAGGTGGACGGCGTCAGTCACCATCTCGGCGATCGCCCGAGCCGCGATCTCGCCAGGGACGAGTGGCTGGAGGACAACGGCATCCGCACCCTCCGCCTCTCCGCGCGGCTCGTCCTGAAGCAGATGCAGGACGCGCTTGAGACGATCATGCGGGCGGCGCACTCGCCCCCTCAGTCAGCTTCGCTGACAGCTCCCCCGGAGGGGGAGCATCCTCGGCGGTGATCCTCCCCCTGCGGGGGAGGTGGCCCGAAGGGCCGGAGGGGGCATGGACGCCGATGCCTCGCAGGGATATTTCCCCCTCATGACCAACGACGACGTCCTCGAAGAATTCCGCGCCGCAGGGGCCCTGCGGGAAGGCCATTTCGTGCTGTCCTCCGGGCTGCACAGTCCGGTGTTCCTGCAAAAGAACCTCGTCTTCGCCCAGCCCGCCCGCTGTGAGCGGCTGTGCAGGGCGCTGGCGGCCAAGATCGTCGCCCAGGTCGGCAAGGTCGACGTCGCCATTTCCCCGGCCGTCGGCGGGATCATCCCCGGCTACGAGACCGCCCGCCACCTGGACGTCCCCTCGCTCTACGTCGAGCGCGAGGGCGGGCAGTTCAGGCTGCGGCGGGGCTTCCACATCGAGCCGGGCGCGAAGGTCGTCATGGTCGAGGACATCGTCACCACGGGCCTGTCGTCGCGCGAATGCATCGAGGCCATCCGCCAGGCGGGCGGGGACGTGGTCGCCGCCGCCTGCATCGTCGACCGTTCTGGCGGCAGGGCGGACGTGGGGGTCCCGCTGATCGCGCTGGCCAGCCTCGACGTGCCCGCCTATCCCGCCGACAAGCTGCCGCCGGAGCTGGCGGCCATCCCCACGACCGACCCCGGAAGCCGGAGGCTCAGCGCGTGAGCCCGCTGCGCCTCGGCGTCAACATCGACCACGTGGCGACCATACGGAACGCCCGTGGCGGCCTGCATCCCGACCCGGTGAGGGCGGCGCAGGCGGCGGTGGACGCAGGGGCGGACGGCATCACGGCCCACCTGCGCGAGGACCGCAGGCACATCTCCGACACCGACATCGACCGCATCGCCGAGCTGTGCCGCAAGGTCGGCCGCCCGCTGAACTTCGAGATGGCGGTGACGGACGAGATGCTGGCCATCGCGCTGGCGCACCGCCCGCACGCCGCCTGCCTCGTTCCCGAGCGCCGCGAGGAGCGCACGACCGAGGGCGGGCTGGACGTCGCCCGCCAGCACAACCTCGTCGCGCCCGTGGTGCGCCTGCTGCGCGACGCGGGCGTGCGGGTGTCGCTGTTCATCGAGGCCAACCCCGTGCAGATCGCCGTCGCCGAGGCCATCGGCGCCCAGGTGGTCGAGCTGCACACCGGCGCCTACTGCGAAGCCGTCGCCCACGACCGGGCCGACGAGGCCGCCCGCTACCTGTCGGCCCTGGCGACCGCCGCCGCCGAGGCCGCCCGGCGCGGGCTGGAGGTCCACGCGGGCCACGGGCTGGACTTCGACAGCGTCAGGCCCGTCGCCGCGATCCCGCAGATCGCCGAGCTGAACATCGGCCACTTCCTGATCGGCGAGGCGATCTTCACCGGCCTAGCCCCCGCCATCCAGCGGATGCGAGCCCTGATGGACGAGGCGCGCGCTTGATCGTCGGCATCGGCTCGGACCTGTCGGACATCCGCCGCATCCAGAAGTCCCTGGACCGCTTCGGCGAGCGCTTCACCCACCGCGTCTTCACCGATGCCGAGCGCGCCCGCTCCGAGGCCAAGCCCGACCGCGCCGCCAGCTACGCCAAGCGTTTCGCCGCCAAGGAAGCCTGCGCCAAGGCGCTGGGGACCGGGGTGCCGCGCCGGGGCGTCTCCTGGCGAGACATGGGGGTCGTCAACCTGCGCACCGGCCAGCCGACCATGGCGCTGAGCGGCGGGGCGGCCGAGCGGCTGGCCCAGATCGTGCCCGCGGGCATGCAGGCCAACATCCATGTCAGCCTGACCGACGACCACCCCTACGCCCAGGCGTTCGTCATCATCGAGGCCGTGCCCTTGCCCGCGCCCTCATCCCCGTCTAGCTAGGACGCCATGACCGAAGCCGCCGAGACGACGACCGAGGAGCCCGAGCGCACGACGGGCCAAGAGGTGGTGGAGATCGTCAAGACGGTCGTCTACGCCCTGCTGATCGCGCTGTTCCTGCGGGTGCTGCTGTTCCAGCCGTTCACCATCCCGTCGGCCTCGATGGAGCCGACGCTGCTGGAAGGCGACTACATCATCGTCTCCAAGTACAGCTACGGCTATTCCCGCCACTCGATCCCGTTCAGCCCGCCGGTCATCGACGGCCGCATCTTCGAGCGGGCGCCCAAGCGCGGCGACATCATCGTCTTCAAGCTGCCGCGCGACGGCCACACCGACTACATCAAGCGCCTGATCGGCGTGCCCGGCGACCGGGTGCAGGTGAAGGACGGCGCGGTGTTCGTGAACGGCCAGCCGATCCCGCGCGAGGCCCTGCCGCCGGTCACGGTCGACAGCCCCTACGGCGCGCCCCAGCGGGTGCTGCGCTACCAGGAGACGCAGAGCGCCAAGCACTACGTCACCTACGACGCGGGCACGAGCGACCTCGACAACACCGACACCTACATCGTCCCCGAAGGCCACTACTTCTTCATGGGCGACAACCGCGACAACTCGGTCGACAGCCGCGTGCCGTCCTACGCCGGCGTCGGCATGGTCCCGGCCGAGAACCTGGTGGGCAAGGCGCAGATCATCCTGCTCTCCTGGCACCGGGAAGCGGCGCTGTTCAAGCCGTGGACCTGGGTGCTCGACGCCCGTCCCAGCCGGTTCTTCCAAGTCCTGAAATGAACACCAGGCTCGCCGCCGCAGCGAGCCTGGAGCAGCGGATCGGCCACGTCTTCGCCGACCGCGAGCTTTTCGAGCGCGCCCTGACCCACGCCAGCGTCGGCGACGGCGCGCGCAAGGTGCGCCACAACGAGCGGCTGGAGTTCCTGGGCGACCGGGTGCTGGGCCTGCTGGCCGCCGAGCGGCTGCTGGCGCTGGACCCCGACAGCCGCGAAGGGGTGCTGTCGCCCCGTCTGGCGGCGCTGGTCAACGGCAAGGCCTGCGCGCGGGTGGCGCGGCGGATCGGGCTGGGCGAGGCGCTGCGGATCGCGGGGTCGGCCACCAAGATCGGCGCGCGCGACAACGACACGGTGCTGGGCGACGCCTGCGAGGCGCTGATGGCGGCGCTCTACATCGACGGCGGCCTGGAGGTGGCGCGGGCCTTCTTCCTGCGCTTCTGGACCGAGGAGTTCGAGACGGCCGAGCCGCGCGGCAAGGACGTGAAGAACCACCTGCAGGAGTGGGCGCAGGGACGCGGCCTGCCGCTGCCGGAATACACGCTCGTTTCGCGGACGGGGCCGGACCACGCGCCGGTGTTCACGGTCAGCGTCGCGGTCGAGGGCTATCCCGACGAGACGGGCGTCGGGCGGTCGATGAAGGATGCGGAAAAGGCGGCGGCGCTGTGCATGCTGGCCAAACGCGAGGGTAGAGAATGACGACGCGCGCGGGCTTCGCCGCCATCATCGGGGCGCCCAACGCGGGCAAGTCCACGCTGGTCAACCGGCTGGTGGGGACCAAGGTCTCCATCGTGACGCAGAAGGTGCAGACGACGCGCTTCCCCGTGCGGGGGGTGGCCATGGCGGGCGAGGCCCAGATCGTGCTGGTCGACACCCCCGGCATCTTCAAGCCGCGCCGCCGCCTGGACCGGGCCATGGTCCGCTCGGCCTGGGGCGGGGCGGAGGACGCCGACGCCGTGGTCCATCTCGTGGACGTGCAGGCCGAACTGGCCGCCGCCGACGGAACGGGCAAGGCCGCCGAGCGCCGCTCGGCCGAGGACGTGCAGTCCATCGTCACCGGTCTGAAGGGGGCCCGGCGCAAGGCCATCCTGGCGTTGAACAAGATCGACGGCGTCAAGCGCGAGCGGATGCTGGCGGTCACACAAAGCCTTTTCGAAACAGGCGTCTATGACGAGGTCTTCATGATCTCGGCGCTGAAGGGCGAGGGGGTCGAGGACCTGCGCGCGCGCCTCGCGGCCCTGATGCCCGAAGGGCCGTGGCTGTACCCGGAGGACCAGACCGCCGACCTGCCGGTGCGCCTGCTGGCCGCCGAGCTTACCCGCGAGAAGGTGTACCTGCGCGTCCACGAGGAGCTGCCCTACGCCGCCAGCGTCGAGACCACGGCCTTCGAGGAGCGCCCGGACGGTTCGGTCCGCATCGAGCAGACCGTCTATGTCGAGCGCGACGGCCAGCGGGCCATCATCCTCGGCAAGGGCGGCCAGGTGCTGAAGTGGATCGGCCAGGCTTCGCGCGAGGAGCTGTCGGAACTGCTCGACCGCACCGTCCACCTCTTCCTGCACGTGAAGGTGCGCGAGAACTGGGCCGAGGAGCGGGGCGTCTACACCGACATGGGGCTGGACTTCGACGTGTGATGGAGTGGCAGGACGACGCCTTCGTGCTGTCCGCCCGGGCCCACGGCGAGACCGGGGCCATCGTCGAGCTGCTCACCGCCGCCCACGGCAAGTTCGCCGCCCATGTGGCGGGCGGGGCCTCGCGGAAGATGAAGTCCTACATGCAGGCGGGCGCGCGGGTGATCGCCGCCTACCGTGCGCGGATCGAGGGCCAGCTCGGCTCGGTCACGCTGGAGCCGGTGGGCGAGGGGCCCGCCGCCCTGTTCGACGACCCGTTGGCGCTGGCCGGGCTGGCGTCCGCCGCCGCCATCGCGGCCGGGGCCTTGCCGGAACGCGAGCCGCACCCCGGCGCCTTCCATGCGCTGGAGGTCCTGATCGAGGCGCTGGCCCATCCGGGCGTGTGGCCCGCCGTCTATGTGCGGTTCGAGGCGGGGCTGCTGCAGGACCTGGGGTTCGAGCTGGACCTGTCGCGCTGCACGGTGACGGGGGGCGTGGACGACCTGGTCTACGTCAGCCCACGCACGGGGCGCGCCGTCAGCCGCGAGGCGGGCGAGCCGTACAAGGACCGCTTGCTGCCCCTGCCGCCGTTCCTCTTGTCCGCGCAGGGGGGGCTGGGCGAGGGCGACGTGGGCAAGGGCCTCGACCTGACGGGGCATTTCCTGGAGCAGTACGTCTTCGGCCCCATGAACCGCCCCCTGCCGCCCGCGCGGCTGTGGCTGGTGGACAGGCTGAGCGACGCGGGGCGGCTTTAGAATCCCTTCTCCCTGAGGGAGAAGGAGGGGCCCGCGAAGCGGGAGGATGAGGGTTTAGGAACCTCTCCGGCGAAGTCGTAACCCTCACCCTCCCACCGCTGCGCGGCGGGCCCCTCCCTCTCCCTCAGGGAGAGGTGGGCAAAGCGGGCGGGAAGGGCTTTGATGATTGGAACCGATTCTCAGTGATGTCATGACCCTGCACACCCCTCCGCCCGGCGACGGCGACCGCATCCTCGACGAGCCGCTGAGCGAGGCGCTGTCCAAGCGCTATCTCGCCTACGCCCTGTCGACCATCATGCACCGGGCGCTGCCCGACGTGCGCGACGGCCTCAAGCCCGTCCACCGCCGCCTGCTCTACGCCATGCGGATGCTGCGGCTGGACCCCAACACCACGGCCAAGAAGTGCGCCCGGGTGGTGGGCGACGTGATCGGCAAGTACCACCCGCACGGCGACACCGCCGTCTATGACGCCCTGGTGCGCTTGGCCCAGGACTTCGCCCAGCGCTACCAGCTCATCGACGGCCAGGGGAACTTCGGCAACATCGACGGCGATAACGCCGCGGCCATGCGCTACACCGAGTGCAAGCTGACGAACGCCGCCGCCTTGCTGCTGGACGGCATCGACGAGGACGCGGTCGACTTCCGCCCGACCTACGACGGCGAGGACGAGGAGCCGGTCGTCCTGCCCGCCGGTTTCCCGAACCTGCTGGCCAACGGCTCGTCCGGCATCGCGGTCGGCATGGCGACCTCCATCCCGCCGCACAACGCCGCCGAGCTGATCGACGCTTGCCTGCTGCTGCTGCAACGCCCCGAGGCGACCACCGCCGACCTGATGGAGCGGGTGAGGGGGCCGGACTTCCCGACCGGCGGCGTCATCGTCGAGAGCCGCGAGAGCCTGCTGGAGACCTACGAGACCGGCCGGGGCGGGGTCCGCACCCGCGCGCGCTGGACCAAGGAGGAGACGGGGCGCGGGACCTACCAGATCGTCGTCACCGAGATTCCCTATCAGGTGAAGAAGGCCGACCTGGTCGAACAGCTCGCCGACCTGATCGAGCACAAGAAGGCCCCGCTGCTCGGCGACGTGCGCGACGAGAGCGCCGAGGACGTGCGGCTGGTGCTGGAGCCCAAGAGCCGCAACATCGAGCCCGAACTGCTCATGGAGAGCCTGTTCAAGCTGTCGGCGCTGGAATCCCGCTTCCCGGTCAACATGAACGTGCTGGACGCGCGCGGCACGCCCGGCGTGATGGGGCTGAAGCAGGCCCTGCTGGCCTTCCTGGCCCACCGGCGCGAGGTGCTGGTGCGGCGGGCGCGGTTCCGTTTGGACAAAATTGAACGCCGTCTGCACATCTTGGACGGTTTGTTACTAGCCTATTTGAACCTCGACGAGGTCATCCGCATCGTCCGCTATGAGGACGAGCCGAAGGCCAGGCTGATCGAGGCTTTCGGCCTGTCGGAGATCCAGGCCGACGCCATCCTCAACACCCGCCTACGCCAGCTCGCCAAGCTGGAGGAGATGGAAATCCGCCGCGAGCATGCCGAGCTGGCGGAGGAGCGCGACGGCATCGTCAAGATGCTGGCCTCCGAGGCCATGCAGTGGAAGCTGGTCGGCACGGGGTTGCAGGACGTGCGCGAGGCGCTGGGGCCGGGGACCGCCGTCGGCAAGCGCCGCAGCGACTTCGGCGAGGCGCCGCAGGTCGACGTCGAGGCCGCCGCCGAAGCCTTCGTGCCGCGCGAGCCGATCACCGTCATCCTGTCGGAAAAGGGCTGGATCAGGGCCGCCAAGGGCCGCGTGGACGATCCGTCCGAACTGAAGTTCAAGGAAGGCGACAAGCTGGGGTTCATTGTTCCAGCAGAAACAACGGACAAGCTGCTTATCTTCGCGTCCGATGGGCGGTTCTTCACGGTCGACTGCTCCAAGCTGCCCAGTGCGCGAGGCCACGGCGAGCCGCTGCGGCTGATGGTCGATATCGACGACAAGGTGAAGATCATCGACGTCTTCCCCTACAAGGCCGGACGCAAGCGGGTGCTGGCGTCGAAGGCGGGCTACGGCTTCGTGATGCCCGAGGACGAGGCCATCGCCTTCCGCCGGGCGGGCAAGCAGGTGCTGAACGGCGAGGCCGTGGTGTCGCTGGAGGCCGTAGGCGACCACCTGGCGGTGATCGGCGACAATGGGAAGATACTCGTCTTTCCCCTTGAGGAACTTCCGGAAATGCCGCGCGGGAAGGGCGTCAAGTTGCAGTCCTACCGCGAGGGCGGCTTGCGCGACGTGACGGTGTTCAAGGCCGAGGACGGCGCGAGCTGGATCGACAAGGCCGGACGGACCTGCGGCTGGCCGGAATGGCGCGACTGGATCGGGCGGCGCTCGGCGGCGGGCAAGCTGGCGCCGAAAGGCTTCCCGGCGAGCAAGCGGTTCCGGCCGCTGTAGCGGTGGTTGGATCCTCCCCCTGGGGGAGGTAGCCCGGAGGGTCGGAGGGGGCTTACCGCGCAGGTCTGTGGGCTTAAGCCCCTTCAGTCGGCTTCGCCGACAGCTCCCCCAGAGGGGGAGCACCCCTGGCCTGGCTCACGGCTTCTTCACCGACCCCGCGGGCCACACCCCCACGGCCGGTTCCGTCGGCAGGGCCTGAGCCTCTTCACCGACCTCCTCGACGCGGTCGCGCGCCGACATCAGCCGCCATCCGCCCGGCTTCAGGATCTCGATCGGCGAGAACCGCGCCTTGTAGGCCATCTTCTCGCTGCCCGGCACCCAGTAGCCCAGGTAGACGTACGGCAGCCCTACCAGCCCCGCCTGCACCACATGGTCGAGGATGATGAACGACCCCAGGCTGCGGCGCGGCATGTGCGGGTCGTAGAAGCTGTAGACCAGCGACAGCCCATCGCCCATCACGTCCACCAGCACGCAGGCGATAAGGTCCCCCGGTCCGCGATCCTGCGACGGGGCGCGGTATTCGATGACGTGGGTGCGGACGGCGGTGTCCTCGACCATGGCCACGTAGTCCGGCCAGGTCATGTCGGCCATGCCGCCCGCGGCGTGGCGGGCCATCAGGTAGCGGCGCAGCAGGTCGAACTGCTCCATCGTCGCCTCGGCCTCGACCATGTTGCGGGTCAGGTCGCCGTTGCGGGCCAGCGCCTTGCGCTCCGACCGCGAGAAGACGTAGTCGCCCGCCGGCAGCCGCGCCGAGACGCAGGCCGCGCAGGACTCGCAGGCCGGGCGGTAGGCGATGTTCTGGGAGCGGCGGAAGCCGACCTGGGTGAGGCTGTCGTTGACCTGGGCGCCGTCCGAGTTGGGCAGATGGGCGAAGACCTTCCGTTCCTCACGCCCCGGCAGGTACGGGCATGGCGACGGCGCCGTCAGGAAGAAGCGGAGCTGGCGCGTCGGGAAATGGTGCATCACGGGCCGAGGCCGCCTTTTTCAGTCTCTCGCCTCGATTAGGCGGCAGGACTCGGGCGAGCGCAAGGGATCGCGGCCTGGTGTCACAGGCCCGCGTCCGTCGGCAGCACCGGCGCCTCGCGCAGCAGGATGATGGCGATGCGACGGTTGCCGGCCAGGGTCGGATCGTCCGGGTAGAGCGGGTCGGAGTTGGCCTTGCCCGAGACCTGATAGACCCGGTCGGCGTCGACGCCCGCGCCTTGCAGTATCTGGCGGGCGATGTCGGCCCGCCCGGCCGACAGCGACCAGTCGCTGGCCACCTTCTTGCCGTTGGCGTTGGCGCTGGTGTGGCCGGAAATGGTGATTCGGTTGGGAAGCTGGTTCACGATCCGGGCGATGGCCCGCAGGAGGATGCGGGCGCGGTCGTTGGGCTGGGCCGCGCCTTCCTTGAACATCGAGCGGCCGTCCTGGTCGACGAGCTGGATGCGCAGGCCCTCGGGCGTCTGGTCGATGAGGATCTGCTTCGACAGCTCGGCCAGCTCGGGCATGTCCTGCAGCGCCTGGCGCAGGGACTGGGCGGCGGAGGCGAAGGCGGCGGCCTCGCGGGCCTGGAGTTCGCGGCGCAGGGCCTCCTCGTCCGCCGATTCGAGGCTGGCGCCGGGGTTGTCGTCGCTCTGGCCCGATTCGTTGACGTTCTGCGGGGCCTCGGGGGCCATCTGCTCGACCAGGGTCATGGAGCCGTTGGACTTCACCCCGTCGTCTCCCAGCGAGGTGCCGCCCAGGATGCCGCCCGAGCCGCTGGTCGTCTCCGACACGCTGGCGGGGGCGAAATAGTCGGCGATGCCGCGCTTCTGCTCTGGGCTGGTGGTGTTGATCAGCCACATCAGCAGGAAGAAGGCCATCATTGCCGTGACGAAGTCGGCATAGGCCACCTTCCAGGCGCCGCCATGGTGGGCATGGCCGCCGCCCTTCTTGACCTTCTTGATGACGATCGGTGCGTCCGCCCCCAGCGCCATGGCCGTGCTTAACCCCGCTTAACCCTGTCTGCGGCCAAGGTGCGCGGAGGGCGTTAAGATGGTGTTTCCGAAAGGCAGGAGCTGGACATGAAGGTCGCGTTCGTCGGGCTGGGGGTGATGGGCTATCCGATGGCGGGGCATCTGGCCCGCGCGGGCCACGAGGCCGCCGTCTTCAACCGCAGCCCGGAAAAGGCGAGGCGCTGGGTCGCCGAGCATGGCGGACGGGCGGGCGCGACGGTGGCGGAGGCGGTGGCTGGCGCGGCCTTCGTCATGCTCTGCGTCGGCGACGACGACGACGTGCGCGGCGTGGTGCGCGAGGCGCTGCCCGCGATGGCGCCGGGCGGCGTGATCGTCGACCACACCACCACCTCGGCCAAGGTCGCGCGGGAGATGGCGGGTGAGGCGAGGGCGGCGGGGCGGTTCTTCGTGGACGCGCCGGTTTCCGGCGGTCAGGCGGGGGCGGAGAAGGGCCAGCTCACGGTTATGGCGGGGGGCGATGCGGAGGCTTTCGCCGGAGCCGAGCCAGTGATGGCGGCCTATGCCAAGGCGATCACCCGCATGGGCGAGGCCGGAACCGGACAGCTCGCCAAGATGGCCAACCAGATCTGCATCGCCGGCGTGGTGCAGGGGCTGGCCGAGGCGGTGCATTTCAGCAAGCGGGCGGGCGTCGATCCGGCGCTGGTCTACGAGGCGATCAGCAAGGGCGCGGCCCAGTCCTGGCAGATGGACAACCGCTGGGCGACGATGGTCGAGGGCAGGTTCGACTTCGGGTTCGCGGTCGACTGGATGCGCAAGGACCTGGGGCTGGTGCTGGACGAGGCGAGGTCCAACGGCGCGCGCCTTTCTTTGACCGCACTGGTCGACCAGTTCTACGGCGAAGTTCAGGCCATGGGCGGCCGACGCTGGGACACCTCGTCCCTGGCGGCGAGACTGGAGCGGGATGCATGAGATTGGCGATTGCGGCGGCGGTGGCGGCGATGGCCACGGCGGGCGGGGCCCACGCCAATTCCCTCTGGGCCCAGCATCCGCAGGCCGGCGACATCGAGCGCGAATATCCCAAGGCCGCCCGCAAGGCGCGTGAGCCCGGCGTCGTGAAGCTGACCTGCAAGGCGACGGCCGAATACCGGCTGGACGCCTGCGTCGTCGCCTCGGAGGAACCTGCGGGCCTCGGCTTCGGCGAGGCGGCGCTGAAGCTCACGCCGAAGTTCAAGCTCCGCAAGGTGGTCGACGGCAAGCCGATCGCGACGGGGACTATCGTGACGGTGCCGATCAGGTTCGATCTGAACTGATCGCTTCCCCGTCATCCCGGCCGTAGCGCGAAGCGCGGAGGGCCGGGATGACGGGAGTGGATTAGCCCAACATCCGCGCCGCCCTCGGCGCGAAGTAGGTGATCACCCCCGCGCAGCCCGCGCGCTTGAAGGCGCCGAGGCTTTCGAGGATGGCGCGGTCCTCGTCCAGCCAGCCGTTGCGCGCCGCCGCCATCAGCATCGCGTACTCGCCGCTGACCTGGAAGGCGAACGTCGGCATGGCGAAGGCGTCCACCACCCGCCGCACGATGTCGAGGTAGGGCATCCCCGGCTTGACCATCACCATGTCGGCGCCCTCGGCGATGTCCAGGGCGACCTCGCGCAGGGCCTCGTCGGTGTTGGCCGGGTCCATCTGGTAGGTCTTCTTGTCGCCGGGGTTGTCGACCGAGCCGGTCCCCAGCTTCCCCGAGCCGATGGCGTCGCGATACGGGCCGTAGAAGGCCGAAGCGTACTTGGCGGCGTAGGACATGATCATCGTGTCCTGCAGCCCCTCGGCCTCCAGCGCCGCGCGCAGGGCGCCGACCCGGCCGTCCATCATGTCGGAGGGCGCGAGGATGTCGCAGCCCGCCCTGGCCTGCATCAGCGCCTGCTCGACCAGCCGCTCTATGGTGGGGTCGTTGAGGATGCGGCCGTTCTCTACCAGCCCGTCGTGGCCGTGGTCGGTGAAGGGGTCGAGCGCCACGTCGCACATGATCCCGACCTCGGGCGCTGCGTCCTTCATGGCCCTCACCGCGCGGGCGATCAGGCCGTCCGGGTCGGCGGCGAGGGAGCCGGAGGCGTCCTTCTTCGCCCCGTCGATGTGGGGGAATACGGCGATGGCGGGGATGCCCAGGGCTCTGGCCTCGACGGCGGCCTTGACGGCCTCGCTCACCGACAGCCGCTCGACGCCGGGCATGGAGGCGACGGGAACGCGGCCCTCGCCGTCGTGCACCACCATCGACCAGATCAGGTCGGCGGGGGTCAGGGCGCTCTCGCGCACCAGACGGCGGGTCCAGTCGGACTGGCGCAGGCGGCGCAGGCGCAGGGCGGGGTAGGCGGCGAGGGGGGCGTGGGTCATGCCGCCCTGTCGCCGATGCCCCGCTCCGACGCAAGCCGGACGAAGCCGAAGGCGGGCGCGGCGATCAGCCAGATCGCCGTCAGCAGGGACAGCAGGATCGCCCCGACCACCAGCACGATGACGCTGGCGTCGATGCGGATGTCGTCCAGGTCGATGACCACGCCTTCCCAGTTGTGGAAGCCCTGGGACAGCCCGAACTGCACCACCTCGCTTATCCCGATCAGCAGCGCCCCCAGCCCGCAAGCCGCCGCAGCCATGGTCAGCACGAAGGCGACCCAGAAGATGCGGATCTGGAAATCGTGATGGCTGCGCACCGCCGCCGCCGCCTCGCCGCGCTGGGAGTAGGCTATGATGACGGCGATCAGCGCCGGAATGCCCGCGAAGAAGATCGAGGAGAACAGCAGCCCATAGTTGAGCAGCGCAAGGTTGCGGTCCATCGCGGAGCGCCGGTCAGAAGACGGCTCGGTCATGTCGCGCCCCTTTTTCGTCTCGTTCTGGTCGTTGACAGGTTGCGCCAGCGGCGGCAGGTCATCAACCCGTACCGTCGCTTCAAAGAACAGGTACGGGAGGAGTACATGCGTAACCGTTCCATAGCCTTCGCCGCCTTGCTGGCCGCGTCCGCCACCCTGGCCGCCTGTACGACCCTTCCGCCGCCGCCCCCGCCGCCTCCGGGCGAGGCGGTGTTCGTGCCGCCGCACATCGCCGCCGCCGTCATCGATCCCGCCCGGCCCGAGGCCGACCGCGCCCGCGACGGCGACCGCCGCCCGTCCAAGCTGATCGCCTTCACCGGCCTCCAGCCGGGGATGAAGGTCGCCGACCTGATTCCCGGCGGCGGCTACTACACCCGCATCCTGTCCAGGGCCGTGGGGCCGAGGGGCAGGGTCTATGCCTACGTGCCGGACGAACTGACGAAGATGGCCAAACGGGCGCCCGCCGTGACCGCCGTGGTCAACGATCCAGCCTACAAGAACACGCGCATGACGGTGAACATGCTGCCGGACTTCGGCGCGGCCGAGAAGCTGGACCTGGTGTGGACCAGCCAGAACTACCACGACATGCACGCCCGCTTCATGGGGCCGGTGGACGTGGCGGCGGTGAACAGGGCCGTCTTCCGGGCGCTGAAGCCCGGCGGCGTCTACCTGGTGACCGACCACTCGGCCGAGCCGGGCTCGGGCCTGCGCGACGTCGACACCCTGCACCGCATCGACCCCATGGTCGTGCGCCAGGAGGTCGAGGCCGCCGGCTTCATCCTGGAGGGCGAGAGCCGCGTCCTGCGCAATCCCCGCGACGACCGCAAGGCCAGCGTCTTCGACGAGAAGATCAGGGGCCGGACCGACCAGTTCGTCTACAAGTTCAGGAAGCCGCGCGGGTCCCGTTAAGGCCCTGCGGCCAAAGGCGTTCGTGCGCCGTTAGGGGATATCCCCTATATGGACAGGGGCGGCGGTCGATGCGACAAGCCGCCCCGAAGAACAGGGGACGGCCCGAGCGCCCCCGCGCGAACGGGCCGAAGCGCAGAGACGATGGATTACAAGTCCGCTTTCCGTATCGCGGTCGAACAGGTCCGGTCGGAGGGCCGCTATCGGGTCTTCGCCGACCTGAAGCGCCACCGGGGCGACTTCCCGCGCGCCACCTGGACCCGTCCCGACGGCTCGGAAGCCGAGGTCGTGGTCTGGTGCTCCAACGACTATCTCGGCCAGGGCCAGAACCCCGTCGTGCTGGACGCCATGCACGCGGCCATCGACGCCAACGGCTCGGGCTCGGGCGGCACGCGCAACATCTCCGGCACCACCCACCACCATGTCGAGCTGGAGGCCGAGCTGGCCGACCTGCACGGCAAGCAGGCGGCGCTGCTGTTCACCTCCGGCTACGTGGCCAACGAGGCGACGCTGGCGACGCTGCAGAAGATCCTGCCGGGCCTGATCACCTTCTCCGACGCCCTGAACCACGCCTCGATGATCGCGGGCATCCGCAACGGCGGGGGGCGGCGTCACATCTTCCGCCACAACGATCTGGCGCACCTCGAGGAACTGCTGGCCGCCGCGCCCGCCGACGCGCCCAAGCTGGTGGCGTTCGAGAGCGTCTATTCGATGGACGGCGACATCGCCGACCTGGCGGGCACCATCGCGCTGGCCCGTAAGTACGGCGCGCTGACCTACCTCGACGAAGTCCACGCCGTCGGCCTCTACGGCGAGCGCGGCGCGGGCGTGGCCGAGCGCGACGGCGTGATGGCCGACATCGACATCGTCGAGGGCACGCTGGGCAAGGCGTTCGGGGTTATGGGCGGCTACATCGCCGGGGACGCCGACATGGTGGACGCCGTGCGGCTCTACGCCTCGGGGTTCATCTTCACGACCTCGCTGCCGCCGGCGCTGACCGCCGGGGCCGCCGCCTCCGTGCGCTGGCTGAAGGAGCACAACGAAATCCGCGAGCGGCACCAGGAGCGCGCCGCGACCCTGAAGCGGATGATGAAGGACGCCGGGCTGCCGGTGATGGACTCCTCGGTCAGCCACATCGTGCCGGTGCTGGTGGGCGACGCGGTCCACTGCAAGCTGGTTTCCGACATGCTGCTGGCCGACCACGGCGTCTATGTGCAGCCGATCAACTACCCCACCGTGCCGCGCGGGACCGAGCGCCTGCGCTTCACGCCGACGCCGTTCCATACGGACGAGATGATGCGCGACCTCGTGGGGGCGATGCAGAAGCTCTGGTCCCACTGCAACATCGCCCGCCTCGGCGGCGTGGCGGCGTAGGAGCTACTTCCGCCGCCTCACGCCCTTGCCCAGCCCGATCTGCTTGGCGAAGTCGGACCGCCGCGCCGCATAGGCCGGCGCCACCATCGGGTAATCCGGCGGCAGGCCCCATTTGCGGCGGTATTCCTCGGGGCTCATGTCGTAGCGCGAGCGCAGGTAGCGCTTCAGCATCTTCAGCTTCGCGCCGTCTTCCAGGCAGACGATGTAGTCGTTCTGCACCGACTTGGAGACGGGGACCGCCGGCTTCTGCTTCTCGGCCGGACGGGCGGGCTCGGACTGGCCGAGGGTCGCGAGGGTCCGATGAACGGTGCGGATCAGGTCGGGGAGCTGGTCGGCCGGGACGGTGTTCTGGCCTACATAGGCCGCCACGATGTCCGCGCTGCACGCCAGGATTTCGTCGCTGCTGGCCCCGCCGTCGTATTCGCTCAGGCGCTCGTCCACGCGCTCCCCCTTTGCTCACAGCTCACCGCCCGGCCCGAAAATGCGGGTCAGGTCGACGTTGAATGCGCCGGGATGGCTCCTGGTTCCCGAGAAGACCCGTTTGATCCGGCCGCGTGGGGGGGTAAAGAGGCCCCGCGCGCCGCCCAGCCGAAGGATTCCCTGATGAACGCTCCCGCCTCGACGCCAGTCCCCGCCCGGTTCTTCGGCGCCGACCTCGCCGCCGCCGACCGCGAAATCTTCGACTCCATCGAGTACGAGCTGCGCCGCCAGCGCGACCAGATCGAGCTGATCGCCTCGGAGAACATCGTCAGCCGCGCGGTTCTGGAGGCCCAGGGCTCGATCCTGACCAACAAGTACGCGGAGGGCTATCCGGGCCGCCGCTACTACGGCGGTTGCGAGCATGTCGACGTCATCGAGACGCTGGCTATCGAGCGGGCGAAGCAACTCTTCAACTGCGCCTTCGCCAACGTCCAGCCTCACTCGGGCGCCAACGCCAACCAGGCGGTGTTCATGGCGCTGCTGAAGCCGGGCGACACCTTCATGGGCATGGACCTGGCGGCGGGCGGCCACCTGACCCACGGTTCTCCCGCCAACCAGTCGGGCAAGTGGTTCCGCCCCGTCGCCTACACGGTGCGCAAGCAGGACCAGCTCATCGACTACGACATGGTCGCCGAGGTGGCGGCCGCCGAGAAGCCGAAGCTGATCATCGCGGGCGGCTCGGCCTATGGCCGCATCATCGACTTCGCCCGTTTCCGCCAGATCGCCGACTCGATCGGCGCCTACCTGATGGTGGACATGGCCCACTTCGCGGGCCTGGTGGCTGCCGGGGAGTATCCCAGCCCGCTGCCCCACGCCCACATCGTCACCACCACCACCCACAAGACCCTGCGCGGCCCGCGCGGCGGGCTGATCCTGTCCAACGACCTGGACCTGGGCAAGAAGATCAACTCGGCGGTCTTCCCCGGCCTGCAGGGCGGCCCGCTGGAGCATGTCATCGCCGCCAAGGCCGTGGCGTTCGGCGAGGCGCTCCAGCCGGAGTTCAAGCTCTACGCCCAGCGGATCATCGCCAACGCCAACGCCCTGTCGGACGCGCTCCAGAAGGCGGGCCTGAACATCGTCTCCGGCGGCACCGACAGCCACGTCATGCTGGTCGACCTCCAGCCCAAGGGCGTGACCGGCAAGGCGGCGGAAGCCAGCCTGGAGCGGGCCCACATCACCTGCAACAAGAACGGCATCCCCTTCGACCCGCTGCCCCCGGCGACGACCTCGGGCATCCGGGTCGGCACGCCAGCGGGCACGACGCGCGGCTTCGGCGTCCCCGAATTCACCCGCATCGGCCAGCTCATCGGCGACGTCGTGGACGGCCTGTCGAAGAACGGCGAGGACAACTCGGCCGCCGAGGCCAAGGTCCGCGAGGAAGTGCTGGCGTTGACGGCGCGGTTCCCCATCTACAATTAGTAGTCGAGGCCGCACGGAGGGCCCAGATCATGCGGTGCCCGTTCTGCGGCAACGAAGAGAGCCAGGTGAAGGACAGCCGCCCGTCGGAAGACGGCGCGGCCATCCGGCGCCGGCGGCTGTGCCCGGCCTGCGGCGGCCGCTTCACCACCTTCGAGCGTGTGCAGCTTCGCGAGCTGGTCATCGTCAAGCGGTCGGGGCGGCGCAACGCCTTCGACCGCGACAAGCTGATGCGCTCCATCGCCATCGCCACCCGCAAGCGCCCCATCGATCCCGATCGGGTCGAGCGGATGGTCAGCGGCATCGTCCGCCAGCTCGAAAGCATGGGCGAGACGGAACTGCCGTCCTCGGCCGTGGGCGAGCTGGTCATGGCGGCGCTGAAGCAGCTCGATGACGTAGCCTACGTCCGCTACGCCTCGGTCTACCGCGACTTCCGCGAGACGGGGGACTTCGCCAGCTTCCTCGCCAAAGAGGGCCTGCACGAGACCGAAGAGGGCTGACCATGCGGGTCACCCTGAAGCTCGCGACCTCGCTCGACGGGCGGATCGCCACCTCTACCGGGGAAAGCCGCTGGATCACGGGCGAGGAGGCGCGCCACGCCGTTCACGCCATGCGCGCCGACCACGACGCGGTGCTGGTCGGCATCGAGACGGTGCTGGCCGACGATCCCGAACTGACGGTGCGCTTGCCGGGCTTCAACGGCCGCCAGCCCGCCCGCGTGGTGCTCGACAGCCGCCAGCGCCTGACGCCCGAATGCGCCGTCGCCCGCACGGCGCGCGAGGTCCCGACCTATGTCGTCAGCATCGATCCGCCAAACAAGTGTTTGACTGACGTTGGGGTCAGGGTGCTTCAAGTGAAGGCCGTCGGCGAACGCCCGGACCTCGACACGGCGCTGGAGGCGCTGGCGGGCGAGGGGATAGGCAGCGTCTTCGTCGAGGGCGGCGGCCAGGTGGCGGCGAGCTTCATCCGCTGCGGCCTGGTGGACGCGCTGGAGTGGTTCCGGGCGCCGATGGTGCTGGGCGGCGAGGGCCGTCCGGGGCTGGGCGCGCTGGCGGTCACGGAACTGGCCAAGGCGCCCCGGTTCAAGCGGGTGGCCCTGGATGCGGTCGGCGACGACCTTTGGGAGCGGTACGAGAGGGCCTGATGTTCACCGGCATCGTCACGGACGTGGGACGGATCAGGTCGGTGCGGGAAACCAACCGCGACCGGCGCTATGAGATCGAGACCGCCTTCGACCTGTCCACGGTCGACCTCGGCGCCTCGATCAGCCACGCGGGCTGCTGCCTGACCGTGGTCGAGAAGGGCGACGGCTGGTTCGCGGTCGAGGTCTCCGGCGAGACGCTGTCGAAGACCACGCTGGGCGAGCTTTCCGAAGGCGCGAAGGTCAACCTGGAACGCGCCGCGAAGCTTGGCGACGAGATGGGCGGCCACATCGTCTCCGGCCACGTGGACGGGGTGGGGGAGGTGGTCGCCATCGAGCCCGAGGGCGGCTCTCACCGCGTCTCCATCCGCGCCCCGCGCCCGCTGCACCGGCTGATCGCGCCCAAGGGCTCCGTCACGGTCGAGGGCGTGTCCCTGACCGTCAACGAGGTCGCGGACGACGTCTTCGGCCTGAACATCATCCCCCACACCTGGGATGTGACCACCCTCGGCGGCCTGAAGGTCGGCGGCCGGGTGAACATCGAGATCGACATGCTGGCGCGGTATCTGGCGCGCTGGCGGGAAACGGAAGCATGACCGACAGCCCCATCTCTCCCATCGAGGACATCATCGAGGACGCCCGCAACGGCCGTCCCTACATCCTCGTGGACGCCGAGGACCGCGAGAACGAGGGCGACGTCATCATCCCGGCCCAGTTCGCGACCCCGGACCAGATCAACTTCATGGCCAAGCACGCGCGGGGACTGATCTGCCTGTCGATCACCGGCGAGCGGTCCAGACAGCTTCGCCTGCCGCCGATGGCGGTGGACAACCAGGCGGGCCACGGCACGGCCTTCACCATCTCCATCGAGGCGCGCGAGGGCGTCACCACGGGCATCTCGGCCCATGACCGCGCCCACACCATCGCGGTGGCCGTCGATCCCACGAAAAGCGTGGACGACATCGTCTCGCCCGGCCACGTCTTCCCGCTGGTGGCCAAGGATGGCGGCGTGCTGGTCCGCGCCGGGCATACAGAGGCGGCGGTCGACATCTCCCGTCTGGCGGGCCTGAACCCGGCGGGCGTCATCTGCGAGATCATGAACGACGACGGGACGATGGCCCGCCTGCCGGAACTGATCGCCTTCGCGCAGCTTCACGGCCTGAAGATCGGCACCATCGCCGACCTCATCGCCTATCGCCGCCGCAACGAGCGCTGCGTCGAGCGGGTGCTGGACACGCCGTTCGAGAGCGTCCACGGCGGCGCCTTCCGCATGATCATCTATCGGAACACCATCGACCGCGCCGAGCATGTGGCCCTGGTGCGGGGGAAGGTGGACCCCGATATCCCGACCCTGGTGCGGATGCACCAGGTGGACTTCGCCGCCGACATGCTGGGCCATGTCGAGGCCCGGCGCGACTATGTTCCGAGCGCCCTGCGCACCATCGCCGCGCACGACGGGGCCGGCGTGGCGGTGTTCATCCGCGATCCGAACCCGGCCTGGCTGTCCGAACGCTATGGCGGCATCGAGCGCGAGGCCGCCCGCAGCAACGCCCTGCGCGATTATGGCGTCGGGGCGCAAATCCTGCTCGACTTGGGCGTGCGGGAAATGGTTCTCCTGACCTCCAGTCCCATCAAGCCGGCGGCGATGGAAGGTTACGGCCTGAAGATCGTCGGCCGCGCGCCGATACCGGCGCCCAGCGAGGAAGAGTGATGATCGAAGACAAGGTCCGCATCCTGATCGTCGAAGGGCGCTTCTATTCCGACCTGTCGGACGAGCTGCTGCGTGGCGCGACCTCCACGCTCGACGCCCATGAGGCCGAGTACGACGTCGTCTCCGTACCGGGCGCCCTGGAGGTCCCCGCCGTGATCGCTCTGGCGGAGGAGGGCGGCCACCGCCCGGCGGGCGTGCGCTATGACGGCTACATCGCGCTGGGCGTCGTGATCCGGGGCGAGACCTACCACTTCGAGATCGTGTCGAACGAAAGCGCCCGGGGCCTGATGGACCTGGCCGTCGGCAAGAAGCTGGCCATCGGCAACGGCATCCTGACCGTCGAGACCGAGGAGCAGGCGTGGGCCAGGGCCAACGTCTCCGAAGGCGACAAGGGCGGCGGCGCGGCGCGCGCGTGCCTGGACGTCATCGGCCTGCGTCGCCAGCTTCTCGGCCAGTCCCGATGAACCGCAAGGCCCGCTCCGTGGCCCGGCTGGCGGCCGTGCAGGCCCTCTACCAGATGGAGGTGTCCGGCGTGGGCGCCGAGGCCGTCGTGCGCGAGTTCTCCGAGCATCGCTTCGAGCGTGACGTCGACGGCCACACCATGGGCGAGGCCGACGAGGCGTTCTTCGGCGAGCTGGTGCGCGGCGTGGTCGAGGAGCAGGCCGACACCGACAAGGCCATCGCCAGGCGGCTGGCCGAGGGCTGGCGGCTGGAGCGGATCGACGCCACCCTGCGCGCCATCCTGCGGGCCGGGGCGTTCGAGCTGATGCGTCGCCCCGACGTGCCGCACGAGGTGGCCATCGACGAATATGTCGAGATCGCCAAGTCCTTCTTCGAGGGGCCGGAGCCGGGCTTCGTCAACGGGGCGCTGGATGGGATCGCGCGGGATGCCGGTCGATGAATTCGAGACCATCGCAAGGCTGCTGCGCCCGCTGACCCGCGAGGCGCCCGAGGCGCTGGACTTGTTGGACGACGCCGCCGTGCTGCCCGCGCGGGCGGGCTGCGACCTCGTCGTCACCAAGGACGCCGTCGTCCAGGGCGTCCACTTCCTGCCCGACGATCCGCTCGACCTCGTGGCGCGCAAGCTGCTGCGGGTGAACCTGTCCGACCTCGCCGCCAAGGGCGCGGAGCCCTACGGCTACTTCCTCGCGGCGATGTGGCCGCAGGGCTGGGGCTGGGTCGAGCGGGACGCCTTCGCGCGCGGGCTGGCCGAGGACGGACAGGCGTTCGGCCTGCCGCTGCTGGGCGGCGACACGGTGACGACCCCGGGTCCCTTCACCGCTTCCGTCACCATGTTGGGCCACGTCCCGGCGGGGGGCATGATCCGGCGGGCGGGCGCCAGGCCCGGCGACCTGCTGCTGGTGAGCGGGACGGTGGGCGACGGCTTCCTGGGCCTGAAAGCCGCGCGGGGCGAGATCGACGACGCGTGGCTGGCGGGGCGATACCGGCTCCCCGAACCGCGCCTGAGGCTGCGCGAGGTCCTGCGGCGGCAGGCGAGGGCGGCCGCCGACGTTTCCGACGGGCTGCTGGCGGACGCGGGGCATATCGCGGCGGCCAGCGGCTGCGGGCTGAGGGTGGAGCTGGAGCGCCTGCCGCTCTCCGAACCCGCCGCCCGCTGGCTCGCCGCACAGCCGGACCGCGCGGCGGGGCTGCTGGCGCTGGCGACGGGGGGCGACGACTATGAGGTGGTCTGCGCGGGGGCGGGCGAGATCGAGGGAATGACTCGGGTCGGGACGTTCATGGAAGGCGAGGGGGTTGGGGCCTTCCACGGCGGCGCGCCCGTCGAGACCCCGACATTAGGATACCGGCACCTCTAGGATGCTCCCCCAAAGGGGGAGGATCTCCACCCTGCTTTCTTAAGACTTGGCGACCATCCTCAGGGCTCCCCGATTCCCGGAGCCTGTCATGCGCCGTCTCTTCCTCGCAGCCCTCCTCCTCGCCGCCGCCGGATCGGCGCAGGCGGCGGGCGGCGGCGAGCCGAAGGACAAGAAGGTCGGCCAGTACATCGACATCTCGCCTGTCGCCCTGCCCATCGTCGCGGACGGCAAGCTGGTGAACTACGTCTTCGTCCAGGCGCGCATCGCCCTGCCGCCCCTGGCCGACTCCTCGAAGCTGCGGGAGAAGGAGCCTTACTTCCGCGACGCACTCGTCCGGGCCGCGCATCGCACGCCGTTTACACGCGCCGACGACTACACGAAAATCGATGAGGCCAAGTTGAAGGCGGCCCTGAAACGCGAGGCCGTGGCTATCGCGGGCGCCAAGAACATCGGCTCCATCACCATACTGTCGCAAACGCCCAAGCAACGCACCAACGTGCCGCGTCCGAAAACCGGGTGAATTCCACGCGGTTGCGCCCGCCGGGCATCTTTGGCAAACAAACCGTTCTCGTCTTCAATTAGGGAAACGGGCGGGCTGTAACCGATCGCCGTACATTGGCGGCGCGGCCTGCCATGCTCAGGAAACAAGGGGCGTTCGGAACATGAGTCTTACGCTGGTGATTATCGCCGGCCTGCTAGCGGTGCTCTACGGCGCCGTGCAGACCGGCTCGCTGATGCGGGCCTCGCCCGGGAATGCGCGGATGCAGGAGATCGCCGCGGCGATCCAGGAAGGGGCCCAGGCCTACCTGCGCCGCCAATACACCACCATCGCTATCGTCGGCGTCGTCGTCCTCGTCGCGCTGTGGCTGCTGCTGGGCGTGCTGCCCGCGGTCGGCTTCCTGATCGGCGCGGTGCTGTCGGGTCTGGCCGGGTTCGCCGGGATGCTGATCTCGGTGCGCGCCAACGTCCGCACGGCCCAGGCCGCCTCCGAAGGGCTCGCCAAGGGCCTGTCCCTGGCGTTCCGCTCCGGCGCCGTCACCGGCATGCTGGTGGCCGGCTTCGCCCTGCTGGGCGTGGCGGGCTACTACGGCGTGCTGACGACGCACCTCGGCCTGGAGAACACCAGCCGCGAAGTCATCGACTCGCTGGTCGCCCTGGGCTTCGGCGCTTCCCTGATCTCCATCTTCGCCCGCCTGGGCGGCGGCATCTTCACCAAGGGCGCCGACGTGGGCGGCGACATGGTCGGCAAGGTCGAGGCCGGCATCCCCGAGGATGACCCCCGCAACGCCGCCACCATCGCCGACAACGTCGGCGACAACGTCGGCGACTGCGCCGGCATGGCCGCCGACC